>NZ_WTPY01000020.1:0-20245 GCF_011378905.1 Paraglaciecola sp. 20A4 | reverse complement strand
TAACTATGAATTTCAGTATAGATGGTTAGTTTTTTGTAAAAAATATATGACTAATTCGAACCTCGAATACTATTTTGAGAAGTATCTTAAAAATGATGCCATTGTGTTTTTGGATTATAAAACTCAGTATATAAGTCAACAGCGGCTGTAATACCCCTATAAAAGTCGGAGCAAGCCATTTATCGTTTTTTACATGCTCAAAATTGGAATTAAGATAAAACGAGCATCAGTTATTTGCCAAATTTACTGGTTGGCACTGCGTCTTTATTTAAGAGTTAACTGAAATAGGTTCGCTATTAAAGTCACTTGCCAAATTATTAAAGGTGAACACCCCTGATGTCGATAAAGAGTATGCTTATCGGTGGCTATTTTTTTGTAAAATAAACCTTGATGAACCACAGGTGTACGAATATTTGACTTTGATTTTTTTTTGGCAGTGACGAGTATGTTTTCCTTGATTGCAAAAAGGGTTATCTTACTATCCAAGATCAGGTCTTAGAGCACGTTAGCAAAGAGGAACTAAACAATTTACATCAAACTAGAGAAACGCAACATGTTGAGTGCTGATGTTATGACGACTGTCATGAAGCTAGATATTAAATGTCATGATAGACGAAAGAACAACAATAGTTTGCTTAATTAAGTACCGAAAATGATAGGAAAAACTGCCAGCAGAACCTTAAATTAAGGAATAGCTCAGTTCAGTAGCTTAATCTGAGGCTGTAATTGACATATGCTTAATATTCATAGATAACCAAATTACAAGTAGAATACTTTGAATAAAATAACTGTACTCATGCCCGTTTTTAATTCTGAAATGTACATTTCTCAAGCAATATCGTCTATTTTGGCGCAAACATTTAAAGATTTTTACTTTTACATTTTAGATGATTGCTCCACAGATGCGAGTACCAAAATCATTCGAAAGTTCATGCAAGTTGATGCTAGGATTCAGCTTTTCTCAAATAATGGGAATTTAGGAATCTTACAAAGTCGGCAAAAATTGGTCAACCTTGTGGAGACGGATTTTTTTGCTTGGATGGACTCCGATGATATTGCGTCACCTGAAAGGTTACAGCTTCAGCTTGAGCGTATTTCAGAAAACAAAGAATATGGAGGGGTGAGTGGAGCAATGAAGATTATAGACACCAACAGAGTGAGCGAGCCGCCTCTTAATAGTGATAAAATTAAAGCTCATCTTTTTGTTCAGAATGTTATGTCTAACATGGCTATGATAAGAATAAGCGCTTTAAAAAAGTCAGGCTTTTCATTCGCGACATTTCCATCTAAAAGTGCGTCTGACTATGGCATGTGGGCTGCACTAAATGAAGTATCAACCCTGATTAATTTACCTTGTGTGACGAATTATTATCGTCATCATGCCGGCCAGGAGAGCCAAGCCAACGCTGAGAATCAGCGTCTTTCGGCTAAAGAAGTTTGCGCTGAAAACTTCAAAAAGCTAGGCGTTGATGTCCCTGAGCCTTTAGTTACGAGTATCCGTTTATTCCCCCAAGACCGTGTATCAAAGAGCGAAGCGAAACAGGTTTTGTGCCTTTATTTAACTGCAATAAAAATAAATAATAGGGTTAAAAAATACCACCCAGCTTATTTTAGAACAGTGTTGGCCGACAGTTACAGAAGACACTGTCGAGTGTTCGGTTTGAAGGGGGTTTTTATATTCATTAAAAATTTTGGTGTTTGTGAGTTCTTAAAAGGAGACCTGTTTGGTTGGTCATTTGTTAAATATTGTAGAAAAAGATATTGATATAGACCCGAATTCAGATGTCGGCATAAAAATTTATTTATGCTCTATTAAACATTATGAGTATTTTGCTAGCAATAAAAATTAAAATACCTTAAGCGGGGGCTAAATGTTGAATGATAAACTTAATTTTGAATATAAATTGTGCATAGGCGTGCCATTATATAATGAACATTTGCATGTCGAAGAAACGTTAATCTCACTAAAAAAGCAACCAAATCGTTCGGATGTTCTTTATATTGTTTCAGATAATGCTTCTACTGATGGAACATGGGAGAAGTGTAATGAAATTGTTGGTGATGATCCTAGGTTTTTATTAATTAGACAGAATGAAAATATTGGTGCATTTATTAATTCAAAGCTTCTATTCGAGAACTGTAAATCTGAATATTTCATGTGGCTAGGTGGTCACGATTATATTTCAGATGGTTACATAAATAGTGCGATTGATGTTTTAGATTCTAATCCTGATATTGCATTAACCTGCGGCATTCCATATAAGTTTGTAGACGATAGTGCACCTGAAATTTCAATGTCTGCGATGTACAATTTCAGCCCTAAAAAATTGGGGCGTTATATTCAGTCCGTCCGCCAATTATCAGACTGCACTATTGTTCAGTCTGTATTTAGAAGAAAGTGTCTTAATGGGTTTGAATTTAGAGAAACTAAATCCTACGACCACATTATCATTAGTCGCTTATTGTGGTTTGGCAGATTATATTTTATGCCGGTCCAAGGTTATTTTCGTCGGTTTTTTCACAATAGGGATGTATCGTATGCTGCCTACACAAAAAGGATCACCGGAACCGATAAGTACTTAAGTAAATATGATTATGTAAAATACTATCTCGATGATTTCGCACTTTTGTATAAAGGTGATGAGAGAATGCAGCGATATGTTGAGTATGAAATCATAGACATACTACAAAACTCCTTGGGGGTTGAATCACTGACACCAAATGACGGCGTAACACAAGGATACTAAATTTATGAAAGCAGTCATCCTCGCTGGCGGTTTAGGCACAAGGATAAGTGAAGAGTCTCACCTAAGACCTAAACCCATGATTGAAATTGGTGGTAAACCTATTCTGTGGCATATCATGAAAATATATTCACATCATGGAATTAATGATTTTGTCATTTGCCTTGGATACAAAGGCTATATTATCAAAGAGTACTTTGCTAACTACTTCTTACATATGTCTGACGTGACCTTTGACATGCGCACTAATCAGATGAAAGTGCATCAAGAACATGCAGAGCCTTGGCGTGTAACTTTAGTTGATACTGGCGAGCACAGTATGACAGGCGGGCGTTTGAAAAGAGTAAAAGACTATATTGGTGATGAAACATTTTGTTTTACTTATGGTGATGGTGTTGCTGATATCGATTTAGCTCAACTATTAGCGCATCATAAAAGCAATGGGAAGATAGCCACTGTTACCGCTATTCAGCCTCCTGGGCGTTATGGTGCTTTGAATATCAAGGACGGAATAGTGCAAACATTCAAAGAAAAACCTGCAGGTGACGGGTCTTGGATAAATGGAGGCTTTTTTGTACTTGAACCAACAATATTTGACTTGATTGAAAATGATAAAAGTAGTTTTGAAGGTGAGCCATTGCACCACCTCGCTGCACAAAGTCAATTGAGTTCTTATCAACACCATGGATTCTGGCAAGCGATGGATACTTTGCGCGATAAAAATAAGCTCGAAGATTTATGGCAATCTAAAAGTCCTCCTTGGAAATTATGGTAATGCCCTCATCTGCCAACTTTTTCCGTGGACGAAAAGTACTAATTACAGGGCACACCGGATTTAAAGGTAGTTGGTTAACTCTTTGGTTACATCGGCTAGGTGCAGAAATTACTGGAATTAGCCTTCCAGCTATTACTGAACCTAATTTGTTTTCTAGAGCAAATATCGAACGTTTATGCGAACACCACGTTTGTGATATTCGAGATTCAGCTGCGCTGACTTTTTTAGTACAAAAAGCAAAGCCTGAAATTATTTTTCATCTTGCCGCTCAGCCACTTGTGCGTGCTAGTTATCTGCAACCATTGGATACTTTTTCAACCAATATAATGGGGGCGGCTAATCTACTGCAAGCTCTACGAGAAGTGGATACTGTTAAGTCGGTAGTTATGGTCACAACAGATAAGGTTTATCACAATAACGAGTGTTTACATCCTTACAATGAAGATGCTCGTCTAGGGGGGCATGACCCATACAGTGCTAGTAAAGCGGCAAGTGAATTAGTCATTGCCAGTTTTAGACAAGCCTTTTTAGCTGAACGAGGTGTTGCCTTAGCCACGGCTCGCGCAGGAAATGTTATTGGTGGTGGAGATTGGTCGGAAGATCGACTTATTCCCGATGCAGTGCGTGCTTGGCAAAATAAAAAGCCCTTAGAAATACGACTCCCTGAGGCAATTCGCCCATGGCAACATGTATTAGAGCCGTTATTCGGTTATATGCAATTAGCGAAAAAATTGTATTTACAACCTGGGTTGGCTGGTGCATATAATTTTGGTCCTAATGCTAATGAAGCTGTGACTGTACGTGAAGTTATTGACATCGCACGCAATGTTTATGGTGCTGGTGAAGTTAATTATCATCAAGAGAATAATGGCTTACATGAAGCAGGGGTGCTGATGCTAGATACAAGCAAGATTACTAATCTGTTGCAAAATCATCCGGTCTGGCCATTAAACCAAACAATACAAAGAACCTTTGATTGGTATCGAGACGAAAATCAAGGGAAAACTGCATTCGATTTATGCACTACTGATATTGAAGCTTATGAGGCTTTGTTGTGAGTCGTTTTGATATCACTGATTTACCACTAGAGGGGGTAAAAAAAGTTGAACGTCAACTACTTGGTGATGAACGTGGTTTTTTATCTCGGGTATTTTGCGCCTCTGAATTAGCAACATGCGGTTGGCATGAACCTATTGCTCAAATCAATCATACCTATACGGCTAAAAAAGGCACAGTACGAGGATTACATTTTCAGCAGGCACCCTTTAGTGAAATGAAGTTGGTGAGTTGTTTAAAAGGGCAGATATGGGATGTAGTCGTGGATCTAAGAGCAGATTCGCCTACCTTTTTACATTGGCATGCACAAAAATTAACCAGTGATAATGGCTGCGCGTTGTTAATCCCCGAAGGTTTTGCCCATGGTTTTCAAACATTGTGTGATGACGTTGAATTACTTTATTGCCATTCAGCGGCTTATGAACCAAATGCTGAAGCTGGAATTAACATCTTTGAGCCTCGATTAGCCATTAATTGGCCATTGCCTATTAGTGAGTGTTCTGCACGAGATAGAGCGTTTCCCCTTTTAGATTTAGAGTATTCAGGAGTTGCACGCAAATGAAATGCAGACACTGCGAAACCCAGTTAGTGCACAATTTTATAGATTTGGGTTTTGCTCCGCCATCAAACGCCTACCTAACGGTTGAACAGCTCAAACAACCAGAAGTTTATTTTCCACTTAAGGTCAAAGTGTGCGAGCAATGTTGGTTGGTGCAAACTGAAGACTATGCACAAGCGGATGAACTATTTAATGCCGATTACGCTTATTTTTCAAGCACCTCAAGCGGTTGGTTAACGCATGCTGCTAATTATTCAAAGGCTATTATAAAACACCTTAAACTGGACAATCGCAGTCATGTGATAGAAATTGCCTCAAACGACGGATATTTACTGAAAAATTTTGTAGAAGCTGACATTCCTTGTTTAGGTATTGAACCGACTGCAAGTACTGCTTCTGCGGCTGAAAAGTTAGGAATCCCAGTATTAAGGACGTTTTTTGGCGAAACCATAGGTAGGCAGTTTGCGGAAACGGAACAACAAGCTGATTTAATTATTGGCAACAATGTATATGCACATGTGCCAGACATAAATGATTTTACCCGAGGGCTGAAAGCGGCATTAAAAACTCACGGAACTATTACATTGGAATTTCCACATTTAATGCAGTTAATACAGCTGGTGCAGTTTGATACAATTTATCACGAACATTTTTCTTATCTATCTTTGTATACCGTGATCAAGATTTTTGCAGCTGCAGGCTTGCGCATTTGGGATGTTGAAACATTGCCTACTCATGGTGGAAGTTTGCGGGTTTATGGATGTCATTCAAAAGATAAGCGTTCTAATACTGAAGCCGTTAATAGTATGTTGGCGCTCGAAGTACAAAATGGATTACAAACTTTAGCTCCTTATCAACAATTTCAGATCCGAGCAGATAACGTTAAAAATGATTTGTTAACTTTTTTACTTGAACAAAAACGTAACGGAAAAACTGTCGTAGCTTATGGTGCTGCAGCTAAAGGCAATACGTTACTTAATTTTGCTGGAGTTAAACCAGATTTACTGCCATTCGTTTGTGATGCAGCAACCGCAAAACAAGGCAAGTATATGCCAGGTAGCCATATTCCAATTTTGTCTCCAGATTCTTTATCTAAGTTTATTCCTGATTATTTGTTAATACTTCCTTGGAATATTGCTACAGAGCTTAAACAGCAAAATGACAAACTCTCTAAACTGGGTACACAATTTGTAACAGCAGTACCGCAAGTAACCATTTATGATTGATCAAACTATCTACTTTGTAAAAAAAATAAGCAATAAAACCAATGACTAATCGAATTCACTACACTAAACCGTCGATCACTGAACTAGAAGTTCGTTATGCCACAGATGCTGCTCAAAATGGGTGGGGCGAAAAGTGTTATGAATATATTGAATGTTTTGAGCAAGCGTTTAAGGCGCATCTAGGTGTTAAATACGCTATTGCTACTTCTAGCTGCACCGGCGCGCTCCATATGGGCATGTCCGCCTTAGGCATAGGTGAAGGCGATGAAGTAATTTTGGCCGATACTAATTGGATAGCCACCGCCTCTCCAATAATCCATCTTGGTGCACAACCTATTTTTGTGGATATTCTAGCCGACAGTTGGTGTTTAGATCCTGATTTAGTTGAAAAAGCTATAACCCCTCGGACCAAAGCGATTGTTGCTGTGCATATTTATGGCAACTTGTGTGAAATGAATGCGCTATTAGCCATAGGTGAAAAGTATGGCATTCCGGTGATTGAAGACGCTGCTGAAGCGATAGGCTCCGTCTACCACGGTAAGCGAGCAGGCTCAATGGGCAAGTTTGGTGCTTTTTCATTTCATGGCACTAAAACCATTACGACTGGTGAAGGTGGAATATTTGTCACCAATGACGCTGAATTGTATGAACACGTGCTTACACTGAGCAATCATGGTCGTGCCCGTGGGCAAACGAAGCAGTTTTGGCCTGATTTAATTGGTTTCAAATATAAGATGTCGAACATTCAAGCTGCTATGGGTTGCGCGCAGATGGAACGTATTGAAGAATTGACAGACCGAAAGCGAGAAATTTTTACACATTATCGAGAGCATCTATCATCATTTCCCAGTTTAATCATGAACCCTGAGCCAGACGGAGTTGTCAATGGAGTATGGATGCCTACAGTGGTTTTTACAGAAGAATCAGAGATAACTAGTGAACGGCTGCAGTTCGCCTTTGCTGAAGAAAATATTGATGCTAGAGTGTTTTTCTATCCACTTTCAAGCTTGCCTATGTTTGACCGACCTCATCATAATTCCATCTCATGGAAAATAAACTCTAGAGCAATAAATCTCCCGAGTTATTTTGATATGACCATTACAGATCAAAATAGAGTGATTCAGGTAATACAAAGGGTTATATCTTGAACGTTGTGATTTTTGCTGATGGGGACGTGGGGGAAAAAATAGTATCCTATTTGATAACTAACTATATTGATGATCTTATTATGATCATCACCGCATCTGAAAATAATATATCAGTTCTTGCCAAAGAAAATGAAATAGAAACGCATGTTTTCAATAAAGAGGATAAGAACTTCTATGAAAGATTACCTTGTGATATTGATCTAGGGATTCTAGCTTGGTGGCCACACATCATAACAAAAAAGTTAATTAAATCAGCAAAACAGGGGTTTATTAATACCCACCCTAGTTATTTACCGTTTAATCGAGGTAAAAATTATAATTTCTGGGCGTTAGTCGAGCAAGTACCATTCGGAGTAAGTATACATTTTGTTGACTTATCGATTGATTCTGGTGCGATTCTTCTGCAGAAAAAGATCCCTTACGATTGGACAGATAATGGTGAAAGCTTATATAAGAAAGCTAGTTCATCGATGGTTGATTTGTTTCAACTTGCATATATAAAATTAAAAAGTGGTCACACAGCGTGTAAACCACAGGATATTAGCCTGGGTAGTTTTCACCAATCATCTGAACTCGAACAAGCGAGTCAAATTAACCTAGAGAAACAATATAGAGCTCGTGATTTATTAAATCTTTTACGAGCCAGAACATTTAATGGCCATCCATCTTGCTGGTTTGTTGATGATGGTAGTAAGTATGAAGTAACTATTAAAATTAAAAAGGTTGCAAAGTGAATAATAATTTTTTTAAAGAATGTTCTTCTGAAATAGAGGGCATGGCGAAAAGTGATGGCCTTTTAAAGCAGACCAATATGTGGTTTACGTTGGCAAATGAATTTAAATACTCTTATCACTTTACTTGGCAAAGTCGCCCTATAATTCAGTACCCACAAGACATTGTCGCCATGCAAGAAATAATTTGGGAAGTAAAGCCTGATCTTATCATTGAAACAGGTATTGCTCATGGCGGCTCTCTAATTTTTAGTGCTTCTATGTTAGCTCAACTCGATATGTGCGAAGCGATCGAGTCAGGCAAAATGCTGGATCCTAAAAAATCAAAGCGCAAAGTGTTAGGTATAGACATTGATATCCGCGCACATAACCGAGAAGCCATTGAAGCGCACCCCATGTCTTCGCGGATTGAAATGATACAAGGTTCTAGCATCGACCCTGATATTATTGCTCAAATTAAAGCTTTCGCTGCGAATTATTCGCGAGTTTTGATTTGTCTTGATTCTAACCATACTCATGATCATGTTATCGCTGAGCTAAATGCTTACGCGTCCTTAACAAGTGTTGGTAGCTATTGTGTGGTTTTCGATACCATAATTGAAAATATGCCTGAAAATATGTTTCCAGACCGTCCATGGGGACGTGGAAATAATCCTAAAACAGCTGTTAGGGAGTATCTTAAATCACACTCTGAATTTGAGATTGATAAGAGTATCCAAAATAAGTTACTGATTACCGTTGCCCCTGATGGATTTTTGAAAAGAATCAAATAAGAAAGTTGTTTTGGTATTTGTCAAGGGGATGAATCGTTGATTTCAGGTATTGGTTTACAAAAAAAATATTGGAAAAAACTAGATTCTAATATTTATAAATTAGGTGTTATTGTTGAGTATTCAGCAATTGCTAATCAATTAATTCAATACATTGAAGATTTAAATGAGTATTCATCGGTAGATTGTATAGGAATTATTGTTAATGATGAAACTAATATTCATAGACAATGGTTTGAAAAGCATTATCCGGAAGTGCCCTTTTTATTTTGCCGTCGAGATGAGTGTAAAGAAATAGATTTATTGGATGTCATAGTAATCCCTGAGTCTAATAAATCGATTTACGAGTATATACCATCAAAAATTACTAGAATCGGTTTACCACATGGCACTGATGTTCCCATAGAATCTACACTTTGTGTCTATGGGGGAGGCTTCTATTTTGACTATGTATTAGGCGCAAGGAAACAGCCTAAATTAGCACCACAGAAATACATCAACAGTTTTCCAGCAGTGATGCGCTTGCATCAACAGCCCTTCGTTTCGGAATTGCCTTTTGGTTTCCCAAAGCTCGACAAGTTTTTTAATGCAGTATCAAAACTGACAGGCCCTAAAAAAGCTATTATTTATCACCTTTCTTTATTAAGCGTTGAAGAATATTGGGTAGTGGATGTTATTTTTGAAACATTAAAAACATTGCTGGATGAATTTCCTGATAAAACGATCATTTTCCGAGTTCATCATTTTAATAATAAGCATCCTAAGGTCATAGAATGTCTTAATTTGGGCAGAGGATATTTAAATTTTTATTACAGCGATGCAGATTCATATATCGATGATTACGCAAGGGGGGCCGTTATGGTCACTCACAGGGAGTACTATAATCATCTTTTTGACCTTGCTACGGGTTGTCCAACGATAGTTTATAAATTGGATCCCAGTTATTCATTGCAGTATGGGCATGATGGACGTTACTTTACTACAGATAAAATTCATTTTATTGATGTATTAAATCAAGCGCTTAATGGTCGTTTTGATACTTCAGAGGGGGGCCGGAAAAAAAGATGTTTAGCTGCGGGTATATACAACCCTGGCGCTTCTTTTGATTACCTCGTTGACAATATTGAACATATTGTTAGTGGTCAAGTGTTACCGGAATGGACTACCTATTTTCTAAACGAAGGAACTTCAAAAGATGTTGATTTTAAGTTACGTCAATTAATCGTTTCAAACCGACCGTTCGGGCCTTTTGCTATGGCTTTTGGAGTGATGGCAAACCATTCTGCGTTATCACTTTTATTATTAGCAGAAAACTATATTAGAAACAGTAATGTAAGGGAGTATTACTATCCTTTAGGCTTTACTGCTTTTTATAAGCTAGTTCACCATGAAGACTTTGACTTGCTTTCAGTAGAAAGTAAGGTTTGGTGGAAAATGAGGGGGGAAGTGGCGTTTGAGTTCTGTTGCGATGCCATTGACAATGGTGAAATTAGCGTCACACATGAATTAATGTGGTTACGGGACCATTATCAGGTTTCGATAGAAAGTATGGAAGAGATTAATGATGTTGTGTGGAATGATTTGAAAATCATTAATTTTTATGATGGTTCGAATGTTCAATGTGGTGATATTATTTTTTACGGTGCGGGCGCTTTTACAGAGTCTATTATCTTGTCCAATCAATGTAATAGAAACTTCAATCCTATTGCAATTTTTGATGGTGATGAATTAAAGCAAAATAGTTCATTTATGGGTATCCCAGTATTTCACCCTGATAAATTAGAATACTTTTCACAAGATATCATCATTGGTTCACAAGGTTCTGTAATTGAAATTGTAAATTACTTGATTATCAATAAAAATGTCAAAAACAAATTGTTTGGGTTTGTGAATGATCCAATTAATAATTTTTTGTTAAATTTATTATCTGAAAAATAGTTATTAGCCAATTTGGTAGCTGTCGCTTCGTTTAAGTCAGTAATTGATATCTCATTTAATTCTTACATTAAAAAATATATAAAAGGCACTTGTTATGAACTCGAAAGGAAATAATCAACCATCGCCAAAACAGATCTTTACCTACCTTGAGTTTGGTTCTATCGATTCTCATAAAGGCAATAAGGAAGTATACGATTTTCGGGTCAATGAAAAAGCTTATGATTGGCTCATGCACGCTCGTTATTCTAATGATATCTTTGCATATAAACAGATGACTGATGCGTTAAAGGCTGGAAATATTGACGACATAATTTACTTATTTAAAAGTGAGATTCATCATGAAAATGATTTTGTTTTCAATTTAAACAAAAAAATCGCATTGGATGTTGCTGGTGATTCTTTTCTTGAATTGGGACAGACACTTTTTGGTTGCATAGATACCATAGAGTTTATATGTAGACTTGAAAAAATCTTATTACCACACCTTGAAGAGGCTAACAGCTTAGAAAGCATCAATTGGTTTGGTTTAGATATATCTTCATTTTTTAACTTCATGGCAAAAAAAATGCATTGTGAATATAAAGTAAAAACTGGCATAGTATTATCTGACTTATCAGAAAGTTATGATGTTTTTTTTGCAAAGGGAATTACTTTGTTATACGCAATTAATTCTGCAAACGAACTATTTAACTTTGTATCAAAAGCAAAAATTTCTGTCATTGATTATTCAGTCAGCTTAGGTGAACAAGAGGATTCTTATATTGGGACAGGAAAATCAGTTCGATTTATAAGTCAAAATGAATTTTATTCTTTTTATCAAATGATACGTAATTCAGGAAAAGATATTTGGGTTCGAGGAAATTCAAAACCTGATTTTGAAAAAAAACGCTTTTATATTGAAGGTATTATTACAGATGAGATACATGCTCAAAGTTTCATTAATAAACAAAGGGATTGGATTCTGGCTATGCAAAATAAGGAGCCTAAATTATTCGACGCGTTAGTGCATAATAAAGAGCCCGAGTACTGGACTTGGTCAAAATTATCAGATAGTTATAAGTAGTAAACTCAATAACTTATAAATTATCCCTATGGAGTAAAAATGGTCGTTTGGTTAATTGGCTTATCGGGTTCCGGTAAAACAACAATAGGAAGTGCATTTTACCAGCGAGTAAAGTTAAAGAAAGAGGCAACTGTTTTAGTTGATGGGGATGGTATTAGGGCTATATTTAAACACGAGTCCTACCAGGACTATTCTGTAAACGGACGACGAATCAGTGCTGAGCGACTGCAAGAAATATGTTTGTGGTTAGATATGCAAGGATTAGATGTAGTTTGTTGTAACTTAGGTATTTTTGATGATATTAATCTTAAAAATCGAGAAATATTTTCTGATTATAGAGAAGTTTTTATTGATGTATCGATTGATAAATTAATTGCTCAAGATAATAAATGTTTATATCAATCAGCATTACGCGGTGAACAAGCAAATGTAGTAGGCATTGATATTCAATATACACCTCCTTGCTCCCCTGATTTAACCATTAAAAACAGTCAAAAATTAGAAGATGTCAGCAGTTATGTTGATAAAATCATCTCTATTTGTAACTAAGGAAGGAATGTGAGCGCTTATCCATATTGTAACGGTCCGTTACTTAATTTACCGCAGAGCTACATGTACACCCCTTATTTAGGTTTGGGGTTCATCTTCGATTGGCATAAATCCCGATCTTCTTATCTGACCCAATGCCGTTCTCCTGTGTATCTAGAGCTCCCTTCAAATTCCATTCATTTAAATGATCCTGATACTAGTCAATATTCAACAGAGGATATTTTAGTACAGCTTTGTTTGGATCTCAGAACTGAAGCTAAAATGTCTAAACATGTTGTTTATTGGTTACCGCGGATGTTAAAAAAATTTGAAGTGAGTAAACGCCTCTATCAATTTTATGGGATTGAAGCGCCACACAGAATAGTTAGCGAAAGTAGCTATGAAAAATTAGAGCTTTATTTATTGCTGGCTGAGTCCCTTATTCGTGCTTGGGCGATAAAGCCAATATCTCAATATATCAATGGATTATTAAAATTAGTAGATACATTGCTCTCGCAAAAATCACAATTGAATAGGAGCCAATCATCACACCTCGAGTGGCTTATTATTGCCGAGCAAATGATTTTGGATACAGTTTTAAAGCAGTCTGATTTGAAGAAAGATAATGCTCATTCGATTGTTAGGTTTAAATGTGATTCACATTCATTTCTTGATTTTACTCAGCCCCTCAATAAGAACTCTAATCAGACACTGGTAGTTGATGGAACGTATGACGGTGGAATAGTCCTAGAAAAAAGTAAAAAAACACTTCTTTTATGTGGTCATACAACCCGCTCTATTGCTTATATTCAGGCACTTTGTAGTGCAAATATTATTCCTTGTCAGATTATTGTCTATGGTACTTCTAAGTCAAAATTCACGTCAACTAGAACACATAGCAACGTTTCGATTCAAAACATGTTCACCCCAAACTTAGAATTAGATATTTTGCAAAGCCTAGATAATTATGGATTGAAATATACATCAACTGAAGAACAAGAACTCTCAGCTCCTGCTTTATTAGCACTAATTAAAGAGGCTGATCCTGATTTGATCATTTACTCTGGATATGGAGGACAACTAGTGCCTGCTTCGATTTTGAGCGAATTCCCTGTATTACATATCCATTCGGGTTGGTTACCTGACTATCGAGGAAGCACAACTTTGTATTATCAAATTCTTGATGAAAATTGTTGTGCTGCGAGTGCTATTTTATTAGATGAGCAGATTGACACGGGAGTAATAGTTGCTCGTAAAAGGTACCCTATTCCAGAAAATGGAATTGATGTAGATCATTTGTACGATAGTACAATTCGAGCTGATCTATTAGTGGAAACATTGAAGCAGTGGTTAGACCCATTTAAACAGTGGAATAAAACGACTCAAACAGAAGACTCTTTGCCCTTTTTTATTATTCACCCTTTGTTAAAACATTTAGCTCTGTTAAAGATTGATCAAGAGATAATAGACTTATGAGCAATCATCATTCTCAGTTTGTTTTTGGTACTAAATCGGAAACATTAACAAAGCTGCAGCCATTATTAACCCAAGCAAAAATTCTTCCTATTCTTTATTTCTCAGAAGGCGATTGGCGAAGAAATTCCGCTCAAGTTTTAAATTCTATCCATGTTTTCTCGCCAGAAAATGACTTAATTATAAGAAGCAGTGCTAAAAATGAAGACGGACATGAAAATTCTATGGCTGGGGCTTTCCTTAGTTGCCTGAACGTTTCTGTGAATGATGAAACACGATTAATAAGCGCAATTGATCAAGTTATCGATTCATTTAGTGACTTTTCTCAAACAGACAATCAAATATTGGTTCAACCTATGTTAACCGATATAAATATGTCTGGTGTTTTAATGACTCACGATCTAGAACGCGGTGCTCCTTATTACATCATCAATTATGACGATGAGAGTGGTTTAACCGATACGATTACAGGTGGTATTGGTATACAAAAGACGGTTCTTATTTATCGAGATACCGAGCTTGAAAAAGTTAACTCTCCTAGAATCCGTTCACTGTTAAAGGCTTGTGCAGAACTAGAAAATATCTGTGGAAATGTTCCTCTTGATATTGAGTTTGCTATTAATCAATCAGGGATTGTTTATATATTTCAAGTGCGACAAATTACCTTATTTAATACATGGCATCCGGTTACAGAGAGAAGAGTAGTAAGAACCTTAAAGCATATTGTAGAATTTATTCAGCAAATAATGAAAAGAAAATCGGGTATCTATGGTGAAAAAACAATATTAGGTGTGATGCCCGATTGGAATCCTGCAGAAATTATTGGTACTACACCTAGACCTTTGGCTTCGTCACTCTACCGTTACCTTATTACCCAATCTACTTGGCGAGAGTCAAGAGCCGCTATGGGCTACTTTCATCCAAAAAACGAAGAACTAATGTTAATGATTGACCATCATCCATATATTGATGTGCGAAATAGTTTTAATTCTTTTCTACCTAATAATTTGTCTAGTAATATAAAAGAGAAGTTACTTAATGGTTGGTTAACGAGGTTAGACAAATTTCCTGAATTGCACGATAAAGTCGAATTTGAAGTCGTTCAGACATGTATGAATTTCACTTTCGAGCATGACTTTGATAGCCGCTATAAGGATCTATTAAGTGAAAGAGAGTTTAAGGAATATCACACATCTATTCGTTCGTTAACACTTGATGCTTTACTTATGCAAGATAGTGGATCGCTATGCCAAGCAAGCATGATGATTGATGAATTGGCCGCTGTGCAGGTATCTCGCGTTTTAAGTCCTACCCCTGAATTATCTGTAGTTCGTGACCTGTTAGTTTCCTGTCGTGATCAAGGAACTTATTATTTTTCAATTTTGGCACGTCATGCTTTTATTGCGGAGTCTTTATTACGTTCTGCGGTTGAACGAGGCGCATTGAGTGTAGAGAGATTGCAAACTTTCAAGCAATCTATTCATACGATTACGACTGATTTGGCTGAGGAATATGGTGAAGTATGTGATGGTAGTAGAAAAAACACGGAATTTCTAGATAGGTTTGGCCATCTAAGACCCGGAACTTATGATATTACATCTCTTCGTTATGATGAACGGAATGACCTGTTTACAGGGTCAGTTCAAAAGACAATTTTGGATGATAATTGCTCATTTAATTTATACCCTAGTGAGCGAAAGAAACTGCAATTATTGTTAAAAGAAGCCGATTTTCCAATAGAAGTTGAAAATCTCCTTGAGTATATGCGTAAAGCTATTATGGGGCGTGAATATGCGAAATTTGTATTTACCCGTGACTTGTCGGATGCGCTAGCTGTATTAACTCAATGGGGTGGGAAAGTGGGATTATCTCGAGAGGATCTTTCTTATCTCGATATAACGTTATTACTCGATACTTTAACTAATCCACTGCTGGATGATATCGACCGAGTTTTACTGAATAGTGTAGAGAAAGCTAAACGAGATTGTGAACAAGCAAAGTCTCTAAAATTAGGGCACTTAATCTCAAATCCAGATGGTATTTATGTAATTCCTCTCCATCGTAGTGTGGCTAATTTTGTTACGGTTGAAACAGTTGAATCCGATGTGGTTATACTTGATTTAGGTACACCTGCGACTATGGATTTAAGTAATAAAATAGTATGTATCGAAAATGCTGATCCCGGTTATGACTGGTTGTTTACTAAAGGAATTGCAGGCTTAATCACTCAATATGGAGGTACAAACTCTCATATGGCTATTCGCTGTGTCGAGTTTGCTATTCCTGCTGCAATTGGTTGTGGTGAACAGCTATTTTCTCGTATTGTGAAGTCTCGAAAATTGATTTTAAATTGTCGAGATAAAAAGATTGAGTTAATGTAATGATTAATCAGACCATAAATAAACCGATTATTTTAATCAGCCAGCGAGTTGAACATCATGAACAACGAAATGAGACAAGAGATTCGTTAGATCAGGCGTTAAGTCGATGGGTGGTTGCATCAGAAGCGATCCCAATCAATTTACCAAATATATTATTGCCAGAAATGCTAAAGGAGTTATTAGTACAATTAATGCCGACGGGAATTATTCTTTCTGGAGGTAATAATATTGGAGAGTTTTGTGAGCGTGATAAAACTGAAACAGTTCTTTTAGATTGGGCGAAATTACAGAATATTCCTGTTTTAGGGATTTGTCGTGGAATGCAGTTCATTGGTATTTGGTCAGGCACTACATTGGAAAGGGCTAAGGGGCACGTGGCGGAAAACCATGAAATTTGTGGCGATTTGAACTCCATTGTAAATAGTTACCATGATTATTCTTTAAAAAGTGTTCCCAAAGGGTTTCGTCCATTGGCCTATGCTCAAGACGGTCATTTAGAAGCCATTACATCTGAAACTGATTGGCCATGCGAAGGCTGGATGTGGCACCCTGAAAGGGATACACCTTTCGATTTAACATGGTTAACTCGATTTCGTTTATTAATGAGATTAGATTAGGAAAAAGATGAAAGCATTAATTTTAGCTGCTGGTCGAGGAAGTCGGATGAAGGAGCTAACGGAGAATAGCCCAAAATGTTTAGTAAAGTTAAATGGAAAATCTTTACTTACCTATCAATTAATAGCTCTAAGAGAAGCTGGTATTACTGAAATAGGTATAGTTACAGGATATCGCCGTGAGATGCTTGTATCTTCTGAATTGATTGAGTTTTATAACGAGCGTTGGGATAAGACCAATATGGTATCTTCGCTTAATTGTGCCTATGAGTGGCTGCAAGCAGACGATTGTATTGTTAGTTACTCTGATATTTTTTATGAAGCATCTGCAGTCAACTCTCTAATTGAAGCCCAAGCTGATATTGCAATTACCTATGATCCAAATTGGTTGGATATTTGGAGTCGTCGTTTCGAGGATCCGTTATCTGATGCCGAAACCTTCAAAATGAATGATAAAAGTGAATTATGCGAAATTGGTAATCAACCTAAATTAGTCGACCAAGTACAGGGACAATATATGGGATTATTGAAATTCACGCCTAAGGGATTGGATATAATTGCTAGATTGCAACAAGGTCTTTCAGCTGATTTACAAGATAAAATGCACATGACAGGTGCATTGCAGAAAGTGATTGAAAGTAAAGTATTAGCGATTAAAGCAGTACCTTACTTAGGTCGATGGGGAGAAGTCGATTCTGAAGATGATCTTGCGTGTTATCAATAAATTTTTATTCTATATATTGTTGAACTTGTTCAGTTTGAATAGATTTATTTCCATGACCAGCACGGCCTGAGAATAGCCATTTTTGATACACTTTAGTAATTTTATGTCAGCTTGCCTATAGCGCGTCAACTATCTTGACTGGTCAGCGTCAATTATCTTGACCGGTTGCCACCGTTTTATTGTAACTGTCTCGTAAAAGACGTCTAGCCTAAGTCAACATTCCATGGAATAAGTCGCTCGATATCCTGCTCGGGTTGACTAAATTGCTCAAGCAGATAGGTGATGTAGTTATAAGGTGACAGGCCATTGGCTTTTGCCGTATCAACAATCGAATACAACACCGCGCTAGCATTTGCTGTTTGTGAGAACATCCATGCTTTTCTACCCATCACGAACGGCTTTATTCCCCGCTCAGCGCGATTGTTGTCGATGCTTAAGCGGCCATCAAGCGTATAACGCTGAAGCTTTTCCCATTGATTTAAACAATATTGGATGGCCGCGCTTAAATCGTTCTGGTTAATGATTTGCTCCTTAGATTTAATCAGCCATGTTTTAAACTCTGCAAGCAGAGGTAAGCTCTTTTCTTGCCTGATGCGATAACGCTCATCAGGCGTTTTGCCTTTGATTAACGTTTCCACACGATACAGCTTTTGAATATGGTTTAATGCCCAGTCAGTTTTTCCACTTTTATGTTTGCCCATCGCTTTTTGTGCGTCGGTAAAATATCGTCTAGCGTGTCCCCAGCAGCCAACTAAGGTCGCTTGTGTTTTATGATAACCAGCGTAACCATCCATGTGAATGTAGCCATCATAACCACCAAGATAATCTATCGCGACTTGACCTGCTCGACTGGCGTTATAGTCATACAACACGATATTTGCGATATCGGTACCGCTTAGCTTTCCTTCAGGTGAGTCTGCGCCTGAAGCATATAGCTACATATACGATTTTGACTTGTTATCACTCACCACCTTAAGCGTGGTCTCGTCTGCATAAATCACCGGTTGTTCGAGCAATCGTTGTCTCAGCGTGTCGTATAATCTTTGTAAGATATCCGCACATTTCATCATCCACTGTGCGGTGGTTTTACGGCTTAATTCAATACCGTATTGTTTAAACATGGCTTCTTGCCGGTAAAGCGGCAACCCGAACTGGTATTTACTGGTAATGATTTGGCTCAGTAAACTAGGCGTTGCATAACCTTTTGGGATAATGCTTGCAGGCACGGGCGCTTGTTTAATTTTATTGGTTATGCCATTTTTCTCGCAGGCTTTACATGCATACTTAGGACGCACATTCACGATAACTTTGACTTGAGCGGGAATAAACTCTAGCTTTTCACTGGTGTCTTCACCTATTTGATGAAGCGCATGCTGGCAACAATCGCAGATTTTATCTTCATCGCTAATATCGTGAATGATACGCTCACGAGGAATGTCGGCAGATATTTTTTCACGCTTGGGCTTCTGACGTGTGTACGTAATCGTTTCTTCTTCGTCAACCGCTTGTTCAACTAGCTCCTCAGCCTCATTGAATAACTCGCCTTGCCCTGGATACGCTTCGCTACTTTTACCAAAGCGTTTTTGTTGTGCGAGCCTGAACATCTCACTTAACCGCTGATTCTTCGCTACTAAGTCATCGTTTTGCGCACGCAACGCTACCACCAATTCTTGTAAGGCGGTCACGTCGCAAGGGAGTGTGTTAGGGGCTTCTTTCATGCCTCGTATTTTACAGTAACACAAGGCTAAACGGTTGAGTTTATGTAGATTAAATCGTGATCGTTAAATTGTGCTTATGATCTGACGTTATAAGCCCGTGGACGTGTAATTAAGCGTACGGTGCCCAATGACATCAAACCCACCTAACAACCATTGGAGCTGCTGCTCGCTTAATCTGATGTGTCTAAGATCGTTTAATGTAGGCCACTTAAACCGATTTTTTTGCAGCACTTTGTACCAAAGCGCAAAGCCCGTTTTATCCCAGTAAACAATTTTTAGCTTATCTTGTTTTTTGTTGCAGAAGATAAATAGGGCGTCATTAAACGGGGTAATTCTAGTTCATATTCAATGGTAACAAGCAGACCATTGATACTTTTTCTAAAGTCCACAAAGCCGCTATGCAGATAAATATCATTAGGCTCTAAAAACATCTTCATAATGCTAAGGCCTTCATGACATCGGCAAGCCATGTGGCTTCAACTGGCTGCGCCACACTCAGAGTTACCCCATTATGAATAATCGTTAGCGGTGATGCCGTGGATACTAATTGTGACTTAGACTTAATAACTTTAACTAACTTGCTGGGCGTCATTAAACGGGGATAATTCTAGTTCATATTCAATGATAACAAGCAGACCATTGATACTTTTTCTAAAGTCCACAAAGCCGCTGTGCAGATAAATATCATTAGGCTCTAAAAACATCTTCATAATGCTAAGGCCTGTTCTGGTTAAATGGCACCGGACACTTTAATAAGAGACAATTAACCGTCAAATATTAAGGTGTGAACATGACAC
>NZ_WTPY01000002.1 GCF_011378905.1 Paraglaciecola sp. 20A4 | reverse complement strand
CAATTACCTGGGTAAACCCAGTGTCAGTGCAGCTGTTTTAGCGGCTGTCCCGAAGCGAGAGGCGCATTATAGAGATCAAAACTGACAGCGCAACCCTTTATTTAATAAAAATGTTTGAATGCTGGTTTTGTGCACAATTCATCGATTCTCAGGGTATATAATGGCTATTTACCTCTTTATAGAAAAATGTAAAGTGTTATTAGTTGGCGATTTTGTAATAAATGGTTAACATAGCTAGGCCTTATATTCTTAATAAACATACAATCTTTTAGGTAGACACATGAACTCACCCACTATAATAAATATAATCCTTGCCGTCGTCCTCGCTGTTGCGGGCTATTTCCTATTACCAGTAATAGCAGCAAACCTTGAACCTAACCTTGCGTTAGCGATTGGTTTATTACTTGGCGGTATTCTTGTACCCATTATTAGTACACAATTTTCAGGCGAATCTTCATCTGTTGAAGTTCAAGCTGATGATGAAAATAGCAAAACACTCTATGTTGGTAACTTACCCTATCGCGCAAATGAACAAGCGGTTCAGCAGCACTTTGAACTTCAGGGGCAAGTTCACTCTGTTCGATTGATGAAAGATCGCCGTACCGGCAAACGCAAAGGTTACGGCTTTGTAGAAATGACTTCAGCTGGTGCCGAGAAGGCAATTGAAAACCTAAATGATTCTGAGTTTCAGGAAAGAACGTTGAAGGTACGCATGGCGAAGGACAAGGTTGAGGAATAATCACCCACTATTTATTACTCAAATAAAAAAGCCGATGCATTGAAGTGACCCCCAGTAATTGGAATGTCCAACTATTGGGGGGCACTTCACATTGCATCGGCTTTTTTGTATCTAAGGATTTAGAGCTTCAGCACTAGCTAATTGCGCGAGCTGAATATTTGGAATTTATAAAACAGAAACTAAAGCTGATGCAAGGGCATCTACATTACTTTTGCTGATCCCAGCGATATTTACGCGACTCGAATCAACAAAGTAAACGCTATGTTTATTACGCATTTCTTGCACTTGCTCAGGTGTAATGCATAAATACGAGAACATACCTTTTTGTTGTTTTACAAAACTGAAGTCTCTTTGTGCGCCTTTTTCTACGAGCTTGTCGACTAATAAACCCCGTAAAGCTTGCATACGTGTACGCATAGCTTCTACTTCTGCAACCCATTCTGTGCGAAGGGGCTCATCACTCAAGATAATATCTACCAAAGCACCACCGTAAGATGGCGGCATAGAGTAGATACCCCGAGCGATAGATTGGATTTGCGTCTGTACTGCTTTACGTGCTTGCGTATTGGCAGTAACCATGACGGCCAAACCGACTCTCTCTCTATATAAGCCAAAGTTCTTAGAACAAGAAGCGGCAACAACCACTTCAGGTAGGTTATCAACAAGAAGGCGCAGCCCATAGGCGTCTTGCTCAAGACCATCTCCAAAACCTTGGTAAGCCACATCAACAAAAGGGATAAAACCTGTTTTCTGTGCTAGTTCCAATACGACTTGCCATTGCTCTGGTGTTAAATCTGCTCCCGTCGGGTTATGACAACATCCGTGCAGTAAGACTACATCCCCAGATTTAACCTGAGATAAAGTTTCGACCATTCCTTCAAAATTGATGCTGGCATCAGCTTTATTAAAATAAGGGTACGTCTGAATTTTGAGCCCAGCATTTCCGATTAATGGAATATGGTTAGCCCAAGTAGGATCGCTTACCCATACGGTTAGTTCACTGTTACAGCGCTTAATCAGTTCAGCCAATATACGCAAAGCGCCACATCCACCAGGTGCCTGAACTGCAGCAACGCGATCTTCTAATAACACTTTGCTACCTTTACCCAATAATAATTGCAGCATGCCGTCAATATAGCCGGGCACGCCTTGAGGGGTGATATAGGTTTTAGAGTCTTCTTTAGCCAACAATATCTGTTGCGCCTTGGCAACTGAAGATAAAATAGGGGTATGCCCTTGCTCATCTTTATATACACCGACGCCCAAATCGATTTTCAGTGGATTAGGGTCAGCTTTATAGGCAGTCGATAATCCCAAAATAGGATCTGCGGGCAATTGGGGCAATACTTCAAACATGATATTCCTTTGAATTTATGGTGAGATGGCTAAAACGGTGGACATTATGCCACCACCTGATGATTTTTCGAACTTAAAATATTGCTATTTTATATCGAAATCATAGCTATTTTCGGCAACACATTGCGCTTCATTATTAAAAGTTCGTTCTTGCCATGTTACATGCTGATATTTATCGACTAAGAGTAAAGTAGATGAGCGTGTTCCGTACTCGGGAGTTTGTATAAATATTGATGATAACTTGCGCTCCCAGTCGATAGGAATTCCTGTTTGAGGTAATGCTTCATCTTCAGCCTTTGTTTGGTTTTTAAGCAAGGAAAATAGCTGCTCACTCTCTAGCGTATGAGGGTCTTGGCAGTACTGAGTTAATTGAGCCATACCATGTAATATTTTTGGCCAAGGCGTATTTAGACTTGCATTTGATAAGCCATAAACCCCCGTTGTCAATTTTTCGGATTGTAATGTGTGATTGTTGAATACGTATAGGTTGTTCCAATCTCCAAACAACAGATTGAATCCATTGTAGTTATCACCTTCATTACTCAAACGAGAAAGGTAGGACTCGCTATCTGGTGAGCCCTGTAAATAGTGACTTACTAGCTCTCCTCGACTTAGCGCATCCGGATCGATGCGCTGCGGATCACGAATATTGGTTAGCGCTGCAAGCTTTCCTTGGCGATTAATACCCATCCATGTGCCACCGGCACGTAGGTCTTTACCTGCTAATAGATAAGGATAGTCTCGCCAAAATGCCGAAGCTTGAGTAGGACGCTCAAAAAACTCATCACGATTCGCTGCCACAATTAGCGGGTAGTCAGGATGCTGATTGACCGCAATAAATAATATACACATAACAATTCAATACCAAATTAATGAGCCTTTTCATCCTTGCGCTTAGCTCTTAAGTTTTCGACTTCAATTTGTTTATCAAGCTCTGTAAATAACGTCCCAGAATTTTCAACAAAGGAAGCCACATCTGATGCTGGGCGTAATTGATAGGCTGGGGGTAACATGGTGCTATCATATTCTGGATTGGCACTGAAATCGCCATTTCCTAACATGCCAATACTAACGATGGGGACAACAATAGCCAAGGTCATCATTATGCTAACGATGTTACGTCGACGATTGTTCTGATGGAAGGCTATAAATAATGACAACCACACGAAACCAAACAGAATAAAGGTGTAAACAACAAGCTCTAACCACAAAAACAGTACGGGTGCGTTAAAATTAAACGATAATAATTTCTCTACTAAATACAGGCCGTAAATAATAAACAAGGTAAGCCACAAGATAGAAAACTGACTGACTACTCGACTTTCTTTATTAAAAACTTTCCCCATCACTGCAAACGCAACGGGCCACGCACTGAGTATTGCCATTTGCCCCATTTCTTTGGGGAGCATGTCGAAAATACTGTAATCTGCGATACTGTTTAAGTAGCCCGAAATCATCGATAATACTAAGTACCCCAACGTCAGCAATATAGCTATTCCGCTATTCGACAGCCAACTCAAACTCTCCTCTAATTGACTGAGAGGCAATGCTGCGGAAACTGGCTGATTAGTGTTCACGACTTTTAAACGGGTTCGTCCAATCTTTAGAATATCGTCCCCTTCAAGCTTACCGCTCGCCAAACATCGTTTGTTCACAAATGTACCGTTGATAGTTTGGCAGTCTTCGAAATAAATTGTATTGTCTACGCTATCTTGGCGTATGCGAATGTGCTCCGCACTAATATAAGGATCTTCTAACCGTAAATCACAATGATGATCTCGGCCCACTAAAATTTCAGGTTTATTAAATTTAAAATACTTCAGAGTTTGGTCTTTACGTGACAGTAATTCGAGCACTATTGCCATGCTATCGCTCCCATAAACTGTTTGGTAAATCGCATAGCCGAATCCTGACTAACACCCGCTAATGTAAAATGACTAATTAACCCCTGAGAATCATGATTTAATGTTGCCCCTATATATAGAACATCATATAAATGTGGAAATTCTTTATAAGCACGCAAACAAAAGGTACTTTTGGTTTTGACCTGATGCTGATTGGTCACTATGTCTTGCTTACACTGATAATTATTGACATCATTTTTACTTGCTTGATTTCCCGCGCCGGCACCAGCAATACTGTCACTAAAAAATTCATAAAAACGATGAGTCCCTAACCTTTCGCTTTCAAGCCATTCAAACTCAATTTCAACACCACCTGTACGTAGACCACCATGAAGAAAGATTTCTTCATCTAAGCGACATCTTTTTTCAACCGACAAGTACAGCGCTTCTTGATCTGCACTATTTGAGTCCCCCCAACAAGCCAAAAATTCTTCGTCCAGGGTGGGAACTATCGCTCCCCCCAAGTGACTAGATTTCCACACGCCCGATTCGAGACGCTCAAAAAGATGCCGTTGATTCTCCATCAACTGAGTCGCGATTGTCTGTTTGTATTGTTTAGTAGATAACGGCGTCAATTCGCTATTTTCAAGCAATGTGTACACTTTGGTTAGCGGTACTAAAAAACCAATTTGATTCCCAGCGGTTGCCACATTTACTCCTACAACTTGACCATCAGGATTAACCACCGGCCCACCACTCATGCCAGGATTAATTGACCCCGTAAAATGAATGCGCTGATAAAAACTATTCTTTTTAATACCGTTAAACGTCCCAGGCACAACGATCATGCCTAAATCATGAGGGTTACCTAACGAATAAATACTACTGCCTTGCTCTGGTAAAGACTCTGATAGAGCAAAAAAATCAGTGCTGATTTTATCGGTTTGAACTTGCACAAGTGCTAAATCATTAACCACATCAATATTGATCACAGACAAATCACCCACGGACCCATCTGCTGCGAGATATTCGATCCGATACTTTTCAGGAAAATAAATATACTCTGAAACAACATGATAATTCGTTACCAGCACGCCCGAATCATTAATTTGAAAACCAGATCCAATGGATGATTTGTTACCGGAGCCCAATTCAATAATACGAATTTGGTAGAGTGCGGTTTGATAATGACTGAAAAGATTTTGTGCGGTTTGCTGACCAAATCCTATAGCACTGTACAAGGACAGAGCAAATAACAAATATCTCAAAATTCTAATTTCCTTTTTATCTTATTCGGGCAATCGCTGTAATACGCACTGAGGATAACATCTCGACTATTTGGGTGACATAGCGGGTCTTCAAGACTAGTGTAAAGTGGACCAGCAAAGAAAGAAATGGTTAGCAGATTAAATAATCTCCTACTGTGGTTGATGCATTACCTTAGAACGCTAACGCTTTTAGTTATTTAATAAAGACCAACACTTTACAAACTAAAAGTTAGCAGTTTGGCTAACAAATAGGCTGATTATCATCCTAGCTTTGCGCCTAAAGTACAAACAACCGTCGTATTCAAAAACAGGTTATTTATTCTCAAGGCCCGTTAAATATTGGCAACAGAGCAGGTAAATGCCTTAAAGTAACCTTCTGATTAATCAAATATTCGATAAAATTTGAGAAGCCGATTAAATGACTGTGTGCTTTGTCTCAGCCGAACCCTTTCTTTGATGGGGAATGAGAAGGCAAGTTGATTTATATATAGCGAATAGAACACCTCACTCGCAATTTTTTGAGAAAAAACGAGTTTAGTTAGCTTGTGTATTAGAAAATGAAGGGTTCCTAACAAGAATTAACCCGCATTTAACAGTATTTCAGCCCTGAGCATGCTAAATTTCCTGATAAAATAGCGACTACCATAACGCCCCCAGCGGAGATCAAGATTGAAAAACAAAGGTTTCACCACCCGTTTAGTACACGCAGATAGAGTTATTAATAAACCGCAAAATGGCGCTGTGCACCAAGCAACAAATAATTCAGTATTATTTGCCTTCGACAATGCACAAGACCTTGTTGATGTATTCCAAGGCAAGGCCGCAGGCCATGTTTATTCTCGTTCATCATCGGCTTCTAGCGTATCGTTGCAAAATATCTTATGTGAATTAGAAGAGGGAATTGGCGCAGTCACTTTTTCAACTGGTATGGCTGCAATAAGCGCGACACTCTTAAGTTTATTACGTGCTGGTGACCATATCATTATGAGCCAGTTTCTATTCGGTAATACCAGTAGTTTAGCCAGTACGTTACAAGGACTAGGTATTCAAATTAGTTATGTAGACGTCACAGATGTACAAAATGTGGCCGCGGTGATGACACCAGTAACAAAACTAGTTTATGCAGAAACGATTGCTAACCCGGCGACGCAGGTGGCAGATTTAAGTGCGATAGGTCAGTTATGCGAAGAGAATAAAATGCTGTTTATCGTTGATAACACTATGACACCAGCCAATATATTCTCGCCGAAAAGTGTTAAAGCTTCGCTTACTATAGCGTCTTTAACGAAATATGTTTCTGGCCACGGTAATGTGCTGGGTGGTGTAGTAATTGATACCGGCTTATTTGATTGGCGGGTATTTGAAAATATACTGCCGATGTATCGTTCCGCTGATACGCAGCAATGGGGCCTAACTCAAATCAAAAAGCGCGGATTACGCGATATGGGTGCCACATTATCACCTGAAGCAGCTCATAGCATTTCAATTGGCTTAGAAACACTTGCTTTACGCGTCGAGCGTATTTGCCAGAATGCTTTGCGTTTAGCAAGTTATCTGCATGGCCATGAGCATGTTCGACATGTTTATTACCCAGGATTAGCCAGTCATCCACAGCACTATATAGCCCGTGAATTATTTGCAGGTTACGGCGGTATTGTCAGCATAGATTTAGTCGAGAAAATCGATCCACTAGCGTTTTTGAATGAACTTAATCTTGTGCTTTGTGCCACACATTTAGGTGATACTCGAACGTTAGGATTACCTGTAGCACAGACAATTTATTTTGAAAATACTGCCGCGCAAAGAGCTGAGATGGGCATTAATGACAATATGCTACGTTTTTCTGTCGGCATTGAGGATGTCGATGACATAGTGGCTGACTTTGAACAAGCTTTCGCCGCATTACAATAATGCAGCTTGTTTAATTGAGTCAATGGACGAGAAACGACACTCGTCCATATTTTAAGTTATGCTGAAACTGGTCGTAATATTAACTTTCCCTTCAAGCATTAACATAACCGAGCAATATTTTTCCGCCGAAAGTTGGACCGCACGCTGAATATGCTTTTCGTTTAAATTTTGTCCGCTGAGTAAATAGTGCGCATGGATCTGCGTAAACACCCGTGGTGCTTCGTCGGCACGCTTAGCATCAAGTTGGCACTCACAAGCGGTTATGGCTTGCCGAGATTTTTTAAGAATTTCTACCACGTCAATTGAAGAACACGCCCCTACTGCCAATAAAACCGCTTCCATAGGAGTCACTCGACTACCATTACCATCCATTTCAATACGCTTACCGGTGTCTGTTTCACCGATAAACTTCATATCAGATTGCCAGTTAACTGTTGCTTTCATTTATTTCACTCCGCACAAAATAGTGTTTTAAACGTCTTATTTAATTAAGGTTATCTTAGATTTATCTAGCAAAATACGTTTTTGCTTATATAAAGCACCGAGTGTTCTCTTGTAAACATTTTTGCTGACATTAAAACGTTTAGATATTTCTTGAGCTGAGCTTTTGTCGGTTAATGTAGATATGCCGCCATGGGCTTCTAAATCGTCAATAATTTGTTCAGCTAAATCTTTGCGGGCATTATCGTCATGAAACTGAAAACATAAATCAATCTTGTTGTCTTCACGCACTCGCTTAATAAATCCGCTGGTCTTCTCACCAATACGCAACGGTTTGAATACTTCATCTTTAAAAATCAGTCCTAAATGGGTGCCATTTATGACGGCTTTGTAACCCATGTCACTAAGCCCGCAAATAAGTAGCTCAACCTCTTGCTTAGGTACAAAGTTCTCGCCTTCTTCAAACAGAAAATCTCGTAGTCGAGTTGAGGCCGCTACTTTGCCGGTTTCATCATCGAAGTAAATAAAAACAACATAAGACACGCCTTCCGCCATTGGGAAATCTTGCTCACTATAAGGTACGAGCAAGTCTTTATCGATACCCCACTCAACAAAAGCGCCGACGTTATTAACGCTGACTACTTTTAAAAATGCACATTCATCCACTTCTGCTAATGGCGTTTGTGTCGTTGCCGCTAATCTGCCATCACTGTCGTGATATACAAATACTCGACATGTGTCGCCAATTTTGCAGGCTTCATCGGCAAATTTAGTGGGTAATAGCACCTCTTTGTCGTCTCCGCCATCGAGATAAAACCCGAAAGGAACCTGCTTAATTACATTTAATGAGTTGAACTTACCTATTTGCAGCATAAAACCTGTCTGTATTGAGGAATAAAAGCGAACCTTATTGTACCTGATAACATAGATGTCGATGATAAAAATTCAAATTTGCTAACAAAGAAGCTTAATTAGACGTCAGAATTCATGGCATAATCCGCGACCAGTCGACCTTCTTCTAATGCTATTTTTTTGAGTCCTTACTATGAGCATCGTATTTTTAAATGGGGATTATCTACCCCAAGAACAAGCAAAAATTTCTCCTATGGACCGCGGTTTTTTATTTGGTGACGGAATTTATGAAGTGATCCCAACTTATCTGGGAAAAACGGTTGGTTTTATGGCTCATATTGAACGTATGCAAAACGGTTTAGCTTCTATCGGAATTGAACTTGACTACAGCCATAACGATTGGCAAGCGATTATTGACAACTTATTAAATAAAAATGAGGCAGGTAACCGTGGTATCTATCTGCATGTTAGTCGGGGCACCGATAGTAAAAGAGCGCATGCTTATCCAACCGGCGTCACTCCAACCGTATTTGCTTTCTCCTTTGAAATTCCACCTGCGCCAACACCTGACAAAGCGAAAGTTAAGCCGTTCAATGTAACCAGTAGCGAAGATCTTCGCTGGAAACGTTGCAACATCAAATCAACGTCACTCCTTGGCAATGTAATGCATTATCAGCAAAGCCAAGATTTGGGTATGCAAGAAACCATTTTGTTTAATCAGCAGCAACAACTAACTGAAGCAAGTTCATGTAATGTATTTTTGGTTAAAGGCAATGTTATTGCTACACCTGCATTAGATAACCAGCTTTTACCCGGCGTAACACGAAAGATATTATTAGCAATACTGCGCGAGTATAGCTCATACGAAGTTGAAGAGCGGGTTATCAGCATGGAAGAAGTGAAAAATGCCGATGAACTCTGGCTGACCAGTTCTAGTAAAGAGGTGGCTCCTGTCATTACCCTAGATGGTGCGCCAGTTGGCAACGGAACCGTCGGCGATGTCTGGCAACAAGCTCAGGCACTATTTAGTCAACACAAATACCAATATTAGACTCCATTAATGTCACGACCCATTTCGATTACTATTGATCTAGACGCGATTCGTCAGAACTTCGATTACGCCCACACTGTTGGGAACACGGCCTCCGGTAATAACAGTCAAACGCTGGCTGTTATTAAAGCAGATGCTTATGGGCACGGTGCGGTTGCAACTGCCAGGGCACTTGCCAATAAGGCCAATTTACTAGCAGTGTCGAGTATTGAAGAAGCGGTTATTTTACGTCAAAACCATATTCGCAGCCCGATCCTTTTGCTTGAGGGATGCTTCTGCGCGAGTGAATTGAGCGTAGTAGATGATTTAGGTTTACAGATTGTGATCCATAGCCAAGAGCAAATTCACGATTTACTGTCCGCTGAGTTGTCAAAACCAATTAATGTGTGGTTGAAGTTAGACTCAGGTATGCATCGATTAGGTGTACCCTTGACTGATAGCTTAGGGGTCTACCAAACGCTTTCAAACAATCAAAATGTATCTTCTATTGTCTTAATGACACATTTTGCGACCTCTGATATACCCGACCATCCATTAGGTATTCAGCAACTTGACAACTTCAAAATAGCCGTCGCTGCAATATCGCAAAGTAAGGTTCGGATACCCACCAGTTTGGCAAACTCTGCCGCAATAATGGCCATACCGGATAGTCATGGTACCTGGAACCGCCCTGGCATCATGCTCTATGGTATCAGTCCCTTTGATCAACAGAACACATTGGCATTACCACTTGTCCCTGCCATGCAATTTTGTTCAAAGGTGATAGCCATAAGAAATGTGAATGCTGGAGATCCTGTGGGTTATGGTGCATCTTGGATTGCGAATAAACCGAGCATTATCGCCACGGTTGCAGCTGGCTATGGAGATGGCTACCCACGTACTGCGAAGTCTGGTACTCCAGTATTAATCAACGGAAAAATTGCGCCGTTAGCGGGTCGCGTGTCCATGGATATGCTATGCGTAGATGTCACCCACCTAGATAATGTGCTTGTCGGTGCCGAAGTCGAATTGTGGGGAAAACAATTATCGGTTAATGAGGTTGCAAAATGGTCGGATACATTAGGCTATGAGTTAGTAACCCGCATGCCAACGCGCGCCAAACGTATTTTTATTAATCAATAAGGTAATTTTTAGCGTTCAGCTATTACTACTGCTCGTAACGGAGCCGGATAACCTTCAATCGTTTTTGTATGATCGGTCGGATCAAGAAAGTCAATCAACGACTGGCTGTCCATCCATTGCGTTGCTCGCTGTTCATCAAGTGTAGTAGTGGCTACATCGACTACCCGAACGTTTTTGAAACCCAGGCGTCGCATCCACAAACATAACGCATCAGTACTGGGTAGAAACCAAACGTTGCGCATTTGCGCATAACGCTCACCGGCCATTAATACTGTATTTTCGTCCCCTTCAACCACCAAGGTTTCAAGTACAAGTTCCCCTCCAGGGCGTAACTGATTTTTAAGTTGCTGTAAAAAATCTAATGGGCTCTTACGATGATAAAGTACCCCCATAGAAAATACCGTATCAAACGCATTTTGCTCTGGTAACTGCTCTACGCCAACCGGTAATAAATGAATACGAGGGTCTGGATTAAAGTGTTTCATGGCTTGAAATTGCATTAAAAATAATTGGGAAGGATCCACCCCTACCACCATTTTTGCCTTTTCCCCCAACATACGCCACATGTGGTATCCGCTGCCACACCCAACATCGAGCACATATCGATTTTCTAAAGACTGTATATGAGGCTGCACCCGTTGCCATTTCCAATCAGATCGCCACTCAGTATCTATATGGATGCCATGTACATAAAATGGGCCTTTACGCCACGGCATAAACTGTTTTAGTAAACCAATAATTTGTTTTTGAGTGTAGTCATTTATATCTTCAACAAGCCCAAACTCTACTTTATCTTTTAGCTGGACCACACTAGGAGTAGTTTGTGGCAACTTACTGAGTAACTTTACCCACTTATTGAAATCACCGTGTAACTGTTCTTTATGCCAGGTCGAAATTTGTTTGGGCAACAACTCAAGCCAAGAGCTCAAGGGTGAATCGGCGATTTCTTTATAAAACTGATTAAACCAGATAACTGACATAAAATAGTCCTTACTGAATAATGTGATGAAAAGACTAGTTTTTAATCGCAACTAAAGAAGCAAAATTAAAACACTGAAACCATAAAATAACGTCATCAAAACCGGCATTGTTCAAACGTGTTTTGTGTGCTGCAAACGTCTCGGCACGTAACACGTTCTCTAACGACTCGCGTTTTTGGCTTATCTCAAGTTCGCTATACCCGTTACGCCGCTTAAACTCATGATGCAAATCGACTAGCAGCTCATTACCTTGTTCCGAGTCATGGCGAAGTTTTTCAGACAGAATGAAAATACCACCTGGCGCTAACCCGTCGTATATAGACTTAATGATATTATCGCGTTTTGTTGGCTCAATAAATTGCAAGGTAAAATTCATCACCACACTTGAAGCGCGCTCAATACGCACATTCTGCAAGTCGTCACAGATCACCTCTATGGGTGTATTGGCTTTGTATGCTTGGACATGCCGTTTACAGCGCTGGACCATTGCTTGTGAATTGTCCACCGCAATAATATTACATGATTTAGCCTCTACATACCGGGCAGCAGCAAGACTCACCGCCCCTAATGAACAACCTAAATCATAAATATTGGAATGCTCAGTAGCGTAGCGGCCCGCAAGCTGACCAATAGCATCAACGATGGTGCTATATCCAGGGACTGAGCGCTGAATCATATCCGGAAAAACTTCTGCTACTGAATCATCAAAGCGAAATCCACTGACTTGCTGAGGCTGTGAATAGATGGCGTCTTTGCCTGTTTGCATGGCATTAATAACTTCTAGAAAAAAATTAGCTCAATTCTACCCGCCCGACATCGACCAAGCAATTGCATTGACCGATTCAACTGCCTTAACCACTGAATAACCTGTCATAAGTCATGAGATAAGCGAATTGAGTGGCGTATTAGTTACATCGAACTAAAGCCTTCTGGTAGAATGTGTTACATAAATAGAAAGGAGAACAATTATCCCTTCATTATTTACGACTAAAGTATTAATCTTATATCTTAATATTGAATTATCTATTGAAGGCATATAAATGGCAAAATTTTTAATCGCAGATGATCATCCGCTTTTTCGTGAAGCTCTAGTGGGTGCGTTAAGTCCGCTATTCGAAGAAGTTGAGATTTTGCAATCCGATTCCCTCGACTCCACGCTAAATATGCTACAAGAGAATAATGATATTGATTTAATTTTACTCGACCTGCATATGCCAGGTTGTGAAAATTTTTATGGGCTTATTCGTGTTACACAGGATTTCCCACAAATACCTGTTGCGGTTGTATCGGCAAGCGATTCGATTGAAGTGGTTTCTAACGTTATGAGCTTTGGTGCGAAAGGGTTTATCCCTAAGTCCACTCCCACTTTGCTAATTGCTGACGCGCTAAAAACCATTATGAACGGCGAAACGTGGTTAACGGATGAATTAAGAGCTCAAATTGCTGATGTAGATGCCGAAGGAATTAATTTAGCCCAAAGGATTGCTGAACTAACGCCAAAGCAATTCCAAGTATTGAAATTGATTCATGATGGTTTATTAAATAAACAGATTGCCCATGAACTAAATGTCACTGAAGCAACAATTAAAGCCCATATTAGTGCTGTTTTTAGAAAATTAGAAGTAAATACACGAACCCAAGCAGTGTTGTTGCTTAAGAAATTAAATTTAGAAGATTGATTTAACCCATCCGTTAGGTACATTGACTATTAATGCACCTAACGTGTCTCTTATTCCCTTATACCGCTCTCAGAAAAATTTAATGGTAAGCCATTTAATAATTTCTGATTAAAAGAATGGAAACGTTGGATTGCAGAAATTAAATCAGGAGTATGTACATCTCCCATTTGATTTATCAGTCCGTTGATTAGATCGTCATATTGCTCCCCACTTTCAAGCTTTTGTCTAGACTCTTCAAATACATCAAGCATCTTATCCAAATAATGGGCAACTGGTTTTACTGTTTTATTTGGGTCACCTCGGGGATCGTCTTCACTAAAATGTGAGACCGACTCGTAAGCTTGAATAGATTGCGTTTGCTCCTGCCGTGTTAATTGCAGAGCAAAACCGGTCAATTCTTTCTCGTCATAGCCTAATTTAAGCGCTTGGTTAAATGCTGACTCAATATCCCCGTGAAAAAATTCGTCTGCCAAATCACTAACATCAGATACAAGTGAGCCAATAGCTTTTAATTCATCTTCGTCTAATTCACCCTCAACGGTAAACGACAGAGCATTGCTGTTAAAATGCTCAAAATGGGTAACAGTCGATACCTTGGTGCTCGCTACGCTTTCACCTTGACTTAGATTATCTGGTGACAACGTTGACTCGGAAGATTCAACTTTCTCTGCAACACTCTCCTCACTCGCGCTATTTATTGATGACATTTGAGGAGTAGTGGCAGCGCCGCCAGCTGTCGGTGGCTCAACAGGTTGTTTGAAAACCTCTTGATTATCTTTTTCAATCAGCGATTTTTGATTTAATTCAAAACCTTTTAAGTCCTCGAAGCGAATATTGACTTCATCGCCGTCTAAAGTACGAATGCTTAATTCACCTGTATCACGGCGCTGATAGCTCACTTGGTTCTCCAAGGCAACTTTTGAAGCTGCTGAATTGCTTACTTCCTCAGTATTACCAAATATCGATTCACGTAGTTTCTGCAGCCCTGCATCAATTAACTCTTGGCTACGACTAATACCCTCGCTAATGTCGTCATTCATCACACCAGCGAGGTCTTTTTTAGCCATACCAATACCTTTAAGCACGCCTGAACTAGCCTGATTGAACAGTGATTCTAGTGCTTTATCGTCGGCCCCCTTACCTTGTGCGTTTTTAATTGCCCCACCAACAAAATTCAATACGTTGCGAGCAACCTCTTCGAAGTTAAACAAACTCTCGTTATCACTTTCTTGTTCAGCTTTCTGGGGTACGCGCAATTCCGGTTTAATGATTCCCAATGACACACTGTGATTTAAAGCATTGGTCAAAACCTGCGCACCGAAGAGACTTTTCGATGCGGATGTACCGCTAAGAGACGCTTTATCTTCATTTAGCGCGCTCGCTTGCTCCAGTCCACTATCACGCAACCGATTTTGCAGGCTATTAGCTTCGCCTAAATGTGCTGGCTTTTCACGCATGAAAGCCTTTATCTCGTTAATATTCATTTCAGCTACCTCACTTTCCTCTATTAGGGTATCGGCCGCATAGTGTCGAAATTTAGTACAATTCTTTCGAAGTAAAAACTAATATTGCACAAGCGCTGAAAACACTTACAATCCCGCGCTCGATAAATTGATCAACTGGAGAATTGCCTTGCGCCCAACTGAAATTAATCCTGCGGACTATGACCAACAACTCGCTGATAAGATCAGTCGTATTAAGCAAGCTTTTCAGTCGTTTACAATGCCTGATTTAGAAGCATTTTGCTCAGCGCCATTACATTATAGAATGCGTGCAGAATTCAGAATGTGGCACGACGGCGATAATCTTGATCATGTTATGTTTGATCAAACAACTAAGCAAAAATATCCAGTTAATCAATTTCCTCCAGCAAGTGAAATTATAAATGCAGTGATGGCGAAACTGGTTGATTTACTAAAACACAATCAAATTTTGCGTAGAAAATTATTTCAAATAGATTATTTAAGTACGTTAACCAATGAAATTCTTGTGACTCTGGTTTATCACAAGCCGCTGGATGAGGAATGGGAGTTTGAAGCTCAAAATCTATGCGCTTTGTTAAGAACAGAATTTAAGGTTGATATAATTGGCCGCTCTAAGAAGCAGAAAATCCTAATCGACAAAGATTATGTCCTAGAAGAGTTACCAGTAAATAATAGACTCTACAAATTCAAGCAAATAGAAAACAGTTTCACTCAACCTAATGCTAGCGTAAATAGTAAAATGCTCGAATGGGCATTAGACGTGACTCAAAATTGTAAGGGCGATCTACTAGAGCTTTATTGTGGAGCTGGAAATTTTAGTTTGCCATTAGCCCAAAATTTCTCCCAAGTTTTAGCCACTGAAATTTCTAAGTCATCTGTCGCTGCTGCGCAAGCTAATATTAGCTTAAACAAGATAGATAACGTCACCATATTGCGCATGTCGAGTGAAGAATTTGTACAGGCATTAAATAATGAGCGCAGCTTCCGTCGTTTAGAAGGCATTAATTTAGATGATTACGACTGCCAAACGGTATTAGTGGATCCGCCCCGCGCTGGTCTTGATGACGATACGCTTCATATGGTTCAAGGCTATGCTAATATCGTCTATATCTCATGCAATCCTGACACACTAAAAGACAACTTAGCTGTTTTGCAAGAAACCCATGAAGTAGTGCGCTTCGCGTTATTTGACCAGTTTCCTTATACGCATCATGTTGAATCAGGCATTTATCTACAAAAGCGCTAGATTCCAGCGGCTTCTTTCGCTCCATTTGCGATAAAACGCAATTGTAATTTAACGCGCTGAGCTAACACGGCCTGTTGTTCAGGCCCTGAATCTAATACCTCAGCTCCGGCACTAAAAACTAGCTTCACCATCGCTTCGGCTTGCAGATTTGCAAACTGGTGAGGCAGTCCGGTTGTTGCCATTGTGTAATCAGTTAATTCCACAATGAAATGCTGTATCTCTCTTAGCACTGCCGCTCGAAAGGCCAATGATGTGCCAGTATGCTCACGAAGTAATAGTCTAAATACATTACTGTGAGCGCAAATAAATTCCATAAAGGTATCTACGGAGGTATTGATAACCCCGCCACCTGAGGCAATACGCAATCGCGCTTGACGCATAAGCTGGCGAAGATTTAACCCCGCTTCATCAACCAAGGTCAAACCAAGCTCATCAATATCTTTAAAGTGTCGATAGAATGATGTGGGCGCAATACCAGCAGCGCGCGCGACCTCTCGCAAACTAATACTGGACAGACTTCGCTGTTCATCAAGCAAACTAAAAGCAGCCTCTATGATTGCTCGTCTCGTCTTCAGTTTCTGTTCTTGACGACTCAAAGGGTGCTCCAAAATGAAATATAGAATTCCCATATATTATCTGCATTTAGTGTAAACCTACACCAACAAATACCGTTAAGCAGGAGAAATAGCTTGCTATATGTACGTTTGCTCGATAGATTAGCGTACAAGTGTAAGCTCAATAAAGTCCCCTTATTTGAAATGAAAAAACCCCGTTTAATTATTACCAATTTATTAGTCTTTGTGATTACAGGCTTAGTCGCCCTGATTCTCGTGCCTTATGTGGCCCTAACACAAGGGTTCGATAGTGCAGAGATCATTGCCTGTATTATTCTTATTTATTTTTCTGGTATGTCGATTACTGCAGGTTACCATCGGCTTTGGGCTCATAAAGCCTACGAGGCAAATGCCTTCGTTAGAGTCGTGCTTGCTATAGGCGGCGCGATGGCACTGCAAAATAGCATTCTACATTGGGTATCAGATCATCGGATCCATCACCGTCATGTTGATGACAACGATAGAGACCCTTACTCAGCAAAACGCGGGTTTTGGTATTCTCATATGGGCTGGATGTTACGTGAATATCAAATTCATCGTTATTCGGATTACAGTAACTGTAAAGATTTACAAAAGGACAAAGTGGTCGTTTGGCAACATAAATACTATTTACCTATTATGTTAATCTCTAATTTTGGTATTCCAATGTTGCTCGGTCTACTCAATGGCGATGTTTTAGGGATGTTGCTACTTGCAGGATTCTTCCGTCTGGTTGTGGTACATCACGTCACATTCTTCATTAACTCACTTGCACATATTTGGGGGCGTCAACCCTATACAGATAAAAATACTGCACGCGATAACGATATATTAGCGTTTTTCACTTTTGGAGAGGGCTACCATAACTACCATCATATTTTTGAATATGACTATCGAAACGGTATCAAGTGGTGGCAGTTTGATCCAACTAAGTGGCTTATCCGTGGCTTGTCTTTTATTGGTTGGACTAAGAATTTACGTCGCTGTCCTGAAGAACGTATTGAGAAAGCAAAAATAGCCATGCAACTACAGCGTGCTCAGAAGCGCTTATCAGTATTGCCCAATGCTGATGAGATATTGCATAGTTTGCAGCAAGAATACGACTTAATCTTGCAGAAGATGGCCGAAATGTATGCGACTAAAAAGCGTTTGATGGAGATCCGTAAGTACAAAATAAAACGGAATTATGAAAAGTTAGAATTAGATTTTAAATACCGCGAGTTGAAATATAACTTAGAACTGCACAAACAAAAATGGCTGCAGTTGTATCAAGTGAAATATCAACTGGCATAAAAAAGCTCCTTCGGGAGTTTTTTTATTTCTAAAGTAACATTGTCAGAAATGTAGTGTGCATATTAAGAGAACGAAATATCATAAAAGAGAGGGGTTTTAGACAAGCAGTTACACAAAATTAATTAGAGCCTCAATATTTGTTGGTTCGTTCAATACATGCCTACTGTAATATATTGAACGATTATTACCTTGCTATGTTATTCAGCTATGTTTTGAACAAGCAATTCAGAAACATCTAACGCATCTTTATGAGCCATAATATTTATATGCATATCTTTTTCAAAAAATTGCATAGTAGCAACAACATTGTTGTCTTGAACTTGTGATTTCTTAGCGATATTTAACTGCATTTCACGAAATTGTACGTTTTGTTGTATTTTATTTGCCATGCATGAGCCATCAATGGCGAATGTACTTGATTCCATACAATCAAATAGTCTATTTTTTTGTGTGTTGGCGAAAGCAGACGTAGAGGCCAACGCGCCTAAAATTACCACAATAAGAGATGATTTTATTTTTAACATAATGATTTCCTTGATAATTCGCTTAACAGAGCGTTAGGCATCACAATCCTATCTGGAAAGAAATTAAGATGCTAAACCACAGGATTATGACGATATTATGACAAAATGGTCATTTTTGGTAGTTTTTTTTGGATAACCACTTTCAACAAGCTAGAAATTGTCGCGTTTGTGCGGCTCATTTACCTCTTAACCCAAGACCCATTATTCAAGGTAATGAGCATTCTAAAATACTAATTGTTGGTCAAGCTCCTGGTATAAAAGCGCATCAAACGGAAAAACCTTGGAACGATCCATCGGGTGAACGATTACGTGCATGGCTAGGTTTATGTGATGAACAATTCTATAATGCAGATAACATCGCTATTTTGCCTATGGGATTCTGCTATCCTGGGAGAGCGAAAAGTGGTGATATGCCCCCTCGTAAAGAGTGCGCGCCGCTATGGCATAACAGGCTAATAGGAAAGATGTCAATTAAGTATATTTTCTTGATAGGTCAGTATGCTCAGACTTATTACCTCAAGGATAAACGCAGTTTGACAAAGCGCGTTGAAAATTGGCGAGACTATCAACCCACCTATTTTGTTTTGCCCCACCCTTCGCCAAGAAACAACATTTGGTTAAAGAAAAATCCTTGGTTTGAAGAAAAGGTAGTACCAAAAATACAAAGCGCCGTCACGACGCTGGTTACGCTTTAGCGTCAGTTTAGTTACTACTCTTTAGATTGTTGCTCATAAATACCAACAAATCTTCAAAAGGCATAGGCTTGGCATACATAAAGCCTTGAGCTTCATCGCAGCCTAATTTAAGTAAATAATTAGCTTGTTCGGGTTTCTCTATTCCTTCCGCAATCGTGCGTAAGCCTAATTTTGCTCCCAACGTTACGATAGTTTCAGCGATAAAAGCAGATTTATTAGGACTTATTTCGTTGACGAATGCTCGGTCAACTTTCAGTCGATCGAGCGGCAATTGCTGTAAATAACTCATAGATGAAAAGCCCGTTCCAAAATCGTCTAACGCAACTTTAACACCAAACTCCTTCAGTTCTTGTAACGCCTCTACCACAATATGGGGTTCATCCATTACGATGCTTTCGGTAATTTCGAGCTCTATACTTTCCGGAGTCAAATTATTATCGTTAATGGCACTTTTAACCAATTCTATAAACTCTGAATCACGAAATTGCGGCATTGAAATATTGACCGCCATACGCAAATTATTAAAACCTTCATCAGTTAACAAGCGCAATTTTTCGCACGCTTCTTGCATTACCCAAGCTCCGATTTCTATGATTAGGCCAGAATATTCAGCTAGAGGCACGAATACAACTGGTGAAACATACCCTCCATCTGACGACGGCCAACGTAAAAGAGCCTCCATGCCTATTATGTTTTGGGTAACGAGGTCAATTTGAGGTTGATACCACAGCTGTAATTTCCGTTGATTAAAATCGCTGCGAAGCTGACGGATCATCTCCAATCGCCAGGTTGTCTGCTCTTCCATTTCGGGGGCATAATATTCGAAGTTAGTTTTCAAGCTCTTTTTGGCACGGTTTAACGCTATATTGGCATGTTTAAGTATATTAATACCGGTATTAACCTTACCGTTAAAACGATAAAAACCAAATGCTGCACTTAAGGGCAACATTTGGTCGCCAGCTTCGAATGCATGACTAAAAAGCGCTTGAAGCGTTGCAGAATTTATCTCGCGCTCTGTTCCAACGACCGCAAATACATCTGAACCTATACGCCCTAAGGCAGCTGCATTAGGAAACGAGCGTTCAATACGCTGTGCTAATGCAAGTAAAGTATCATTGCCAGTATCCTGCCCTAAGCCATCGTTAATATCCGCAAAGTGATTAATATCAATCAGTGCCACAACATCATTCGCATGCTTTTTATCAGTACTGATTTTATCTAACTGATTGATAAACTCTACTCTATTCGGCAATTTAGTCAGCCAGTCTTTAAAGGCCGCAGAATGCAACTGGTGAAATAAATTAACGTTTTCATACCCGACTGAAATACTTGATAAAAAAACCTCAATAAGTTGCTTATAAGCATCTGAAATTTGTTGACCAATTTTTAAATAAACGGCAGCGTCGTAATCAGAACTCTTGAGGTATAAAACTGTATAGTTCTTTTCATAAATATGCTGTTTTTGTTGCAAGCATTCATTTACCACTTGTACAATTTTTACATCATGTAAATGTTCAATTTTTTTATTGATGTAACTAGCAAACTCTCCCGCCGCCCCAAGCACATATACCGCATCATCATCTTTATTTAATACCGACCCCGCACGAGCACATACTACCCCTGAGGAATCAAGCCCTATCAGCGAGCTTATTTGGGTTACTACACCTTCGCAGAAGCGATTTATGGAGTGTTCTTCCAATAGATTAGCTGAAGCATGAATAATTTTCTCAAGACCTATTCTGCTTTGATTGATGGTCAAAATTTGCTGATACGAGCGCAGTGAAGCAATGATAGTAGTGACTAATTTGCTACGCGTGAGCTCTGTTTTAGTTTTATAATCATTGATGTCATATTCCTTAATGACACTCTCTTCAGGTGCGTAACCCGGCTGCCCGGTGCGCAGAATTATGCGTGGCTCAGTCAGGTTCATTTCATTACGCATAATACGCGCGACTTGCAAACCTGCGTCATCAGTGTCCATCACTACATCAAGTAGAATTATCGCTAAGTCAGAACCCAACGTTTGAATGACTTCCAACGCTTCAGCTTTAGAATAGGCATGGTAAAAAGTTAAATTCCGGTTATTTAGAACGAGATCAGACAAAGCTAGGCGAGTGACCGAATGAATTTCTTCGTCATCATCGACGACTAAAATATTCCAACTTCCCGCATATTCAGTATTGTCTGCTGTATTTTCTTCAGAGAGAAAAATTAGCTCATCATTTTCATATTCCATCGGACACATTTAATTTACGATTCTCTTGAGTTTATCTGCTTAGTGCAGCAGTATTTCTTAAGCTTAGCTAATTCCTGAATAAATCAAAATGATTTTGCCAATCTATTACCTGATGCAATGCTACTAGGGATAAGCATACTATGGTAAATAAAATTTACTAAATAAGATATGTGAATGAAAATTGAAAACCAAAACAAGCCTCACACTCTAACGACCGAAGCAAAACCCGTTAAATCACCCAAGTCTACCCCAGCCCCAACAGAAGCCTCAAAAGGCACTCAAGAGCCGGTACAAGGCACTGCCGCACGTATAACCCAGTGGTTTGCTCAGGTAGGCGTCTCTTTGCCATATCAGGGCTTACGTACCAATAGCATTGAAAGCCGTGTGCAGAAGCGTGAAAAAATAGCGGCACAGCGTAAGTTAAATAATATTGAGAGGGTATTTGAAAAGGCGCTGGCATTTTGTATCGAGCAGGATAAAAATGAACGAATCGATCCTGATTGGTTCTACAACTTTGTTTGTATGGCTGAAGAGATACATTCTTCGTCTATGCAGGAGTTGTGGGGAAAGATATTTGCTGTTGAAACGAGTCGTCCAGGAAGCTTTTCATTGCGCACTTTGCTTACACTAAAGCAACTCACCCAAAAAGATGCGCAAACCTTTCGCCGAGCCGTATCACTATCGAGCAGGCGAAGAGACGATACCACTCCTAAGTTGCTTAGTGGCTTTTATCAGAAACCATCTATGTTTGCTTTATTTAGCTTGCGAAAAGAACAACAACTTAACTTAGCAGTGTTTGGTTTAAGTTATCCAGATTTACTTTCTTTAATGGATTTAGGTTTGATACATCAAACCGAGATTGAGTCAGGAGAATGGCCAATGGATACCAAATTTGAATGGAGAAGTAACGGTCAAACCTTTAATTTAACGGCTAATAAAAATGGTACAACGTTAAAATATTATAAATTTACCACAACTGGAGCAGAGCTATTCACGTTAGTGGGCGCCAATAAGCAAGAAAAATACTTAGAGGCACTCAAGCTAACATTATCCAGTGCTTTTACAATCGACTAAATGCCGTCACCATCACCAAACTCATGCAGGCCACACTCTCGCTTTAAGCCAAAGAAACGGGTATCTTTTTCGTCCATGCCTTCTTGCAGCGAGCGCGTAGTATGCCAATCACCGATCGACACGTATCCCTGCTCCCACAATGGGTGGTAAGGTAAGTTATTGTCTTTCAGATAATAATGAACATCTTTATTGCTCCAATCTAAGATTGGATAAACTTTTACTTGGCGGATAAGTTTCTGCAAAATTGACAACGACTCACGCATTTCTGATTGGCTACGACGCAAGCCAGCAAACCAAGTTTTCACTTCTAACTCACCAAGAGCTTGCTGCATAGGTTGAACTTTATTCATCTTGTTATATTGTTCTATACCATCGGATCCATTTTCCCATAACTTACCAAAACGAGCTTCCTGCCATGCACCGGACATAGGCGCTCGATAAACTTGTAAGTTTAAATTAAGGCGCTCCGTTAACTCATCAATAAACTGATACGTCTCAGGAAATAAATACCCTGTATCGGTCAATACGACCGGTATATCGGGAAACTGTTGAGTCAACATATGTAACATAACGGCAGCTTGGGCACCGAAGCTTGAAGACAGCATAAACGTTGGCTCCAAGTTATCTAGCGCCCATGTCACTCGCTCAACCGCACTTTTTGCTTCCAACTGTTGGTTCAATTCTTCTAATGAAACCTGCGTTAAAATTTTAGGTGTTCCGTCGTTTGGCTCAGCATTTTGCGACGACTGCAACGCTAGGTTACGCATAAAAATCCTCAGCGGAATTAACCACTTCTGCGATAACGCCGGTTCGAATAACAAAATCCCCGAATGACTCGTCGCTTTGTCCTTGTTTAGCCCATTGGCCAATCAAAACGTCAAGTTCATCCATGATCTGTTGTTCACCGATGTTCTCTTTATACATTTTAGGGATCCGCGTACCTTGACGGTTACCGCCTAAATGTAAGTTATATTTGCCTGGGCCTTTACCCACCAAGCCGATTTCAGCCAGCATCGAGCGACCACATCCATTCGGGCAACCTGTTACACGATAAATAATGCTTTTTTGTGCTATATCGTGCTTGCTTAAAATCCCTTCCAATTGCGTCACGGCTTCAGGCAAATAACGTTCAGCTTCAGCCATAGCCAGTGGGCAAGTAGGTAGCGCTACACACGCCATTGAGTCTCGACGCTGTGCGGATAAATCATCAATTATCAAACCGTGAGCTCTGGCGATTTCTTCAATTTTCGCTTTGTTCGCTTCACTGACACCTGCCACGATTAGGTTTTGATTGGCCGTCAAACGGAAATCCCCATCGTGAATTTTTGCAATCTCTGCACAACCGGTTTTTAAAGGCTTACCGGGATAATCCAAAATACGACCATTTTCGATAAATAACGTCAAATGGTGCTTACCGTCGATACCCTCGACCCAACCGATACGGTCGCCGCGTTCAGTAAACTCATATGGCTGACTTTCAGCAAAAATGACACCCGACCGCTTTTCTACTTCAGCTTTAAACGTTTCGACACCGACGCGTTCAAGGGTGTATTTAGTTTTGGCATTCTTACGATTGACACGGTTCCCCCAATCACGTTGCGTAGTAACTACCGCTTCAGCAATGGCTAATGTTTCCTCAACACCAATAAAGCCAAAATCATCCGCTTTACGCGGGAATGTGGCCTCGTCACCGTGAGTCATAGCCAGACCGCCACCAACTAAGACATTGAAACCTATTAACTTTCCTTCTTTCGCTATCGCCACAAAATTGAGGTCATTAGCGTGCACGTCAATATCATTGAGCGGTGGTATAACAACCGTCGTTTTGAATTTACGTGGTAAGTAATGTGAACCTAAAATAGGTTCATGATCAGTGGTTTCTTTTTTCTCACCATCTAACCAAATTTCAGCGTACGCTCGTGTTTTCGGCAGTAAATGCTCACTTATTTTTACCGCCCATTCATACGCTTGCTGATGAACGACTGACTCAATTGGATTAGACGTACAAAGTACATTCCGGTTAACATCGCCAGCAGTAGCAATAGAGTCAATACCGACTTGATTTAGAGTCTGATGCATCAACTTAATATTGGGTTTTAACACACCATGAAACTGAAATGTCTGGCGAGTCGTTAACCGAATGCTGCCATACAAGGTTTTTTCATCAGCAAATTTATCAATTGATAACCATTGGTGCGGTTTAATTATTCCACCGGGCAAACGTGCACGTAACATAACGTTTTGCAGCGGCTCAAGTTTTTGCTTAGCCCGCTCAGCTCGAATATCACGATCATCTTGCTGATACATGCCATGAAAACGAATCAACTGGAAATTATCTCCAACAAAAGAGCCGGTAAGATCATCTTTAAGGTCTTGTGCAATTGTGCCACGTAAAAAATTACTTTCGCCTTTCAGGCGCTCGTTGTCGGCCTGTTTGCCCTGTACAACGAAATTATTATTATCTGTCGTCATTAATAAACGTCCTTCTGATAACGTTTTGCTCGGCGTAATGCAGTTAAATATTCTTCTGCTGCTTGGGCGCTCTTTGCACCATGCTTCTGTACAATTTCAACAAGTGCGGCATGTACATCTTTAGCCATATGATTTGCATCACCACACACATAGAAATATGCACCTTGCTCTAACCATTCAAATACTTCGGCGCCTTGCTCAAGTAAACGATGTTGAACATAAATTTTATCTTCTTGGTCTCGAGAAAAAGCCAAACTGACCTTGTTAAGCACCCCATCTTTGACAAAGCGTTGCCACTCAGTTTGATAAAGGAAATCCTGAGTAAAGTTCGGGTTGCCAAAGAACAACCAATTTTTCCCAGCCGCCTCTTGAACTTCACGCTGTTGCATAAACGCTCTAAATGGCGCTATTCCAGTACCAGGACCCACCATTATCACTGGAGTATCGCTGCTTTCAGGTAAACGGAAGTTATCGTTTTTCTCTACGAAAACCTGTATTTCTCCACCTTCTTCCAAGCGCTTAGTTAGGTAGCTAGAAGCGCCGCCTTGATGAGCTTGCCCATGGGCATCATATTCCACCAGCGCCACTGTCAAGTGAACTTCCTCTTCCACTTCATCTTGACTAGACGCAATCGAGTAGAGGCGAGGCGTCATGCCACGCAACATATCAACTAAGGATTGTGCATTTGTTTTTACCGGATACTGGCGCACAATATCGATAATTTGACGCTCACCTAAGAAAGCGCGCAATCCGGCTTTATCTTCAATTAATGCATTAAGTTCAGGGTTGTTTGCAAGCTGTCCATAGGCTGTAGCAAATGAAGGGTAACTCTGTGTTAATTCACGCTTTTCAATTAGCGCATCACGAACAGATAAGGTATCACCAGATATCGTTACTTGAGTAGTAGCGTCAATCGCAAGTAAGGTCAGTAACTCATCTACCATGTTAGGATCGTTCTTAAACCAAACGCCTAGCGCATCACCTGGACGGTATTGAATTCCTGAGTCTTCAAGCGATATTTCAACGTGCCTGATATCTTTAACTGAATCGCGACCGGTAATTTTTTGACTTTCGAGCAAACTCGCAGTGTACGGATTTTTCTTAGAGTATTGAGTCGTTGCAACAGACAAGGTTGGCTTACCCACGTGCGGCATAGCCACGACATGTGAATGACTTTTTGCTTTCAGTTCGTCTTGAACCTTATCTAGTACTTGCTGTGCCCAAGTATCTGATGCTTCATCATAGTCAACATCACAATCGACACGATCCACGAGACGTGTAGCCCCTAGCTCAGCTAGTTTTTTATCGAAATCTTTTGCTGTTTGGCAGAAGAACTCATAACTGCTGTCGCCCAATCCTAAAACTGAAAAGCTTAGATTCGCTAACTTAGGCGCTTTTTTACTAGATAGAAAATCATGTAATTCAACGGCATCATCTGGTGCGTCACCTTCGCCATGAGTACTAACGATAGCAACAATATGCGTTTCATTTTTAAGTTGCTTGACCTTATAGTCAGCCATATTGACCAATTTGGCTGGAATATCTGCGGCATCTAGCTTTGCTTTATAGCCTTGAGCCAACGCTTTCGCATTCCCCGTTTGCGAGCCATAAAGAATAGTAATGAATTTTTCCGGACTCGCAGCCTCGCTTGCTGATGGATTTACCATAGGTAAATTTTCAGGGGACTGCGTTTGTGCTAACCCTGCTAAGTATCCACTTAACCAACCTAATTGAGCTGGCGTGAGTGAAGGTGTCAACTGATTAAGTTGAGCCCACTGAGTATCGCTAAGAGCGGTAGTAGAACCTAAATTTTTTTGTGTATTTGATGACATAATATCGCTAACCTCGAATGCTATGGCACTAGGTTAGCGATCTATAATCATAACTGGAAAGAATAAATACTGATTTTTTATTACTTAATGGAATGAATGAAAGTACAACATTCCGTTACAGGCCACTTGAATTAGAAATGCACCTCAACCCCAACGAACGCCCCACTGAATTCAAAATCAGTGTAAATACCGTCTAGGTCATCTAATTCCATTTCCAATGAGCGGTAACCAAGCTGCAAAGTAGCATCAATTGCTAAGTTATCGAGCAATCCGTAGGTAATAGCAGCTTGATAATCTGTAATCTTGTTGTCGTCAAAAGCTAAAAAACTCCCTTCTACAAACGCTCCAAGCCCTGTAAACGGCACACCAACTTCTACACGCGAATACAACATAGGAACGAAACCAGAAAAATCACGAGCCGCATTTTGGGTTGCATCGTTTTTCGCCTCTAAATAAATGTCACCATCTAGATGTTTCGCATTTATGCCTAAATCAAAGCTAACCAAGTCATTATCAAATAATTCATAGTATGCAATATAATCAGTACTCACTAAATCAAGACTAGTGTTAACGGTTGTATCCGCCGAAAATAACTCACCACCATACGTCATACTTGAAGACAAAACGGTTTGTCCATTTGTATCTAGACCCGTGCGTTGCAACTTAATATTCGGTACAAAAGGTACTGGATGCTCTAATGCAACATAAAAGCTCCCTTTAGTTTCGTCGTCAAAGTTGAAGTCTACATTGTTATTACTATCTGAAAACCCGCCAGTGGTCTCCATATCCCATGCCTGAGCGCCCGCGTATACGCCTAATAACGTATCAGCCTGACTCGATAAACTCGTTAAGGCCATCGCCAGTGCGCCAGCACAAAGAGGTTTGTTCATGGTTTATCCTTGATTTAATAGTTCTGAAAGTTCAATTAGAGCAGCATTCGCTCGGGAAATATAGTTCGCCATAACTAAAGAATGATTAGCCAGAATGCCGAAGCCGCTACCATTTAAGATCATAGGGCTGAAAATAGACTCTTGGGTCGACTCTAGTTCACGAATAATCTGCTGAACACTAACTCGTGCATTTTTCTTATCTAGTACGTCGGCAAAATCTACTTCTACCGCTTTAAGAAAGTGGATTAACGCCCAGCTTGCACCTCGCGCCTCATAGAAGTTGTCATCTAATTGAAACCAACTTGTTTGTTCACGTAACTCAGCGGCGGGAATATTCCCTGCACTACTGACTTTGGCGAAATTAGTATTGAGGCGGTCTTGGCCGACACTGACGCTCAACTTCTGTGACAAATTACCCAAACGTTTTTCAATTTGCTTCACATAGTCTCGTAAGTTATCTGCCCGAGCATAAAATTGCGCAGTGCCTTCACGGCTTGTGGACAAGCTAGAACGATATTGGTAGAGCTTATCAATCGCATCCTGATACTGAGACTCAGCTGAAGGCAACAACCAACTGCGATGGTCTATATTTAATTTTGGTTGCGCGTCAGTCAAGAATGGATTTTCGCTGGACTGAGACTGTGAGCGACTGATGTCTTTGCGCATCGATAATGCTAAATCTCGGGTCATTTCTAGTACCCCAAATTCCCAGCTCGGCATATTATCCATAAAGAGGCTTGGGGGCATCACATCGTTTGACAGATAACCACCTGACTTATTCAATAGTGTTTCAATTACGGTAACTAAACTTGTCGTCAAGGTATACCCAGGAACAAGTTTTTCATTATGCTGCTGCGCATAACTTTGTGCTGTCTGGCGCGGATCGAAAGTCTCTGGTTCAAAACTCCAATAAACAGCAATCAGCCAAAAAATAATAAAGAGTATAGCTGCAATACTAAGCAACCATTTTGGGGTTAGGTATTTTTGCATGTTCACCTCCTAGTGATGACTATGTTTGTTAGGCGAAGCGACGACTGCGTCGAAACTAATCTGTTGGCCATCATCAGTTAATAAACTGAGTGTCACGATCTGATCTTTTTTAAGAGGTTTTATTAAACCGAAGAGCATCATATGTAATCCACCCGGTGTAAAGTCTACTCTTTCTCCAGCAGGAACAACGATTGTATCTTGTTTTTCCATTCGCATAACATCGCCATGCATAATGTGGTTATGCAATTCAGCCTTATTCGCTATGCCTGCTTGGGCGCCAACTAACGTTATGTTTTCATCACCGGTGTTTTGTAACGAAAAATAGGCTGAGGTGTTGGGTACGCTTGGAGGCAACAACCTTACCGTCGCATCAGTAATATGCAGTTCAGCAAAAGCGGCGTTTGATATTAAAATTATTGCCGTAGCGATTATACATCTAACATTCACAAGCATCTGCAATTCCATTTTAAATAATTCAGAACGGAATTATTCAGCAAATCTGTTGAATATGCTACCCATTCCCACTCATGTTCGATCATGTCTAAGACTTATTTTCGATGCACACTATGAGTAATGATCCTCCCGTTTCTTGTCTTTGAGCACCCAAACTATTATAACCGCTGCCAGTAAAATCGGCCAAATACTGCTTAAACCAGCAAAGACCAATGCCCCTAATATAGCAAACAAGGTAAAGCCTATTGCGGCCATGACACTCAGTGCTACGGCAAAGCCAACCAACACGAGCACAACTCCCACCGCCACCAATATAGCGAGCGAGGTCATAGGCTCAATGAAACTATCATCAAGTTGCACCCGTATGTCGAGTAAATCAGATGCGGCATACCCGAGGCTGTAGGTAATTAAAATAGCGATAAGCACCGCTAACGCTAAGTTTTTCAACAGGTTCATAAGCGCGTTGGCAGCAATACAACTGCCATAGCATAGGCGACTGCCGTTGCAACAGGCAGTAACAATAGACATGCAATTGCTGCGACTCTTATAACCCATCGGGGTTGATCCCAGTGCTTCGCTAAACCAGCACAGACACCGGAAACTTTTGCGTGGAGCGTATCGCGATGTAAGCGATTCACATTTATATATTCTCTCATATTGCTCTCCTAATATAAGGCGCACCGGCTACATCGTTATACGGTGCTAAGGTTTTGCCAATAGTTATTTATTAAGCAACGTTCTTACGCAGTTCAGCAAGCTGCCTATCAATGTCATCGTCCGTCTTAAGTTGTGCCAGCTCGGTAGTCAGGCTCTTTGATTCGCTTGCTATGTCATACGCGTCAACTTGTGCTTCTAAGTCATCAATTCGACGTTCATATTGATCGAACTTCACTATAGCGCTGTCAACTTTGTCACAGGTGCCGACGCTTTTCACTTTCAAACGGGCACCTACAGTACGGTGTTTAATTAATAAACTTTTTTGTTTTATTTTCGCTTCAATGAGCTTTTCATTTAATTTACTGCTGTCATTTTGCAGTGTTTCAATCGACTCTTGCACGTCACTCAACTGACCATGCGATCCTTTTAGTGCTGCATCAACACGTTGCTTTTCAGCAAGGGCAGCTCGAGCGAGATCTTCTCTTCCTTTGGATAATGCAATTGCTGCTTTGTTTTGCCAGTTTTCACTTTCAACGTTCAACTTACTCATATTACGTTCGATGTGTTTTTTATCAGCCAATACTGTTGCGGCCACAGATCTCACTTCCACTAGAGTATCTTGCATCTCTAGAATCAGCTGCTTGATCATTTTTTCGGGATTTTCTGCCTTATCGAGTAATGCATTAATATTCGACTGTACTATGTCTGACATTCTAGAAATTAGTCCCATGATGATTCTCCACTTGGTTAGGTTCTTCGCCACTATATTGGCTTTATCAAAGTAGGTTTATCTGCAGTAGATGCCACCTATTATCTATTGCTATTTACAAGTGTTATGCCAATCAATTTAAAATCTGTAAGCATATGAAAATATTAGTTATTTATTCGATGAAAAATCTTAGCAATATTCACATACAGCAATAAGTGGTTAAAACCACTAATGTTATTAGTGAAAAACACCACTTTAAGGGAATGAAATATAGCTGTTAATGAAAAATTAAGGATTGCAGTAAGCCATTTTTTGAACGTATTATGATTGATAAACGAACAATCGTTTACCCCACGCTAAGGAATAAGCATATGACCCATAATGAAATACAATCTCTCGTCTTGGCAGCAATTGAACTGACCAACCAATCACGTGAAGACGCGGAACAAGTTCCCGTATCGATTGACACCCCATTATTCGGTAAACAAGGATATTTAGACTCTATGGGCTTAGTTGCCCTACTCATCGACATTGAAGATATGCTGCAAGACCAAGATATAAATGTATCTTTAAGTGATGAACGGGCAATGTCAGCGGCAAATAGTCCTTTTAAGAATGTCAGTTCACTCGTTGAGCATATTGATCACTTGTTAAAAGGTGAGTAGCCCCATGCAACATATACTGGTGACAGGAGCAAGCCGTGGGCTTGGTTTAGCTATTGTGCAACATCTATTGGCTCAGGGGCATTTAGTGATTGGGTGCGCTAGAAGCGCGAGTGACGTTTCACACCCACATTATCATCACTTTGAGGCTGACGTGGCAATTGAAGAGCAAGTTCAAGCGCTATTCATTAAAATTCGCAAAGCCTTCAAATATATAGATGTATTAATAAACAATGCTGGCGTTGCTCGAATGAATGCGTTTGCACTTACCCCCTTCAAAAATATGCGCGAAACCATGGACGTCAATTATGCAGGCACGTTTATGTGCAGCCAGAAAGCAATTAGCTTGCTAAGAAAATCGGCCAACCCGCGAATTATAAATATGAGCACTGTTGCAGTTCCCATGAATTTGCAAGGTGAAGCTGCATATGCAGCCTCAAAAAGTGCTGTTGAATCACTTACGCGAGTGATTGCTAAAGAACTCAGCACATTTAACATAACGTGCAATGCCATCGGCCCATCACCTATCGCGACCGATTTAATTAGCGGTGTTAGCGAAGAAAAAATTTCGCGTTTAGTAGAGCAACAATCTATACAAAAAATGGCAAAGCCAGAAGATGTACTGAATCTGGTCGACTTTTTCATGAAGCCCCAGAGCAACATGATTACCGGGCAGATAATTTATCTAGGAGGGATATCATGACTGTGCAATTTCTATTAGACAAAATGTCTGAACTTGAAACTCAAGAGGCCGTTGCGGTAGGCAATAATATTATTACTTACGGTGAATTACGCGAAAAATACCACAACTGGTTAGGCTGGATAGCAAAGGAAAAGATAAGACCAGGCGAGGTGGTGAGCATCAAGTCTGACTATTGTGCCGAAAGCATCTCATTATTTTTAGCATTGACCCACAATCGCAATATCATTGTGCCACTTTCCAATGATTCGAAAGCGCATTTTGAAACGTTCTGCGAAATAGCGCAAAATCAATATGATATTATTGTTAGCGAAAACGACACTCAGCTAATTAGAACAAATAACCAGCCATCACATCCCCTTTATGATGTACTGCGCGAAAAAAATCATCCTGGATTAGTGTTATTTTCTTCTGGCTCAACGGGGAAAAGTAAAGCGATATTTCATGACCTGTCGCAACTGCTAAATAAATTTACCGTACCAAGAAAAATGATGCGTACATTAGCATTTTTGCAGTTTGACCATATTGGCGGTGTGAACACACTACTATATACATTGGCTAATGGAGGCACTGCAGTGGTGCCGGCTCATCGAACGCCAGAGTCGGTCTGCCTGGCCATTGAAAAACACAAGGTGGAAGTATTACCAACGTCGCCTACGTTTATCAATCTGCTTTTATTATCTGGTGCCGCCGATAATGTTGATTTAAGTTCACTTAAGCTCATTACCTATGGGACTGAGACCATGCCTGATAGCACCCTAACAGCCATAACGACAAGGTTCCCACAAACCAAACTGTTGCAAACTTATGGGCTGTCTGAAGTGGGCATATTACGCTCTAAGTCTAGGGACTCTAAATCACTTTGGGTGAAAGTCGGAGGCGCGGAGTTTGAGACAAAAATAGTAGATGGCCGTCTTTGGATAAAATCTGAGTCAGCGATGCTTGGATACCTTAATGCCCCATCACCATTCGATGAAGATGGCTTTTTAGACACTGGAGATCAAGTTGAGCAAGATGGGGAGTGGCTTAAAATACTCGGCAGACAAAGTGAAATCATCAACGTGGGCGGCGAAAAAGTCTACCCTGCCGAAGTAGAGAGTGTTGTTTTAGAGATGCCAGGTGTCGAAGATGCGGCTGTGTATTCTTCACCACACACCATTACCGGTATGATTGTAGCCATAGAGGTTAAGCTCAGTACTGATGAGACGTTAACAGAATTCAAAGTCAGATTAAGACGGCATTGCGCAGGTCGTTTACAAGCCTACAAAGTTCCTAAGAAAATATCGCTGATTGACAACTATACTCATAATGCACGGTTTAAAAGGATGCGCAAACGCTCCTAAAACAATTTGCCACAAACTGAATTGGAGCTACGCGTAATTAAGGATATTTACTATGTACCACGCACTTAAATTATTTATTAACCGTTTATGTCAGTTATTGACTTTACCGATGGCAATCACCTGTTGGTTAGAATCTTCAACAAGTAAGCATTCAGAAGCCGTTTTCTCCTTCTGGACTCATGTATTCTCCATATTGCCAGGTCTGCCAGGTGTGTTCTTGCGTAGGGCATTTTACTCCTTAACTCTGGAAAAGTGCTCGTTAAATAGTTTTATTGGCTTTGGCACTATATTCGCGCATCGAAGTACCGTAGTCGAAGACAACGTATACACTGGCATATACTGTTCCATAGGTTCTGCTCATTTAGGGAAAAACTGCCTGATAGGCAGCCATTCAAGCTTACTCAGTGGCAATACTCAACATTTGCGTAACGACGAAAGCGGAGAATGGATGCCTTTCTCGTCAAGCAATATTAATCGTATAAACATTGCGGAAAATGTATGGGTTGGTGAGGGTGCAATAATACTCGCTAGCATTGGTAAAGGCTCACTAGTCGCGGCTGGCGCTGTCGTTAACAGCAATGTAAAAGCGAATATTGTGGTCGCTGGGAACCCAGCCAGATTTGTTAAAAGCTTCGCACCAACGCCCACGGAAGATCCAACTGCCACAGCGCAAAAAAATGCCGCCTTGAAATCACAGGCCTAACGCTAAGGAAATAATATGAAACGTTGCGACTTCGTCGATTGGATGAAAGCGGTTGGTATGTTTTTAATCGTTTTTGGACATTTTTTTGGGGATCCGTTTGATCAATTTACCCAGCCTGTTTATCCGAAGCAACTAGGTGTAGCTATGTTTGTCTTTATTATGGGCTGGGGTCTGGGTAAAGCAACGGGCCCTAGGTACAAAGTTAGCTATAATCGTTTATTCCCCATGTTTTTTTGGGGAATAATCATTGCGCTTTTTATTAGCGTAATCAGTTTTTTTGCCATCAACGATATTTCTGAGAGCAATTACGCACCGTTTGTTTTCGGTGTTAATGTCATTTTTAACTTTTTCCCTGCCAATCCCACAACCTGGTTCATAGGTACCTATTTTCATATTATTTTGCTTTGGGCACTTATTTTATACCGTATTAAGGTAACCCCTTTAATACTGGTATTAAGCCTAATAATAGAAGTGTTAACGCGTAGTTATTTTATTCATGACCATTCTACTTTTATTGCCTATATGTCACTACCGAACTGGCTCACGATATTTGTGCTCGGTATGTATATGTGTCAGCAGAAAGATCAAGACAGTTCCAAAGGTTTACTTCTCGGCATAATTGCTTGGGCTACATTTATAATTTTTTGGGCTGTAATATTAAATGAGATAAATGTTACACGCCGCTTCCCGTTTAAAAATATTCAAGTTAGCACTGATTTGATGAATGCGCTGTATACATCTGTTGCAGTTTCAATCGTTTATTTATGTAATACGATGTTTAGTATTTTGGTGTTTAGTCGCATAAAAGCCGGACGTATCGTGCGCTTTTTTTCGCGTAACACGATCATTGTTTTCATAGGGCATATGCCGCTTTATTATGTAATAGAGCCGATTGTTAATTTAGTATTTTCTACCGGCTGGCCCAAGCGCTTATGCATAGTGCTAATTATGTATATCGGGCTTTCTTGGGTGTCTGAATTATTGTGTAAAGCAATAAAAGTGGATGAAATTAAAAAATGGGGATGGGGTAAGTTAGTTCATTGGATGCCAATGCTTGCTAAGTAAATTTTCTTCAACAATATGACAGCGATCAATACTACAAAGAGTGACCGCTGTTTATATTTGAAGTCGTAAAGCCCATAGTTTCCGGCTTGTTTTCTCGTAGGTAAGCAACGACTGAAAACAAAATCACACCCGCCAAATAAGCGACCACTGGTGCGAGTAAAAGCGTAATAAGGGCATGATGATCAAACATATTCATATCTTACTCAGCTCGGTTTTTTGGCGCTTCTTTTTGATCTAGATCAGTGATAGTCACTTTGCTAGCAACTGCTGGCTCGTCAATAATGCTGAACATATTGCTTGCTGTTAACACCGCCTCTTGAATTTTATACTGAAGCTCTGTTTTAGTGCTTTCTATGGTTTTCACCATCAAGTGGCTTACAAATTGCTCTAAGTTAACTTCAGCAGCGGAAGCATGCGAGCTAAAAGCAAAAGTAGACGTTAATGCAATGGCAGCGATAGTTGATTTAGTAAACATAATATTCCTCTTCTTTAAAATAATGTGACGTTGCTAATTTTGCTTGTCACTGTTAAGTCGAAGAAATTATTGCGAGAGTTGTGCCAAGTGAGGATTTTTTCGTAATCAATTGATTAGATTGAATTTTAAATAAAATAACAGCAAAGATAAAACTTCAGCTGAGTGTAAAAAGCAACAGATTCGTAAAAATAACCACCTAGGTGGTTAAATTAACTAACTCTCGTATCTTGATAAGCTTTGGTAGTCGCTCGGGCTTCATCAACAGCAGCTAACGCGTTGACCAATAACTCTGGCCCCACTTGCAAACCATTTTTGCTTTGGCCTGTACCATGTTGGCTCAAATATCGACGCCAAATGCGTCCACCTGGCTGCCCCTGAAATAAACCTAACATATGTCTAGCGATATTCCATGCTCTAGCGCCACTGGCCATTTGGGCTTCAACATAAGGCAGCATGGCGTGTACTATTTCTTCACGAGTAAGTACTGCACTATCATTTTGATAAAAACGTCTGTCTACATCCGCAAGTATATAAGGGTTACTATAAACCTCGCGGCCAATCATTACGCCGTCGAGCTTTTCTAAATGCAATGCAGCATCGTCTAATGTTTTCACGCCACCATTGATACTGATATTCAACTGAGGGAACTCTGCTTTAAGGGCGTGCACTCGGTCATACATTAATGGAGGTATATCACGATTCTCTTTCGGGCTAAGCCCCTTAAGCCAAGCTTTCCGAGCGTGCACAGTAAAAATATCACATCCGGCATCAGCTACAACGTGGATAAAATTAGTTAGATCCTGATATTCATCCATATCATCGATCCCGATACGTGATTTCACTGTCACCGGAATATCTACTTCCTTTTGCATCGCCTCAATACACTTAGCCACTGTACTTGGCTCCGCCATTAAGCATGCACCAAATCGTCCATTTTGAACACGATCTGATGGGCACCCTACGTTGATATTCACCTCATCATAGCCCCGCTCCTGCGCAAGAGCAGCACAGCGCGCCATATCCGTCGGATCTGAACCGCCCAATTGCAACGCCACTGGGTGTTCCGCATCGTTGTATGCTAAGTAATCGCCTTTACCAAAAATAATAGCGCCTGTGGTCACCATTTCGGTATACAGCAATGCATGCTTAGATATTTGACGCAAAAAATAACGACAATGCTTATCTGTCCAATCGAGCATTGGAGCGACAGAGATGGTGCGGTTGATTGGAGAGGATGAATTATTCACTGCAAACCTTTGATATTTAGAATTTTTAATAAACGCCAGACACTAATAATTATTCCCGAGACCCTGACTACATGCCTGTAAGGATAAACTAGCGGCGGATTATAGCATTAGTAAGCAACTCTATACATGTTATGCATATCAACCACAAAAAAGGCCGCTTATATATAATATACAGCGGCCTAAGTTTGCACTAATTCACACGACTACCACGCGAATTTTTTAAACGGCGCGTCAACAGGTGTTTTCGCTATGTGATTTGTATAGTTACTCATTACCTTTTGTGACAAACCTAAAATAATTTCGAGTAGTTGTCTTTGCCCGTAACCCGCGGCAAAAAACTTTTCTATAACGTCATCTGATATCACACCACGACCACGCACCATCGCCAATGTTGTGTCGTGAAGTACTTGTAATTTATCACTGGGCATAGCAGTTTTATTACGTAGCGCTTCAGTTAGCTCAGATGAAACTTTCATTGAATTTGCGATAGCGGTATGAGCAGGAACACAGTAAGTGCAATTGTGCTCCACGTTTATGGTCTGCCATACGACGGTAAGCTCTTCTGCATCGAAAGAAGAATCCATAAATAACTTGTGCAAGACTTGGTAACCCTCAAGCAAACCAGGGGCTTCAGCCATTACTGCATGCAAATTAGGTATCATGCCATTGGTTTTTAGAGATTGCTCAAGAATAGGTTTACTCTTTTCTGGTGCACTTTCTACTGTATGAAGGGTGAAATCTGCCATTGTTAATTCTCCAGTTTATAAAATTAATATGATGACTACTGCTAGTCAATGATACTAAGATACACATAAATGAACGATCGTTCAATTATTATTTGAACAGGTGTTCAATTTACATTCTTTCTTACTCTAGTTATTCCAGTAAACAGTTGATTTATCGAGATAATATTAAATAACAGGTCATTATAAATATATTAAAGATTGAGACATTTAAATTTAAGATATCATCAGCATACCCTTATTAAACTTAACCTGGGTTTTATCGAATAGGAGCAATTATGCAGCAACATCCATCTTGGCAATCAACCATAGAACGTGCATTAGAAGTACATTTATCCTCAGTGACAAGTCGCTATTTACAATTGGCTACCGTAGACCGCCATGGCTACCCCCACTGCCGTACTATAGTATTTAGAGGGTTTAATGAAGGTAAAAACCAAATATACCTGCACACAGACAATCGCAGTGAAAAGATGTCACATCTGACCCAAAAAAGTCAGGTCGAGGCATGCTGGTACTTCGCACAAACCCGAGAGCAATTTCGTTTTAGCGGCTATATGGATTGTATCGCGCATCAGCCTGGCATAGAGAACCAGCATATTGATAATATGAATGAACATTCTAATTTTGATGCTCAAAAGCTGCGACATGCCCATTGGCGAAATCTAAGTGATGCATTACGTGAAAGTTATGCTGACGATTATGATGCGGCCAATCCTAGCGAACACTTCGTACTATTGAGACTGCATATTACTCAAGTAGATTATTTACGCCTGATGGCTACTCCCCATTTACGCGTATTATACCGTCAAGACGCGCAATCTCATTGGCATGCAGAATCCATCCGGCCCTAGCGTGTATAATTGGTGTTAGTTTCACTTTTATCTGCGATACATACGTATTGGGGAATAACAATTAATGACAGTTGGTTAAAATAAGTACACAGTACAATGGTAAGACCGATTTTTAAACGTAGTCAAAGTGTCTTAGGATTACCCATGATAAGGTTATTTTGTCTACCCCTAGCGAGGTAAGTGTATGTTGGTTTTAAGATTGAATAAATCTGGCCTACCTCAGGCATGGATAACGTTAGAAGAAGCAGCCAAATACTATGCACAAGACCGGGTGCTGTTTGAACTAGGTTATAGTAAACGTGTATTGCGTGGAGGCTGGAATGATCAAGGTTTACAAAGCCGTTTAGCCTTATCATCTATCATCGGTTGCGAAGGTAAAGTCACCAGACCTTGCGGTAAAGTGCCGCTAAACAATAGATTTCTATTTCGCCGCGATAATTATCTGTGCATGTATTGTGGACAAAAATTCCGTATGACCGAACTCACTCGCGATCACATTATGCCTCGCTCAAAAGGCGGGCGTGATATTTGGACTAATTGCGCATCAGCTTGTACACGCTGCAACTGCTTTAAAGCCGATCGCACGCCAGAAGAAGCAGGATTAACGTTAATTGCCGTGCCCTTCACGCCTAATATTTATGAAAGATTCTATTTAATGAATCGGCGTATACGCATCGATCAAATGGCATTTTTGGGTAGCCACTTTTCTAAAAATAGAGCATGGGAAACAGCACATAACCTCGATACTGTCGGTATTTAGGTAAACTTGGGGCGAAAATTGGGTAAAAACAGTGATACTTCGCTATTAGGTTTATTCAACTTTAGTTTACACTACGCCATCGTTTGTATTTGATTGGTATTGGAGTAAATGTAGTGGCGCGGTTGTTAGGCAATGTTATGGGTGTGCTGTCGGTTATTTTGTATTTCATTAACACAGTATTTTGGGTGATCCCTATCGTTGTACTGTCGTTTTTAAAACTTATTCCTATAAAGATTTGGCGTACTGCGCTGTCTTATCCACTAGATGGTTGTGCAACGTCATGGATCACTGTTAATAATATTAACCAAAATATCTTCAGCCGTACAAAAATCGAAGTCACTGGCACTGAATCACTTAGCCTTCAAGACTGGTATCTGGTCATCGCCAATCATCAATCCTGGGTCGATATTCTTATTCTGCAGAGGGTATTTAATCGCAAAATTCCTTTTCTTAAGTTCTTTTTAAAGCGAGAACTTATATGGGTGCCCTTTCTAGGAATTGCTTGGTGGGCCCTAGAATTTCCTTTTATGCGTCGTTACACCAAATCCTTTTTGGCAAAAAACCCGCACCTCAAAGGTAAAGATTTAGAAACGACACAAAAAGCCTGCGAAAAATTTCAAACTAAACCAGTAAGTATTATGAATTTCGTTGAAGGCACGCGATTCACACCTGAAAAATATCAGCGTCAATCGCCTTCATTTCAATATTTATTAAAACCCAAAGCAGGCGGTATGGCCTTTGTGTTAAGCGCTATGGGTAGTCAATTACATAAATTACTCGATGTGACAATTTACTACCCACAAGGAATACCCACTTTTTGGGATTTTGTCTGCGGAAAAGTTAAATCTATCAAAGTCCATGTATCTGTTACCCCGATTAGTGAGTTATTACAATGTGACGCTTTCGCTGAAGATTATTTCGATAATCCAGCACAGCGCGTTATATTTCAGCGTTGGCTAAATAGCGTTTGGGCGGAAAAAGACCGCAGAATTGAGCAAATGTCGGCGGAGCAGTAAGCCCATGCTCTCGATATTACGCAGTGTGCTTATTTTCCCAGTTCATCTTTGTCTGCAAATTATTAACTTATCTTTTTGGGCAGTATTGATTATTTTCTTTGGGCTAATCAAGCTCATACTACCTTTCGCATTAGTTTCTCGACCAATTAATCAGCTTCTCAACTATATGTTGTGTGCTTTTGGCGTGTTGAGCGTACGCCTAATTCGCCTATTTAATCGGATTGAATTAGACGTAGAAATTGAAGGCGCGCTAAGCAAAACAGAGTGGTACCTAATGATGCCAAACCATCTAAGTTGGTTGGATATTATTTTGCTGGTGGACTTTGCAGCAGATAAAATTCCCGCCCCTAAATTTTTTCTAAAAAAAGAATTAATTTGGTTACCGTTTGTGGGTTTAGGCGCTTGGGCGCTGGATATGCCATTTATGCAAAGGTACAGCCGAGAATTCGTGGAAAAAAATCCGCATTTGAAAGGCAAAGATATTCAAACCACCAAGCAATCCTGTGAAAAATTTAGAGAATGCCCCACCACAGTTATTAATTTTGTCGAGGGCAGTCGATTTACTACTCAAAAACACCAAAACCGCAACAGCCCTTTTACCCATTTGTTACCCCCGAAAGCTGGCGGAATAGCGTTTACCCTTGCTGCTATGGGAGAATTATTCACAGGTATTTTAGATGTCACTCTGATGTACCCTAACAATCCTAATAGGCCCATGTTAGCTATGTTAGCAGGCAGATTAAATAAGGTTATATTGCGCGCGAGCGTGACGCCAATTGAACAGGAGATTATTGGCGATTACTTTAGCGATAATGACTTCAGAGATAACTTTCAATCTTGGCTGAATGCACGCTGGGCGTATAAAGATAACCAGATCAAGCAATTATACGGAGACAAATAAGTGGAAAAAAGTGCACAACTAAGTGACTACATCATCCAAGGTTATGAATTTATTGGCCTAACGGTAAGCAATGATGGAGGATTATTTGCCATAACGGCGGTGGTACTACTGCTGTGTCTGGCATGGCTTAGTTTTCTATTAGCGCGGGTAGCATTAACCGGCAGACTCACCCGGATCATTTTCCATAGTAAAAATACTATTGACGACGAACTTCACGAGCACGGCGTATTCAGACGTATCGGTCATATTGTACCCGCTATGGTTATTTATTTGTGCAGCAGTATGCTTGTTGAAGACCCTATTCTTTTCTCGATGCTACAAAAAATTGCGGTCATTTACATGTTGATAGCCGCCGTAGCCGCCAGTAGTGCCTTGCTTAATACTATTGAGGATGTTTACAACGCTTCAGAATTAGCTAAACGCGCTCCGGTCACTGGCTTTATTCAAGTCGGGAAGCTGTTTATCGTGATTGTTGCTGGCTTACTGATCATATCCAACTTACTAGATAAATCGCCACTATTACTGCTATCTGGATTAGGTGCAGTCACCGCTATATTGCTACTGCTATTTAAAGATACAATTTTAGGCTTTGTAGCGGGCATTCAAATTGCCGCTAACCGTATGGTAAACACAGGTGATTGGGTTGAATTACCTAAGTACGGAGCCGATGGTACTGTTTTACAGGTCGGGCTGACGACAGTTAAGGTTCAAAACTGGGACAAAACTATCTCGACCGTCCCAACTTATAGCCTGATTACTGATTCGATGAAAAACTGGCGTGGTATGTCAGAGTCAGCTGGACGGCGCATTAAACGTTCGTTAATTATTGACGTGAACAGCATAAAGTTTTGCGATCAAGATATGCTTAACGACTTTTGTAACATACGTTTTATCAATGAGTATATAGAGAAGAAACGTGCTGAGCTGGATGCATATCATAAAGAGCAGAAAATCGATATTCAAGATCTTCTAAACAGCCGTCGCTTGACTAATATAGGAACGCTCCGAGCATACTTAGTATCTTATTTACATCACCATCCAAGCATAAATCAAGATATGACATTGATGGTACGCCAGCTGCCATCTACAGAATTAGGCCTACCATTAGAGATATATTGTTTTAGCGCCAATAAGGATTGGGTCGCTTACGAAGGTATTCAAGCTGATATTTTCGATCATGCGCTGGCAATGTTGCCAGTATTTGGGTTGCGAGCCTATCAACGTATTAGTGATAGGCCTCACTAGGCCGCTAACAATTGTCTGTAGGCGTTTAGCTTACAGACAAAGCGTACCAAAACAGCAAAAACAACACCACGCCAGATACACCGAAGAAGCCGTATTCAACGCGTGATTTCATTGCGGATTCTTGTGCTGCAGGTTGAGCGATAAATCCCATGATGATACTGCTTACGCCTAAAACAAACGCTACTAAACCAAACCCAAACAATATTGCATCAGTCCAATTACTCATCTTTGTTCCTCAAAATAGTATAACGATTCAAAAAGCCCACACAAATTATGGCGGAATTATATATTAATTTTGACAAGAAAACATAGACTGGCGAAATTGCCTAACTATTAGTAGCTTTATTAGCAATACTGCATAAAAATCGTATTTGAAATCACCCCAATAACCATTAACCATTTGTTTTTAAATAATATTATAAGAATGGCTTGGTGTTTGCTTTGTAGTTCTTATCTCACTGTTATGTGAACTAATCAAAATATCCTCAAAGGAAAAATGGCCATGCGTAATCTTATTTTGTGTACCGTCCTAATGTTAAGTACGACTGTAATCGCTGCAGAACAACAATGCGACGTAGAATTTAACGGTGGTTTGCGACTCGAAAATCAGGTGCTAACCCTCACTACAGAACAAAACAATAAAATCGTTATTAACCAAAGTAAGCAGCTTTATGTTAACGGCCAAAAAACCAATTTATCTACCGAACAACAAGCCCGTTTAAACGAATTTTACGACAGCATTAATGCAGCTATCCCTGCGGCGGCGGGTATAGCTTCAGATGCGATTGAACTGGCCACATATGCGTTAGATGAAACGTTCACTCAATTGCTAGGTGAAAACAACTCGGTTGTTGCAGACATCACAGATCAACTACATGAACTAAAGCGAGAGTTAGATCGTAGTTTCTACGGCGACGATGGCCAGATACGTTTAAATTCAGCCCAATTTGAGGAAGACGAGTTTTTAAGTAAAGCATTTGAAGATAAATTCGAAAAAGCCGTAGAAACGATCGTGACACGTGCAATTGGCCAAATAATGGTTACCATTGGCAGTGAACTAATGTTCAACGGGGGCGACTTTGATGAGTTTGAGCAACGTATGGAAACCTTTGCCGAGGGTATGGAGCATAAATTTGATCACCAAAGCGAAGCGCTTGAAGCACGTGCTGAAGTATTATGTGCCAGCTTAGCGAATATCGATCGCTTGGAAGAAAAACTGCAAAACGAAGTCCCCCAGCTTGCAGACCTAGACGTACTTCAGGTAAAACACTACTCAATGTAATTTTACAAAGTCTACTATGAACATATCTATTTTTGGCGGAGGCTGGCTAGGTCAGCCCCTCGCGACTATGCTAAGCGCGACAAAGAGCAAAACAAGCAATTCAACAAATAGCCAAGACCGTTATCACGTGCGGGTTACTGCGCGCAGCGAGCAGAGCATTATTAACCTTATAGAGCATGGCTTAAACGCTTACCTTTTCGCTCTAGGTGAAAGTCTTCTTACTCATAAATACCACGCTGAATTACTCAATAACAATGTTGTCATTATTAATATTCCACCCGGACGCAGGCACCTCGCTGATAATCCACAAGCTAGTCAACAATTTGTCGCCGATATGTGCATGTTGATCACTCAGGTATGTACACACAAATCCGTCAAACTCATATTCATTAGTACCAGTTCAGTTTACTCTGATGCGGTAGAAAACGTCACCGAGCAAAGTGAAGTCGCACCTATAACCGAGTCGGGCCGAGCTCATCAAGCAATAGAAGCGTTTATTCAACAACATCATAAACAATCAGCTTGTATATTACGTTTGGCTGGTTTGGTGGGACCCGCCCGACACCCTGGCAAATTTCTAGCGGGAAGGCAGCAGTTAAGTGGAGCAAGTCAGGTGGTTAACCTTATCCATCAGCAAGATGTTATCAGTGCAATTGAAAAAATAATAGATGGGGGTATATGGGGAGAAACACTGCATTTAGCCGCTCAAGTACACCCTTCGCGTCAAGAATATTATACTTGGGCAGCGAATAAGCTTGGCTTACCTGCGCCCCATTTTGCGCGTGAATCAACACCTAAAACCGGTAAACGAATTGATGCCCGTTATTCCTTACAGAGACTATCAATGACTCTTGCATATCCTAGTCCCTACGACATGCTATAACACCCGTTTAAAAGGGTGTTATAGCGCTAACAAAATAGATTGCGCGCGCAGTACCGTTACGTCTCTAACCAATTAATGCGTTACCAAAATATTTCAGGGCAACGGTATTAATAAACACCAACAGTAAAATAACAGGAATAAAGGTACCCAGCGAGAAATTGACATACCTTTCGAACCAGCTTTTAGCAAATTTTGGTGCGCCTATATCCAGTTCAGCATTTAAGTTACTTTTCTTCCAGCGGTAGATAACGAATAAACAAACCAACAGGCCATTAAAGGGTAATATAGTGTCGTAAAACACGTCGATAATCACATCAAAAACAGACTTTGTTTGTCCCGCATAACTCACAAACTCAGTGAAGAAGGTTGAAATACCAAACGACGTAGCCGCCATAATAGAAAGTACTACGAGTAAAGCGCCTAGTATCCCCAACGACTTCTTACGACTATAGCCTTTCTCGTCCATCATAGCCGAAACCGGTACTTCGAAAATGGACACCAAAGAGGTAATTGCGGCAAAAAATACTAACAAGAAGAACAAGCTTGCCACCACGCTTGCGCCTGCGTAGCCAATTGTTGTTTGTAGTGCTAAGAATATTTTCGGCAAGAATGTGAAAATCATGCCTACCGAAGAGTCACTTAAACTTTCCGTATTGGTATTTGGGTTGAACGAAAAGACCGCGGGTAATATGAGCAAACCTGCAATAAACGCAACACCCGTATCCATTAAGGCAACCAGTTTCGCCGAACCGGGCACATCACTGTGTTTGTCTAGATAGGAACCGTATGTGAGCATGATCCCCATGCCCAATGATAAAGAGAAAAATGCCTGGGACAACGCCGCGCTAACAACTGCGGCGTCAATCTTGTTGAAGTCTGGGATAAGATAGTACTTCACGCCTTCGAAGGCGTTATCTAGCGTCAAAACAAAGATCACTAGAGCTATTAACATAATAAAAAGAGCTGGCATCATCAGCTTTGCAGCTTTCTCTATGCCTTGTTTAACCCCGCCTTGCAGAATTAAATACACAATAATCAGAACGCCTATCATGTAATAAAACAATTCATAACCGTTAATAAATACGCCAAAGGTGTTTGGATCGGCTAATAATTCAAGATTCCCCAGTACGCTTTGTACTAAATAACCAAAAATCCATACCGTCAGTACCAAATAGAATATGGCAATCATAAAAGGGGTGATAATGGCAAGCCAACCAGCTATTTTCCAATGCCACTGACCGCCAGAAAGCACGTTGTAAGCACCGAGAGGATCTTTACGACTAGCACGGCCGACTGACATTTCAGCAAGCATCACAGGTAAACAGATAAATGCAACGAAAATGGCATACATCAGCAGGAAAGCGCCGCCGCCATTTTTTGTTGCAGCAACCGGAAAACCAACCATATTTCCGATCCCGACAGCTGAGCCTGCTGCCGCGAGAATAAAACCTAAACGAGACCCAAACTGTTCGCGAGGTGCACCCATAGTGTCATCCTTTATTATTGTTATATTTTTATTGTAATGAACGGATGTTAACAGCAGATAATTAAAAAGTCTTCGCTCAGGTGCATTCATAAAGATGGTAAAAAGCACAAAATATTTACAATGTGTAAACGCGCCCAATTACCAAGGGATCACTTTTCCGTCCCAATCAATAAAATATGGCCCCTGCTCTGGGGTCAGCCCATTTAAATAGCTCAATAAGCGAGATACACTGAATTCACGGGTAAACAATTTTTGCGCTTTTACATTCGCTTGAAAGGGTTTCGATAAGGCCGTATCAACCGTGCCAGGGTGATAACAGATTAAACTGACATTTTTGGCACGCCGTTGGTATTCTACCTGTGCGGTTTTTACCAACATATTTAGCGCCGCCTTACTCGCTCTATAACCATACCAGCCGCCTAGGCGGTTATCTTGAATGCTGCCCACTCGCGCACTAAAAAAGCTAATGTCAGCCGATTGATTGCCTTTAACCAAAGGCAACAAATATCGTAACCACATAGCAGGCTGAATCGTATTAATTGAAAAATAAGCGCTAAGCTTATCCGCCGACATCTCCTCTAAGCGTTTTTCTGGCTGTAGATTTGTTCCATCGTTACTGGCTCCATGCAGAACACCACTACAGCAAATAACGCGGGTAAATTGCCCAGTACCTTGTTGTTCTTGGCAAAATCGGGCGACCGCCGACTCTTCAGTATAATCAAGTTCGATTAGCTGAGCGCCTTTCACGAAGTGCGATATATCGGCGCCAGCTTGTTGCTGTAAGTTTCTGCTCACACCATATACCATTTTATAACGAGCTGAGTCGATAAGCTGCCGAAACACTTCTTGACCAATGCCGCCTGACGCGCCAATGACTAGTGCATTACCTTTTTGCTCCATTACCCGGCGCTCCCGTTATTGACTTTGCTTGATGCTGACCGGCTTGTATCGGCACCAACAAGCTTTGGAATTTCACAGGATTGGCAGCGCTTCTTTCCAGTCAATAAATATGAAATGGCATATCTATGTCGTGCAAATATACTGTAAAAGCCATCCGCAAACCATCGGATGATTGGCCAGCGAAGCCAAGCATACAGCCACCCTTTTCCGACCATCTTCCATGCTAAATAAGTTGCATCTAGCCCAGTCACCAGAGTGCCATCCAACTTTTGCACATGGATACGGGCATCTAATTCGTGCCAATTAAGGTCAGGAAAATGTTCGGCAAAGTCTGACTGTTGAATATCCACAAACGAAATTTTGTGCGCCTTATCGTATTTTTTCAGTTTATGCATTTCGGCTAAACATAAAGGGCAGTAACCATCGTAAAATATCCTAATTTGCATGCATTTCTCCTAATGAGCGTCACAATATGTGTACTAAGATAAGTACGCTGCAAGGTGTAAAATAGATTAATCTCTTTTACACCTTGAACCAAGGCACGAGCGTGACCACATTAAGGTTTTACAAATTTAACGAGGTAAGTCATGGCAAATATTCAACAGGCCACTCTAGGCGGCGGCTGTTTCTGGTGTTTAGAATCTGCATTTAACACAGTTGATGGCGTAGAACTGGCCGTTAGTGCTTATGCCGGTGGGCAAACTCCAGACCCAACCTATGAGGCTGTATGTGGCGGCCAGACTGGGCATGCTGAGGTAGTACGGGTTAATTTTGACGCCGACAAACTAAGCTACCGTGAAGTGTTAGAAATCTTCTTTACCTTGCACAACCCTACCCAATTGAATCGACAAGGCAATGATGTCGGCACACAATATCGCAGTGCTATTTTCTATCATGACGATGAGCAAAAAGTGGCTGCTGAAAAGATTCTGCAAGAGATCACTGACGAGCAGATTTGGCCAGATCCTGTTGTAACTGAAGTGATCGCCCTAAACAATTACCATCAAGCGGAAGATTATCACCAGGATTACTTCAGTAATAATCCGCAAAATCAATATTGTAATATGGTGGTCGCGCCTAAACTGGCTAAATTCAAAAAGACCTTCGCCAGTCGCTTAAAATCTGTTTAGTACTGCAAACAGTTAGCCTAACGAAACCAAGCATCCTGTATAGGTAAACTGAAGAGCAAAGGCGCCATTTTTTCGAATTTGGCGCGGTTTTGCTCACACTGAATATTTTGTAAATAAACGGCTTTCCATGGGTCGTTAACCATCCACAATGTATCGTCAATAACAGTCAAACCTTCGATAGACGCATTATCCATAGGCTCCCAACCTGAGCAAATTTCGTTCGGGGTATCAAGTTGAGCGAAAAAGTGCAAATCAACTACTAATGCATCTTGCTGGCCAGCTAAATCTATTACCCAGAGCTGTTCATCATTGCGCGCGGCAGCAAACAAATAGCGATGCCCACCATATTGATAAAATTCCAGCGCATTAATGGGGTGATTGCCGTGCTCAAACGATGGCAGCTTGACCTGTGTGTCACGCATGGGGATAAAATCATTTTGCTGCCAAAACTCTGCAGATATATCAGTGGTAAAGACTCGCGCACCACCAGCGGCATCTTTTTCTAAGGCTAAGTATAACTGCCCGTCATCGCTTAGGGCTAAGCCTTCAATGCCGTCATTGGGAAAGTTAGCGAGGTTAAGCTCATCAGAAAACATTAAAGGGCGCACATGAGTCATCAGCACAGAATGGTCTGTTTGCACCGCAAGTCGAACTAATAGAAAGGGATAAACGACGGAACCTGAATGCCCATACTTCTCGGCACACACAGGACTAAGGCCTTGATGGTCGCTCGCATCTTCAGTAATCGTAAAAAACACACCAGGCTCGTTGGGCACTGCCACTAGCGCTTCTAAATCTGGATTTTCTTGAATGTAACTGGCAAAACAACTGTCTTTTAACGTATCGCTTAGTTCAAATGCCATTATTTCTGGGGATACTAAAGCGGTTTCTGATGAAATTACATGCAATTGTAATCGCTGAGATCGGTCAGCACTTCTGTCACTTAAGGAAATCAGCTTGCCGTTCCAAACAGTCAAACCTGAAGTTTGCGGGTCAAGCATCACTTCGCCGTTTGCTTCCATAAGCCAGCGCCCGTTTACGGTTGTCACATGTCCAGCGGGCGGATTGTGTTGTTCCGCCTGAGCTACAGGGCTATCTCCCATGGGCTGAACACTATGACACCCATATAATACTGCAATACATGTCCACAGCATTACAAATTTACTTTTCATGTTATTTCCCATTCAACTGTTTGCGGTGATTTATATGTAGTTGTGCAAGCATGGTCAAGTCAACTGAGAAAAAAACTCAGAGACGTATTCACAATTAGTCTCTGAGCAGATGCTTTATGGTAACACCAGAGGTAATAATTAACGCACGCGCCTCTAGGTTTTGTAAGGCTTCATAACGAAACCATAGTGGTAATCTCGCCAAGGCAAGGTGTATTGAAATAAAGGTGCCGTACCCCAGGAATCTGTTCCCGCAACGCCCCGCTGTTTATAATCAATATTGATAAATATCCTATCTTGCTTAGTCAGTTCATGTGGGTGTAATCCACGTTTTTCGAATTGGTCGTAATCATAAACATCATAGCGCTGGGCACCGAAGCCAATCTGGGGTAAACCATTAAAGGTTAATCCTAAGCCCTTTTTATTTTTAAATGAGACAGTTCGTACATCGCTGCGGTAGCCATTTTCTTGTGGACGCACATAAGGAAAATAAAGATCATCTACTGCCATGGCGTATCGACTCACCAAAGCCGATTGTTTACGATCCCAATAATTTTCATGAGGGCCACGACCAAACCATTCAACTTGCTCAAATTCCTCGGGCATTTGCAGCAAACTACCGATACGTGGTAGCGCACTATGCATTTTATGGGGCGCTGCGTAAAACCAAATATCAAAGGTAATACTGCCATCTTCACTGACCGTGTACTTGCTCAAATAACGGCTTTGTACATCAGTCAGATAATGTTCTGTACGGATTTCAATACTATCGTCAGTTTCCTTCCAGTTGAACGCCGTTAACTCAGTATGTTGACCAGCATACTGCCAGTCTTTGGCTTTCTCAGGAAAACCTTCGCCAAAATCATTATCCGTTGGGGCCCGCCAAAAATCGGGGCGAATACCCGATAATAGCATTCGCTGTCCTTGCAACTGGTAATCGCTGATCAATCCCAACACAGTATCAAAGCTGATTGAGAACACATCCGAAGTAATCGTCAGCGCCGAATCACGTTCTCTAATCTGCAAACCATTGGTCTTATTACGGATCACCTTTGGTTTATCGATGGACTGCGTAGCATAAGTTGGTATAGGGACTTGGCTGCGCGCTACAACAAAATTTGCGGGTACCATGTCATTACCCTGTTTAGTGGAAAACTCAAAAATAACAAAATACTCAGCGCTATCGGTTAAACTAACGTCTACAGTAAATTTAATGAGTTCAGTCGTTTGAGGGGCAACAAGCAAATTCTCAATGCTGCCTTTTTGAATAACATTGCCATTTTCTTCAATTCGCCATAGTAAGATTACATCAGACAAGTCAGTAAAATAACGCTTATTCTTTACCCGAATAGTGTTACTCACCATATCTAGGGATTCTACGCTCATGTGTTGATAAACAGCATACACCTCATAAGCGTGTGGATTAGGCGTTCTGTCCGCAGCCATCATGCCATTAGCACTAAAATTACCGTCGTGATACATACCTGGTTCTTCTAAGTCCCCGCCATATCCCCAATATGGAATGCCATCTTCGGTGGTGACAGCAAACGTTTGATCGACCCAATCCCAAATAAACCCACCTTGTAATAGCGGATATTGCTCAATGACTCGCCAGTAGTCGGCAAGGTTACCCATAGAGTTACCCATGGCGTGTTCATATTCGCAAAGAATCAATGGCCGTGTTTCACCTAATTGTGCGTAATGTTCGAGAACCGGAATAGAGGCATACATTTGGCTATACATATCCGTATGCCGACGCAGTTGTGCTTGCTCAGACATAACAGGCATGCTGGTTTTGGTTTTAAGCCAGTCATACATCGCTTCCATGTTGGGGCCATCGCCGGTTTCATTACCAATCGACCAAATCACGATACTCGGATGATTTTTATCTCGCTCGTACATGTTCGATACACGGTCTCGATAAGCATCTCTCCACTGCGGCATATTTCCCATATGTCCACTCGGATCGTAAGGGACTGCTTGATTCGCTGCCCCCACTCCATGAGACTCGATATTCGCTTCATCGACTAGGTACATACCGTATTCATCAGCCAATGCATACCAATAAGGGTCATTGGGGTAATGCGAAGTGCGCACAGCATTAATATTAAACTGCTTAAGCAGTTGCATGTCACGGCGCATTGATTCGCGACTTATTACATGCCCTGTAACAGGATCGTGGTCATGACGGTTGACGCCTTTAAACAAAACAGCTTGTCCATTGATCAACACATTGCCGTTTTTGAGTTCACTGGTGCGAAATCCAACGCGCGTATAAATATGCTGCACAGCCTGATTATTTTCATCAAGTAGTGTCAGTTTTAACTGATATAGATTCGGATCTTCAGCACTCCACTTGGCTACATTGTCAATTTTTTTGGTAAAAATCACATCGACTTGTTGCCTGTTATGAGCTTGGATGAATAACTTTTCGCTCATGACTAAGTGTTGATCAGGCCCCAGTAATTGGGCCTGCAATTGATAAGCTGTCTGTTCATCGCTTTGGCAGGCTAAGTGAGATTGAATATTGACTTGCAACTCAAACTGCCCATCGTTATAAGTGTCGTTTAAGGTACTAAGAACGTGAAAGTCACGTACGCGCATGTTTGGCGTACTATATAAATACACATCGCGTTCAATCCCACTTAAACGCCACATATCTTGTAACTCTAAATAGGTGCCATCAGACCAACGATACACCTGCATGGCAATCACATTCTCGCCCGCTTTTAGGTACTCGGTAATATCAAATTCTGCCGGCGTTTTCGAATCCTGAGAATACCCAACCTTATGCCCGTTGATCCACAAATAAAAAGCAGATTTGACCGCTCCGAGATAGGCGAAAACTCGTTGATTTTTCCACCCTTCGGGTAAAGAGAAAGTGCGTCGGTAAGAGCCAACCGGATTATTATCTTCAGGCACTTGTCCTGCAATAGGATGCTCAGCAAAATCTATCCGCGTATTAATATAATTTGCCGCTCCATAGCCCAGAAGTTGCCAATTACCTGGAACATCTATTTTGCCCCATTGGTCGGTATTAAAATCAGGTTTGAAAAAATCATCGGGCCGAAATGCCGGCGAATTAACCCAATTGAAATCCCATTTACCATTGAGCAGCAAATAATTTTTAGACGTGAACGGTCTATCTACATATCCACCTGGGTCCTTTGAGAAACTATAAAACGAAGCACGAGCGGGCTCTTTGTTAATCGCAAAAATCTGAGGGTTTTGCCAATCAGGCAACGTAGTCGAATTAGCGAATGTCATATCAAACGGATCCTATAAACAGATAAATGGTTAGCACAGGTTGCGAATTTTTATTCGCCTGTAAGATGGGCTAAAGAGCTAGCAGCGATGACACGATGCCGTGACATAGTCCATTATAATAGTATTTATACTATATATTAATTAAATAATTAACGAATTGTTAACTAAAATCTTTATAGGTAAACAGTTGTCGCCTACTGTAAAAGAATGGAATATTGACCATACCTTAATGATTCAATCTCATGAGTAAACACTATGAAAATACCTTCCGCTCGTTTTACAACCTGTGCGCGCTACGCCTTTTCCATACTTTTTGTGCTAAGCGTATTTAGCTTTCAAAGCCATGCACAACAAGCCACGGCCAACTTAGATCGCATTGCCAGCTTCATGCAGGCTTACAATGCCCATGACATTGATGCCATGTTGCTCAATATGACTGAAGACGTTAAATGGCTTAACGTAGCAAATAATCAGTTAGTGGCAGAAACAGCTGACAAAAATCAGCTGCACGAAGCCATGCAAGCCCATTTCAAAGCAAAACCGAACGCCCGTTCGCAAATAAAAGACAGTGTTGTCTTAGGCGATACTATTGCGATCGTTGAAGAAGCTTTTTCCCAACACAATGGCATTACATCGTCCCAGTGTGCTATGTCAATTTACCAATTACGTAATGGCTTAATTAGCAGCATTACCTATTACGCTGCAGCTAAGTGTTGATGTCTGTATTCTTAATAGCGAATAATTGCACTCTCAAGGCCTATCAGACCTAGACCAATGCCTAGCAAACAAGGACAATAGCACCATTTTTTAACGCTTTAAAAAAGGTATTCATGTCAGATACGTCCTTTAAAATTGGCCTATTCTACGGCTCAACCACGTGCTACACCGAAATGGCCGCTGAAAAAATTCAGACTGCGTTCAACCGTTTGTTCGATGAGCATGTGGTCGATATTTTTAATATTAAAGATGTACCATTGAGCCAAGCTGAACAATTTGAGGTGCTCATATTTGGTATTTCCACCTGGGACTTCGGTGAGTTACAAGAAGATTGGGAATCAAGTTGGCAAGATATCAGTCAGCTTAACCTTAAAGACAAAACCGTTGCGCTGTTTGGTCTAGGTGATCAACTTGGATATACACAATGGTTTCAAGATGCCCTTGGTATGCTGCATGACGAGTTAGTAATTCTCGAGTGCAATATCGTTGGCTATTGGCCTAACGAAGGTTACGAATTCGAAGAATCGAAAGGGCTAACAAAAGATGGTACTCACTTTGTCGGTTTGTCTCTGGATGATGAAAATCAATATGATAAAACTGAGCAACGCATCGAGAGTTGGACAGAACAATTGCTATTAGAATTGGACAGCGACAGTCAGTGACACCTATAGCAGGGCAATCTCGTCTGCATCGACCTTATTACCGTAACGGCATTGAACATCGTGCGGGCGCAGACGTGAGCTTTCACGATATCGTTAAAATTTTTGGTTTTCGCACTATTAATATCGGTAAATGGGTCACCCCTGAAGAACAACAGATAGCCGCTAATCTTTTTTTCGATGGGTTTTGTGATCTGATGGACATTCTACAAGTTCCGGAGTCCGTGATAACCTTAAATGGCTCGTTATCTCTAGCGTTTGGGACAGGTGGCCGCAAGCACAGTTGCGCCCATTACGAATCTCAAACTAAGCGTTTAGCGTTAGCTAAAAATGCAGGTGGCGGCTCCTTAGCCCATGAGTGGTTTCATGCATTTGATCATTATGTGTGTGACAAACTATTCGTTGCTAGTAACGCGCAAAATTTCGCCTCAGAGTTATGGCTTGATGACCATGAAATGCACACCCATCCTCTGAATAAAAAATTAAGCGGCTGTTTCGAAAGTATATTTCTAAGCAGCAATAAAAAAGAAGCCAATCAATATGTGCTAACCAGCGCCGCAGTTGATAAAGAAATGAAGTTGTTTTATTTTGCACGCCCTCAAGAGCTCGCAGCTCGCGCATTTGAAGCGATCATACAAGATCATTCCATACGCAATGCTTTTTTGGTTCAAGGTACAAAAAAAAGTCCTGAAGCCAAACTAGGTATTTATCCAAGAGAGCAGCATCGCGTTACCGTGCAACATCACTTTCTTGATTACTTTGCCCATTTAGGCCAAGCCATTGAGCACAAAAGTTCTAAAACTCTAAAACCACATAGTCGAATACAATTTTAGTGCACAAAAAATATACTGGGTTTGCAAAAAAGATCGTTCTACGATACAAATAGCCTGCGAACCAGAAACGATCTGCGAGATCCTCAGCACGATCTGGGCGACACTCGTGGTTGTTTTAAGTCGTGGGAATATGTCAATAAAGAGAATAAACGATTTGTTTTGCTAGTAAATCAGCATCCTTCGCATCTTTGATTCGCCGTCTGGCAAATCTGAATTGGTTATTTTTAATACCATACATGTGAACAACAATACGTTTTCGTTAATACAATTGCATAAATATATGTAATTAGTGGATGCTCTCAATTAAAAGTGCCTTTATACTAGGCGAATTCATTATCAACAATTTGGCGACAAGAACAGATGAAAAGAAAGAAGCACGGCGCTGCTGATGACGAAGCAGCAATAGATATGACCCCCATGTTGGACATCGTGTTCATCATGTTGATTTTCTTCATTGTTACCACCTCTTTCGTAAAAGAAAAAGGTTTAGATGTTATGCGTCCAAAAGACACAAACTCACCGCCGCCGAAAACGAATGTTAAATCTCTAGCAATCCGCGTTGAGCAAGATGGCACTATCATGATGAATAGTCGTGAAGTGGACATCCGCCGTATCGTGGCAAACATTCAAAGCTTCTTGGCTGAAAACAACACCGATTCTGCGGCTGTTCAAGCTCATCCAAAAGCGAAGCACGGTATTGTGGTAGAAGTTATTAACCAAGCAAAAGAAGCGGGTATCGCGAACGTTTCAGTTCTTGTTGGTAAGTAATCTTATAGTTACAGATATTGATACTAAAAACGCCATCATTTGATGGCGTTTTTTTATATCTGAAATAACAGTTTTACTGAAAAAATAGTTTGATTATTCGACGTCGAGGGGTTCAGGTGACAGAATAATTCCGGTCCTGTCGGCGTACACATGATCTTCAGGCAAGAACGTCACACCGCCAAAATTTACCGCAACATCCACTTCCCCAACACCTTTATCATCGGCACTGACCGGAATAGACGCAATGGCATGTACACCCACATTAATTTCTTCTAAATCATCAACCTCTCGTACACTGCCATAACAGATAATACCTTCCCATCCATTATCAAAAGCAATTTGTGCGGCGGTTGAATCGATCAACGCTCGGCGCATTGAACCACCGCCGTCAATCAGCAGTACTTTTCCAAGCCCAGGTTGTTCAAGCGCATTAAGGATCAAGCCTTTATCTTCAAAACATTTGATTGTCGTTATTTCACCACCAAATGACGCGCGACCACCAAAACTTACAAACATGGGTTCAACCACATCAACACTATCGGCAAACAAATCACATAATGCAGACGTATTATATTCCATTGTTAATCCCCTTTAGTCGATTTACACCCAGTATACTGCTAGGCATTTGCAATGCTACTACTAATCGTCCTTTTATCCCGCTTTTTGTCTGCAACTGCCGTGGGTAATTTAATTCATAAAGTGTTCTTTAATCTGTCACCTAAACTTCACACAGCAAAAATAGTATCAACCCATCGAATTGATTGCGCGTTGATGGAGTGTGACCTTGAAAACACTTACTCAGACAGACACCCAGCTATTTCATTGGCTATTCGGACTTACCGCTAAGCGCGACTGCCGCTTAGTCATTTGGATGTCACGAACCGGGGATGGTCATTTATACCTAGTTCTCGGTTTGCTACTGTGGATATTTGAAGCTGAACACGGCGCCCTGTTTATATACAGCGCTTTGCTTGCTTATAGTCTTGAATTGCCTGTATACCTAATTTTAAAGAAGTTTCTACGCCGCCAGCGTCCCTGTGACTTATTGCAAAATTTCAACGCGCATATCACGCCCTCAGACAAATTTAGCCTGCCCTCCGGCCATACTGCGGCAGCCTTTTTAATGGCTTCTTTAATCGCTAGCTTTTACCCATCAATGATGATTTTAGTATATTGCTGGGCCAGTATTATTGGCTTGTCTCGTGTATTACTGGGTGTGCATTATCCAAGCGATATTATTGCTGGCGCCGCATTGGGTCTGAGTATGTCCTATTTCAGTTTATCCTTATTATAAGAGTCGAAACTTTGAAAATTCTTTACGGTGTACAAGGTACAGGAAACGGACACACAACGCGTGCTCGAGTCATGGCTAAAGCTTTTAGCCTGCGCAAAGATATTCAGGTAGATTATTTGTTCTCTGGTCGTGAAAAAAATAAATATTTCGACATGCAAGTATTTGGTGACTTTGCCAGTTATCGTGGATTGAGCTTCGAAACACGGGGCGGTAAAATCAGTCAATACGAGACCCTAAAAGCGGCCAAGATAGGTGAGTTATACCGCGACATTAAAACTGTACGCGCCCAAGATTATGATTTGATCATCAATGATTTTGAACCCATTAGCGCTTGGGCTGCGAAATTAAACAAGATCCCATCTATCTCTATAAGTCATCAGGCTGCATTTATGCATCCTATACCCAAACACGAGGGTACTTTGTTCGACCGCTTAATTACCCAGTACTTCGCACCTACCGATTTGCAGCTCGGCGTACACTGGTATCACTTTGGCCACGCTATTATGCCACCCTTCATCGAAGCTGATGACGCAAAAAATCCACTATCTCGGACGTATTTAGTATATTTACCCTTTGAAGAAATAGCTGATGTCAGTGCGCTACTTGACTCATTTTCAGAACATGACTTTGTCTGTTTCCATCCAAAAATAGAAGTCGATCATCAAATTGGAAATATTAGTTGGCGATGTCCGTCAAAAATGGACTTTTTGCAGGTTTTACAGACCTGTTCGGGAGTTATCGCCAATGCAGGATTTGAACTGGCGAGTGAGTGTTTGCATTTTGGTAAAAAGCTTTTAATTAAACCGTTAAGTGGGCAATTCGAACAGCTTTCCAATGCTAAAACGTTAATGCAACTCGGGCTTGGCCAGAGTATGGCTACATTAGATACTGATATTGTTGAAGAATGGTTACTCAAACCAGCAATTGAGCGCATAGAGTATCCACAAAATCCAGATATTTTAATAGATTGGTTGCTCAAACGAGACTGGCAAGCAGTTGATTCTTTATGCGAGCAATTATGGAGTAAAGTTCGCTTTCCCCAATCCGTTATCACCCAACTGGATAAGCTACCTGTCATCAGTCGCTAGTCTTTGTGTAATTGGTATAACTTCGCACTATTAAAACAAACCTTAACCAAAGGCCTGCTTAGGGTGATATAGATATAGAATATAATGCCTAAAGCACGGCTAACACGTTGCATTTTACGCTGGGAGTGCCATCATACGCGGCTACACTATCAGTTGAGGCCTGTGATGGGACGTAAAAGCATATTTCTATTAACGCTAATTAGCACTATTACTCTGTTAACATTGCAAGGTTGCGGGCAAAAGAAGCCGCTATTTTTGCCTGAAAAACCGCAACAAAATACGTCACCACAAGCATCGCCTCTCCCATCTAAAGATATGCAAGAAGGTAAGCAGTAATATGGATTTTTTTGGCTACAAAAATGAAAAACTATATGCAGAAGATGTATCACTGCAAGACATAGCCCAAACCCATGGCACCCCATGTTATGTTTATTCTCGGGCAACAATAGAGCGCCATTGGTTGGCATTCGACAAAGCAGCTGGAGCTCATCCACATTTGGTCTGTTACGCGGTAAAAGCTAACTCGAATTTAGGCGTATTAAGCGTATTGGCAAAGCTTGGCTCGGGTTTTGATATTGTTTCAGGCGGTGAATTACTACGGGTGCTAGCCGCAGGCGGCGATCCAACAAAAGTGGTATTTTCAGGTGTGGGTAAAACCCATGAAGAAATTGCACTCGGTCTACAACACAATATCAAGTGCTTTAATGTCGAATCACCAGCCGAATTAGAACGCATCAGTCAAGTCGCTGTTGCCGAAAACAAAATTGCGCCGATCTCTATTCGTGTAAATCCAGATGTAGATGCCAAAACGCATCCTTACATCTCCACCGGTTTAAAAGCTAATAAGTTCGGTATCGAGCGAGAACAAGCTGTGGACGTATACCGTCATGCTGCCTCATTACCTAATCTGGCCATCAAAGGAATCGATTGTCATATCGGTTCACAGCTAACTGAAATAGCCCCCTTTGTCGACGCTCTCGATAAACTTCTATTGTTAATCGATGAACTAGCAGCAAACGATATAACGCTATCTCATTTGGATGTAGGCGGCGGTTTAGGTGTAACTTACAAAGATGAAACACCACCGCATCCAGACGAATACACCCAAGCGATTACTCAGCGAATGAGCGGTCGTCAAGACCTGCAGCTAATTTTCGAGCCGGGCCGAGCCATTATGGCGAATGCGGGTGTACTGTTAACCAAAGTTGAGTTTTTAAAACAAGGTGCTGAAAAGAACTTTGCCATCGTTGATGCTGCTATGAATGATTTAATTCGCCCAGCGCTTTACTCCGCTTGGCAAAATATCATTCCGCTAGACATCTCGTTAACGCGCAATAGCGCCATTTATGATGTCGTTGGTCCAATTTGCGAAACCGGGGATTTTATCGGCAAAGACCGTGAACTTGCCGTCGAAGCGGGTGACTATCTGGCTGTACGTAGCGCCGGGGCTTATGGATTCGTTATGGCGTCGAACTATAATAGCCGCTGCAAGGCAGCTGAGATTATGGTCGACAGTGATAAAGTGATCGTCGTGCGCGAGCGTGAAAAACTTGAAGATTTATGGCGCGGCGAAAGCGTGCTGTAGCAACCAAGTCGACCTCTTTGCACCGTAACCCAGTTGGGCTGGGTGCAAATGCGTAGTCAGCTGTGCTTTGAAATGATATAAACGTCATTATAGGTACTTGATACAAGGGCGATTGTCGCCCGGTTAAGTGATTTTTACGTAAGTGGCAAACATGCAAGTTCAGTTTTCAAAGATGCACGGCTTGGGTAACGATTTTGTCGTGATTGACAACGTGACGCAAAACGTTTTTTTCAGCAAAGAAAAGATTGCCCAATTGGCAGATCGCAATTTCGGTATCGGCTTCGACCAACTATTGGTTGTTGAGCCTCCGTACGATCCCGAACAAGACTTCCATTACCGGATTTTCAATTCTGATGGGTCTGAAGTTTCCCAGTGTGGCAACGGTGCCCGCTGTTTTGCACGTTTCGTTAAGATGAAAGGTCTAACAAATCGTAATAAAATAGTCGTCAGCACCAAGGCTGGCCGCATGGTGTTGTACCATGAGCGTGATGGCCAAATTACCGTGAACATGGGTGAGCCCAATTTCGAACCGGCAAAAATACCGCTTAAGGCCAACAAACAAGAAAACATTTATATTATTCGCAACAATGAACACACCTTTTTTTGCGGTGCAGTTTCAATGGGTAACCCCCATTGTGTATTGTTGGTCGATGATGTGGAAACAGCTGATGTAGAAGGCATCGGTAAAATGTTAGTTGCCCATGAACGATTCCCTGAAGGGGCAAATATCGGCTTTATGCAGATTTTAAACAGCGGCCATATTAAGCTGCGTGTATATGAGCGCGGTGTAGGTGAAACACTCGCCTGCGGCAGTGGTGCATGTGCCGCTGTGGCTGTTGGCCAATTGCAGAAAAAGTTAAATAAAGAAGTCACCGTCGATTTACCTGGTGGCACCTTGAAGATTCGTTGGCAAGGGCCGGGCTCAATCTTAAAAATGACAGGGACAGCTGAGCATGTCTTTGATGGAAATATCACGTTATGAATGAAGCATCTGGTCAGCAAAAAAGTCAACTCGACGTCACCTCCACTTTTGCTGAACCGGATGGCGTAACGGAACAACAGGTGGCGGAATATCTCACTCAGCACCCTGATTTTTTCGTTAAACAGCCTATATTACTTGAAGAACTACAAATACCACACGCCCATAAAGGCAGCGTGTCGCTTGTAGAACGACAAAGTGAACAGCTACGGCAAAAAGTGCGTTTGTTAAATAGCAAACTCAGTCAATTGATCAATATCGCGAAGCAAAACGAAGCAATTTATCGAATTTATGCTGACTTGAACTTGCGTGTGCTCAAATGCACCGATATTAGCTCGGTACAATATGTACTCGAAAATGTTATGCAAGAGCAGTTGAACTTATCATCTGTTGCCCTAAAACCCTATAAAGGGGCGTTTGCGATACCAGAAATTCAACGTAAGCTTTTTGCTGAAAAACGTTTTAAAGATAATTCCTTTTTCTTTGGCCGCTTAAGTGAGCATGAAAAAAAGTTGTTGTTCAACGATCAACAAGCAGAGTCAGTCGCTTTACTGCGTTTAGGTGAAAATGGCGAGTTAGGTATTTTGGCAATCGGTAGCAATGATCCAGGCCACTTTAATCCCGATATGGACACGCTACTCATCACGCAATTGCAGCAGTTTTTAAGTATTCTGTTGCCTAAATTACTTGCGTATTAGTGATGTCGCAGCCCGGCCTGCAACCTTCGCTAGACAAGTACTTCTATTACTTAAAGTACGAACGTAATCTTGCACCAAAATCAATCCAAAATTACCAGCGTCAACTGGCCAGTATCTGTGCTGTTTTAACGATAAATAATTGGACACAACTCACCGTTGATCATGTTCGACAAGTACTAAACCAAGCCCGTCGGCAAGGCTTAAGCCCGCGAAGTATTGCCCTTAGGCTTTCAGCCCTACGCGGTTACTGTAGTTATTTAGTCGAGAAAAATATTTTAACTAGCAACCCAGCAAAAGCTATTCAGGCGCCCAAACAAGGTAGTCCTCTGCCCAAGCAACTCAATGTAGATGAGATGCATCAACTGCTCGACTTTGATGATGATTCGTTACTCGGAATCCGTGACAAAGCCATGTTGGAATTAACCTACAGCTGCGGTTTACGTTTAGCTGAACTAGCCGATTTAAATCTCGCTAGCATCCAAAACGATGCACAGCTGAGAGTCATGGGTAAAGGCAGTAAGGAACGCATATTGCCTATCGGAAAAACTGCCTTAGGTTGCGTGAATGAATGGCTAAAAGTACGCGGCGAATTAGTAGACGGTGATGAACCTGCGCTATTCCTCAGTAAACACAGACGTAGAATTAGCCACAGGCAAATTGCCAAGCGTATGCAGTTATGGGCCAAGCAACAGCATTTAGACCAACATATAAATCCCCATAAGCTACGCCATTCATTTGCCACCCATATTCTCGAATCAAGCGGCGACTTACGTGGGGTGCAAGAACTACTAGGACACGCGAATTTGTCTACAACTCAGGTGTATACACACTTGAACTTTCAGCATTTAGCGAGCGTATACGATACAGCGCACCCCAGAGCCAAAAGACGCAAATAAGCTTGCCACATTAAGAGGATGAAACCGCGTAAATGATTTACTATCGTAAAACAGGCCAAATAAAGGCCATGACATTTGATCTCGATGACACCTTGTACGATAACTACCCTTATATCATTCGAGCCGAGCATGCATTGATCGAATTCTTAGGTAGCTTCGCCGATGATCCTGCTCACAGTCACGCCGACTATTGGCGTCGCCATAAACATACAACCTTGCAGCAAAAACCAAATTTACATAGCGATATGGGGTTGTTACGTAGAGAAGTTCTCACCAGTGGCCTGCGAGCATTCGGTCACAGCGGATCCGCACTTAAAGATGCGGTAGACCAAGCTTTTGATTTTTTTTACTTTGAGCGCAGCAACTTTCAGGTTGGCGAAGACGTAACCCGTATTCTGGGCGAGCTTGGTGAGCGTTGGCCTTTGGTAGCCATTACTAATGGCAACGTCAACCTTAAGCAAATTGGTATCGCGGACTACTTTCAAGAAAGTTTTCATGCCAGCTTAACGTTTCCCATGAAGCCCAGTAGCGCCATGTTTGATGCTGCCCAGCAGTTACTTAATTTACCAAGTGAATCGATTTTGCACGTAGGGGATAATTTAGAAAAAGACGTGCTTGGTGCAAAAAAAGCTGGGTTTATGAGTGCGTGGTACGCGGATAATCGCAGTATGAACTTACAGAATGAGGATGTGACTGTTTTGCCTGATATTCAGTTACAACACTTAAGCGAACTGTGCTCTTTATAACTGAAAAACGCAACTTACCATAACGACCACCGTTGCTCGAGTCCGACAAAATAAATCAGCTGCACCTGAGGTATAGCTGATTTCTAATTAGTCTTCTAATACGTTTTGACGCATGGTTAGACAAGGATTTTGACAGCTAGGTTTACCAACAATCTTAGCAGGCACACCCGCGACGGTTACATGAGCTGGTACATCGCTTAATACCACACTACCGGCACCGACTTTTGCCCCTGGTCCAATTTCAATATTGCCCAATATTTTAGCGCCGGCACCTATCATTACACCCCGGCGTACTTTTGGATGACGATCGCCACTCTCATTTCCTGTGCCGCCCAGTGTCACAGATTGCATAATGGATACATTATCTTCAATCACAGCCGTTTCACCGACTACAATGCCTGTGGCGTGATCGAACATCACGCCCTGACCGATATAGGCTGCTGGATGAATATCGACTGACAAGACTTCAGAACTGCGGCTTTGTACGAACAAGGCTAATTCGTGGCGCCCCATCAACCAAAGCATATGTGCAAACCTATGTACTTGGATAGCGTGAAAGCCTTTAAAATATAACAAGACAGTAAGGAAAGATTTCACCGCAGGATCACGCTCAAATGTGGCTTGAATGTCAAAAACAGTTGCTTCAACAAGCAAGGGTTGATCGCGATATGCTTGTTGCAACATGCTGCGCAATGCTTCGGCCGACATAACTTTGTCCGACAGCTTATTAGATAAAATAAAGCTCAATGCACCTGCGAAGTTATCTTGTTTTAAAATACATTCTTCAGCATAGGTGGCGAGTACGGGCTCTTTTTCAGCCATCACCTTAGCTTCATCACGAAGCGTTAGCCAAAAGTTATTGTCCACGGTATACCCTCTAGTTTGTATGACTTTTTAGTGTAATCAGTTGTGATAATAAAGCCCAATATTGACTAAGAACAAATTCATTAATTGTATAAAAACACAGTATAACTGTTATAATGCCAGCATAATTCTACAGCATTTTTCTCCCCATGGATGTATCTCGACTCTTAGAACAACTCAACGACAAACAACGCGATGCCGTTGCTTCTCCCGCCGCCGATATGCTTATTTTGGCCGGTGCTGGCAGTGGTAAAACTCGTGTATTGGTTCACCGTATTGCCTGGTTGATGGAAGTCGAAGGTATCGCCCCGTGGGGTATTCTAGCGGTAACCTTTACCAATAAAGCCGCTCGAGAGATGCGTGGGCGGATCGAAGAGTTGCAAGGCAGCGCACTGAGTAGCATGTGGATAGGTACTTTTCATGGTATTGCCCATCGCCTATTACGCACCCATTACGCTGAAGCCAAGTTACCCGAAAACTTTCAGATCCTCGACTCAGATGATCAATATCGTTTAGTCCGTCGGGTAATAAAAAGTATGAACTTAGACGAAAAGCAATGGGCACCCAAGCATGTTCAATGGTACATAAATGGCAATAAAGACGAAGGCCTACGTCCAGAGCATATTGATACCCATGGCGATTATAATCAGCAAAAACTGCGCGATATCTATCAAACTTATCAGCAAACTTGCGACCGGGCTGGATTAGTCGATTTTGCTGAGTTGTTGCTTCGCGCTCATCGCCTATGGGCGGAAAATCCGGAGCTCCTTAAACACTATCAGAATCGTTTTCGTGCCGTGTTAGTTGATGAGTTTCAAGATACCAACAATATCCAATATGCTTGGCTACGCCTACTAGCCGCCCCTACCAACAATATGATTATTGTTGGTGATGACGATCAGTCAATTTATGGCTGGCGTGGAGCGAACGTACAAAATATTCAGCATTTTTTACGCGACTATCCGAATGCCAAAACCATTCGCCTAGAGCAGAACTACCGTTCTACCGGCAATATTCTTAAAGCGGCCAATGCAGTCATAGATAACAACCAAGGCCGCCTAGGCAAAGAACTTTGGACAGAAGGTGTCGACGGCGAGCTCATTTCTTTATATGCCGGTTTTAACGAATTAGATGAAGCACGTTTTGTGGTTTCACGGATTAAAGATTGGCATACCCAAGGCAATGCGCTAAGCGATTGTGCCATCTTGTATCGTAATAACGCTCAATCCCGTGTTTTAGAAGAAGCCTTATTACAAGAATCTGTCGCTTATCGAATATATGGCGGGCTACGATTCTTTGAACGTCAGGAAATTAGAGACGCCTTAGGTTATTTGCGGATCATCAACCAGCAGATTGATGATGCAGCCTTTGAACGCGTAGTGAATACGCCAACCCGCGGCATTGGCGATAAAACCTTGGCACAAGTCCGCGAGCAAGCAAAAGAACACGAGCTTTCGATGTGGCAAGCCAGCTTACAACTATTACGCGAAAAACGTTTATCAGGCCGTGCGTCGAACGCCTTGCAGTCGTTTATTGATTTAGTCTTACAGTTACAAAAAGATACCCAAGAACAAGCATTAGAGCTGCAAGCTGATCATGTCATTAAGCATTCTGGCTTATACGCTATGTACAAGGCTGAAAAAGGCGAGAAGGCCCAAGCTCGTATCGAAAACTTAGAAGAATTGGTTACTGCTTGTAAGCAGTTTGCACCGCCAGAAGAAGCAGAAAACATGTCTCCTTTGTCAGCCTTTTTAGCCCATGCATCACTTGAGGCCGGAGACGCCCAAGCTGATAAGCACCAAGATGCGGTACAAATGATGACCATACATAGCGCTAAGGGCTTAGAGTTTCCTTTGGTGTTATTGGTAGGCGTAGAAGAAGGCATGTTCCCGAGCCAAATGAGTAACGATGAGCCAGGCAAAATCGAAGAGGAACGGCGCTTATGTTATGTGGGCATGACCCGCGCTATGCAAAAGCTTTATATTACCTATGCAGAGAATCGTCGAGTTTACGGCCAAGATAAATACCATACTCAGTCACGTTTTATCAAAGAGATACCGAGTGAATATATAGAAGAAGTACGCCTACGCACCAAAGCCACAGTATCGCGCCCAATGCAAAGCCGCTTTCAATCATCAGCTAGCCATACAGCATTTGATTCCACAGGCTTTAAACTAGGTGAACGAGTGGCGCATCGTAAGTTTGGCGAAGGCACGGTACTCAACTATGAAGGTAGTGGCGAGCACGCTCGAGTTCAGGTAAATTTTGATGATGTAGGCAGTAAATGGTTAGTGCTTTCGTTCGCTAAATTAGACAAATTATAAAAACGTAAACTTTGAATGAGTAACTCGGTACTATGTGGGTAACACGAAGTTGTGTACCGTCTCTGTATCTGGCAAAAGGTAAACTCGTTTTATGCGTCCAAAAGTACTGATAATTGATGGTAACGAACACAGTTTAAATATTATCGCCAGTTTGCTACTGAAGGCCAAACTAACACCAGTCACGGCCACCAGCCTGACTGCTGCGCAACATTTATTTTCAAATTCGGCACCAGAAGATTTTTTGTGCGCCATCGTTGATTACCGCTTACCTGATGCGCCCATTGGCCAAGCCATTGATTTTGCCCTGAGCTCGTTCTTACCTACGATTGCAACCACCGAGTTTTTGGACGCTGAAACCCGCGCGGGTATTCTTAACAAAAACGTGATTGACTACATTCTTAAAGAGAACGAGCAAGTTTACGAATATCTCAGCGTATTACTTAACCGTTTACAGAAAAATAAAAATATTGGCGTATTAGTAGTCGACAACGCCAGAGTCAGTCGTAATCGCAGTACCTCGCTACTTCGACGTCACAATTTTATCACCCATCAAGCCACTACAGGTCAACAGGGGTTAGAGGCATTGACCCATTTTAGTCACGTTAAATTAGTTATTATTGCCAACGAATTACCAGACATGAGCGGCATTGAAATGCTCAGTGAAGTCCGCAAACTCGCTAAAAAAGATGATATTGCAGTTATTGGTTTATCTGACCATAGTGATACTGGGGTTTCAGCCCGTTTTATCAAAAGTGGTGCCAACGATTACTTAGCACAGCCTTATGGTGAAGAAGAGTTTCTATGCCGTATAATGCAAAACATTGAATTAATAGAAAATATCGAACTTATTCGCTTGGCAGCCAATTCAGATTTTCTCACCGGCTTACCCAATCGACGTCACTTCTTCGAACGCGTCGCCGCCGCCAATCAATTAGCCCCTGTTAACCACAGCTTAGCGCTTATCGACATTGATCATTTTAAAGTGATTAATGACACCTATGGCCACGATTGTGGTGACTACACATTACGTGAAATTGCCACATTAGTTGCTGTTACTTTTGAATCTCACATACCTGCACGATTTGGTGGAGAAGAGTTTTGTGTATCTATGCCCAATATAGATTTACCGGGTGCCGTACGGATTGTTGAGGACTTCCGCCACGCATTAGCGGGTATCACTTTCAAATTTGAGGGGCAGACTTTCCATATCAGTGTCAGCATTGGCGTAACAGCTATTAAACATGGCGGGGTGAATGGCATGTTACGTAAGGCAGATGAATATCTATACCAAGCGAAGAAAAATGGCCGCAATCGTGTAGAGCACGATCCCCCTGCGAGAACTAATCTTGGGGGAGCTTAAGAGCCTTTCTAATTTTTCGATACTGACGCAAGGAGTCGTAACTAAACAACCCTAGCGCTAGCCATACAAAGCCAAACATCACTATTTTATTGCCATCAAGTGGCTCATCATAAACCACCGCGGCTAACACAAACATAATGCTCGGGCCGATATATTGAAAGAACCCCAAAGTCGAAAACATAATGCGTTTCGCTGCTGCGGTAAAACACAATAGAGGAGCCGTAGTCACAATTCCAGCACAGATAAGCGTGATATTTAAAGCCGAATCATTAGTCAGCATATTACTCCACTCACCAGCGAACCAAATCCAGTAAACGATTGCAGGTGGCAGCAATAAACAGCTTTCAACCAGTAAACCCGGCAATGAATCTACGGCGACTTGCTTACGCAGTAAACCGTATACACCGAAGGTACCAGCTAGTGCTAGCGCAACCCAAGGCAATTGCCCGTAACTTACGATAAAATACATGACACCAAAAAGGGCTAAAGCAACGGCCACTTTTTGTAGGCGCCGCAGTCGTTCACCTAAAAATAATCGACCTAAAAATATATTTAGCAAGGGGTTTATGTAATATCCTAAACTGGCATCCAACAAATGATTATTATTAATAGCCCAAATAAAAATAAACCAGTTAGCCGCAAGCAGTACCCCAGAAATCAATAAAACCTGCATGACCTTAGGGTTAAAAATAGCTTGTTTAACCTTCTCAAACTTGCCAGTAATTCCCACCAGTAAGACTAAAACAAGGACAGACCAAACAATACGATGCATTAAAATTTCCATCGCAGGGACTTGCCCTATCAGCTTGAAGTATAACGGCGCTATGCCCCACATGGTATAAGCCGCTATTGCGAACAAGATACCTGACCTCACTGATTTATCATTCATCTTGCCACCCCTTGTGTATCAAGCGCTGGAGTGTGAGTTAACTGCCAGTAAAAAGCAATATTCAAACCGGACATACTTAATACTCAAATCCAATAAATAATTGCCCTCTGAGAATTCATCCAACGGGTTTTAAACAAGGCGTCGGGGTGCAGTAATGGTTGCTCCCTTTCAAATACCGAGAACGTAATACAAAATCCGCTGGGATATTACCTTTGGGCTAACTTTAAAAGGACTTACTATGTGTTGCTCAAACTTGAAAGAGCGCCATATTATTTTCAATAAAGGGCTATCATTCAAACGCCTTGATTAAGTCCTTTTAAATCTTCGCTGAGTAGTTAATTATTTATTGGCGTTGGTATTTACCTTACTAGCTAAACTACGAACATCCCATTAGACACAAAAGCTACGCAGGTAGTTGACCATCCGCGTTAACACTAGTCATTTATTAACCGTGTAACTAAAAATCGGTTTTACTTGTAGCTTGCTCACTTATTGGCCTGCATCCACTCAGTAAAATTTTCAAAGACACGGACTTATTGCGCCACAAGACAAATCATAGATAACATTAAACCTCGTTTATGACGGTGAAAATCTATCACTACTTTTATATTTCACTTTATTGAATAGGCTTCAAACCTAGGAAATACATCAGTCTGGGAGAAAACTCGGAGCATTGGCGCCCTCTAAGCATCCCAGTTTATTGATTTGGTATATATCCTGCTTTTGGATATAGAAAGAAGTACATTTTCTTCACCATTTGGCACAGATAAAACGTGTTAATAACCCCTGAATAGGACAAGTATGGTCGCTTACTTTAAACGTAAAACTAAGCAGTTTATCGAATCTAAAAACATGTATATGGCATTAGTTATCGCGTCATTCTCGGAATCGATTATTGTTCCTATTCCATTAGAAGCAGTACTTATTCCCTTAATGCAGGCTAAGCGCGAAAAAATTTGGTTATTAGCCTTCTTAGCAACTCTTGGCTGTATTTTTGGCGCAATCATCGGATATGGCGTTGGCTATTACTTGTTTGATCAATTTGCCGAACAAATTGCCGGTTGGTTCTCAGATCCGCAGCAATTAGAAAACGTCAAAAACCAGATGCAGCAACAAGGTTTTTGGTATGTGTTATCAGTTGGTATTATTCCGATCCCATTCCAAATCGCTATGTTAGCTGCCGGAGCTGCTAAGTATTCGCTCTTTATGTTCTTATTGGCTACCTTAATTGCCCGCACGATCCGCTATTTTGGCCTAGCCTTATTAGTAAAGGTTGCGGGAAATAAAGCTGAAGCTATTTTTAGAAAATATAAAATTCCCACCGCTATCGTGCTTACTCTAGCTGTGGCACTTTTCTGGTGGATAAAGCACTAGCCTATGACTATCAAGGATAAAATGATGAGTGATGATTTAGAGCATGGGGAGCACGATCATGAAGCTAGAATCGTCTCGCCTTCCGGCGAGTTGCTGTTTAATGAAGATACCCGCGAGCGAACTAAAGAACGCACCCGTGAAAGTAAAGAGTATGTTTCAGTCATCGTCAAACGCGTAGATGAAACTTTCCGTCATCCTGACGATATTCTAGAAAAAGCCATTGATGAAGGTGTTGAGCAACTCGCTAGGCCCGCTATGTCACTTTTCATGTCGGCATTAGCTGCTGGTATGATCATCTGCTTTACCGTGTTAGCCGTAGGCGTGATGACCACCATCGTTGGTGATCTCTCTAGCGGCTTTAATCGCGTACTTGTTGCCTTGGTTTATCCTTTGGGTTTTGTTATGTGTATCTTAAGTCGGACCCAGCTCTTTACTGAACATACGGCAACGGCCTTTTACCCTATTCTAGACAGAAGAATACATATTACTCGTATGTTTCGTTTATGGGCAATTGTCATTGCGGGCAATATTATCGGTGGTATTTTCAGTGCAGGTTTGCTGACCATGAGCGATGAAGTAATTCACGCTAGTGCGGGTTATTTGATTATCGCAGACCATATTTTGTCTTACTCGCCAGGAACACTTCTCGTTAGCGCGACCCTAGCAGGATGGTTAATGGCGCTCGGTGCTTGGACCATATTATCTACTCATTCAACCACCAGCCAAATACTGTGTATTTACATCGTTACCTTTATTATTGGCCTAGGTGGATTACACCACTCCATTGCGGGCTCGGTTGAATTACTCGTTGGCTACTTTACTGCTGACAGTATTTCTCTTATTAGCATGCTAGGCGCGTTGTCTGTAATGCTATTAGGTAACGCTATCGGCGGCTCTGTGTTTGTGGCTCTGCTCAATTACAGTCACATACGAAAACTAAATAAATAATATATCCTTTAAGCTACAGTCATCGCTGTCCCTTAAAGGATATATTGCGCAAAAATATAACTTTTGGCTTTACGGAGCAATATACCTTGTCGGCCTTAAGATCCAATGTAACGTTTACACCTCGACGCAGGTATCAATTCGTCGTCTGTGCTAAGCGCCAACCGCAATAACCGCTTAAACTGGTCACGACTGTACCCCATGCCCAGTCTTGTAAACTGATGCCCAATGGCCAACCTGCCAATAACGCATAGTTAGTCATGTTATAAGCACCATATGCTGCCGCACCCAATATAGCCCCGCCTAACAACACGTTTTTGCTCTGTGCGACGTGATAATTTGGCCGTATAACCAAATACACAATGGCCATACAATACAAGCTATAGAATACTATCCAAGGCCAAATATGCACATCACTACGCATCAACCCTGCCATTGCAGCAATGTAACTATCTTTCGCTATCAATCCAAGCCACACGGCATCCAGTAGCAAGAACCCCAGCAAAGACCCACAATAAGCTCGAATAGATTTTTTCATGTTGTCTTCCTTTAATTGCCATAAACACTCACAAACCCCTAACGGTGAATCATCGTTAATTAATATTACGAAAAATATTAAAAAACGCCCAAAAAAACTATTTTTACACACAGAAAGAACTACCTTAGTTGTGTAAATATTACCGCGTATGGATCATAAAATATGTTGTGCATGAAATAAAAAATTATATTTTTCAACAGATTAGAGGCTCTCCAAGATTGGTATGATGCTCGCATTGTTAAAGCATACAAATATAGCGAATATGTAACTGACGAGGAATAAAGATGAAAATTTTTGAAGCGTTACGTAACGATCACGACGTTCAGCGTGATTTGATGAATAAGTTGATAAATACATCTGGCAAAAGCGATATACGTATCCATGCATTCAACGAATTAAAGGAAGCACTTGAAAGTCACGCCTTGGCGGAAGAGCGGTTTTTCTATGCGCCGCTGATGGAATCAGATGACATGGCGGACCAGTCTCGTCATGCTATTGCAGAACATCATGAAATCGATGAGTTGATCGAAAAACTTGAACAGACGGATATGAGCTCGTCGGCTTGGTTAACGCATATGAAAAGCCTGCAACATTTGGTATTGCATCATTTAGATGATGAAGAACATCAATTCTTTCAAATGGCAGGTAAGGTGCTAAACGAAACCCAAAAGAGCAAATTGGCTAGCAGCTATCGTGAAGAAATGCGTGAGCAACAAACAGCCTAATACAGAGCCTCTCTGAGGCTTTTGTCGTCCATAAATGTGTAACGATAAGCAATCTACATAAGAGGATAAACATGAATATTGAAAGACTAACTCCAGGGGCGACGTTCCCCAATATTGAAGTATTAAATAACAAAGGAGAATGTGTTCCATTAGTTAATCCAATTAGCCCAGAGCATTGGACTATGGTTGTGGTGTATAGAGGTGTGCATTGCCCTGTGTGCACTAAGTATTTAACCCAACTACAGGAAATGCGTACACAGTTTCAAGATATCAAAGTGGATATCGTTGCCGTGTCAGCCGATACCGTCGAGCAGTTAAACAGAAAGCTTGATGATGTGGCCGCTGAATATCCGGTTTATGCTGGTCTGAGCATGGATTATATGAAGCAATTGGGTTTATTCGTATCAGATCCTAGATCAGATGCCGAAACAGACCACCCGTTCCCAGAACCTGGCTTGTTCATTATTAACAGTGATAACAAGGTGCAGATAATTGAAATAGCTAACAGTCCATTTGTTCGCCCTGATCTCAATATGTTGGTATCAGGTTTAGGTTACACGCGTAAGAATGACTACCCTATTCGTGGTACTAAATCGATTTAACCGGCTAGAAGTAAAAAACCTAAGCGTTTTGCCTAAAACGCTTAGGTTAGCCCATCGAAAAAACAAACCATTCATGGGCCGTCAGCAATTCAGTAAAGGAATCTCCGTATGTTTATTGTCAAGTATTACCTAGGTGGTGCGCTGGGCGCTTTACTGTTGGCGTATTTCAGCGCAAATATACTCGTCTCCCTGCCATTGATATGGATTGGGTTATCGCTACTGTGCGTCGGTAGCGCTTATTTACTGCAAAAGCCTGCTATTTTTCGTAAGAAACAAGACGGTTCAATCCCATTTTATATTCGTTGGGTGTTTATTCCTTTCTTATTAGGTGTTCAACTTTATAACAGCTGGGCGCGAAAGCATGACAAAGTCCCCGCCATTCAGAAGATTGACGATGATTTGTATCTTGCCTGTCGCTTATTTCCTAGCGATGTAGAACAGCTACATGACTTGAACGTTAAAGCAATTTTGGACGTTACCGCCGAATTCGATGGGCTTGATTGGACCGCCACATCTGAAGAGCTCGCTTACTTAAACGTCCCTGTACTTGATCATCAAAGCCCCAGTGAAGAGGATTTGATCCGAGCTGTAAACTGGATTGATAACCACCGCCGAGCAAAACGCGGTGTGGTTGTGCACTGTGCATTAGGTCGAGGAAGATCAGTGCTCGTGATGGCAGCTTATTTACTCAGGATAAATCCTAAAATGAGTGTAAGACAGGCGATTTCAAGCATTCAAGATGTACGAGAAACAGCACGTTTAAATAGCCATCAGCTAAGGGCGTTATGTAAGGTATTCGAAGGCGGAAAATTAAGTGCACAAGCCCCTACTTGGTTAATAGCTAATCCTGTATCGGGGGCAGGTAAATGGCCGCAGAATCGTGAGTTTATCGAACAACGCCTGTCTGGTTCAATGCAGCTTAAGATAGTGGAAACCACGCCAGATGTCAGTGCCAAAAATCTAGCTAAACAAGCTATTGAAGCCGGTGCCAGTAGGGTTATAGCATGCGGTGGTGACGGCACATTAACAGAAGTCGCATCGGTATTGGTAAATACTAATGTGCATTTCGCGATCATTCCTATGGGCACTGCAAATGCCCTGGCTCATGCATTATTTGGTGCCAAATCAAAAGTGATGCCCATAGAAGTTGCTTGTGAGCATATCGAAAATGGCGTACCTACAAAGATTGACACGGCCAACTGTAACGAGCACTTAATGTTGTTAGTGACCGCTGTAGGGTTCGAGCAGAAAATGATTGAAGGCGCGGATCGCGATGAAAAAAACCAAGGGGGTCAAATGGCGTACATCAAAGCTCTTTGGGAGGCAGTCAATGTTAATGATTCTCTTGACCTTCGCATCACTATAGATGACGAGGCACAGCAGTCGTTGTCTGTCTGTAGCCTTGTGGTGGCTAATGCTGCGCCCTTTACTACCGTATTGGCACAGGGCGGAGGCGAGCCTGATGCAACAGACGGCGAGCTCGATCTTACTTGGTTGCCCCCACAAACGTCTGTCAGCGAGCATATGTTTAGTCTGTCTGAATTAATTGCCCCCAGCTTATTCGCTGATGCAGAGAATAAAAATGTTCATCACCAACGCATTAAGAAGATAAAAATATCTGCCGACCAACCACTTAACTATGTTATCGATGGTGAAACGTATCAAGATGACGCCTTGGATATACGCATTAACCCAAGCTCATTAATCATGTTGATTGCCCCTGAACAATAATGTGTACAGCGTTAAGCAAAATCAATTAAGAGGGTAAGCACGGCTTGCCCTTTTTTATACCCTGTATTTTAGGTAGATAAACCACTCAACTATTCCCTACTTTGGTGTGCACTTTTTACCATACCCGCAGTAATTTTTGCCTAGACTTAAAAGAGCAATTTAGTGAAAGCCTTGTAAACAAAGGACTGCAAGGTTGGCTTCAATTTTGAATAGGACAATATATCAAGACAAACTCAATAAGCTGCGTAATCGACTCGCAGCAAAGACCACGAAGAGCATCACTATGAATATATTGCCTGATTACATTTTGCTAAAACCAACCTTAACCCTTTGTATGATTTGCCTTTGTTTATTCGGTTGTTCCAGCGTCCCGCCAACTCAATATCAGGCAGCCTTAGAAAATGGAGCTCAAGGTTATAGCCATATTCAATTAAGCGATAACCAATACCGTGTTGTTTTTAAGGGCAACAAAAGTACTACCGAAAATGATGTAAAAAATTTCGCGTTACTTCACGCTGCAGAGCTAACTACCGCACAAGGCTATAATTGGTTTACCGTTGTCGAAAGCGATACTGACATTGAAACAAAAGATTTAACCCGTGTTGGCCCAAGTACCATGAAACCTATACAGGGCGAGACAACTTGCGGTTTACTGGGTTGTGCTACACCAAGCTCTCCTAATTATGCTGGCGGCGAAGTCACCACCAAGCAAGTAAAAGAAAACATTATGTCATCACTGCTAATTACCATGGGCAAGGGTGATCCAAAGACACCACTGGAAGTATTCGATGCGGTACAACTTTCCAAAAATTTGCGCCAAGCTCATTAGATTAACTGCTGCACATTGTGTGCGTTCCCCCTTGCGAGTACCTATTGGTACTCGCTTTTTTCACTTGTAACAGCCTTAGGATCAGATAATGGAATTTAAAGCACTCGGTGAGTTTTCTTCATTGATCAACGACAAACTGCAAAGTTGGCTTGAGCAGACCATCGCCCACCTGCCAAATTTCGTTGTGGCCATTGTAATTATTATTGTATTTTCAATTTTAGCGCGCGTGATGAGCAAAATGCTGCGCAAAGGCTTACATCGCGCACTTGACTCAAGACAAATTGCTGACTTGCTCGCATCTATATTTAAAGCGGTGGTAATGTGTACCGGTATATTCATCGCTTTGGAATTTTTAGGCTTATCCGGAACGGTTACTTCGTTATTAGCCGGTGCCGGCATTGTCGGTTTAGCCATTGGTTTCGCCTTTCAAGATATGACTGAGAACTTAATTGCCGGCATCGCGATGGGTATTAGAAAGCCATTCGAACTAGGTGATGTAGTTCAAGCAGAAGGTGTATTCGGGAATGTTCGGGCGATTAATTTACGCAATACGATCGTAGAGACTTTTTTTGGTCAAATTGAAGTGATTCCCAATAAGATTCTTTTTCGAAACATTCTGACTAATTATTCCACCATAGGAGTACGCCGACTCGAAATTCCCGTAGGGATCTCTTACGGCGATGACCCCGCAGCAGCGGCTAAATTACTAACAGATAAGATCAACGAATGTGATTTCGTTATCAAAAAACAAGAAACTGCAGTTTATGTAGAAAGCTTTGGCGACAGCTGCATCAATATGTTGGTGTGGTTCTGGATAGATTATCCAGGCGACACAGGATTTATGGTCGCCCGCCACGAAGCAATTATCTTAATTAAAAAGACCTTAGAAGAAGCCGACGTCTTAATACCGTTTCCGATTCGTACATTGGACTTCGGTGCTAAAGGCGGTGAGAAGTTAGACACTATGTTGGCCAGCCAGCAAGGCTCAGGCAACGATTCACAGCAAAATCACAACACTCAAGTCAAAGGTGGCGGACATAAAAATACTGTTAAGCCCAGTACTAACGAAAAAAGCGTAAGTAAAATGAATGCAACAACCCTAGACACGCCATCCTCTGTAAGGGGTAACCAAACATAATTAAAATTAGATTGGATATAACTTGTAAAAAGCACCTTGGGGCAACCTTCGGTGCTTTTATTTTATGCTTGATGCTTTATAAAAAGCGTCTATTTGAATTGAGCAGATAAATATTTTTGGTAATTCACTGGGTAAACCACACCGATATCTACTTCTACCTGCTCTGTGGATGTCACCTCACTAGAAGCTGCCTCGGTAGTTTATTCAACGTCAATGCAATCTTTACTTAGCGTAAAAATAATCCCTAAGCATTTTCACTTAAATAATTCGGAATAATTCAAAAACCCTTTAGAGAAAGATGCAAGCAACTGTTTTACTTAGGTTTTATTTTATTCAAAATACTTTTAACTTATTAACTAAATACGCACTATTTGGTACAGCCATTGCAATTACTTGATTAACTCAGAGGAACCCTCTGACGAGATAATAAGTTTAATCACAAAGGAGTAATCTATGTCTAATCCAAATCATATTGAAAAAGTATCATCGATTATCAAAGTGCTAAACGGCGGCATCGAGTTTTATTCGGACGCCATTAAGAAAGTTGACTCTCAAAGTGTTAAAGCAGTCTTCGAGAAGATGATCAGCGACAAGCAAGCAGCTATTACTACCCTACAACCATTCGCGGTTGCCGAACAGGGTGAATATGAAGATGATAACGCGATGAGTGTTGATATCCGAAATATGTACACCAGTGTAATCAGCTCACTCACCTCTAATAGTGATCACACTTACGTGAGCCAGTTAGAAGAAGTAGAAGATAAAATATTAGCAGTATTGCGTGATGCACTTAAGGAAGACCAACCCGCAGCGTGCACAATGGCGTTAAACGGTGTACTAACAGATATGAAGCGAAACCACGACCAAATGCGTGCCTTACAAAAAAGCACCGCATAAGTCGCGTTAGAGACGATACTGAAGGTGGTGCCTTGTCAGCAGTGTACCTTTAGCATTCAATAATCGTTTAATACAAAAACACCCCGTCACACAAGTGGCGGGGTGTTTTATTGTCTGTCGCCTATTAGTACAAACTTTAGCTATTTCCAGCCTTGAAGCCAACGATCGGTGTCTTTTAAATCTCGCCAGTTAATAGACATAGGCCGTTTCGACATAATGGCCTCAATACAGCAAGAAACAACCAGGCCGTCTTCATCAAATTCTATCTCTGTAACGATAAAGTGCTTCTCTTTATCCTGTGGTGTCACGGCAGTCCATTTGCTATTGAGCAACTTTTTTGGGTTTATCTGATTCATTTTAGCCTATTAGTAACGAACGATTTTACGCCACCAGTAATGATTCAAGCAGATCGTCTATTTCTGCTTTCAATTCCTTGTCTTCAATTTTATTCGCGCTGATTTTCGCCGCTTGTAGATTTTTAATCGCGTCGCCAGTGAGATTAAGCTCCACTTGTAATTTCGCCATTGAATAAGCGATAGACGACATGTGGTCTTTCGAATTCATGGCTGTGGCTTTATCTAACGCTTTTTGATAAATAAGCACAGCGTCACTAAGATTTTCAGTAAAATCGGCTAGGGTCTCCCACTGTTCAGGGTGATCTTTATGACTATTTTCATGCTCAAGGCAAAGCGCTTTTAATTCATCGTAGAGCGCATCAAACGCCTTCTGATCGTTCTTGTTAGCCGCCGCCATCAGCTTTTCAGATAGGCCATAAACTGCTTTGTATATTTTGGTGTTAATCATCACGCAACCCTTTTAGGCATCATCAAGCAACGAAGACATCTTCGAAGCCCATTTTATGGCAGCCAAGATAACATGGGTTTGTGGCGTAACCTACGCACAACCGTTATTTATGGCCTGCGGCGACTCAACCCAGCTACGCTTACTTATGGTCTTCGGCCACATCATCCATGACGCATTTTTAAACCCAGTCCTGGGTGGTCGCCGCGCAAGGGCAACTGGCTTTCAATAGACAGCGGCAAAAAATAAGCAAAAAGGGCCACTCTCCTGCTAGTGGAGTCTGGTCTAATGTAATTGCTAATCAAGTGCGCGCAAAATTACTTGAGGCTGTTTAGCAACAACATTTAGTAACGCCAATGCTGGACCATGAGGATTGCGAGCGCTTCGTTCTCAGTGGCGTAATGTAGAGGACTCACAACAGTGACTTTAATGGTTTTGAGTTTTTTCTTCTCTGGCGTATCCGCTCACCTGCAAAATGTAATTCGCATCTGGAACGGTGGTTAGCAATGTAAACGCTTCTCTTTTGTCAGCCATATTGTAATAGAATTTTTTCGCTATCTGATAGCCTACGTAGTAACCCAAATCTCCCGGTCTGCTGCCTTTTTTCTGATTAGCGATCCAATTAGAAACATCAGTGGAATTCATTTGTTGAGAAAAGCGATGCCACACTTCTTGTTCGTTTTCAGTTCCATATTGATAATGCAGTTTTACCATGGGCGAAATTCCTGTGGATAATTCAGCCAAAAAATCAGCTCCTCCTTCAAATATGGCTGCTCGTATCAATGTGCCCGGGCCCGCTTGCTGCTGAAATGAGTGCACGTATTCGTGCGCTATCAGTTGCACTAGCAGATCAAGACTGGCAAATTTATAGCCTTGCGCTACTAAATCAGGTGGGGCTATTTTAGCCAACTGCTCTGCTCCCACCAGAATGCCTCGGTTACTTACGGTGCCAGCTGAGCTCATCCTTCCGATGACAAAATAGACGTCTAACGGCTCAGCATCGTCAGACCATTGGCTAAACTGATTAAACATCTGCAACAATTGAGGGCGTAATGCTGCCGGGTTATACGTATAAATATCGAGAGTTTGATAATAGCTAAATAGTGTATCTACAGTGGTTACCAGTTCTGCTTCATTCTTTATTTTTAAACGATAAAAATCTTCTAGCCCAGCTGATGCATCTAACAAATATTCAGTTTCGATTAGCCTGATATTGTAAGCTGGGTTGCCGACTTGCCATTTGGTAAGCATATTTTCAAAGCGTTGAACATCACCAACATTAATAGTGAAGCTATCTATTTTAGGGTTTGAACTAGCAGCTAGCGCACCTTGCAAAAACAAGCTAATGCACAATACCAACACTAATCTGGTGAACACGCTATATTCCATATTTTGTCTTTATGTATTTTATATAAATTCTATTTATCAAGAATACGAATTAACTTGAGCTTATTTAAGCTGAATTTCTGATTAATTGCTTTTTCTAAATACCTTAGGCCCACTCAACTTTTGATATGAGAACCTTAAACAACTCATACCATAACTTAAGACCCGTCCTTTGAGGCGCTAGATGTTCTATATTTGTTTTCCAGTTTTTAATAGCTCTCAAAGTCTGCCCAATAAGAAACGGTGATACCTACATTCTCCCGAGCTGACCCTGCGCCTAAAAATTGTGGTTGTTGCAGGGCAAGCTCTGCCATTCTATTTGCCGTTTCGCTATATCCTTTCACAACGTCACTGCAAACGGACGTAAAAGTAAGGGCGTAGTATGGGCTCTGGAATCTGGGATATTAGCTAAATGCTGCGCCTTTTCTCCTTGGCAAACCACAACGTGATTGTCTGAACAAATCCGTGATGAGTATGTGAATGTAAAACGGATTTTCAGCCTCCGATAGCAGTCATTTTTTGCACGAGCATTAACCTACTGCACAGGTTAAATTTTCTCCAGCGCTATATGTTGTTTTTATAGAAATACCACATCATTGCAATAGCTTTCAGATTACCGAAGCTGACGTACACGGGATAGGCAGAACGCCAAGGATAATAGCTCTTTATCAATCGGTCATTTTCACTCATAAGCGCAACGAATAGGTAGTCCACCCAAACTTTGCCGATAACACGCACGACTTGCCAATTGGCTAGGAAAGTAAGCATGGCTTTATTAGATTGGAACGTTTACTTGAGAACGAGCTTTTTTGGTTACTACTTTCGACTGCAGGTTATAATGCGAGCGCAGCTTTTAAAAAGCGAAGTGCAAATACCATTTGCACTTCAAAACTCATTATTCAATGCCAATAGAGATTAACCCAGCTCCCTTGTTTACGGGCGGGGCATGTCGAAGCATAAGCACTACGCCGCGATTTGGTGCTCGAAGCTCAGCGATTGTTTCGCCAAAATAATCCCGCACAATACCCAACAAGGCGCCCGCGTTCACCAGTTCGCCTATTTTACAATGAGGTTCAAAAATGCCCGTGACCGGGGTTTCAACGTCTACGAGATGTTTATAGATAACTTGTCCTTCAGATGCAGGTAATGTGGTAGGCAGCATATCGATACCCGCAATAAGACGACGCAAAGCATCAAGATAAGTGAGTACGTCTTCTTCCTCGTTGTGTCCACGATCGCCGATTTCAAGAGTCAGACCGGGTTTTCCACGTGTCATCGCTGTGTTGGGGTAACTAATTGAATTTGCGGGGTCTCGAGGGCGATCGCCGTATAAAATGACGTGACGCATGCCAGAGGCTTTGGCCCAAGCTAAGGTGCGGGCATCTAGCGCTTCATCACCCACAAATGGTGCGTAGATATGCGGCCAGAGTTGCTGATATGCGCTGCCAGAGTGTAAGTCAGCAAAGTAATCGCTACGGTCGACAATTTCTCGTGTTAAAAAGTGCGCAAGACGTTCTGTATCTGAACCATTTGCATTGCCAGGAAACTCACGATTTAAGTTCTTATTATCACCTGGATGTAGCGCGCTTAGGCCGTACTGATGAAGGGCTGGCAAATTCGCTGCATGTACAAGAATAAGCGTTCCCTTAAGAGCAGTCAGATCAATCTCAGAGCGCAAACGTTGTAGCGCTGTGATTGCAGGGAACTCGTCACCATGGGTACCCGCTGATAGCGTTAAAACCGAACCCGCTTTAACACCATGAAAGACAGTGATCGGGATCTGCATATCAGTATCTGCAACACTGGCGAAAAATGAACGCTTCTGGCCAGCAGGGATGCTATTGCCCGCTAGCTCAAAGGGTGAGCGAGTAGCATTCGCTGAGGAAGCAAAAAAGCACAGAGCGATTATCAAATAACGGGATTGTAAAAGCATAGTTTTTCCAAATAAGTCACGAAGGGAAAGGGGTAGGTATAGAAATCACATATCTCAAATTGTATATTAAAATATCTTACTCTAGAAGATCTGGTCTTAACCAATGCTGATAAGCGAGGCGAATACTCTTGCGACGCAGTAGCCGCTTTTTGATTTACCACCGACTCAAGTTTCCCGAGCATCTTATGCTCTTGCTTAGCTGTTGAAGAAGGAATTACTTAAATTCGTGGGAAGACGTCCCCAAAGACGGAGTGAGAAAAAGGCGTGAATACTAACCGGATAAACTAAACGCGGTTCCTAGGTGCAGGGAATGCATGATGTAGTAGTGGCCATCAGCAGATACGATGGATTAAAAGAAACGTAATTTACATTTGCACATCACTACTTTGCATATATTGCATATTATCTAATTCAAGTAATGACAAACCACGAGTCGCTTGATCTGAAGCCATTTTGCTCCAACCAGAATCAGCATGCTTACGAGCCATACTAAAATAATGCACAGCACGTTCAACACGTAGCTTGGTATTACGATCAGACATGTCGTACTGAATTTCAGTCAACTTAGCTTCAAGCTGCTGAAGCTCTGCCGGTAATATCGGCATTGTCGTTGCAGCGCTAACATTAAAGACACTTTCATCCGCTTGCGCACTCAAAAGCGCACTGCCTGCAGCTAATGTGATAATAGTGGTTACAGATAATAAGATTTTCATGGTTTCTCTCTTCATGGTAATTAATTAAACAAGGGCTGTGGCCTTGCCTTAAAAACAGTATTTGCAATATCGGTGCCCCATCTAGCCAAAGGCAATAAATTAGCGGGCACTCAGTGCAAATAAATAAAATTACAATTAAAATCAAGAAGTTAAATTAATTTCAACTCTTGCTTCACTGCATGTAATTGGTAGCGCCTACTATAAACAGGCCTACATCTTCCTGAATAACTTAGAGTTTTTTACACACGCATCAGATAAAAAATACTGATGTATAGACTGATTAATTTTTATGCTTTACAGGCTAAATTGAACATCAGCTTTCGATGCAAAGAAGATAACATGGGTAAAATCGCTTAACGATTAGACAATATGCTTAGAAAGCTAAATTAAATATGTACTAAATTAGTATTCTCGCAGCTGAGAGAAGTGATAAATAAGCACAACATACGGCTTATCGAGCATATTCTTGCTTTTAATTTTTATCCGATTCTAGGAACCTTTAGAGCCGGGATGGCTAACGGACGGTTCTATAAAATAGATACCGACTTAAGGTGGCGTGTTCATTTTGAATTAATTTGCCTTACGTTACGTATCCTATCTGGGATTTGAAAGCGATCGCAAAGAGCGCTGATCGCCTAGGATAGCCGTTTAGAAAAGAATGGCTAGAAACGCTTAGAAGATATGTGAAATCTCGTTAATAATGACACACGATCACACCAATTCAATACCCAACGAATCGAGCAATCCCAAGGCATCAATACGAGAAAACCGCGCCTTGTCTAACCTATTGTGCCTGACATCGATCTGATAATTTTGTGCGTCACTAAAATCAGCTTGTCTCAAATCAGCATTGTGAAAACGACTATGTGTCAGCTCACTGCCGCAAAATATCGCTTTAATAAATACCCCTTCAGAAAATTCAACGTCATGCACTTTGCAATCAATCATGCACAGCCCTTGAAGGTTCAGACCAAAGAACGACCCTGCACTGAGTAGGCAACGGATAAATTTAGGTGGATCACCTAAATTAGCTGTCCAATCTGCTTGCGCCCAATCGATACCTAGCAACTTACAATCACTAAATAACGCACTGTGAAATTGACTATTGTTCAAGCCGAGCATTGATAAATCACAGTGTGAAAATTCACACTCGTCGAATACGCAATATCGCCACTGATTTTTGGGTAAATTGAGTCCTTCGAAGCGACACTGTTCAAAGCGAACTTTATCCCAGCACGAAAGGTTAAACAGCGGGTGGTGAGCATCTATGACAATGTCGTAATATTCATGTTGCATTCTTTAATGACTCATTCGATTATTTGTCGACTACACATTACCCCCCCTAACGATTTCCTAGTGGGGCTGGTATAAGCATAAAATCGGAAAACGTTAACATGCCTATATTTAAAGCATTATAGTTCGGGCGTTATGGTCGAAGACTGATAGAACAGAAAAATGAAATGTTAAAGCGGATAGATATGCTTAAATCTAATGGGTTTTAAGCCAGCCCCAGAATCACGTTGCATACTCTGAGGCGGTTTATAAACAATATAGCTATCAATTTAAACTTTATTTAAGTATTTCAACCAATTCGCTAAGGTCTTTAACCACATAATCTGGTTTAGATGCCAACGGATATAGCGCTTTACCTGGGCGGGCCACAAATGCGGTTTGCAAGCCTGCGGCTTTAGCACCAGCCACATCCCAACCGTGAGCAGCGACCATAAGCGCCTCTTCTGGTTTAACGTTTAATTGTTTAAGAGCCCAAGCGTAAGAACGTAAGTCAGGCTTATAGACTTTGATGTCTTCAATACTCATGCGCTTGTCAAAATAATTAGTTAACCCGGCATTTTTAAATTGTGTTTCAACACCTTTATTCGATGAGTTGGTTAAGCTCACAATTTTGAATCCTTGTGCTTTAAGTGCCGTTAGACTCGGTTTAACATCAGCATGTGCCGGCAGAGACAATAAGGGCGTTTTAATAGCCGTTAGCGCTTCTTCTTCAGTGATATCAATATTGTTATTCTGCGCGACCATCATCAGCGCGGCGACGCCAATCTTACCAAAATCTTGATAATCGCCGGTAACTGTTGTCACTAATGAGTGGTGCAACATGGTTGAGAACCACAAAGTGGTGAGCTCTTCATGGCCGTCTAACGCTTTACCAATCGAGGTACGCATGGTATCCAAATCAAGTAATGTTTCGTTTACGTCAAAAATAATAACTTTAGGTTTAGGGGCTGCGAGGGCCATAAAATTTGCTCCTACTAGTGAGAAAAAAAGTACCGCTATAGATATATAACGGATTAATTTTGTTGAATGCATGGGAATCTATACTCTTGCTAATCGTAAATGGATAAACGTGTTGTCTATAGCGTCGCTAAAACGTCAATTACATCACTGGGCTCGGCGCGTTTGGTGTAATCTTCAGCCACAAAGGCATAAACGATTTTGCCATCTTGCCCAATAATGTAAGTTGCTGGCATCGGTAAGGTAAAAGTGTCATCGCCATTAATCGCCGGAATGTCTAAACCAAATTTCTCATACACAGGTCGTAAACGCGTATCTAAACTAAACACCAAGCCATAATCGTTTGTCACCTTATTTCCAACGTCGGCTAAAACCGCATAGCCCAACTCATTTTTTTCTTTGGTACTCAATGAGTTATCAGGTGTCTGCGGAGAGATCGCCACTAATTGACCACCTAACTGCTGAATTTCAGGCAATACATTTTGAAACGCCCGTAATTCAAAATTACAGTAGGGACACCAGCCACCGCGGTAAAAGCTTAACACCACAGGACCATGGGCAAGCAGTTCAGCCAATGTGACTAATTTCCCGGTAACATTGGGCAAACTAAAATCCGGCGCGTAATCCCCAACGGTGAGTGCATCATTGGCAATACCTGTTGCAACCAAGGTATCTGTGGTTTTGGCCATTAAGTCAAAGATATCCTTCGGCATATTGATGGCTTTTTGGGCGTCATATTCTGCAATTTGCGCATGTAGTGACATAAACGTTTCCTAAGTGAAGTTTTACTTTCGTAAAATATGGGGTTAGAAAAATTAAAACCTACCGTGTAAAACCGAATGCATGGTTTAATATTTTCGAATTAAGCCAATCTTGGAAGACATCGTGTATACAATCAATGACTTAGAAACGTTTGTAGCGATTGTAGAAAATACAGGCGTAGTGTCTGCAGCCAATGCGCTAAATATATCCCCCGCTACGGTCAGCCACCGTTTATCCAAACTTGAACGCATATTGGGCACCGTTCTTGTTTTCAGGGATAGTCGAAACGTTAGACCCTCTGCCGAAGGTGAGGAATTCTACCAACGCGTAGGGGATATTTTAGCGGCTTTATATGATGCCGAATTTGCTATAGGAGCAAGAGATAGTGGGATAAACGGAACATTGCGGGTGACACTCCCGCCTTGGGTATTTTCAATTTATATACTGCCCAATTTAGCGAAATTCGAACAGCAATATCCTGATGTGATTCTGGATTTTCTCGTCACTGACCATTTTGTCAATGTAGTCGATGATGCCCAAGATGTCGCGATTCGTGTGGGTACCTTGGCTAACTCTGGACTACTGGCTCGTAAAATTACTAATAACCAGCGTATATTATGCGCGTCTCCCGATTACTTGCATCAATTTGCCCCGATTGACCATGTGCAAACGCTAACCGAACACCGATTTGTATGCTTACCTTGGCAGAAACAATTTAAGCTACTGCACAACGACGGCAGTGTTTTTACCTTCAACGCTTCCACACGCTTCACTATTTCCAATAGTGACAATATGACTCAGGCACTGCTCAGTGGCCATGGCATTGGCATCAAATCTGAGTTGGCTATTAAAGGTTGCATGGCCAGCGGTGAATTAGTTGAGGTATTGCCCAATGTCCTTGCGATGCCCCAAGCACCTGTATGGTTTTTACGCCCACAAAACAGCTTAGCAACACGCAAAGCTGAGGCTTTTTTTGATTTCGTGAAACAGGCATTTAGCTAAAGCTAAGCATATAGGATAAAAAATGCCAAGGATTTCCACCCTTGGCATTTCAGCTTGATTTTGGTCTGCCGCTGGACGGACTCGATGACTATTAATACAGTAAACTATAGACCTTACGTCGATATTGCGACTTAAGCGGTTCGCCGTCAGGTAAGGCATTAATCATATCGAGCATCAGCTTTTTTGCATCTTGAAAGTTAAGATCTTTAAGCAAAACACTATGCATTAAACTTAACGCTTCTTCTATCTGATTGGCTTGACGCAGTTGCACAGCCAACTTTACTTTTAAGTCTAAGTTATCTGGATCATTTTCTAGGGCCTGTTGCAAAGCGATAATCTCAGGTGATTCTGCCGCTTGCTCAGCGAGTTCTATTTTACCCAAAATAGTCCGGTAATATCCATCTTGGTCTACCAAGCCAATCGTCGCCAATAACGCTTTAGCCTGATTAACCTGACCTACTTCCACTTGGCAATCAGCTAGTAACAATTTGATATCAGCACGGCTAGCATCAAGATCTGACGCCTCTTTAACCAAAGTATAGGCTTCTTGGTAATTTGCTTGTTCTGCCATAGCCTTCGCTTGAGCAAATAATTCGTCTTGAGGCTTAGGTAGGTGCTTGTCTAACATAGCTTGAATATTGACTTCGCTTTCAACGCCAGCAAAACCATCAATGGGTTGACCATCTTTAATCAACATAACTGTGGGCAGATTTTGCACGCCAAATTGCGCTGTAATATCTGGTTGCGCCTGACAATCTACCCGAGCATGCAACAAATTTGCGCCTTGTTTATGCGCTATCGCTTGTAAAACTGGTGCTAGTTGCTCGCTCGGCTCATAACCTTGCGCCCAGAACTCAAGCATAACCAATTGAGTTGTTGAGTCTTGTAATATGACTTGCTGAAAGTTTTCTATGGTGATGTCTACGCTATTTTGCATCTCAGATCTCTTATGATGTTAATGATCAAATGGTGGGGTCATTTGCTCCAAACTCAAGCCACATTTTAAGCACCAATCAGCGAAAAACGCTGAATTGTCGCCGATTAGACAATTACCTAGGCTGCGGCCGTGCTAACGTCATAGTCTATTGGAACAACATGGAAGGGGAAACCCAATGTCGCATAAATACCAACGTTTTGCCGATTTCTATCCGTATTACTTGAGTGAACATCAAGATAACGTTTGCCGCCGTCTACATTTTATAGGCTCAAGCTTAATTATTATGCTCATCATATATGCTGTTATGAATAGTCAATTAGCGCTCTTATGGTTTATACCGGTATTAGGATATGGCTTCGCTTGGGTAGGTCATTTCTTTTTTGAACATAACAAACCAGCCACGTTTACCTACCCGTTTTACAGTTTCTTAGGGGATTGGGTGATGTTTAAGGATATGCTGACCGGCAAAATAAAGTTTTAAATACCCTCTTACCCTCAGCCTTTATAGGGTTTCTCTGTTACAAACCCTGCCAACTTAGCTACATTTAATTTACACCGGCGTTCAGATATTACGCAGCAACATGGCGGAACCCCCGTGATTCGCCTTGTTCTATAAGTGTCAAGCCCAAAATGGCAAAAAAACTGACAATTTGTTCAAAATATAGCCTTTCCAAGCCTGTAAAAAAACCGTAAACTTGCCGCCCTTTTTTGCAAACCGGACAGTTTTTGCGCGATTTCGCGTTTTGAATTATGCAGATTGGTCCTTACAAGCTCGAAAATAATTTGATTCTGGCGCCAATGGCAGGTGTGACAGATCGACCGTTTAGGCAATTATGCAAACGCATGGGTGCTGGCTTAGTGGTTTCTGAAATGCTTTCGTCGAATCCTGACGTTTGGCGATCAAATAAATCTAAGCAACGTATGGATCATGTTGGCGAAGAAGGGGTTCGTGCAGTACAGATTGCTGGCGCTGATCCATTATTAATGGCTCAAGCGGCACAGTTTAACGTGGATAACGGTGCTCAGATTGTTGATATCAACATGGGGTGCCCAGCAAAGAAAGTAAATAAAAAGTTGGCGGGCTCTGCGCTACTGCAAGATCCACAATTGGTTGAACGTATTGTTCAAGCTGTAGTGAAGGCAGTAAAAGTACCGGTAACCTTAAAAATACGCACAGGCTGGAATACGGATAATCGCAACGGGTTGCTCATTGCTAAAATCGCCGAACAACACGGCATTCAATCTTTAGCAGTTCATGGCCGCACCCGGGCCTGTATGTACAAAGGTAACGCTGAGTACGACACAATTAAAGCCATTAAACAGGCGGTGTCGATACCCATTGTTGCCAACGGTGATATTACCTGCGTGCACAGTGCAAAACACGTGTTGGAGTACACCGAAGCAGATGCGTTGATGATAGGCAGAGGTGCCCAAGGTAACCCTTGGATATTTCGCCAAATTCAGCACTTTCTGCAAACTGGCGAGATACTACCCTCGCCCCCATTAAGCGAAGTACGCGACGTATTACTAGCGCACGTAGCTAATGTTCATCAGTTTTACGGTGAATATTTGGGAGCACGGATTGCCCGTAAACATGTGGGTTGGTATTTAGCGGAACATGACCGGGAACGGTTGTTCCGAGCCAAGTTCAATGCCATCGATGATGCAGTAGAGCAACTCGATACATTGGCATATTATTTCGACCAAATGGCAGGCGAATCTACGACTCATCTCGTATCACCTGCTGCCTAACGATGACTAACTAAAGAGCAAGATTGTATATGTTCGAGCAAAATGTAACTTCTCCTTTTACCACAACGGTAACGACTCCTTCACAAACACAGGCGCAGAAGCCTTTACGTGACTCAGTAAAACAGGCAGTTAATAAGTATCTTAAGCAACTAGACAACACAGACATTGAAAACTTGTATGAGCTAGTAATGGCCGAAGTTGAAGCGCCAATGTTAGAAGAAATCATGACTTTTACCCGCGGCAATCAAACCCGCGCGTCAATCATGTTAGGCATCAATCGTGGCACGCTACGTAAGAAGCTTAAACAATACGGCATGAACTAAGCTGAAAAATTTAAAGAGCACCCTAGGGTGCTCTTTTTGTATGCGCTATACTGCGCAGCCCAGGCATCTCTGTTAATCCCTATTTAGAAGATAAACACACTATGACGACTCAAAAACCTATTCGCCGCGCTTTACTGAGCGTTTCTGACAAAACTGGTATCGTTGAATTTGCCACTTTCTTAGCCGAGCAAGGCGTTGAGCTTTTATCTACCGGCGGCACTGCAAAACTTCTCGCGGACAATGGTTTGACCGTTATCGAAGCATCCACTTATACGGGTCATCCTGAAATAATGGACGGACGCGTTAAAACGCTACATCCCAAGATCCACGGTGGCATTCTTGCTCGTCGCGGTCAGGATGAAGCGGTTATGGCTGAAAATAATATTCAACCAATCGATTTAGTCGTGGTTAACCTCTACCCTTTTGCTGCCACAGTAGCTAAAGAAGATTGTAGCCTTGAAGATGCTATTGAAAATATCGATATTGGCGGCCCAACGATGGTCCGTGCTGCAGCCAAAAACCATAATGACGTCACCATAGTGGTTAACGCTAAAGATTACGCTCGCGTGACCAAGCAAATGCAAGCCAACAACGGCTCTGTTACGGCGAACACTCGTTTCGATTTAGCTATAGCCGCTTTTGAGCATACAGCGGAATACGATGGCATGATCGCTAACTATTTTGGCGCCATGATCGAGTCTGACGATCATGGTGATGACTGTGATGATAATTGCGGCCATGTTCACAGCGCCTTCCCACGTACATTTAACGTGCAAATGAGCAAGAAACAAGATTTACGCTACGGTGAAAACAGCCATCAAGAGGCTGCGTTCTACGTAGAAAACAATATTCAAGAAGCATCTGTGGCTACTGCTACGCAGTTACAAGGCAAAGAACTGTCTTTTAACAACATCGCTGATACTGATTCAGCGTTAGAGTGCGTTAAAGAATTTGCTGAGCCAGCTTGCGTTATCGTTAAGCATGCTAATCCTTGTGGTGTAGCGTTAGGTGAAAATATTTTAGAAGCCTACAACCGTGCTTATCAAACAGACCCAACGTCTGCTTTCGGTGGCATTATCGCCTTTAACCGCGAATTAGATGGCCCAACAGCACAAGCCATAGTTGATCGCCAATTCGTTGAAGTAATTATCGCACCTACCGTTAGTGATGAAGCCGTGGCGATTGTTGCTGCCAAAAAAAATCTACGTCTTCTAGCGTGTGGCGATTGGCAAGGGCAACTAACTGACGGCTACGATTTTAAACGCGTAAACGGCGGACTATTAGTCCAAGAACGTGATTTTGGCATGGTTGAAATTGAAGATCTCACCGTGGTCACCAAAGTAAAACCCACTGAGCAGCAATTGAAAGACCTAATGTTTACCTGGAAAGTAGCTAAATATGTGAAATCTAACGCCATTGTATACTGCAAAAACAGCATGACAATTGGCGTGGGCGCGGGTCAAATGAGCCGAGTTTACTCAGCTAAGGTTGCTGGCATTAAAGCGGCTGATGAGGGCTTACAAGTTGAAGGTTCCGTTATGGCCTCTGATGCGTTCTTCCCTTTCCGTGACGGAATAGATGCAGCTGCGGCTGCAGGTATCAGCGCAGTTATTCAGCCTGGCGGTTCAATGCGTGATAACGAAGTTATCGCAGCAGCTGACGAACACGGCATTGCTATGGTGTTTACCGGAATGCGACACTTCCGTCATTAATTACTGCCAGTAATAGAGAGGTGGTCATAGGTATATTCGCCATGTCCACCTACCTACTGCAGATTTAATGTACATAGCATTCAGTGTTGTACAAAAAAACGCTACACTATCCTCCGTTTTATGACTCATTACAGGATTTGCTCATGTTCAAGCGTGCTACTCAATTAGTCTGTTCCGTTACGTTACTCGCCTCTTCTTTCGTGCAAGCCGATGCGCTCATCGATGCTCTTGCTGACGAAGGACGTCCCACCGAACAACGTTTGCGTGACGAATACCGTCATCCCCAACAAACATTGCGCTTCTTTGAAGTACAAGAAGATATGGCTGTAGCCGAAATTTCACCCGGTGGTGGTTGGTACAGCAACATTCTTGCACCTCTGTTAAAGGACAAAGGCCAGTTTTACGCCGCACATTTTTATGTGGACGAAAATACCAACGAGTTTTATAAAAAATCACGCGAACAGTTCGAACAAAAAATAACTGCACTGAAAAGCTATCAGAATGTCAAAGTAACGACCTTTCACCAGATGAAAGCCACAGATTTTGCCCCAGTTGAATCATTAGACCGCGTGCTGACTTTTCGCAATATCCATAATTGGTATATGCAAGACGGTGATGAAGGTGTAGAGAATGCATTTAAAGCGTTTTATAAAGCACTCAAGGTAGGCGGCGTGTTAGGTGTGGTTGAGCATAGTTTGCTTGAATCACAAAGCAGCGCATTGCAACAAAGTTCTGGTTATATGAAGCAGTCTTACGTGATTGCTTTGGCCGAAAAAGCGGGTTTTACCCTAGCGGCCAAAAGTGACATCAACGCCAATAAACTAGACAATGGCGAACACGAAAAAGGCGTTTGGACATTGCCTCCTAGTTTACGCTTAGGTGAGAAAGACCAGGCGAAATACCTAGCGATAGGTGAGAGCAATCGCATGACTTTAAAATTTGTAAAATAGGCTACATAGTAGCCAAATAAAAACGCCGCTACAATAAGCGGCGTTTTGATAATTAGATCCATTTGTTAACCTATTAGAAAAGCGAACCTCATGAAAGTATTGATAATTGGCGGCGGCGGCCGCGAGCATGCTCTTGGCTATAAAGCCGCACAATCTAACGGTGTGAGCCAAGTCTATGTGGCCCCTGGTAATGCGGGTACTGCCCTTGAGCCTAAATTAGAAAATGTGCCAATCGATGTTGAAGACATTAGTGCTTTGGTCACATTCGCTAAACAAAACGCTATTGGCCTGACAATTGTGGGTCCTGAAGTCCCGTTAGTTCTCGGCGTGGTTGATGCATTCCAAGCTGAAGGATTAGCCATTTTTGGTCCAAGTAAAGCGGCGGCGCAGTTGGAAGGCTCAAAGGCTTTCACCAAGGATTTCTTAGCTCGTCACAATATTCCTACTGCTGATTATCAAAACTTTACCGAAATAGAGCCTGCTTTGGCTTACTTGCAAGAAAAAGGCGCTCCTATCGTAATCAAAGCCGATGGCCTAGCCGCAGGTAAGGGTGTAATCGTCGCCATGACCCTGGCTGAAGCTGAAGATGCTGTGCGCGACATGTTAGCTGGCAATGCTTTCGGTGAAGCTGGTAGCCGCGTGGTTATCGAAGAGTTTTTAGATGGCGAAGAAGCAAGCTTCATCGTGATGGTCGACGGTAAGCATGTATTACCATTTGCTACTAGCCAAGACCACAAACGCGTAGGCAACGGCGATACAGGACCAAATACGGGCGGAATGGGTGCTTACTCTCCAGCACCAGTTGTGACGGATGAAATTCACCAACGGGTGATGGACGAAGTGATTTACCCTACAGTTCAGGGCATGGCTAGCGAAGGTAATGATTACCACGGCTTTTTGTATGCGGGTTTAATGATCATGGCCGATGGCACACCTAAGGTTATTGAATATAACTGCCGGTTTGGCGATCCTGAAACTCAGCCGATTATGCTGCGTTTGCAATCTGACTTGGTTGAATTGGTAAAATTGGCGGTGCAAGGTAAGTTAGACCAAGCTACAGCAAAATTTGACCCAAGAGCAGCAGTAGGTGTGGTACTCGCCGCTGGCGGTTACCCTCAAGCATATAACAAAGGTGATGTGATAAGCGGTTTAAGCCAGAATGACAGCACAAGCGCCAAAATATTTCATGCCGGTACCAAAACAATAAATGGCCAAGTTACCACCAATGGCGGCCGTGTTTTGTGCGCTACCGCGTTAGGCGAAACCGTCACTGAAGCCCATCAACGCGCCTACGAATTGGCTAAAACGATCAGTTGGCAAGGCATGTTTTATCGTGATGACATAGCCTACCGAGCCATTGCTCGAGAACAAAAGGCCAAATAAAATTTGCTATTAAGGCCTGATATCGAATCGGACTCAGGCCATTTAGCTTTATTAACGAACTTGGCTTAACTAACTAATCGGTTTCGCCCCTGATGCTTTGCTGCATATAAGCATTTATCTGCTCGCTCAATCAAAAATTCAGGGTGATTAAAGTTCTCGTCATTGATTTCACTGTGCATAAGACTAGCAACACCAACACTCACTGTCACTTTACCACTTACGGTCGAAGACGTATTTTCTACACCCAACTTTTCGATTGTCGAGAGGATTAGACGACCGATGAGTTCCGCACCAGTCTTATCGGTAAATGGTAACAATACTAAGAACTCTTCTCCACCGTAACGCCCCATAGCATCACTCTCCCGCTGAAGGCAATCACGAATAGTCGTCGCCACTTTCTTAAGGCATTCGTCACCCGCTACATGACCATAGGTGTCGTTAAATCCCTTGAAAAAATCTATATCGATCATAAGGACAGAGAACTCGTGCTGGCCACGAATGGCCGCATACCAAAAGCGATGAAATGTTGTATCGAGCTGCATGCGGTTCGGTACACCCGTTAAGCCATCGGTACACGATATAAGCGCTAACGTTCGTAACTTCGCGGAAAGCTGCATATGATTACGAATTTTGACATCAAGAATGTCGAAATCTAAAGGTAGGGAGACAAAATCTAACGCTCCGGCCTCTAAACCCGATACCAACACTGTTTTAGAAGGCTCCTGACCGTACAAGATAATGGGAATATCTAAGGTAAGCGGATGTTCTTTAAGATGTGAGCACAATAGAAGCCAATCAATATTATCTGACGAAACGCAAATCATGACCAAATCAATCGGTTCATTTAGGGTTAGTTTTAGTGCTTCTTCAGTATCAGAACTGATTAAGAGTAGAAATGACTTTGAAAAGTGGGTCGTAAAACGACCCAACCGCTCATCAACATCGCCGATCACTAACAGTGTTTGCTTTAATATGTTAGGTGTCGCGGGGTTTTGCATAATAGCTCTATGATTGAATTAGTACTATCGCCCAATCAAATACGAGACGGGCGCGCCGACATAATAATTATAGAGCTATTGTTCAATAATCACACAGCGGATTCAACTGCTTCTTGTTCTTTTTGCAAGAGTATTTTTTTCAACAAAGCATTTTCTTGAACCAAACGCTCAATGAAGTCTTCGTCATTAGGTTGCTGTCTGTTAACTTTATCAAACCAATTGAAATATTTATTTTTATTTTCATTGTTCATACATATACCTTTACTACTATTCATTATGTCCTACTTATTCGAAGAGGGACTCGCCTCCTGTCACAAACAGGGATTTACTGGTGAATTAGGCTCTTTACTGCTAATCACTGACTTTTAAATTATTTATTACTTGCTCTACATCGCTGGCCTTCTTTGCTACCTCCACTGCGAGTTGCTTTTCAGCATCACTCTTAACGTGTCCTTCCAATACAACGACGCCTTCATTGCTGTTCACATTAATTTTAGTGCTACCAATATCTGGCGCGACTAAAAGACGGGTTTTCACCACTGTTGCGACTTTTCCGTCGGTAAGCTTACGTTGGACTGCAGTGTCTTCGTTGACGCCCGGAGAGAAAACCGTCAGCATATTCTCTATTCCATTGACTCCCTCTATACCTAGCACGAGTTCTTGAGCGAGATCTTTATCAGTGTCAGTTTCAACCTTGCCGCGTAATGTCACTTTGCCATTTTCTACGTCGGTATCAATGCTGGTGGCATCTAAGTTGCCATTTAGCAACAGTGTTGCTTCTATATAGCCATCAAGCCAACCGTCATGGGCACTCGCTTTCCAATAATTTCCTGCTTGCACACCAATACTGGCAATGCTTAGCGCTGTTAATAGTAAAAAATTACGAATTACTCGACTCATTTTATTCTCCTGAGAACTCGATAGATTATCTAATAACATATCAATGCTATAAAGATGCCACATACGCCGTATTGATCTACATCACTTAATAAGTAGCAAAATAGTCATAAAGACGAAAACATAACGTAGTAGTTACCTTTACTGCGGTAAAAAATGCATTAGGTACAACTCCAGTAAGCTAACGCGATGAAGATTTTTCACGTACCGTTTTGTGTTGTAAAAATGCCAACACACAAAATACGATAACGAATAAAACGCACAACAAAAAAATCAGTTTGGCGATACTGGCTGCAACGCCTATCACTCCACCAAAACCAAATACGGCGGCAATAACGCCTATAACAAAAAATGTTAGGGCCCAAGTCAACATATACACTTCCCTCACAACAGATAAAGCTAAAGGGAAATTTTACCCGGTAGCCTGCTGCTACAAGCGACATGTATGCCAACCTTTAAAATTAGCTTAAAGCCTCTCGACTTGCTGAGAAACCGGCTATTTCTACCTTCTACTCTGTAGCTTTTTCACTAACGGTAGAAAAGTTTACATTCCCGCCCAACTACAATAAAAATATCGAACCTAACCCTAAGAAAGCGACAAACCCAACGATGTCGGTCACAGTGGTTAGGATCACCGAACCTGACAATGCGGGATCGATATCAAACTTATTCAATACCATAGGTACTATCACTCCTGCGGCGGCTGCCGCAACAATGTTCAATAGAATAGCTAAACAAATAACCACACCTAACATAGGGTCAGAAAACCAAAAAGAGGCGATACAGCCGATGACTAGCGCCCAAACGACACCATTTAACCCGCCAACACTTAACTCTTTTTTCAACAGCGCCTTTACATTGGAACTAGTGACCTGACCTAGCGCAAGGCCTCGTATCATCAATGTTAAAGTTTGGCTGCCAGCTATTCCGCCCATACTGGCCACAATAGGCATAAGTACCGCTAAGGCCACAACCTGTTGCAGAGTAGCTTCAAACATTCCAATGAAAGCTGATGCTAAAAAAGCGGTGAGTAAGTTTATACCTAACCATACTGCTCGATTCTTAGCACTCTTAGGCACTGACGAGAACAAATCTTCGTCTTCATCCATACCCGCGGTTGCCATCACTTGGCGTTCGTAAAATTCGTTAAGTAGCTCACTCGCAGTCGAAATATCTAGACGACCAAGTACTTTATTTTGCTCGTCCACAACAGGTAGTGAGGCGAACCCTGAGCGCTGCACCGTTAATGATGCCAACGTCAATTCGTCAGTGGCATTAATGGTATCAAATACCTCTTCAGATAAATCTACGAGCGGCACGTGTTCGGGTAACCCCATAACCTTAGTAAGTTTAACGGCTTCAGAGAACTGACCCGCGCGGTTAACCAAAAAAATAGTATCAGCATGAGTCGGTATATCACGACGAATAAGGCGCAGCGCATCACGTACTTTTGCGTTTAACGGCAACACGAGAGGATCCTGGCTAAGCCAGTGACCTATCTGATCATCACTGAACTGGCTAGCATCGGTAAAATACTGACGCTGCTGCTTATCCATCGCGTCGAGTGCTTTGTCGACTAATGTGCTAGGCAGTGAATCAGACAGCTCAAGTAATTGCTCAGCATCGACTTCAAAGAAAATGGCTTCCCACTCATCGATGTCAGTTGCAGCGATAAGGGTTTCACGTGGATCTCCGCGCATAGCAACCAACACGTCTAAGCGGCGACGTTTAGGAATTCCTTCCCATACTTTTAAACGTTGGTCTAAAGGTAAAGATTCCAGCAGTAACGCAACATCGTCTGTATCTTGCGCCGCTACAAGGGACGTAATTATATCTTGCTCATCACGCTCAGGAGCTGACACAACTTCTTCAATCAACTCAGGTAATAGTTCTGCCATGGTGACTCCTATCCAGTAAGGGCTCGATAATGATGAGAAAATGATGGGTGGCTAGTGAAATTAAACTAAGCGCAATAGCTTTATTTGCAATAGACGTAACAACAAGCATAAAAGTCACAAATTTTATGCTACTAGTGATTTTTAGTTACTGATGAGCTATTTATTCAGATTTAGGTTCTTTGTCATCATTAAGGGTAAATTGATAGTACAAGTCCAATGCACTGTTTAAACCACTTACCGCCTCAAGATATAACTTAGGCATTAGCTGATAACGCAAAGCGACTTCAGATACGGAGTCGAAAACGCCAACGCCGTAGCGCAATTGCACGCCTGGGGCTATATAACCTGAAACAGACAACTTGGTATCATCGCCTGCGCCACTAGTATTTACCGCTAAATCCTCAACACCTAATTTGCGTCCTACCTTAGTGACTGTGTTCTCACTCTTGCCGAGACCGAAGCCAATTAACAGACTTGCTAATGCCGCATCATTAGATGTTTCATCGACGCTGTCTATCGCTGTTCCGCGAAGCAAGTACGAAAGCGCTTCAGATTGGCTCATACTTGGATCTGAAAACACACTCACTTTGGGCTCTGAGGCACTGCCTTCGATACGCAGCCCTGCGATCACGTCATCAGCGGTTTTATCTGGATCACGGATAGCCTCTACGACTAAGTAAGGACTATCTATGGGGCCACTAAATTGCACCTCACCTTCCCTAATGACCAGGTCTTGTCCGTAGGCTGTGTAACGACCATTGATCAAATTCAATTCACCGTTGGCATTGAGTACCTCACCCGTTTGAGTAAGTAATAATGAGCCTTCTAAATCGGATGTAAGACCAAAGGCATCTATTTTTACCGCGTTCTCTTTCTTCGGATCAATATTAACTTGTAGGGAAAGATCAAATGGCATTTTATTTTCTACTACAGCTTGCTCATGATTGACTAAAATCACGTCGTTTGACGGAGACAATGCAGTCGGTGGCAACTCGCGCACTTTAATGCGCGCATAAGGTAAGGTGACCTCACCTTTAACCACTAACCCAGCAGAGCTATATTCTATATCGATGTCAGGGGATAGTTTGGCTCGAACCATATTTTGATATTCGATTTCCATATCACTGCCCTGCACATTTACCACCGCGCTGGGTTCGCCCTGCCAGCTAAATCGGCCGTCAACTTGCCCTTTGCCGTTGCCTAGCTGAAACGGTCCACTCAGTGATGCGGCCTGTCCTTCAAACGCGATAACTTGCTCTACTTGATTGATACGTGAAGGTAAAATCGCACCGGCAAATACGCCCTCGTGTAACTTGACTTCGCCATTAATTAAAGGCGCAGTGAGATTGCCTCCGATATTCACCTGGCCGTTAATGCGCCCCGCGAATTCACTTAATTGTGGTACAAACTGTGCGACTGTGCCAAGGGTAATATTGTCAAGTGACAACTGGCCCGTGATGGGTTTTTCGTCTCCGTTAATTTGCATATCTACTTCTGAGCTAACATCACCGAACTGTTTACTCTGCAGTCTGAGTTTACTTAATACATGTTGAGATTGGCTATCGGGATCGGTGCGTGTATTCACTAGCATGGTCAATGTGTCGAGCTGAAGTGGCATTGTGGCACCTTCTACCGTCCAGGTTGAAGGTGATAAATTAAGATTAGCCTCGATAACAGGCAAACCTTTGGTATCCCACTGCCCTTTTGCTACTAAGTTTAACGTCGCATCAGTGCTCAACTTCTGTAAAACAGACAGGTTAGCGTTTAACACTGGAGACAACGGCAAATCGTTAATGGCTATATCAAACTGGGCACCACTGGTTGCATATACCGCCTGCTTTATACAGACTCGAGCTTCGCTATCAATTAAACAGAACGGCGTGATACTGTAATCATTGCTCGCCCAGTTCACACTTATCTGAGGGGTATCCTCGTCCAAACTAAACTGCCCAGCATCCAGTGCTATGGTTGCCACATCTAGGCTGCCATCCCAATGGGTGTCGGCCAGCGTACCATGCAGTTTGGTGACTATATCAGCCATTTCACTGTTAAGAGACAAACTCAATTGATGCTGCTGCGCGTCTCCGGTCAATACCACATTCAAATTAGAAACCGACTGCCGGTTAAACAATCCATTTGTTAACTGTAATTCGATTTCAGCTTGCTTATCTGCATCCCATACTACTTGTCCTTTAGTCGACAATTGCGCGATCCTCATCTCGGGCAACGAAATGTTTTCCGCTGAGCCGGTAAAGCTAACTTGAGGCGCAAGTAACGTGCCATCGACTTGCGCGCTTAATTGCGCTTGACCTGCAAAACTCGGGTATAACTGTGACAAGTCTTTTGCATCCACCGACAACTCAGCTTGTAAATCTTCAAACGCTTCCAATGTGCCGTTAATAACGATCTTGTTGTCACCCGTTTGCACTACCAACTCTGGAATTTCTATCCCATCGATAGAGTCAAAATTAGCGCTACCTGACGCCAGCAACGGATAATCAAGCCAATCTCCAGATGCACTCAGCTCGCGCACATGGGCAATAAGATGTTGGCCATCATATTGGCCATTGAGGGTAACCACTCCCTTAACCTTAGCTTCAAGCTGGGGCCAAAAGACCTGCGGTTGAATATCATTGAACTCTATTGTACTTTGCCATTTAGCTAATGAATCAATCGTGAGATCGCCCGTTGCTTCAATTCCCCCTCCTAGCGTTTTAATAGCTAAGCTAGCAATATGTGCTTTATGCGTGTTGCCAGAGGCTTGCAATACAATACTCGACTGAGGAATAGCCGCACCTTTTACCGCGGTATTTAAGGCCAATTGGTATTCATTTAAATCCCCCTCAAGGCTGAGTTGGCCATTGTCCACATGAACTTGTGGCTCCTTAACTGGCCACTCAATTGATTGCCAATTGACGTCTAAAGAAAGGGGAAGCAATTTAGATTTTAAATCAACGTTAGCAAGGGCCGTTAATGTAACTAGTCCACTGGTTTCGACATTTATTTGGCTGCGCTGCAGGTTTCCTTTGAGTGTCACCTTAGCATCAAGGGGATAAAGGCTTTTAGCTGAGCTTTTCGCCATCAACTGCAGTTGATGCTGCCATTGCTTGGTCAGTGTGGCGGTTAAATCGGCGTTGCCTAAACTTGAACTTATTTGTAAGGATTTTACGGTTAGTATCTTAGGGGTAATATCGATGGCGGCGCGCAATTGTGCGATATCTAAAATAGACTGCTTGCCTTGAGTAAACAGCACATCATTAATCGCCAAGTTTTTCCCGCGCATAACAATTGGGAAAACAATTGGCGGTAGTTTAAGCGGGGTATATTGCCAATTAGCGATACTTTGCAAATCAATGCCTTGCTGTGTATCGGCTAATGATTTCGAGTTAGCTGAAGGTAATACCACTTTGACCCCATCCACGGTGAGATGATCAATGCGCAAAGTACGATACATACTTAGCTTGGTTGACACTGCCTGTACTGTTAAGCCTAGCGTGTTGGGCATATCGAAGCGTATATTTCGAATATCTAATGAGTCGATAGAAACAGGTATTGGCAAGGTAATGCGCTCTAAAGGTTCGCTGTTGGGGGCTTGAGCTTCGCTTGGAATGACTGTAACACCGATGCTTTGAGCGCTTAATTTCGATAAACATGCTTGCATAGTCGCCACGCACGACCAATTTACATCTACGACGAGTTTGCTCACCTGTAAGTTTACTTCAGGAGTAATAAACCTTATACGTTTCAACGAAAGCTCTGAAAGTAAACTTCCTGAGTCATAGTCAATATCAAGGGTGTCAAGACTACTATCAGCGATAGTTAATACGCCTCTAGTACCCCAAGGAGAGGCAATCAATAGTAGCAGTAAAACTACGCAACATAAAAAAAAGGCTAAATATTTCAACAGTTTCATAAAACGGGTCCCATTGAAAAGTGGAAGCGCCAAGTCGTTTCTTCCACACTATTACCTCGAGCAAAATAGAAGCGAATAGGCCCTACTGGCGATGACCAACTTGCTCCAAGGCCGATACCTGTGGCTAAATCTTTAAAGGGTTTATCGCTGGCATTACCAATATCGGTAAACACCGCAATACGCCAGTTTTGAGATACGGGATAGGAGTATTCTGCACTCGCTACATTTAAGTATTGGCCGCCCGTCAGTTCATCATCTTCCTCAGGCGACAAGGTATTCAAAGCAAAACCTCGCACACTTTGATCGCCCCCAGCGAAGTAGCGCAAGCTTGAGGGAACCTGAGAGAAGTCATTGGTGGCAATAGCCCCAAGCTCGGCACGCACAAATACCCTGTGCTTACCGTACGAACGTAACCATTTAGATTGCAAAGAAATACGCACTAAGTCGATATCTGAAACGACTTCTTGAGTAGCGCCTTCAAGCGTGTATTGCTGTTTATCCCCCCAGTTGATATCAAGACCTCCACGCGCTCTGCGACGGCTCAGAGTAAGACCCGGTAAAAGTAGTGTGGTTGTCTGCTGGTCGTCGGTGCCTTGCGTAAACTTTTCCTGTTCTAAGCGTAAAAAACCGATACGTTGCCAATCACTTTGCTGTGATCCCCAGTGACGCTGAACGGCCAACGTGAGAGCTTCACTTTGCGTATCGTTATCGTTTTCGGCTTTCATCCCTGCTTGATAGCTAAGATAATTATTTAGTGGGTCTTCCAATGGTACTTTGTACTTGATGCTGGCATTTTGCTCAGGTTCAGAAATAAACATTTCAGCCGATAAACTATGTCCTTTGCTGTTAACCCACGGCCGCTGCCATTTAAAACGCAAACGCGGACCTGTATCCGTCGATGCCCCGCCACCTATGTTGAATGTATCTCTGGGTTTTGCACTGGTGATCAATTGAATCGGCACGTTAAGCCCATCTGCTTTACTAACAAGTGGCCTAGCAACGACTTGTTGAAAATAGCCAGTTAACTTTAGATTTTGATTAAATACAGCCAGCTTATCAGCATCATATGGGTCGCCCTCTTTAAAGTTAGACACTTCTTTAATAAGCAATTTAGCTTTATCATCTTCCGGTATAATGAGTTTACCGAAGCCGTATCTCTTACCAGCAGAAAACTGCAGATCTACACTGGCAGAGTAGTTGTCAAAATCGATACGAATCTCTTGTACCGTAAATTTAGCATCAAAGTAACCCCGCACTTGAGCCATCGACAATAGTTTACTTTTAAGACTCTCATATTGGCCTTGATCCAGATAAGCTCCCTCTTTTAGTTGGGCCTTATCCACGATCCCTTGTAAAACGTCGTCTGGTTTGTCTGTGCCAACCAATTCAATTCGCCGTTTGCTTATTTTAACCCGCGAGCCAGCTTGTACTGTGAGGTACAACTCACTGCATTCTTTGTCTTTAGATAAGCTCATTTTTAAGGTTTCGAGTTGATAATAACCCATCGCTTGTGCCGCTTTGGTAACAGCTTCTTTAACCGTTTGGCTGTAGTTTTGAGTCAGCTCACAATTAACCGGCGCACCAATAATGCCAATATAAATATCGATATTATCATTCAGACTACTATCGTCAGCACCTTCGATATCAACCGATATTGCATATGCGCTAGGTGCAATTAGCGCCATAAGCGCAAAATAAAAAAGTGTCCGCAGAATAAACAAAGTAACCTCGGTATTTCGACAGCTTTATGAACGACGAGCATTCATTTACTACTATCAGATGCATAACAATGGATTAATAAGCAAGATACGTGACAACACGTTAACAACCGACACAATTATTTTTATTGCTAAGCATCGACCATATTAGTGCGTTGAGAGGAAACCCGTTCTTCTTCAGATAAACCAATATTGCCAGAATGCTTAGCGGCAAACCACATCGTCATAAAGTCTTTAATCAATTTCTGCTCTATTTCGATTGCACGTTCTGTGGGGCAAAATATTGCAATAGTCACCACCGAATCCCCAACGTCAGAAGTTGATACACTAATATGCGGATCGGGACCGGCAATTTTTACATCTAGGCGTCGTTCAATTGTTTGGCTGTAACGATAAGCAACATCTTTAAAATCCTCACAATACAACTCAGCATTTTGTTGTAATTGATCGATAAACAAATAGGGATTAACACTTTGGTCTCTAGTAATCATAAAATGGTGCGTCGCGTAACGTTTCAAAAAGTTTAGATTTTTGATGGTGTTCGTGATCATGGCATTATTTGGAATAAATAAGGTTTTACCTGTGTACTCGTATTTATGAATATCCACTTCTAATAAGGTACTTTTCATCCAATCGGTTTCTGACACTTCACCGACAATTTCCCCTACTTGCACCCAATCGCCAATCCGAAAGGGTCGAGTAGAAGCTAAGTAGAAAAAACCGATTACGCATTGAATAAACTCTCGAGTGGCCAATACAATAGCTACCGCAAACGCGGCAATAGACAAAGCGAAGTTTTGTAACTCCCCTGCCCACAAACTGAGTAACAAAAATAACATCACGAAATTTAAAAAATTCTTAATGTTATTAACGAGATCGCGCTTGTCTTTACCTTTGCTTATCGCTCGATTACGCACCACTTTGACTAGCATGTGCTTCACCCCGAGCGTAAGAGAGCCCACAATGATAGTGAGCACAACTTTATTGCTAAGCAAAGCGCTAACGAAGAAAGTGATTTGTTCTAAAAAGTTTGGAAAATCTATACTCATTTACGGCTTCATACTTGTATGGCTATTCAAAAAAACGGACACGTCATCAATACAAACTTGAGTGTTACGCTTTATATATGCTTACTAAGGGTAGGCATGCCAACTCAAGTGTCAATATCGACGCTATTTTAGCATGCTTCACAATGATGAATCCGCTGGTGATATGATTATTTTTTGCGTGGCTGCTGAATTTTTTGTTCTGGTCTGTCAGTCACTTTACCAACCGTTTTCCACTTAGCCCGTGGATTAATGATACTTGGTCGAGTCAAAATTAAATTATTCGGATAAACAATAATTTCTCTGTCTTCGGTAATCAATTTCGTATTGAACAGATTGATTTCAGTGATAAAACCCTCGACGTAATTATCTGCATCGATCACCCGAATAAAATTACCCCGTCGAAAAGACGTTTGAAACAACAATAAAAAGTACGCAGTGATATTACTCAGCAACGACCAACTGGCAAAAAATGCCACACCGGTTAGCGTAATAAGTGACGTTGAGATAACTAATAAACCACTAAAATCAATTCCCCACGCAATTAGGATCACCGCAAAGGTCAAGATACCGAATACTAGCCGAATAATATGATAAGCCCTTAAAACTTCCGGCGTTTTTAAATTGCTTTCATCAATCTTCTTTTCAATCTTGGGTAATGTCAACTTAGTGATAACCACATAAACTAGCAACATCACTGCCGTCCATATCAAGCTACCCATGTATTGGTGTGCCCAGTCGATTACGTTATTTACCCAATGTGTTTCTAGCATGTAATGCAATCCAATTTATGAAAACTGATGTCAAAGGTTAAGGTACTCATTTTGCCCTAACTTACGGAGCATTAATGAAAGTTCGCATCCTAGTCGATAAAAGAATACTAAGTAAAGCAGATTGCTAATGCCGCCCGAATTACATTCGCTTAAACTGCATTCTCATGAGATAAAACTGCATTGTATTGGCATCTCATACTTGGGTATTTATTAACTCATATGCAATTTTCTCGTGCTCGTGTAATATTAAATCCCATGGAAAACACAAAGCGAATTCCCCGCAATAATCGGGCTAATAGAGTTTACGTATTGATGAAGAACAGACCGGTTTTCTACACAAAACATAAGCACTGGCTCAGTAGGTTGGTGCTAACTACGATATCACTGCTTATTTTCTCAGTAGATGCACGTCAGGACATACACTTTAAAGTAGTTGACCAATTTGGAACACCTGTGGCTAATGCTGTTGTTAGTACCCATGGAGCATCACTAAATAGCCCTCAAGCCCCCGCGGTAATGGACCAAATTAATAAGCAGTTTGCTCCTCATGTTTTAGTCGTGCAAAAAGGTCAGTCGGTACGCTTTCCTAATAGCGACGACATACGACATCACATATATAGTTTTTCACAACCTAAGCCCTTTGAGATACGTCTTTTCAAAGGTGAGGAATCTAGCCCTGTCACATTTGAGCAACCCGGAGTCGTCGTGCTCGGTTGTAATATTCATGATCAGATGATCGGTTATATTTACATAGCCGATCATGAGCTAACAGCCCTAACCGATGAAAATGGCGAAGCAACCTTGCATACTCAGGCCACTGAATTCAATATTTGGCAGCCAAAATTATCGTCCAGTCATTCCGAACGCATCCATATTGTCCGCGATGCAGCGGATGTAGCGCAGCAAAAAGTAACCCTCCCCCTGTTAGAAGAGACTAACACGCACGTCAAAAAACGCACATTCTCCCGAAAGTTCTCATCTGGAGACCCATAATTGGCCACTAAAAAATTAAATCAGAGTATATTTCGTCTTGTCGTTGGCCTCGTTATGCTAACCGCTACGATGATACTCATCAATGTTTGGAGCTCGACCAGTAAACACGCCCAACATCAGCTAAATAATGACCTGAAAGTTGCACAGAACGTATTTGAGCAAGTACTTGAAAATCGCGAAAATGTGCTCTATGGCTCGGCGAGCGTGTTGACCGCAGACTTTGGTTTTAAACAAGCCGTGGCCACAGGCGATAGACCGACAATTAACAGTGCCTTGTTCAACCATGGTGGGCGTATTAACGCAGATTTAATGGCACTCGTATCTCTTGATGGCAAGAATATTAGCAGTGTCCCTAAAATTTTACCCCCAGAACAAACATTCCCTTATCCTCGGGTTGTGCAAAACGCCATAAGTAACGGTGGCGCTTCTTCACTTTTGTTTATTGGTCAACGCCTATATCAAGTGATGATGCTGACAATAGACGCTCCCACTCCTATCGCTGTCGCAGTCATCGGCTTTGAAATAAACCAAGAATGGGGTCAACAACTTAAAAATATTACTCAGCTCGAGACGACTATAGAGGTACAAGCTAAAGGAGAAGAAACCTTTACAATTAGCACCTTACCGGCAGAGCTTGTGGCGCCGACACTAGCTCAACAAGGCCAACCATTGTCTTGGCTTTCTCTTAGCCTTTTCAGCGATATACCTTATGTTTCAAGGCGTTTTTTATTGACAGACGAAGATAACTTCAAAGTCTTAATTACGTTGTCAAACGATGTTCATCGTCTGTTTGCAGATTTTAGAGCGTTACAAACCAATATTGCGCTTATCGCCTTACTGGCCATTATACTTGCCCTGTGTTTTGCCGCGCTGTTCTCACGAAAAGTCGCTAAGCCTCTTGTTGCGCTTGCTGACATCGCTCAGCGTATATCTAGTGGGGATTATAACAAAAGCATAAATACCACATCGAGCTCTACAGAAGTAACCAACCTAGCCATTGCACTTGAATCGATGCAGTCAAACATTCGTCAACGTGAAGAGAAAATAAGTTACCAAGCCCAGCATGACATTCTGACCGGCCTGAATAATCGTTACAACATGGAAGTCCAACTAAACGCCAAATTTGAGCAAAACAAGCCATTTCAGGTATTGGGTATAAATATATTTGGTTTTCGCGGTATTAATGATGTATTTGGTTATCACAACGGCGACATATGCCTACAGATATTAGCCAAGCGTTTAGATAAGTACGGCGGACTAGGTGCGCGTTTAGCCGGCGGTGAATTACTATGGATACCCGATACGCTTGTTAACTATGAACAAGTCATTCAGTTTAAAAACACGTTAGAAGAGCCCGTCGAAACAGGTGATGCATCGATTACCCCCCGTGTATCTGTAGGTATGCTTAACTGTCCAGTTGATGCACATAACGCTGAAGAGCTTTTTCGACGTATGAATATTGTGCTTGATGAAGCCCAAAAAACCGAACATATGATGTTAAGTTACGAACCTGAGTACGAGCATCGTTATTTACGACGCCTGTCCATTATCGCTGAGTTAAAAACGGCATTAAACGACCAGCAAGAAGAATTGAGCCTGTTTTATCAACCCAAGTTAGACTTAAACAGCGGAAAAGTAACTAAAGTAGAAGCGTTGATTCGTTGGAATAATGCCTTATTAGGATTTGTCTCTCCCGAGGACTTTATTAGCGTGGCGGAACAAGCTGGATTTATTGGCAAAATTACTGATTGGGTCATCAATCAAGCTATTAAAGATGCAGTGATACTCAAGGGCTTAGGTTTAAATATGAGTATTGCTATTAATCTATCCGCTCAAGATGTAATGGACGATGCATTATTGCCTCATATAATCGCGCTGATGAACGCAAGTCAATTAGAGACCAATGCCTTAAGTTTTGAAATGACAGAAAGCGACTTAGTGCAAGAGCCGGAAAAAGCGATCCAGCAACTACAAGCGTTTCGAAATAAGGGGTTCGAGATGGCTATTGACGATTTTGGTACCGGCTACTCATCTATGTCTTACTTAAAAAACCTGCCAGTGACGACCTTGAAAGTTGACAAAAGCTTCGTGCTCAAACTTGACTCCCAGCAAGGCGATCAGAAAATTGTACGCACGGTTATAGATTTGGCCCATAGCTTTGGTTTGAATGTGGTCGCAGAAGGTATTGAAAATCAGGCCACCTTAAAACTGCTACATGGCTGGGGATGTGAATTGGCACAAGGTTTTTATATGAGTAAGCCGTTGCCTTTGGACAACTTTGTTCAATGGCACAAAAAACATCAATTAACTAATTGGTTAGAAGATTAATGCAAAAATTACTCGTTATAAGGGTCTTCTTAGTTTGTTTGTGCACGGTTTGCTGCACTGTGACATCAGCCAAGGATGGGAAATTGATTGGCACAGCGGGCTTAGTACAATTGGAAGGATCAGGTGGCGGCGGTATCGTACCTTGGGCAACATTAGTCGGTTATGATAGCCAAGATCAAATCTCTCTCAACGTGGTAGCAACGCAAGTAGATGTGGATGATTACCGATTAAATGTATTGGGCCTGAGTGCTTCATTTTATGACCGTGTCGAAATCAGTGTGGCCCAACATCGCTTTGATTTGAAGGGTACTGGGATAAATATCAAGCAAAATATATACGCTGTGAAATATCGCGTATACGGTGATGTTGTATATTCAAACTGGCCGCAGATTAGTGTTGGCGCCCAACATAAAGTGCTAGCAAACGAGAGCATAGCCAGTGCACTTGGTGCCCATAAAACAGGTAGTGGGACTGATTTTTACATTGCGGCTACAAAAGTACATCTTGGTGCAATTGCTGGCTACAATGCAGTCTGGAACCTAACCGCTCGCGCCACCCAAGCCAATGAAATGGGGTTACTCGGTTATGGCGGAATAAACAACAATTCTTATGAAGTTATGTTGGAAGCCTCGGCGGGTATTTTGTTTTCTCGTCACGTTGCTGTCGGAATTGAGTACCGGCAAAAGCCAGATAATTTAGGATTAGGGGAGGACGACTGGAAAGACTTGTTCGTCACCTATATTCCCAGTAAAGACTTCGCCATCACCCTCGCTTGGGCGGACTTAGGCACCATTGCAGGAGCCAGCGGTCAAGACGGACTATATCTTTCTTTAAACGGCCAACTTTGGTGAGACTGATGAAACGCAGTAAATTTGTGCTATTAACCATATTATTTTTAGGACTAAGCGCTTGCTCATCCATTTCACAGCGATCCGTTTATACTCAAATGGGTGGCCAGCAGAAAATTGAACAAGTGGTCGATAACTTCATTAATGAAATAGAATTCGATCCGGTTATTTTTGAATATTTTAAAGACTCCGATATTGATCGGTTTAGAGAAAAATTTATTGAGCATTTATGCAATTTAACTGGTGGCCCGTGTCAATACTCTGGCGATACCATGGTTCAGGTACATAGCGGCATGAATATGACAGAGGCCGATTTTAACCGAGGGGTAGATTTGTTAATCAACGCCATGAACACCGCGCAAATACCGCATACTGTGCAAAACAAAGTATTGGCTATTCTTGCTACAAAGCGTAACGAAATGCTCTATATCTAAACATCTGATACGCTAATTTATCTGTGTTTTAGGACGTTCCCACATGCCTTCTTACTTAAGGAGGGTCTATCATTTATCCGACTAAATAAGTACCTGTACCAGAGGCAATATGCTGCCCGTCCTCGTTATGTAGCTCCATTCGGCATACGGCTAATTTCCGTCCCCGGCGTATGACTGTCGCGGTTGCGGTAAATTATTTGCCCTTACCTGGGCGCAAATAGTCAACGCGCATATCTATTGTGCCATTGTTTGCCAATGTGTTTTTAAATTCGTCCACTTCATCTGGTTTAAGTTGTTTAATGCCGTACATCAAAGCCACAATACTGCCTACTGTATCAAGAATGGCAGCGGTCGCTCCACCGTGGAGTATTTTATGTACAGGATTCCCCATTAACTTATCGTTCCAAGGCATACGTATTTGTACTTCATGATCACCTACAGTTTCAATTTGAAATCCTAAAGCTTGATTAAAAGGCATACTTTCTTGAAAAAAAGTCAATACGAATTCGGCTAATTGCTCTGGAGTTAAGCTTTTGTTATCGCTCATGTTATCTTCCTTATCTTGGCGAAAATTATAATGTGACTAACTTTTTAACTATTGGCAAGTGATGTATGCGTTAAAAACGCGTAAAATGCGCGCAGAATTTTGTTTTAGAGCCTGTTTTTTGTCCCAGCTTATCCCTTCAACCTCTGATATTGCCCGCGCCCAAGACGTACTGAAAACCGTATTTGGTTATGATGAATTTCGCGATGGCCAACGAGAAGTCATCGAACAAATTATCCAGGGACAGGATGTGTTAGTGCTGATGCCGACTGGCGGCGGTAAGTCTCTTTGCTACCAAATTCCTGCTTTAGTGCTTGAAGGGTTAACCATAGTTGTTTCGCCTTTAATTGCTTTGATGAAGGATCAAGTAGATGCCTTAGTCGCTTCCGGGGTTAGTGCTGCGTATATAAACTCGAATCTTAGCAGTGAAGAAATGCTAAATGTATATCGTGGCATGCAAGACGGGCGATATAAGCTTATTTACGTTGCTCCTGAGCGCCTGATGAAATTTGATTTCATGCAACGTTTGCACAGTTTAAAAATCGCCCTATTTGCCGTAGACGAAGCCCATTGTGTTTCGCACTGGGGTCACGACTTTCGCAAAGAATATCGCCAACTAGGTCAATTAAAGCAACAGTTTTTGGGAGTTCCTATTGTTGGTTTAACGGCTACTGCCGATATCACCACCCGCAGTGATATTTTGCAGCAGCTCGCTTTGGAGCAACCATTTGTATTTAAAGGCAGTTTTGACAGACCCAATATCCGCTACAACCAATTGTTCAAATATAAAGCTACAGACCAAGTTATTCAGTATGTAAAGCAACAAGACGGCAGTGGTATTATTTACTGCAACAGCCGTAAAAAAGTCGATGATTTAAGTATCGCTTTAGCACGCCAAGGTATTAACTGTGCCGGTTATCACGCAGGCCTAGAGGGGCCAATTCGGGATAAGATACAGCGTGATTTTATTCAAGACAATATCGACATCATAGTGGCGACAGTAGCCTTTGGAATGGGCATCAATAAATCAAATGTGCGTTTCGTGGTACATTTTGATTTGCCTCGAAGTGTTGAAGCTTATTATCAGGAAACAGGACGAGCCGGTCGTGATGGCATGCCTGCTGAAGCCCTTCTTTTGTTCGATGAGAAAGATGCAGCGCGTATTAGGCAATGGATCAGCATGGGCGATAACCCTGCTCGTTTAGATATTGAGCTACAAAAATTTGCCGCCATGGAAGCCTTTGCCGAAGCACAAACTTGTCGTAGGCAAGTACTGTTAAATTATTTTTCTGAATACTCAGCGCAAGACTGTGGCAACTGCGATATTTGTCTCGATCCCCCGAAGCGCTTCGACGGCACGGTCCCGGCGCAAATGGTTTTATCATGTATTTATCGTCTAGGTCAAAATGTGGCCAGTCAATATGTGATAGATGTATTACGTGGTAAGAAGCTGAAGCGAATTATAGAGCAGGGGCATGACAGTCTTAGTACATTCGCTATAGGCAAGGACAAGTCCGATGCTCATTGGCATAATATTATTAATCAATTGATACACAAAGGTTTTTTACGTATAGATATCACCCAAAATGCAGTTTTAAAATTAACTGAAGAAGCGCGCAGTGTTCTCGGAGGGAAATTAGCACTCGCCTTGGCTGTTCCACGCTTAACGATTGATTCTGGAAAAAAATCGAAACTCAAAGAAATGAATTACGATCGCAAGTTATTTGCTAAGTTGAAGCATTTACGCAAGTCTATTGCAGAGCGAGAGGATGTACCTCCCTTTGTGGTATTTAGTGATGCCACCTTGGCCGATATGGCTGATAAGCTACCCCAATCTTCCGCCGAGTTTTTAGATGTTAACGGAGTAGGCCAAACCAAACTCGACCGCTATGGTAGTGAGTTTTTAAGCGCTATTTCCGCTTATTCTCTTGCCTAGCTAATGCGTAAATACGTCATCGGCTTGACCTAATATATTGATTCATTACTGACATTTAATAGTCTAAAAACCAATTCCTCTGAGCGTCATATCACCTTTACTAACGGGGGGGATTTGGCGCATACTAGTCACCTGTTTTTGAGGATAAAATATCTGCTGTGAAAGCCGTCTCACCAAAAAATAAAGATCCAAAAGTCGAGAAACTGAAAGTTCCACCTCATTCCATAGAAGCGGAGCAATCGGTGCTGGGCAGTATGTTGATCGCCCCCGATTCGTGGGATAAAGTCGCCGAGCTAGTTACCGAAGAAGACTTTTATAATCGCTCTCATCAAGTAATTTATAGCGCCATTTTGCGCCTGCTAAAAAATAACCACCCAATTGATTTAATCACGGTTTCGGAGAATCTAGAAAACTTAGACGAACTCGAAGCAGCAGGTGGATTTGCTTACCTTGGTGAGCTCGCAAAAAATACTCCCAGCTCTGCTAATGTAACCGCCTATGCGAATATAATTAAAGAACGTGCCGTTGTGCGTGAGCTGATTGGTGTAGCGCATGATATTGCAGATGTTGGATATAACCCCGAGGGGCGCAACAGCGGTGAATTACTCGATATGGCTGAGAGTAAAGTCTTCGAAATTGCCGAAAAACGCACCGGTAAAAACGAAGGCCCCAGAGGCATAGAGACGATATTAACCAAGACTATCGACCGCCTTGAAGAACTGGTTAAAAATAATAAAGAAGTCACCGGTGTGTCCACCGGTTATACCGATTTAGATAAAAAAACCAGTGGTTTACAGAAATCTGATTTAATAATAGTAGCAGCTCGTCCCTCCATGGGTAAAACGACTTTCGCCATGAATTTGTGTGAAAATGCCATGCTACTAGAAGAAAAGCCGGTATTAGTATTTAGCCTTGAGATGCCCGCCGAACAAATAATGATGAGGATGTTGGCCTCTTTGAGCCGTGTTGACCAAACTAAAATTCGTACCGCTCAGTTAGACGATGAAGATTGGGCCCGCATGTCGAACACCATGGCGATGCTCAAAGACAAAGATAATTTGTACGTGGATGATTCATCAGGTCTTACGCCCATGGAAGTCCGTACTCGTGCGCGCAAACTCGCCAGAGATCGTGGTGGGATCAGCTTAATCATGATCGATTATTTGCAACTTATGCAAGTTCCGGGGTTGAGTGATAATCGAACGTTAGAGATTGCAGAAATCTCACGCTCTCTAAAATCTTTAGCTAAAGAACTTGAAGTGCCCGTAGTTGCACTCTCTCAACTAAACCGTGGGCTAGAGCAACGCTCGGACAAACGCCCTATTAACTCAGATCTGCGTGAATCAGGCTCAATCGAGCAGGATGCAGATTTAATTATGTTTATTTATCGAGATGAAGTTTACAACGAGGGTAGCGAAGATAAAGGTGTTGCTGAGATTATTATCGGTAAACAACGTAACGGCCCAATCGGTACCTCAAGATTAACGTTTCAAGGCCAATTTTCTCGCTTTGATAACTATGCCGGACCTGCTAGAGACGATGATTATTAACAGACTATCGATTTATCTTTTAATGAGTTCTTAAGGCTAAAATTTAGGCACAAAAAAAGGAGGTGAAATTCACCTCCTTTTTTTGTTTAATCTAAGTAACTATATTATTTAGATACTTTTTCACGCTCAGAAGCACTAACACGTGCAACGATGCGACGGTTAATTTTGTTAGCTTCTTTTGCTGTTGGTGCGTCAAGCAATTTGCTTTCACCAAAACCAACCGCAGTTATGCGTGCTGGTTGAATGTCGTAGTCTTCAATCAATACCATGCGAACTGCCTTAGCACGTTCTTCAGACAACCACTGGTTATAATCGCTTTCACCTGGAGCTGATGCGTAACCTTCGATTACAGTATCAGTAGAAGGGAAACGCTTCATGAACGCTGCGAATTCTTTAATATCTGAATTAGCACGATTTTCAATTTTTGCGCTATTGTTGCCGAACAAGATACGTAATGTTTCTTCAACTTCAACTTCAGTGAATACGCTACAACCTGCCGCATCAACTTTGTCTGATGAAGGAGTGTTAGCACATTTGTCTTTGCTATCTACAACACCATCATTGTCTGAGTCAGACTCAGCAACCATTGCCAAAGCACAACCCATGGCGTCAACTTTAACACCTGGCGCAGTGCCTGGACATTTGTCCATGCTGTTATTTACGCCATCATTATCTGAATCGCGTGTTACTGGAGCAGACGATGTACCGAAGCTATAAGCCAAACCAATTTTTGCACTTACATCATGGTAGGCTTCGCCGAAATCGTGATAAGCCGCGATTTCAGTAATAACGCGCCATTTATCATTGATTGCCCAATGCTTACCCAAACCGATATTAGCTAAACGCGAGCTGTCAGCTAAATCTAAATGTTTAACACCAGCAAATACATACATCAAGTCATCTGGTAAGAAGTACATAGCATCAACACCAAAGCGGTTACCTGACTCGTCGCCTAAACCATTAGTTTGATCGATGTTTAGATGAGACCACTCTATTCTCGCAGCCCACTGAGGCTTGAAGCGAAAACCAACTTCAGCACCGAAACCAACGCCGTCATCATAAAATGTAGGTACGCCATCTAACTCACCGTCAGTTTTATAATACTCAGCGAAACCACCTACCCATTTGTCGCCTTCAGGAACTGATTGTGCAAAAGCACCACCGGTGAAAGCAAGCAATATACCCATGGCTGTCATGGTTTTTTTCATAATAAACGTCCTTAATGTAATGTGTTAATCATTTGATATCACTGCCTTCTGGGCATCGATATATAGTCTGATTTAGTGTGTAAAAAATTTATTGTCCCGTAATAGTTGCAATCAAGCAACGCTCACTGGCGTTATTTCTATGCTCGCCTAAATATATTCCTTGCCATATACCTAGTGCTAACCTTCCGTTTTGTATAGGAATTGTTAAGTTATTACCAAATATACTGGCTTTAATATGTGCAGGCATATCATCTGATCCCTCATAGTCATGCAGGTAATATGCCGCATTCTCAGGAACAGCTTGATTAATGTGACTCTCTAGGTCCGACCTGACTGTTGGGTCTGCATTTTCATTAATCGTCAAACTGGCACTTGTATGCTGTATAAACAGATGCAAAATACCAACATTTACTTTTACTATGCAATCTAACTCTTGAACGACTTCATCTGTAATCAGGTGAAATCCCCGAGGTTTAGGACTAATGCATAATCTAGATTGATGCCAAACAGGTAAATTACTTGTCAAAACACATCTCTAAAAAAATTTTTCCATGGTCGCTAGCAAATGGCATGATTATTTTTCGACCAGATGCCGTGTGGCTTAGTGTATGATCTTTACCGAAAACTACAACCGGGGTAGCCATACCAAAATTGTAACCAAGTTTAGCTAACTCGTTCTTCGCACCACCACAAATCATGTTAGTGACTTCACCCACCATGTCGGCAACATCATCATTAACGACTTCTAATTGTTCACCTAACATGTTTTGCATCACTTTCAAGGCAATACTAGTCTCAAATGTAATGGATAACGAACCTTTAAGATCATCGCCGACCATGCCAATTAATCCCGATATATCACCCCGTGCAACGGCATCCATTTTCTTTTGTGGCTTGCCTGGCACTAATTCGATTTGCGCCATCGTACTCATGACATTAAGCAAAGCAGCAATAAATGGGTTAATAAACTCTGCATTCATGTCTTATTTGTCTTCCTGTCGACTAATACTGGACTAATCACCGTAACCCTTATTGACAGGCTGAGCACAAACCATGAGCTTCAATGGTTTGCTTAGAAACTTGAAAACCATATGATTCGGCTTGTTTAACAAGCGTGTCCTGTAAACCCTCAGACTGAATCTCTTTTACTAAACCGCATTTATCGCAAATCAAAAACTGCACAGGGTGACTGCAACCAAAATGATGGCAGGCTACAAAAGCATTCGTCGACTCCAACCTATGAATTAGACCAAATTCAAGCAAGAAGTCTAAAGTACGGTAGACCGTAGCGGGTTTAGCATTGGTTTCTGTTTCTTTCAACGTATCCAGCAAATCGTAAGCGCCTACCGCTCCTTCCTTGTCCAACAAAAGAGCGTAAACCGTTTCCCGTAAATGGGTAAAACGTGCGCCTTTTTGCTCGCAGTATTGGCGTGCTTTCTCTACTTGTGATCCAATGCTCATCTTTATGTTGCTGGCCTTCCTGTAAATCCCACCCCTTCACCATATTATCGGTAACAAAGCACAATTACATTTATCGTTACATTTTAGCGAAGTATATCATTCATCTAAAGCGCTTTGTACGAATAGTAGCTTGATTTACATCATAAACTTAAGGAATTGATGTGCAATATGGGTATCATTGTGAACAAATATTTATTAACGAAAGCTGAACGGTTAAATTCTTCGGGCGTCTTAGCAACATTCGAAATTCTATATTACGAATAATTACCTATGCATAAGACTCATTATACCAATAATAACAGTAGTCCAAAGCTGTTTAAAAAGGTGACTATAAAAGTATTATGATTAAGCAAAACATTCAAATTCAGGGTGACAGCCAAAATATTTGGTTTATTTTTAGCGCCGAAAAACTACTGGTTCCTTTTGGCCAACCAGGTCCACTTATCGAGACATGGGACAATCTACAGTTTGCCCACGCTTACAAAGAACAGGTGGTACAAATTGGCGAGCACAATGGCCAAACATGCTATCTAGTAGACATGGGCAACGAACAAGTCCTGCAACAAGATATACACCTAACGCACCTTAGATCACTTTTAATGCAGGATGATTTAGAAGTATTTGCTATTGCCGCAAGGGCTTGGCAGGTAGCATTGTTTTTACGCACCCACCGATTTTGTGGGCAATGTGGTTCAACCATGCAGAAAATTGATTGGGAAATGGCGATGCATTGCCATCGCTGCAACCACAGATGCTACCCCAGAATATCGCCTTGTATCATAGTGGCAATTCGCAACGGGGATAAAATTTTACTTGCCCAAGGAAAACCACAAAAAGAGCGCAATATGTTCTCGACCCTTGCGGGTTTTGTCGAAAGTGGAGAAACCCTCGAACATGCAGTGCATCGGGAAGTTTTTGAAGAAGTTGGTGTGGCAGTAAAAAATTTGCGCTACGTTTCAAGCCAACCTTGGCCTTTTCCGCACTCATTGATGGTAGGTTTCTTAGCTGACTTCGACAGTGGCGATATAAAAGTAGACGGTCACGAGATAATTGAAGCGCATTGGTTCAAATATGATGAATTGCCAAATATTCCTCCGAAGTTTTCTATTGCAGGGCAGCTAATCGAGCGCACCATAGAAGAAATTTGTGCTGATTAACTTTTAATAATTCACATAAAAAACCCCACTTTAAGTGGGGTTCGAATATTTTAGCGTCTAAGTCTCGTTTTTTCGAGCTTCTTGTTGTTAGTTTGCTTTCGCAACAATGTTATAACAGAGTTCCCATTGTGGTTGCAAGTATTTACAATATTTAGGTTGATTTTCACTTCTTCATTGCGGCGAAAAAGGTACAATGGCGACTTTTTTGGCCTAGGACTGGCGTACCACTTTTACAGAGGAAATTCATGCATTCTTTAAAAAACGACCGATATCTACGCGCACTGCTGCGCCAACCAGTCGATGTGACTCCTGTATGGATGATGCGCCAAGCTGGCCGTTACCTACCTGAATACAAAGCAACACGGGCGCTAGCTGGCGATTTTATGTCTTTATGTAAAAACGCTGAATTAGCGTGTGAAGTGACATTACAACCTTTGCGCCGATATGATTTAGACGCGGCCATTTTGTTTTCCGATATACTCACTATCCCAGATGCGATGGGTTTGGGTCTGTATTTCGAGCAAGGAGAAGGCCCTAAGTTCGCTAGACCGATTACCTGTATGGCTGATATTCAAAATTTACCTGCCCCGGATCCTGAGCAAGAGCTGCAATACGTGATGAATGCCGTGCGTACTATTCGCAAAAATCTACAAGGTGAAGTACCCCTTATTGGCTTTTCCGGCAGTCCTTGGACCTTGGCCACGTATATGATTGAAGGTGGCTCAAGTAAGGCTTTTACTAAGATCAAGAAAATGGCTTTTAGTGACCCCAAAGCCCTACATTTGTTACTGGATAAACTCGCAGATTCGGTCATTTTGTATTTGAATGCACAAATTGCAGCAGGGGCGCAATCTGTTATGGTTTTCGATACATGGGGCGGCGTTTTATCACCTCGCGATTATCGGGATTTTTCATTGCAATATATGCATAAAATTGTCGATGGATTAACCCGTGAAAATGATGGACGTAGAGTCCCTGTTACCTTATTCACAAAAAATGCAGGAATGTGGCTAGAGTCTATTGCTGCAACGGGTTGTGATGGTATAGGTCTAGACTGGACCATAGATATCGACAATGCCAAAGCGCGGGTAGGCGACAAAGTCGCTCTTCAGGGTAATATGGATCCCTCTATGTTGTATGCATCACCGGAGCGAATCGAACAAGAAGTGCAACACATTCTAGCCGGATTTGGCGAAGGTCCGGGGCATGTATTTAATTTAGGCCACGGCATTCATTTAGATGTTCCACCGGAAAATGCCAAGGTGTTTGTAGACGCAGTGCACAAATATAGTGCCCAGTACCACAAGAACTAAACAGCTTAAGGTATTTCAGGCCGTGTATATAAGAGGCAGCTTAATCGCTGCCTTTTTGATGGTTGTATACTTACTTCCACTAAAACGCTATTTAAATACGTCGTTTAGGTAAGTAGCAATGCGGATCCCAGCCATTTGTAGGCGTATTTTCGCCTGTGGCAGGTGATTGTATAAGTAATCCCAAGAAATTTCTTCGTCTTTTGGGTAAATCTCATCGCGGATTAGAATGCTTTCGGCAATCCAGACCTGCGGGTCGATAACACTCCAAGCATCAATATCGTGTAAGCTGATCTTGCGATTCAAGCGCGCTGTCCATTCAGTATATGACAGTTGACGCTGATCAAGCAGCTCACTGTCCCATACTCGATGCAAATTGGAATCTTTCCAGAAAAAGTTAACCTTTACATCATTTCCGCCGCGGTCAGTACCATTTCCAGCGTGCAATGGTTGATGCAAGTCGCCAATAATATGTACGATGAAGCGCAATGCTAATTGCTTGTCTTCTTTGCTCGTTTTGCCGTCCTTTAACGTGGCGGTAAACATTTCTAAAGCACTTACCCCATCACCTTCTTTTGGCGCTCCAACTTGTGCATATGTTTTGCCTTCTGGGACCGTTACGTAATGATACGGCCCAGCTTTATCCTGCCAAAATACTTCAGGATTAGAACGCATCTCGTCTGGATAGGTCGCCGCTTCTGCTAAATCTTCGTTAGGCAGCAAAGCGCTGACTTCAGCCTGAGCTTGAGGGGTTAAATGTTGTTGGGCAATCGCTCCTGTTATCCTGTGGCCTATTTGACCCCATGCGAATACGTTAACGCTAAAGGTGGCTACGAGTAACCCAAAAATAACTTTCTGCATAAATGAATAATCCCTACTTAAATGCGCTCGCTAAGAGCTGAAAATGTGTCTAATAATAGGTTCTGCTACTGTGACAACTTTTTTAATAAACGTTGGTGAATACCACCAAAATCACCGTTACTCATAATCAGCACATGATCGCCTGGTTTAACGTATGACAGAATTGATTTTTCTAGTACGTCTAAGTCACTGTGCAACGAAGCCGTCACATCGCTTTGGGCTAACAGTGTATCCATCGACCAGCTAAGATTCCCCGGCTGATAGATAAAAACCTGATCTGCTGCAGACCATGACTTAGCTAATGTTTGTTTATGTACACCCATTTTCATGGTGTTAGAGCGCGGTTCTAGCACAGCTAAAATACGAGCATCACCCACCTTAGCGCGCAGCCCTTGTAGAGTCGTCGCTATGGCTGTGGGATGATGGGCAAAATCGTCATATATCGTAATGCCGTTCACAGTTCCCAGCACTTCCATACGCCGCTTAGCATTTATAAAGCTACCTAGTGCTTCAATAGCAACGCTTGGTAGCACACCAGCATGACGCGCCGCAATAATAGCCATCATTGCATTTTGAACATTATGCTGACCTAACAACGACCATTTAACGCGACCAAAAGCACTGCCTTTATACACCACGTCAAACTCACTGCCATCAGGTAACGCGTTTGCTACTTGCCAATCACTCCCAACAAACTGCACGGGTGACCAACAACCTTTATCGAGCACTTGGGTAATATGCTGATCAGATTTTGGTGCGATAACCAAACCGTTACCTGGCAACATACGAATAAGATGATGAAATTGCTTCTGAATATCAGCAATGCTGTCAAATATATCCGCATGGTCAAACTCAATATTATTAATAACCAAGGTGCGTGGGCGGTAGTGCACAAATTTTGAACGTTTATCGAAAAAAGCGCTGTCGTATTCATCTGCTTCTATTACGAAAAAAGGGGTTTCCCCTAAGCGCGCAGAAATATGAAAATTTTGCGGGATCCCGCCAATCAAAAACCCCGGAGACATTCCCGCAAACTCTAGTATCCACGCCAACATACTTGAGGTGCTGGTTTTACCGTGGGTACCTGACACCGCCAATACCCAACGATCTTTAAGCACATTCTCTAATAGCCATTGAGGGCCACTGGTATAGGGTATTCCGCGATTCAAAACATATTCTACGGCCAGATTACCGCGAGAAAGTGCATTACCAATAATAACAATATCGGGTTGCGGGTCAAACTGACTATCATCAAATCCTTGGGTTAATTCGATGCCCAATTCTTCAAGTTGCGTGCTCATTGGCGGGTAAACGTTATTATCTGAGCCGGTCACTTTATGCCCCATCGCCTTAGCAATCGCCGCGATACCACCCATAAACGTCCCACAAATACCTAAAATATGTAGATGCATATTATTTTTTCTAGAATAAATAGACCCCTAGATTACCAGATACCGATAGCAGTTCGCACTGACAAGATGACAATTTAATGATCAACAGTACAAACTACGTTATTCGGGGCTGAGTTTTGTGGTAAATCCAGTTACACTCATTAGTTCTTGCACAGCGATCATAAAAACAACAATATTCGTCTGTAATTCTGTCCCTACAATCGTGATAAAAGGCCAAGGTAATACATGAAAAGACTTAACTCGCAACTTCAAGAAGATGGCGCTCCTATGGAGCTTATTCTGCTACTAAGAACACTTTTAGCAGGATGTAAGGAAATATCATTTAGGGTCAGCCAAGGGGCATTAGCCGGAGTACTCGGCTCAACGTTAAGTGAAAATGTTCAAGGCGAAACCCAAAAAAAATTGGATGTAATATCTAATCAAATCCTAAAAGATATCTTAAGCGAATCAGGCTATGTGAAAGCGATATCCTCGGAAGAAGAAGATGATGTAGTCGCTTGTAATCCCAATGGTAACTACTTAGTCAGCTTTGATCCTCTAGACGGCTCATCAAATACTGATATTAATAGTCTTATCGGTACCATTTTTTCTATTACTCACGCCCCACAATGGATGGATGCGGATGATCCATCTGCGTTTTTGCAGCCTGGTACACAGATCGTTGCTGCCGGTTATGTTTTATATGGTCCCAGCGCCATGCTTGCCTTGAGTACTGGGCGCGGCACTCACTTGTACACACTAGATAAAACCCATGGCGGTTTTCTATTAACCCAAAAAGATGTACAAGTGCCTAAGCAAACGTCTGAATTTGCTATTAATGCATCTAACCAACGTCATTGGGAAGAGCCTGTAAAAGACTATATCGGCGATTTGATTGCTGGTGAAGATGGTCCGCGCGGTAAAGACTTTAACATGCGGTGGGTTGCAGCGATGGTTGGAGACATTCATCGTGTTCTTAGTCGCGGCGGTATATTTATGTATCCGTTCGACAAGCGCAACCCAGAAATGCCAGGAAAACTACGTTTACTTTACGAAGCCAATCCAATGGCATTTTTGATGGAACAAGCTGGTGGTTTAGCATCAACCGGTCAAGGTAGAATATTAGAAGTCATGCCGACTGAAATCCATCAACGAGTGCCGGTAATCCTGGGCTCCAAGGAAGAAGTAGAAGCTTGTTTGAGCTACTATAAAGCCTAAATGACAGTTAGACATCGATAAAAAAGGCGCTTTTAAAGCGCCTTTCTAGTATTCGCTATTCGCAAACTAAAACTTAACGGGGTAGTAACCTTGTGCGTCTTTCTTGCCAAAAAATTGTGCCGCTTGATGTACTTCTTTAGGCAACGCGTCATCAGGTTTAAAACGGCCATTAATACGAAACGCTAGCGAACTTGGAATATGTGCCACCGCACTTAAGCCAAAGCTGTTAGGTTCATTAATGGTCATCACTATTTCTTTATTTTCGCATTTGAGTGTAGCGGCAAAATTGCCTAACTCAATATCTTGCTGGGTCCCCTGCACTTTCGCTTTTAACCACAAACCTTGACCTGTCATTACGGTACAGTGCTCACTATAATCTAGCGCCTGTAGCGCAATTTTAAAGCGCCCGCTAGCATTCACTGGAATCGGCAAAGGTAAACTACTGATCACTAAGCTTGTTGGCAGAAATATTTGTACGTCTTCCCCCTGCACACGACCATTGGATATCGCTACATTACCGTCCAAAGAAATATCTTCAATTTCACGAATATTGCCTGCTTTTAGATTCAAATTAGCGGTACCTGTAAGCAATGGCCAAAAAGCCAATTCCCAATTCAAATCATGAACAGGCAAACCCTGCACCGTGACTATGGATGCATGACCATTCCAAATGGTACCTGAAACGCCGTGCACCGTAACGTCGGGCGGTAATTCAACTCGTGAAATAATCTGCGCAGCAGGTAATTTCGCAATGAGAAAAATAGCATAAATAATTAGGCAGCTAATGCCCCACTTTAAAACTAACTTCATAATTTACCTAATTTCAGACGTCGGACTTTAACCTGTCCTGGCGCATCACTTTCAGCGAGATCCACATCTAAGATACTGATCCCCATCTCTTCCATAGACTTAAGCCAATCTAACACATCGTTAAAAGGTGCCTGATCAACCCATACCTGCAGCTCATCACCTTGAGGCTGCATACGGGCTATGGCGATATTTGCTCTGGCAGCTGATTGGTTTGCTGCCTGGGCCAGCGAACCATTAAATCCAGCAACGACCCCTTGAGCAGCTCTGAGCTGAATGGCACGATTAGCGTTTTTTTGTACCCAACTTAATAATGATTTTTGCGCAATGACTGCTTTTTGGTCACGTTCAATAGCGTGGTTTAATGGTGACCAAACTAACCAATAAAACATACCCACCACCACCACAACGGCCGAGATAACGATTAAGCGTTGCTCACGCTCTGTCAACTGACTAAATTTTTGTTTAAGCATATTCATACTAGCTCCTTACCACCAACGAACCGTAAACCAAGTCATTACGGTTATTGATTGCCCCTTGCTCTACTTCGAAACCTTGCGCTTCAGCTAGACGTTTAAATTGTTCTAACGATTCAAAGTTCGTCGCCATGGCTTGCATTCTTATCTCTCTGCGGGCTGAATCGAATTTCACACTGGCCGGTTTCACCTGACTCTTAGCAAATGCATCTGCAAGCTGATTCATCATTACTAACATGGACGAACCGCCGGTTCCTTGTTCAAGCGCGGCCATTTTACTGCGCATCGTCGCGCGCAGATCTCGATATGCACCAGCCTTAGGGAATGCCCGTTGAAACTCAGCTCTAACTTGCTGAGACAACGCCGCCTTTTCGCTGCTAAGTTGCTGCTGCATTGCAACTTTATCAATCAACGTTGTACACAATGCAATCACTGCTAATACAGCAGCTAAACGCCATTTTCCAAAATCCCCACCTTGCTTTTTGCGGGATTTAAATTCGCCTTGTAGCAAATTAAAATGGGTTGACTGTAATCCATTGGCCAAAATTTTCATCGGCATGTCTACGCGCTGTTCGTGCAAGAGCACGTTGTGCATCTGATCAGCACAAAGACTAGTGTAATTATCCAAAGATAGCGGCACTGCCAACTGCTTAGCGTGATGGTTAATCGCTTGCACCAACCAGTTTTTTTCACCTTGAATGCCAGCCCACTGGTCTTGACGGATCAATAATTGTTCGCCTAATTCCAGTGCCGCCCAACCTTCAGCAGGCTCTGGTACAGCTAGTATATCGGGTACAATGCGTTCGCACTGTAAACCAGCGTCAGCAAGTTGTGTTTGCCAAGCATGTAAACGAGCTTTGCTCACCACAGCAACGGCTTGTTGGTTGCCTTTTCGCCCGCCTAATGCAAAAAACTGTGTGCTAATGTCCCCGCTAATTTCATCCTCCAACATAAACGGAATAGCACTAAGGGCTTTTCGTCCACCTTTGCTCGGTAATGCAACCCACTTTAGCAATACGTCACTCGTGGGCACAAGTACGGTAATTGGCCGTTGACCTGCCCGATCTTTTAACGACGACAAATGTCCTGCATCTGGAAGTTCACCGCTTGCAATAACGTCATCACCCTGAGCTGAACACACGATCCAATGGATTGCGTCATCTTTATTTGAACCCAGTCTAACTATTAATTGTTCCATTATGCTGGCCTATTCTGGTCTTTACACATACTGTTTATGTCACTGAAGCCCGTGTGCGGGCGACTATTTTTATCATTTTTCATAGGGTGCCAAATTCTCTGCGTAATAACGTCACATTTTCACTGTCATCCACTGCAAATACGCTAACCATTGAAAACGTTGCGTCGTTGTAAGCAGTCTTAACTTCCAACAAGAAGTGCCCAGTGGTGACGTCAAACCAATCATTACGCTCATCAGGCATATTCAATGCGGTAATGGCACTACTAGCCAAGAAGTCAGCAACGGTTTTAAAGCCTTCTTTTGGACGATTCGTTATAATATCTTGTGCTTCAGACAAGCTTAAACCAGTCAAGGCAGCCAAAACAGGGGCGCTTTTTTCATCGATAGTATTGACGTTAATTTTAAAGTCATCATTGCCTGGTATCACGCATACCTGTTTAAGTAAGGCGTCAAGCCATTCATTACTAACACCATTCACCAAACGCAATTCTGTCTTGTGTGCCATCAAATTATTCGCTGCCAGATAAGGAAATTGACGCGACTCATACTCACTGTCTTCAGCCCCTTGTTGACTCATATCGCTGTCGCCATCTAACCAGTCCATCAACGAATCACTAAACGTATCTATATCGTAGGTACTAATATCGCTGTTAACGTTCTCCATCAGGCGTTTAAACGCCATTTGACGCTCACTTGGTCCGCTAGTAGCGCCACTACTACTTTGCGTTCCACCGCGTAAGCCATTCACATTGAAACAACTTTGCATATCATATAGTTGCGCTTGAATGCCGCCCCCTTCTAGGGGATAAACAAATGGTTCAGACCATTGTTGATCAAAACTGATTACCCCATCACTATTTTCCACTAAAAACTTAATGGATTTCTGCGCGTATTGCTCTGCACCCATGGCGTACCAATAAGCTTGATTATTATCTTTTATATTCGATGCACGTTTAACTTGTAGCTGTAAACGAGAACCCATTTCAGTAGCCAAAACACTCACTAACGCCACGATGAGCAATACAATAATCAGCGCAACACCGGTCTGATGTTGTTTTGGTTTCATTAAATAGTTCATGAGCTACTGCCGGAGAGTAAAAATTCTCGGCGAATAAAACCAAAATCTTGACTGGTAAATTCAATGGCAACAGCTTTAGGCAACACAGTATCGCTGTAATCCTCTTGCCATGCTGAGTCGTCTTCTTCATCCTCTTGGGCTGAAATAAAGTACACTTTGAAATCATCTATGTTTTCGAGCAGCACTTTGACCTTAGGCTCATAACCAATCACATTATCAACATAGTTGCCGTATAAACGCTGTAATTGGCGCTCCTGCACGCGATAACCTACGCCCTGCAAAGTACTGCGTGGCAATCTTAATTGTGGGTTATACCAACCGCCATGCACAAACGCGAGTCCATCGTGGTCGCTATCAAGAACACCATCACCGCCATACATCACGCGCTCACTGGCCTCGCCTGCTACTCTAACGGGTCGTGCAACAGCTTGTAATACATCACGCTCAAGGGTCAGCATAGCGCGCTGTAATGTTTGAAGTTGCTCGAAACGCTCGCTAGACAGCTTGTCACTATCGATCACACTCGTCAGTACACCGGTGCTGGCAATACCAATTAGGGTAAAGATTGCCATAGCAATCAGAATTTCAAGCAGCGTAAAACCTGAGATGTGTCTTAGCGGTGCAGAACGATTGGGCGCCACCTTATAATTACGATAACTAGGCATCGCTATCTCGCTTTGCCACAAACGTTACCACCGAGGTAATAGGCGCAACAAGTTTCTCGTCTAAGGCAACGCTGACCTCAACCGACAACAACTCTTTATCATTTGTTTTAGTCACTTTTTGCTGCCAATACCACGTTCGGTCTGCCATATCTTGCTCACCTTTGGCATTATTTTTTGGCGGCCATTGAGTTGATAACTGTAATTGCGCTAAGCGATTATTTGCCACCCAAGTAGCGAAAGTAATTTCTTCGATTTGTCCAATGCTAGCAAGATGATCACTGGCAGCTTTCATAATTGCGGTCGCTGTCATAGCAAAGATGACTAATGCCACCATCACCTCTAACAGGGTCATGCCTTTTTGCGATGCGCTGCCTAAGTTCATAGCTGATCCAGTGGACCGTCAACCGTCACGGGTAACGAATCTTCAACATTTACTCGAAAATAGGTCGGTACTTCAGATGAAAAGCCTGGCTCATATGCGAAAGATAAAGAGAAAGGAGTAATATCACCGCTAGATAATAGAAATACCTGTGGTGGAGGAAGCTTTTTTTCTTCCTCGTCACCTATACTGACGCTGTCATCACTGACAGATAACTCGGCATCAATAGTAGACTCATTGAACAAGCTATCGTCTGTATCCCAAGGCAAATCATTCAGTTCTAATTCGAAGGTAAATTCATCTGGTAAGGTATACGCCTCGAATGTTTTATCGCCAGCAATAAGTTGCCAGTTTTGCTCTTCATCGAGCACCATAAAGCTGTATTGATTTTTATCTCGTTCAACTCGTAAACCCAGCTGTTTTTGATTCAATACGGCAAAATCAGATGCCATACTAAACACTACCTGAAAGCGCTGAACTTGTTTTTTGAGGCGGTCTTGACCACTTTGCCCACCGATATTGAATACCACAGTGCCTGCTAGTAATCCCATTATAACCAGTACCAGCATCACTTCTATTAAGGTGAAACCTCGCGATTTTCGGGGCTTTACGTTAAACGAGTTAAAAAAGGCAGATTGTGGCACAGCCCAACTAGCCTAAGTAGTCGTTAAGGTTCCAGTTTCCAATGTCATCATCGGTTCCGGCCTCACCGTCAGGACCATTTGAAAAAATATCGATTACCCCTACTTCGCCTGGGCTCAATAGTTGATATGGATTACCCCATGGATCTTCAGGCAAACGCTTGATAAATCCGCCTTCTTGGTAATTACGCGGTATGGGATCAATCGTTGGAATCGTCACTAGGGCCTCTAAACCTTGCTCACTGGTAGGAAACACATTATTGCGCAACTTGTACATCTCAAGCGCACTTTCAAGCTGCTGAATATCCACAGCGGCCTTTTTCACTTGCGCTTGCTCTTGATTACCTAGAATGGAAGGCGCGATCATCGATGCCATAATGCCGATAATCAGTAAAACTACCATGACTTCAATCAAGCTAAAGCCGCGCTGGGTACGTTGTATCATTTTCATTTAAAGATTCACCATGTTGTTTAAAGCTAAAATAGGTTGCAGGATCGCCATTACTATAAACAGCACTATACCCGCCATAGAGACAATCAAAAGTGGCTCAAATACTTTCAGTGACACGCCAACCAAGGATTCAAACTCTCTATCTTGGTTATCTGCCGCTCGCCCAAGCATTTGGGTCAGCTCACCACTGCGCTCACCTGAGGCAATCATATGCATCATCATCGGCGGAAACATCTTAGTACGCTCAAGGGCAGCACGTAGGCTTGAGCCCTCTTTTACATTGATTGATGCACCTTTGACCTCATCACGAATGTACAAGTTCGCCAGCACATCGCTGGAAATTTTCATGCTCTCAAGTAAGGGCACAGAACTAGAGGTTAATATACTCAATGTCCGGGCAAAACGTGCCGTGTTAAGGCCTTTCGAAACCTTACCCAATAAAGGTAAGCCCAGAATAAAATGATGGTAACGTTTTTTCATTACCGGTTGCTGTAATACGCGACTTATCACCATCGCGAGCAATGCCAGCACAACTATCAGTATCAAACCATAGCTTTGCATCCACTCACTGACACTGATCAGCACTTTAGTAATAGTAGGTAAGTCTTGCCCCATATGATCGAACTGACCAACAATTTTGGGTACCACCACTGTGAGTAATAAAATAACGATACCCATGGCAAAAAACATCATAAGCAAGGGATAGACCAAGGCTTGGGTTATTTGGCTGCGGGTTTGCTGACGTTTTTCGGTGTAATCTGCCAATCGATTTAATACCGTATCCAAGTGCCCAGATTTTTCACCTGCGGCCACCATGGCGCGAAATAGATCATCAAAAACATGCGGAAATTCAGCCATCGCATCCGCTAAGTTATAGCCTTCAACCACTTTACTGCGTACCGCCATCATCATATTTTTCTGACGCGGTTTTTCAGATTGTTGCGCTACCGCCATCAATGCTTCTTCAATGGGCAGAGATGACTCCACTAAGGTCGCAAGTTGCCGGGTAAGCAAAGCGAGATCAGAGGCAGAAATCTTAGGTTTAAACAACGAAAACTGGGTAGCGGATTGTCGTTCTTTCTCTGCGACTTGCTCCACTTCTAACGGAATAAGGTGTTGCTCACGCAATTGCTGGCGTATTTGCCTGGCGTTGTCGCCTTCTAGTACACCGCTTTTATTTTTGCCGTTTTTATCCAGAGCTTTAAATGCAAACGCAGCCATTCTAGTCTTCTCGTGTAACGCGTAACACTTCTTCTAATGAAGTGATACCAGCGAGTACCCTAAGACAACCATCATCACGAATACTTGGCGTATTTTGACGTATATATTTTTCAATTGCCTGCTCACCATGACCGTTGTGGATCAATTCACGAATGCCTTCATCGACAATCAATAATTCATGAATACCTGTTCGTCCGCGATAACCGGTATGGTTACAGGCTGCGCAGCCTTTAGGACGACAAACATTGAGACTTTCCGCACTGTCGACGGTCACCCCTAGGACAGTGCATTCTTGAGCGCTAGGCTGGTACGGCGTTTTGCAATCAGGACATAACGTTCGCACCAAACGCTGTGACAATACCGCCAACAAGCTTGACGACAATAAGAATGGTTCGATGCCCATGTCTTCAAGCCGGGTAATTGCCCCCGCGGCGGTATTTGTATGCAGAGTCGACATAACCAAGTGGCCAGTTAAACTGGCTTGAACACCAATTTGGGCAGTTTCTAAATCGCGAATTTCCCCGACCATGACCACATCTGGATCTTGACGTAATATGGCTCTTAGCCCTCTAGCAAACGTCATATCTACTTTTGGGTTCACCTGGGTTTGACCAATACCTTGTAAATCAAATTCAATAGGGTCTTCTACGGTCAGAATATTGCGATCTTTGGAGTTAATTTCGCTTAAACCTGCGTACAAGGTGGTTGATTTACCTGAGCCTGTTGGACCAGTCACTAAAATGATACCGTGAGGTTTACGGATCAACCCAGAAAAGTGGCTGCGATTATCCTTGGTCATACCCAAATCTTCGAGATTTAGGCGTACGTTATTTTTATCTAATAAGCGCAGTACCACTCGCTCACCGTGACTTGATGGCATAGTTGATACGCGCACATCGACTGCGCGGCCAGCGATTCGCAACGTAATTCGACCATCTTGAGGGACGCGCTTCTCTGCTATGTCCATCTTGGACATAACCTTGATTCGAGATACCAACATTGAGGCCATTTTACGATTGGGCCGCAAAATTTCTCGCAACACCCCGTCCACTCTAAAACGCACTAGCAGCTGGGTTTCAAAGGTTTCAATATGGATATCCGACGCGCCTTCCTTGATCGCTTCACCTAACATGGCATTGATCAACTTGATAATGGGCGCATCATCTTCACTTTCAAGTAAATCTTCGGTATCGGGCAACTCTTCAGCCAAAGCAAATAAATCACTTTCGTTACCGATATCTTCCATTAATTGTTTTGCCGCTGACGAGTCTCGCTGAAACGCACTGGTCAATAATTTTTCAAATTGGCCACTTTCTATTTCACGTAATTGAAAAGGCTGCCCTAGAAAACGCCGTACTTCAGCGAAAATGGCAAAGTCAGTTTCATTGGTATGATAAAGCAAAGCGGGTGTTTCAGCGGTTTCCAGTAACACCTTATGACGCTTGGCAAAGCTAAATGCCAATTGCTTATGTTCAGCTTCATCGATAGGCGCATCCACATCAGTTCCCGCTGCGACTAGCGCCTGCTCTTCAGCTTCAATACTGCTAATGGATTCTGAGCTCATTACTCGTCGTCACCCTTTTTCTCCATGGCTTTTTCTGCTTCAGCTTTCTTTTGCATATATTCTTTGTATGAAGGAGGCAGAGCCAACCCTTCATTCCACTCGGGTAAAGCTGGGTTTTCTGAGAATGGCATTAAAGGAATACCTTCAGACTGACGCTTAAGTTGCTCAGCACGAATGTAGTTGTATTTTTTACGACTAATATCATTCATGGTTATTCCGTCCCGAATGATCGTGGGGCGAATAAACACCATCAAATTACGTTTCGATTTACTGGTTGTCGTTGATTTAAATAGGTTACCAATATAAGGAATATCGCCTAAAATGGGCACCTTAGAAACACTCTCTTGTACATCATCATCAATCAAACCACCCAACACAATCGTACCGCCGTCATCCACGATAACCGTCGTTTTAATTTCACGTTTATTAATCAAGATATCAACTGATGTAGCACCACTAATACTCGAAACCTCTTGCTCGATAAGCAATTGAACCGCATTACCTTCGTTAATTTGAGGGGTAACTTTTAGTTTGATACCTATTTCTTGACGCTCAACAGATTGGAACGGATTTGAATTGGTAGACCCAGTAGTTGAACCGGTAATAATCGGCACTTCTTGACCAACTATAAAATACGCTTCTTCGTTATCTAGCGTGGTTAAATGCGGCGTCGAAAGTACATTGGAATTAGTGTCGGTGCTGACCGCTTGTAATACGGCTCCCCAGCCATCTTTAACTGCACCCACAAGGAAACCGTTCACGCCACCAAGCAAAGATGCAAGAGAGGTATAATCCCCTTCCGTTGTTTCATCGTACGAATAAGGGTCTCCGTCATCATCGAAACCAACCGTAGTCGTGGTGGTATCTTCTGCCTCAGCGGCCGCGACTGCTAACGAGCCGATCCCGACGACATTGCCATTACTGAACTGTTGAGCCCCATATTTTTCACTAGCCCATTGCACACCAACTGTGGTGCCGTCGCCTTCAAATACTTCAACAATGATCGCCTCTACCTGCACCTGTGCACGGCGTATATCTAACTGACGGATAACGTCTTCCAACGAACGCATCATATCTGGCTGAGCAGTGATAACGAGGGCGTTAGAATCTTCATGAGCCTCAATGCTGATACCACGATCCGTTTTTGCGGTTGTTTTCGCCGCACCTTGCTCTTCAGCTTGAATACTAGCACTAACGCCTTGCAGCACTTTTACTAACTCTGCGGCTTTTGAGTATTTCAAGAAAATAACCCGGGTATTACCGTTACTTTCTAGCTCTTGATCCATGCGCTCAATCAAATTAATAATGCGCTTACGCGCCTTGATATCACCACTGACCATAACGCTGTTAGTTCTATCATCTGCCACCACACGAGGGGCGTCTTTACCACCGGCATTTGTTTTGCCTGAGGTTTTATTAATACTGTCAATAATGCGCACCATTTCTGTGGCGGATGCGTACTTCAACTTAATGATTTCAACTTCTTCATCACCGGCTTTATCAACTCGCTCGATAATTTCCACTAAACGGTTAACCACTGCAGCACGTCCAGTTAACATCATTACGTTTGATGCATCATGGCTGACTACATTACCTCCTCCCGCTTGATCATTGAGCTGGCGTAATATTGGGGCAAGTTCACGAACGGGTACATTGTATACCGGCATAACCCGAGTGATCATCTCATCACCATCAAAAGGTGTGCCTTCAACCACGGGTAAATTTGACGTTTTTGCGTCTTTTGAGCGTACAACTTTAACAATTCCACTGGGCATTTCTACCACAGCATAACCATAGACCTGCAGTACATTTAAAAAGAATTGGTAGTACTGAGCTTCATCCAATAAATCGTAACTACGAACCGAGATTTTACCTCGTACGTTGGGGTCTACTATGATGGTTTTCTTTAGGTTCTTACCCACTATATTAATAAACTCACCAATATCGGTGTTTTTAAAATTAGGGGAATACTCGTTGGCCGCCACATAGGTTGACGCAGAAAAAAATGCGGTCCCAATAACAAAGCACAAGCTGGGTAAAATATTACGGCTTGTTCGCTGGATAAAATTCATTCTCGTTATTCCTGTTCTGCATCGGGTAAATCTAAAAATAAGGTCAACAATTCGTTGTCACGGCTGACGGTAATCTGTAAGGACTGTGCTTGGCGCAATTCGCCCATCGCCTCAACGGCTTGTTGTGGATCGGTTAAATTCAAACCATTTATATCGGTAATCACATCGCCGCTTTTCAGGCCAGCGGCTTTAAATAAATCAGGCTTTTTACCCGGACTCACCCGGTAACCTTGTAACTCGCCATTTTGACTATGGGGCGCCACAGAAATAAACTCTGTGAAATTCGCTGGTTGCTGTTGAAGCATGCGCGTAGCTTCAATCACATCATCTGATAAAGTGACAACATCTTGCTGAATTGGTAAAGGGCTTGATTTGGACTTTTTCCGCTTTGGTGTTGCGGAGCGTTTATTATTTGCTTCGTCGTAATCGATGCCATCCAACATAAGTGTTTCATTCACGACGCCGTTTCGAATAATGACACGGTCTCGAAAAACTTCACGAAGGGTAGCATTGGTGCCGATAATTTTGTCTCCTAGGCCGTACGTTTCTTGACTGCCTTTGTTCTCGATAATGGCCGCGCCCTGATCTTTTATTGAACTGGTCACGACACCCGTTAAGGTCAAATTTAATCTTGTTTCGGGAGCATCGGTTACGGTTTGTTCAACTACGGGGCCTGCTTGAAAGTCACCAAACAAATTAAGTCGTTTTAATGTGTTCATATTCAAAGAATTATTTGAGCCACTGGTGATAGGCGCAATGCGCACAGCCGGCGTGTCAATTGCTGCGAGTTCGCTTTGAGGCATCAAGCGCCAGGTTAATTCCGCTAAATAAGCCAATAAAAAAATCACCAATAGCGCCACTACTACACGATTGATCTGCTGTTGATTTTTAAGCAAAACTAGCCAAAAATGATTGAAATTATAATTTGTAATAGTCATGTTCTCGCGGTTGAGCTTTATTATGCAAAGGCTTCGCGTTATTTATACGCATATTATTCTAATTTTTATCATGGGAAACACGCCTTAAACGCATCTAAAATTTACCACACTCGGTTTAAGATGAACCGTCGAGTAACGTATTAAGCAAAATCCTTATCACTTCTACCGTGCTCATGCCCCAATGTCTACCCGTGCCCGCTTTACCCATTGAGTATTTATAGCAAGAATAATCAATTTATATCCTCTTTACGATTACTCAAAGCCGTTACAGATTGACCTAGGAAAAATTGCCGACAGGATGCTAACGCTATCGTTAGCTTCTAATACGAGTACTATTTTCGTGGGTTAAGTTATCTTTTTTGAAGCTGTGGGCGTAACATCCCCAGATCATTTTTTTATTATTATTTGAATTACGCTGAATCCCCCCCAATGATAACCAGTAGGCACTGGGGTCACAACTCTATTAAGCAATCGTTACGAAAATATTACATATTGGTCATTTATATGCAAAACAGCAAAAATTCTCTTACAGAACAAAGTGTTCGCTTAGACAAGTGGCTTTGGGCTGCTCGTTTTTTTAAAACACGTTCATTAGCCAGAGATGCCGTAATGTCTGGCAAGGTCAATTATAACGGCCAACGTTGCAAACCTAGCAGAGCGGTAGAGCTCGGCGCCGAGATAAAAGTTCCGCAAGGTTTCGATGTAAAAGAGATCACCGTGTTAGAATTAGCTCAACATAGACGCTCTGCAGTACTTGCCCAGCTTATGTTTGAAGAAAAACCCGCAAGTATTGCGCAACGTGGAAAAAATACCGAAATGCGCAAGTTAAGTGCCTTTCATAGCCCGAAGCCCGATCAGCGTCCCGACAAAAAACAACGTCGACAAATTATTCAATTAAAACACCAGTAACCAGCCTACCTGCTGAACCATCGAGAAATTACTATGTCATTTGACCAACTTCACCGTTATCTTTTTAACCAAGTCCATGTTCGCGGCGAGCTTGTTCGCCTAGAGAACAGCTACCAATCAATTTTAGACTCTTACGCTTATCCTCCGGTTATTCAAAAATTACTGGGCGAATTAATGGCGGCTACTTCACTGTTAACAGCCACCTTGAAGTTCGAGGGAGATATCGCATTACAGCTGCAAAGTGACGGCCCAGTTAATTACGCGGTAATAAACGGTACCCATAATCAGCAGCTCAGAGGTGTAGCCCGCTGGGATGAGTCATTGGAAACATTGCCAACGGATTTTAGCGACCTTTTTCAAAATGGTTTGTTGGTTATCACCATTACCCCAACGGACGGTGAACGCTACCAAGGCATGGTTGCTTTAGACAAGCCGACATTGGCCGAATGTATCGAGAGCTATTTTCAGCAATCTGAACAGTTGGCAACCAAAGTAATTTTACGCACCCAACAAACAGATAGTAATGCCAAATCTTGCGGCATGTTTTTGCAGATATTACCCACCAGCAGTGAGTCTACATCTACTGCCGATACTGGCTTTGAACACTTAGCAAGTCTGACAGACACCATCAAGGATGACGAGCTATTTACCTTGCCCGCTGAAGAGATTTTACATCGTCTTTATCATCAAGAAGAGATAGAAGTGTATGCGCCATCTGACATAATTTTTAAGTGCAGTTGCAGCCGTGAACGTAGTGCCAATGCATTAGCCGCGGTTGAAAAGGAAGAGTTGCTTGATATCGTCGCCACTGAAGGCGCGATTAAAATGAATTGCCAATATTGCCATAGCGAATACCGATTCGATGAAATTGACGTACATGCCATTCACGCGGGTACATTTTCATTAGATAAAGGGCAAACCCAGTAACAACCTCGGCACTGCTCTTATAAATTAAGGGCAGGTGTGAGGTATATATACGCTTGCTATCAAACCACCTTCAGGGTGGTTTTTTAATGTCACTTCGCCGCTGTGCATATCGACGATACGCTTGATAATCGCCAGTCCTAAACCTGAACCTAAACTGCCCCGGGCCTTATCCCCTTGCGTAAAGGGTTTAAACAAGCCTTCTATTTGAGTATCTGGAATACCCGGTCCAAAATCTCGAATCGAGAAAAATAACAAGTTACGACCTTTATCAAAGCCCGAACGAATTTCGATATCTTCACTACCATAACGAAACGCGTTTTCAATCAGATTATCTAATACACGTTTTAGCGCCACTCTGCGCATGCACGCGGTAGGAATAGGTTTCAAATGCAGATGTATATTATGGTGTTCTTCGATATTTCGCACTTGAACGGCATCACGAATAAGATCATTTACATCCACGCTGACCATGCTTTCTTGCTGATCTTGGCGCACATAGTTAATAAACTGATCGATGATTTCGTTCATATCCTCAATATCGTTAACGATGCCTTCTTTTAGCCAATCTTGCGCTTCAGGCAGCATTTCAGTCGCTAAGCGAATTCGTGTTAGGGGGGTGCGTAAATCGTGGGATATCCCTGCCGTCAGTAACGCCCGGTCATCTTCTAACTGTTTAATGCCCTTGGCCATTTGATTAAATGCTTGGGTCACCGCCATTAACTCGGTTGAACCTTGGGCTTCTAATGGCGGGGGAATGTTGCCACGACCCACTTCGATAGCCGCATACTGCAATGCCTGTAGAGGTTTATTTAACCTGCGGACAAAAATCCAACCACCGGCGACACTTAAAATACCGATTACCAGCAAATAAATAGTTAGTGGTGAAATATCTGATTCACCATGACTAAGCATCGGAATGGTGACCCATACATTAGGATCTTGAGGCGGCTTTACCCACACTAAGTAAGGATTACCTTGGGTAATACGCACCTCTGATTCTCCGCCCAGTTTCAAGCTCATTTGACGCGATAAATAAGGGTAATAAATAGCCTGTTCAACGCCCTCAGCCAAGGCTTTTTCATTGCTTAACAAACGCATACCCGTGGCATCAAAAAAGCGTTTATGCAGTTCTGGATCTTTATGATCTATCTCTTCGATAAAAACCAAATTAATCTGCGTAGCCAACAGATTATTTATCTGCTGATAACTGGGGCGAATAAAGTAATAAGTAACAGACAGATACGATACCACCTGATTGATCAGTAACAACATACCAATCAGTAGTACCGTTTGTCCAAATGCACTTTTAGGAAGGAATCTCACGTTAAGTTAGCTGCGGTTGACGTTCAACTACGCACCGCCGCCATCGGGCACAAAGACGTAACCTAGGCCCCATACCGTTTGAATATAACGAGGACTAGCGGGATCTTCTTCTAACATGCGACGCAAGCGTGAGACTTGTACATCAATACTGCGCTCAAGTGCACTGTAATCACGTCCCCGCGCTAGATTCATTAATTTATCTCGAGATAATGGCTCGCGAGGATGAGTAACTAATGATTTTAAGACGGCAAACTCACCGCTGGTGAGCGTCATTGGCACACCTTCACTGGACATTTCCCGTGTTCCCAGATTAAGTCTAAATTTACCAAATTCGACAATTTGTTCCGCATGGGATGGCGCACCTGGTGCCTCAACCACTTTACGGCGTAAGACTGCCTTTATCCGAGCTAACAATTCCCGTGGGTTAAATGGTTTAGGCAGATAATCATCCGCCCCCATTTCTAAGCCGATAATACGGTCGACTTCGTCACCCTTAGCGGTCAACATCACAATAGGAATTTCGTTTTCTTTTTGACGTAATCGACGACAAATTGATAGGCCGTCCTCGCCAGGCAACATCAAATCTAGCACCATCAAATGGAAGTTTTCGCGCTCTAACATGCGATCCATTTGCTCAGCATTGGCGGCAGCTCGTACCTGATAACCTTGCTCAACTAAATAACGCTCAAGCAGGCTACGTAAACGCATATCATCATCTACGACTAAAATTTTTGTGGTTTCTTGTCCCATTATCGGATCTCTTTATCACAGTAGCCTCACTATAAGGTAAAGTGCTGAAATACCAAAGCATCCTCTGATTTCAGTACGCTTTGGTTTGTTACAAAGTTTGTCCCATTTTCCATATATTACGGCAGTTATCAGCCTACACCACAACACATCAATTCATCCCACGACGCATTACTTAACTATTTTACGCGCTGTGCACTAGTCATTTAATCTGTTTAAGTATACAAAATAGTCTTAATCTAGCGTAAAAGTATGTCCTTATTCGCGTGTATTCCTTGCTCAGCAAGGTTTCGCCCTAAAAATTTGCCACAAAAATTTACATATAAACCACAACTAAATACGAATAGCCCTTGACCCAAACTAGCCGCTTGCTTATAAATGGTTGTCATTTTTTCTGTCAAGAAACATACATGTCTGTAAAACACCCAATTATCGCTATCACTGGTTCGTCCGGCGCCGGCACCACTTCAACTACAAATGCGATCCGTCATATATTTCGTAACTTGTCGGTTAATGCCGCTGTGGTCGCAGGGGATAGTTTTCATCGTTTTACACGCCCAGAGATGGAAGTCGAAATTCGTAAAGCCCAGGAACAAGGTCGACATATTAGTTACTTTGGACCCAAAGCTAATGACTTTGTAATGCTAGAACAACTATTTAGCGAGTATGCCGAGACGGGAAGTGGCAAACATCGACACTATCTGCATTCATTTGATGAGGCCGTGCCGTTTAATCAAATGCCAGGTACCTTCACTCCATGGCAAGAATTACCCAGCAACACAGACGTACTCTTTTACGAGGGTTTACATGGAGGGGTGGTTACGGAAGAAGCCGATGTCGCAACCCATGTTGATTTATTGGTGGGCATGGTACCTATCGTTAATTTAGAATGGATCCAAAAAATTGTTCGTGACACTGCAGAGCGAGGCCATTCGCGTGAAGCTGTCATGAGTAGCATAGTGCGTAGCCTAGACGATTACTTTCAATACATCACACCACAGTTTTCGCGCACCCACGTTAATTTTCAGCGGGTACCAACGGTTGATACATCAAATCCGTTCAGTGCTCGAGAAATTCCTAGCCAAGACGAGAGCTTTGTAGTGGTGCGTTTTCGCCGCGAAATGAAGACCGTTAACTATCCTTATTTGCTGCAGATGATCGAAGGCGCGTTCATGTCACGCATCAACACACTTGTGGTACCCGGCGGCAAAATGGGCTTAGCCATGGAATTAATTCTTACGCCCTTGCTTGAAGAAATACTCGATAAAAAGCGCCGTGCAGGTTTTCAAATGGATTGGGTCTCGGATAAGTCTTAACGCAATTATGACTTTCAAGGTCGATTGCGATCAACAATCGCTAGTTAACGTGCTATAACGCAAACTTCATCCGCTTTTTGCCATAATAGGCAGAACACTTTTAGGTTGTACACTATGCCCTATCCCTCCGCCGAGACTGGATTACCCTCAAGCTTTATCGAACTGCTCAGCAGCCTTATGCGCAGCCCCAGTGTGGTGGGTGCAGAGCATTCATTCTTTCGCGTATTACAACGAGAGCTAGAAGAACGTGGCGCCAATGTAACTTGGTATGAAGGCTTGCTGGTAGCTCAGGGCAATGCACCTGACAGCATGATGTTCTCGGCTCACATTGACCGTCATGGCCTGGTTTGTACCGGCCCTAACGAATTCCAATATGCCGCGTTTGTGGCAGGAGCTCGTTCAGATTTGTTGGGCAACTCGGTCAGTGAAAGCTTAATGCGGAAAATCGTCGACCGTTTTGACGGCGAATCAGTTTATGCCTATGAGCCATGGTCGGGCGCCTATCGCGGACGAGGTACAATAAAAGGTGCCTATATCTGTGAAAATCGTAATAACTTAATATTTGAAGTCGATGGCTTAGAACATGTTGTAGCAGGCACACCCGTGGCCTTTACTGATAAATTAAGCATTACTGATCAAGCATTAGTAGGCCAACTCGACAATATTCTCACTACTGCAGCCTTAGTACATTTGTTTGAAGGTGGCTTTCAAGGCACGGCTTTTTTTACCGCTCAAGAAGAGGCAGGTAAAAGTTGGCGTTATTTGCTGGAATGGTTCAGACGCTTCGGAGGCTCTACTAATCAATTAATCGTAGTTGATACCAGCCCCTATCCAGATTTACCCACAGCGGCGCAGCAAAATCTTATTTTGCGTCATAAAGACGCCAATGCGGTATTTAATCCACGCTTGACTGAGCGTTTAGTGTTGGAATGTCAGCGCCTTGGCTTAAGTTATCAATTTAAAGATACCTATGTAGAGGCGCAAAACGCCAAACTGATAGCCAACGGCGAAGCGCCTTATTCTTTGGGTGCAACTGAGTTGGGACGGATTATTTCAGCATCGAATGGCTTGGTAGACGGTACAACGTTGCAAGTGCCATCATCTGGTTACCACACCATGCAGGAGTCTGCGCCGTTAACTTCTGTCGTCGGTTTTTTGCATATGCTTGAAGTGTTAGCGAAAGGCTAAACAAGAAAAATATAAATTATAGATTGTCACAATAAGACAGCCACGCCTTAGGCGTGGCTAAGATATTAAGTCCAAATATGACTTAAATTTTATCAACCGCTTTGTAGCCTTCACTACTTAATTCATTGTTAACACACTCAAGCATGAATGTGCTTAGGCTTTGTCCGCCGGTACCATCTTCTTCTGCAATATCAGCACAATATTGCGTTAACTCTGCAATTAGCGCTGCATCGGCAACTTCGCCTTCATCAGCAACTGCACCGAATATAGTCAGTGATAACACCAATCCCAGTAAAAATTTCATAGATTCCTCACCAAAATAAGGATGCCTTTCGGCAATAGTAGAGTATTTTCTTGCAGTGATAAATGTCTGCAATCGGCGGATTTTTACGCCCAATTTTATATCTCGTCAAGATAAATTTTAACATATCTCAATAAAAAATTAACAACCCCAATACCTCACTATCTGAACAGCAAAAAAATTTATATTTATCATATTCTTACACTTCAAAAAGCGAATTAGAATCCACGCTAAAAATGTCTTTTTTTAACGACACTTTTGCGATATTTATTGAAGGTTCAAGGCTGTTGCTACGCGGTAACACTTTTTTGCACTTTGCTGTCGAATATAACCAAATATTATTGCTTTAGAACGGTATACTTTGCGCAACCACTTATATTACTTACTCTCGATGCTTACAAAAAAATCAATCGCTTTTCTGGTACTCGCAACTGTTACGATCTTCGTGGTCGTGCAAGGCTATCGTGTGTGGATGCTAAATAGCATAAAATTTATCAGTTTCGATAGCCGCCTGAAAGAAATTTCCGGTATTGAATATGATAAGAGACAGCGTCTTTGGGCGATTAATGATGGCGGTGATGCGCCGCGTTTATATCAGCTTGATGACAAAGGCGACATCGTCCGCAGCATCGAAATCACCAACGCCAAGAATTCTGATTGGGAGGATATGACGCAAGATTACTTTGGTCACTTTTTTATCGGCGACTTTGGCAACAATGATAATGATCGTGAATGGTTAACCATCTATAAAATTGAAAACCCTATCGATATTAAGGGTGATACCACCACCGCTGAAATAATCAAATTTACCTACCCGAAATTCAAAGCCGTGGCAGGCGAAAAACCGCGTAAAAATGTCCATTACGATGTTGAAGCGTTCATTTACTATAAACGCAGTTTGTATCTGTTTACGAAAAACAGAACCAGTCCTTTCGATGGCAAAACCCGTCTGTATCGCGTTGGCGACTATGCGGCAAATTTTGATGCCGAGTATATCAATGAATTTTCGACCTGCACCATTATCAAGGAATTGTGCTGGGTCACATCAGCAGCGTTAAGCCCGGATCGTACCAAACTCGTTCTGCTAGATTCAGAACGTCTGTGGTTATTTGAGAACTGGAAAGGAGACGACTTTTTTTCAGGCGATGCTTATCAAATCGATTTGGGCATAGTGACCCAAAAAGAAGCCGTAACATTTGCAGCCGATAACAACACGATTATATTCACAGACGAAGTATTTAACGGCATTGGAGGCAACGGTTACAGTATACAGCTCGATACAGCGGAGAAAATCCCCGTCCGAAAACAAGTAAAAAGGGCCGTTAAAGCCAAGCAAAACAAACCGTAGCCACCATTAAAAACTACGCAGAAACAATTAATCTATGTGCAAAAAACGCTTTTACGCCCGCTATTTTGACTAGCACAAAATCGTTTTCTTTCTGTGATACTTTCGGGACGTTTACCTATCAAGATTGTTAACACTTAAACAACAATCTCTCTATAGGAACGAACATGAAACGTATTAATATTCTATCTGCCGCAACGTTGTTGGCATTAGCAAGTCAACAGAGTCTGGCAGCAGACATCACTGTCGAAGTTCAAAATTTAACTCACGGCCTATACTTCACTCCTATTGCAGCGGCCGCCCATACGGCAGATGTAAGCTTATTTAAAGTAGGCGAAACGGCGAGCACCGAGTTACAAATGATGGCAGAAGGCGGCAGCCTCGATGGAATAACGACAATCGCTAGCGCAGCCAGTGCCGATATGATTTCAAATCCTGCTGGTGGTTTACTCGCACCTACAATGAAGGCATCCGCTGATTTAATGACGGCTGACGACAACGTTATGCTGTCAGTTGTAGCCATGATTTTACCCTCTAATGATGGTTTTGTCGGTTTAGATAACTGGGAAATTCCCACTGAAGCAGGTACTTACACCGTTTATTTAAATGCTTACGATGCTGGCACAGAAGCAAACGATGAGCTTCGCGGTAGTGGTGCACCGAGCATGCCGGGTATGCCTGTTCCTCCTCCACTTGAGCCACTGTTGGGTACAGGTGGCAGTGGTGTAGCGGGTGCTGATACTAATGCAACTGTTCATATTCACCGCGGAAACATAGGTGATGATTCACTCACTGATGGTAAAAGTGATGTGGACAACACCGTACATCGTTGGTTGAACCCCGTTGCCAAAGTAACAGTAACCGTCAGATAAGGAGACTGTGATGAAGAGCATTAAAAATTATCAAAAAGCGTTACTGATAGCGTTTCCACTGGCATTAAGTGCCTGTGATGACGATGACACCAGAGAAGTTATTGTTGAGGTCGAAGTTCCTGCGCCTGAAGTGGTGCCGGTTGATGTGAGCTATGACGTCACAGTAACAAATCTAACCAACGGTCAACCCGTATCTCCGCCAGCTGTGGTACTTCACACTGAGGGCACACTTTGGGCGTTAGGAGATGTGGCAACCGTCTCGTTAGAACGTATTGCTGAAGTAGGCGACTCTGCTGAGTTCTTAACCCAAGGCGCCGTTAGTGCTGGTGGAAGTGGCCCTATTACGCCTGGTGATAGCCAAACGATAAGTATCACTATTCAAGACATCACCAATGCCAAAATGACCATTGCTGCCATGTTAGGTAACACCAATGATGCGTTTAGTGGTTTAAGTGCTTGGGATTTATCACAACTGGAAGTAGGCGACAGCTGGACTACAAATAGTCCTGCCTATGACGCCGGTACCGAAAAAAATACTGAAACCGCAGAAACCGTACCCGGACCTGCAGGTAATGGTGAAGGTTTTAACCCAACGCGTGACGATACTGGCTTTATTTCTATGCACCCAGGGGTGGTAAGTGTTGATGACGGTTTGACCAACTCAACGCTTACTGTCGAACATAAGTTTGATAACCCAGTGATACGTATTCAAGTCACTCGTACCGAGTAATTTGGCCTTAATATCGTGTAGTAAATAATAAAAAATGGCACACGATTAATACACACGTAAATAAAAGCGCTGATCTTGTGAAAGTTTAGCGCTTTTTCATCGCTCTATATGTTTTTAGAATTGTGGTGAAACCAATGACTGATAAAATCCTCATCGTTGAAGACGATCTTGATATAGCAAATTTGATGCGCGTTAACTTACTAGAGTTGGGGATTGAAATTGATCACCAAGCAGACGGAAAAGTCGCCTTAAGCCAAGCACTCGAAAACGATTACGCGGTGATAATTTTGGATGTTATGTTACCTAACATGAACGGATTGGATATTTGTCGCAAAATTCGTGACGAACGTCCTATGCAAATCATCATAATGCTAACCTCTAAAACCTCAGAGACTGATCGAGTATTAGGGCTAGAGTTGGGCGCTGATGACTATATGACCAAGCCTTTTAGTGTACGAGAATTGCAAGCTAGAGTGCGTTCTCAGCTGCGAAAAGTGCACCTATTACAAGAAGCACAGCTCCCATCAGAACAAGTTGATACAGCCTTGCTCTTGGGCTCCCTGCGCATAGATCAAAAGAATCACCAAGTATTTCTCGCTGATCAAGAACTTGTGTTAACCGCCACAGAATTTGAGTTGCTGCACCATTTGGCCAGCCACCCCAGTCAAGTATTTAGCCGCAGTCAATTGTTGGAATCGGTATGGGGCTACCATCATAGCGGGTACGAACATACCGTTAATTCGCACATTAACCGACTACGAGCCAAAATAGAAACAGATGCCACCTCGCCCAAAATCGTCCAAACCGTTTGGGGTGTAGGTTATAAATTTAATCCTCAAGGAGTGTCAACCTAATGCGGATCTGCTTCTATCAGCGTCTCGCCATTTCATTAGTTGCAGTGTTTATGCTGGTCATGATTGCCTGCTTTTACTCAACCAATGAATTACAAAAACTGACTCAACAAGAAGCAGCACAGAAATTACATATCGGCTTGGCTGAACATCTCGTTAGAGATAATCCTTTGCTGAAGGAGGGCGTTTACGATTATGCAGCTCTGGGGAACCTTTTTCATACCTTGATGATTTTAGGCCCAAGCTTCGAATTTTATTACCTAGACCCGCAAGGTAAAATTCTTACTTACTCAGCCGAACCGGGCAAAGTAAAAGCCAAATCGGTTAATATCGCACCCATTAAAAGTCTCATTGGCGATAATCAAAACTTTCCTATCGAGGGCGACGATCCAAGACAGCTTGGCAGACACAAAATATTTTCCGCGGCGCCTGTTTTTAATGATGATAAGTTACAAGGCTACTTGTATGTGATCATTGGCGGCGAACGCTACGATTCAATATTGGCTAATCTGAAAAACAGTCAAAGTATGCGCGAGATAGCATTGTTTTTAGTCGTTGGATTGTTATTATTGTTAGTCGCGCTATTAGTCATTTTTAAGTACTTTACGTCCCCGCTTCAACGCTTAAGTGACGATATGGACAAAGTGCGCGCAGCTGATTTCCATCGGGAGCAGTTACCGCGAGATTTAGCGGTTTGGAATAAAAATAGCTACAACGAAGTAGACCGCTTAGGGTGTGCTTTCACCGATATGTTAGCGCACATCAATAAGCAATTTGATCAGCTCAGTCAAATCGACAGTCAGCGCCGTACCTTACTCGCTGACCTGTCCCATGATTTGCGTACGCCATTATCTAGCTTACAAGGCTATATTGAAACGCTGGCGATAAACGATGACACCCTATCAATTAAAGACCGAAAACACTTTACGGATGTATCACTCAAAAATGCTAAAAACCTTAAACACCTTATTGACCAGATTTTTGAGTTAGCTTATTTAGAGGGCGGTCAAGTAACGCTACACCAAGAACCATTTCCTTTAGGTGAGTTACTGCACGATGTCGCTGCCAAATTCGCCTTAGACGCCCAAGGGAAAAATATCCAAATTAGCGTTATCCCCAATGATTGTGAATATCACGTTTTTGCTGATATTGGCAAATTGGAACGGGTTCTCACCAACCTTATTGCTAATGCCATTCGACATACACCAGAATTTGGCAAAATTGACTTAGCCGTGGCTATTCATGATGAAAAACTGCGCGTGGATATTCGTGATACAGGTGTGGGCATAAGTGCAAAAGAAATAGCCTATATTTTTGATGCGCGCTATCAAGCGAGCAACACTGAAACAGATGCATGCAGTCACGCTGGCCTTGGCTTAGCAATTTGCCGAAAACTGATGAAATTACTTAATTCTGACCTAAAAGTAGAAAGTCAGTTAGGTAAGGGAACCTGTTTTAGTTTCGAACTGACCTTGGTCAACAGCAATGCCCTTACCCATTAGGGTGGGGGATTAATTTGCTATATCATATTCCGCTTGTTTCGTTTTAGAGCGTTTTTATGCTGCATACTCTACTTATCGCCGGTGCATTAGTGTTAATCATCGAAGGCCTTGGCCCTATGTTATTCCCCAACAAATGGCGCAATTACCTGCAACAGATGGTAGAACAGCCTGCAAATCAACTACGTAGCGTTGGTGGAGTGCTGGTCACTATCGGTCTAGTGAGCCTGTTTTTCTTACTTTAAAAATTAACCGAATTTAGTTATTCAGGTGGCGCGTTAAATTTGATAGGATCCCCGCCTAATTTTCTGACACTTCTCTAATCCATGGCTAAAAATGTAGTGGTACTCGGAACCCAATGGGGTGACGAGGGTAAAGGTAAGGTTGTAGATCTTTTAACTGATAAAGCGACTTACGTAGTCCGTTATCAAGGTGGACACAACGCAGGACACACACTGGTGATTGACGGCGAGAAAACCGTTTTGCACCTTATACCATCTGGTATTTTACGTGAAAACGTAACCTGTGTTATCGGCAACGGTGTTGTACTAAGCCCTGAGGCATTGCTAAAAGAAACCGCAATGCTTGAGGAACGCGGAGTACCGGTTAAAGAGCGCTTGCGTATCAGCGAGGCTTGTCCACTTATTCTTCCATTTCACGTTGAGCTCGACTTAGCACGCGAAAAAGCCCGTGGCGACAAGCCAATCGGCACCACTGGTCGTGGTATTGGTCCTGCGTACGAAGATAAAGTCTCTCGTCGTGGTTTGCGTGTTGGTGACTTGTTCAACCCAACAGACTTTGCTATCAAGCTAAAAGAAGTACTTGAGTATCATAACTTTATGCTGACCAACTATTATAAAGTTGAGCCAGTAAGCTATGAGAAAACACTTGCTGATGCATTGGCTGTTGCTGATGTATTAAAAGCCATGGTAGTCGACGTCACTGACGTATTGGATCGCGCTCGTTTACGCGGCGATGCCATTATGTTTGAGGGCGCTCAAGGCACCTTGCTTGATATTGACCACGGTACTTACCCGTATGTGACCTCAAGCAATACCACTGTTGGTGGCGTTGCAACAGGTTCAGGTTTTGGTCCTCTTCACCTCGATTACGTTTTGGGTATTGTTAAGGCCTACACAACTCGCGTTGGCTCTGGACCCTTCCCTACGGAATTAGATTGTGATGTAGGTCAGCATTTAGGTATAAAAGGCCACGAATTTGGTGCAACCACAGGCCGTAAACGCCGAACTGGTTGGTTCGATGCAGTGGCAATGAAACGTGCCGTGCAAATCAATTCAATTACTGGTTTCTGCTTGACTAAACTCGACGTACTCGATGGTTTAGAAACCTTAAGCATCTGCATTGGCTATAAACATGCTGATGGCACGGTCAAAGATGTTCCTCCTATGGCAGCGGATGATTACGATCTAATCACCCCTGTTTACGAAGAAATGCCAGGTTGGAGTGAAAACTCATTCGGCGTAACTGAGTATGCAGATTTGCCACAAGCAGCGAAGAACTACGTTAAACGCCTAGAACAATTAACTGGCGTACCAATTGATATTATTTCTACCGGCCCTGATCGTAACGAAACGATCGTTTTACGTCATCCGTTTGAAGTGTAATAAGCAATTGCTGTATTCTGAAAGCCGCTTTTAAGCGGCTTTTTTTATATCCTAAGGAGACCAACCATGCCAGTTATGCCGTTTCACCTAGCGATTCCGGTTACCAGTTTGCACGCAAGTCGAGGATTTTATGCTGATTTACTTGGCTGTGAACAAGGCCGTTCGTCTGAACAGTGGATAGACTGGAATTTTTTTGGTCATCAATTAGTCACGCACTTAGTGGCGGCGATGCCGAGCCGTCCAGCTCCAAACAACGTGGATGATAAAGCGGTGCCTGTACCGCATTTTGGCGTCGTACTGAAAATGCATGACTGGCAACGCTTAGCTAACCGTCTGCAAGCGGCAGAAATTGAGTTTGTGATTGCACCTTATGTGCGCTTTAAAGGCCAGCCTGGCGAGCAAGCCACAATGTTTTTGCTAGACCCATGTGGTAATGCTTTAGAATTTAAAGCCTTTAACGATATAGGACAGCTTTTTGTCAGCTAGTCAGATATTTTGGTTGGCTCTTGTACGGATTCAGTCGCCAGCTCTGCCATAGCTTCAGCGTAGTTACTATGATAGCGCCCAGGTTTATGGTTAACCGCTAAAATCACATTCATGGTCACCATACCTAAAAGTGAGATAGCCAACAGTACTGGATCCATAATAAATAATGCGCCGACTACAATGGTACTATCCACCACCAGTTGGAACGTACCCGCGCGTATCCCTCTACTGCCCTGTAAATAAAAGGCTAATATACCAAGGCCACCTAAACTTGATTTATGTCTAAATAGTATCAACATTCCCATACCAATTAACATCCCGCCAACCACGGCTCCAAAAAGAGGTTGAATATCGCTCAAAGAGATAAATAGATGCATATTCTCTACCAGCAATGACACTAATGTAATCGTCACAAAGGTATTAATGGTAAAGCGCCAGCCTAGTTGCTTAAGTGCAATATAATAAAACGGCAAGTTAATCAGAAAAAATAATAAGCCAAATTTTAACGGTACAAACTGACTGAGTAACAGTGCGATGCCAGCTGTCCCCCCAATTAATAAGTCCAAAGTTTTGAATATTGCCAACCCCAAGCTGACAAAAACTGTCCCGCTTAATATTGCTAATACGTCTTCATAAAATCGATGAGTTGAAGAATGCATACCTTTTTTGCTCCTAGATTAGCCAAATAAAGGTGATCGCTTACGAACCTTAAATTGCGCACATTTTAAACAGCTCGATAATTTCGAGGGGCGGGAGTGTACAGTAAAAATCCAAGCTTACCAGCTGAATCAAGGATTCCGTTAATGCAAAGTAAATATATGATATTTAATGTAAATTTAATTCTTGTTTAGCTTGGAATACCATCCAAATTAGGCGTACATAACAGATGTCACGCGATACGCCGATCCCAGCAAATTGTTTTTACGGATGCACTTTTGAGCAACCTATCGTCTTGGCAATGCGTTCACCATTAAATTTAATTGTTTCAAATTTGCGCTATGCGCGAATGCTGCTTGGCGATATGCTAGTGATCCTTTTTTTTATAAAGCCGTCGAAAGACTCAGGAGACCCAGTGTCGATTTGTGTGCCACAAGGAATTATTTCGCTAGATAATATTTTACCCGATGAACCATTATTGATGATGGGGGCAGGCCCGGTACCGATCCCGGCCAAAGTTGCAGCGGCGAACGGCATAGTGATAAACCACCTTGGCGACACCATGGCGCAAATTATCGAACAAGTAAAAGTGATGTCTCGATATGTTTTTCAAACTGAGAATGGTCTGATTTTAGGTGTTGCAGGTCCAGGCTCAGCCGCCATGGAAATGGCAGTGGCCAACTTAGTGCGCCCAGGCGACAAAGTACTGAGTATCTGTAATGGTTTCTTTAGTAGTCGATTGGCAGAAATGGCCGACCGTTTACAAGCTGACGTCGTAAAAGTAATTATCGATGAGCGGCAAACTGCTAGCGCCGAGTTGATTGAGCAGCACATCATTCGTACTCAGCCAAACGTGATGACAATAGTGCAAGGGGAAACCTCGAACACGGTACATAATGCTGAATTGGCAGAAATTTGTCGCATCGCCAAGCAGCATGACTGCATGGTGATTGTCGATGCAGTTTGCACCTTAAGCACCATGGAATTGGCAATGGATGATTGGGGCATTGATGCGGTGATAACAGGCGGACAAAAAGGCTTATCGTGTATTCCAGGTGTATCTTTGGTTGGATTTTCTGAAAAAGCCTGGGCCTTTATTGAGTCTCGCACCGATCAACTTCGCCACTGGTGCCTTGATGCTAAATTGGCGTACCAGTTTTGGTATAAAAAGTCGTATCACTACACCGCGCCCGTTTCAGGCATACTCGCCATACACGAAGCATTACGCTTAGTATGCATCGAAACCTTGCCAATACGTTTCGCTCGCCATCAAAGGTGCTCTAGGTCTCTACAAGCAGCTATAGAGGGTATGGGGTTGACGTTATATGTTCCACCGCATGCGCGTCTTAATTCAGTCGTCGGCATTCGCCTACCCGAGAACGTGATTGGCAAAGAGTTACTTAAAACCATGTCTAATCGTTATCGCGTTGAAATATCCGGCTCTTTTGGGCCCAATATTGTACGCATAGGTCAAATGGGCGAACAGTGCCGTACTCATAACCTATTTAGAACCATTCACGCCTTAGGTTCTGCATTTATCGACTTAGGTCACAAAGTAGATTTGCCCACTGGTATGTCTGCGCTAGAAAGTACCCTCGATAATATGCGCTAGAACCTTTTCCTGAGCATACAAAGCGGTAGGTCTGCCCTTTGTGTGCCATTTTAAATACGTATCTTTTTTTTCATCGTTTATGCTTAAATAACCCATAGGGATAGCCATTGCCTAGCTGTCATCGTGCTGTATTTCCCTTGGGTTACAACGGACTAATCAGAAATCACAGGAGAAGCGTATGTCTAAGCTCATACTTTCATTAGATGGCGGCGGTATCCGCGGTGCAGCCACTACCCAATTTTTAACGCATGTCGAAAAAGCCCTGCAAAGCACTCATCAAAAATCATTAAGAGATTGCGTCGATTTTTATGCTGGCACCAGCACCGGCAGCCTAATTGCTTTAGCCTTGGCCACGACCGACATGGACATTGAAGATATTAATAAGCTGTATAGTTACCCTAACGCTAAAAAAATATTTATTGAGAACCGCGGTTTTCTAGAAATAGATGGCCTAAATGCACCTAAATATGAGGCCAAAGGCAAAACTGCCATGCTCAAGAAGTATTTAGGTCAGGCTAAAATTAAGGATGTACCAGAGGGCAAACATGTATTGGCGATTGCTTATGGCATTGAACAGCGTCGCCCTTATGTTATTAAGTCAACCCGTAGCGAATTTCAGAATTTACTCTCGTATCAGGTTGCGGATGCGTCAAGTGCAGCACCCACGCACTTCCCGACCCGAGATATGCGACTTCCGCCGGACAACGAACAAGCATGGATGGTCGATGGTGGCGTAATAGCTAATAACCCGACCATGTGCGCGATTGCGGAGGCGTGTCGTTTATGGCCTGACAACAAAAGGCGCGTGTTATCGGTCGGCACAGGAACGCGTACGCGCAAAATTAACGGCCCGGACTCGCGTAACTGGGGAGCCCTGCAATGGATGCTAAAAGGTTGTATTATTGATGTATTAGCAGACGAAAAAGTGGTTGGTTATCAAGCTATCACTATCTCACCACCGGGTAGCTATATAAGAGTAAATGCAGAAATGCGCGCCCAGCCAGGGTTCGATAAGGCACCGGATGATGCGCTAGACGATATCAGCCAAACCAATATTAAACGCCTTAAGGGCATGGGAGATTTTTGGTTTAAGCAGTATGGTGATGCCGTTGTCGACTTGTTGAACGATAGTTACAGCGGCCCATCACTCGATCGAATCAATCCCGAGACCGGCAAACCAATGACTTATCAACCGGGTTAACAATATCAGGCTAAGTTAAACAACTCATTCTGCCAACTGCGTGCGTAAACGTTGTAATTCTTGTTTACGCACCTCATCCACTTCCGGATAGTGCATATTTAATGACGCAAACGTCTCAACTATTGTTTTAGCAATAATTAAACGGGCATTGCGCTTATCATCTGCGGGAATAACATACCAAGGTGCCTCTTTACTCGTGGTTTGACTAATACAATCTTCATAGGCATGTGTATATTGCGGCCAAAATTGACGCTCTTTAATATCTGCATCGCTGAATTTCCAATTTTTATCTGGGTTATCAATGCGCGCCAAAAACCGTTTACGCTGCTCTTCTTTTGACAAATGTAAAAAAAACTTAATCACGCGAGTACCGTTGCGGTGTAAATGCTGCTCTAGATCGTTGATAGAACGAAACCGCTCATTCCAAATGTCCTTTAAGTGCAGCGCTTCATCAGGAATATTTTGACTGTGCAGTATCTCAGGATGCACACGGGCAATCAGCACTTCTTCATAATAAGAGCGGTTGAAAATACCGATACGACCCCGTTCTGGTAATGCCACATTCGAGCGCCATAAAAAGTCATGTTCTAACTCGTTTTGACTGGGGTGCTTAAAGCTGTGTACTTGACAACCCTGAGGATTAACACCCGACATAACATGACGAATAGAGCTATCTTTTCCCGCTGCATCCATTGCCTGAAAAATTATCAGCACTGAATGCTCGTTAGATGCATAAAGCAAACGCTGTTGATCACTCATCTTGCCGATTTGTTTTTTTAGCTTTTGTTTGTAATGGGCTTTTGAGGTGTACAATGGGGCTATAGCTGTGGGTCGCTGCGTTAAATTACACGACTCACCGTGGGCGGCTTTAAAATCTGCTGGATTAATTTTCATATTTTCCCTTCTTTTTCGTAACAAAAGCAACTGCCACTATAACCATAAAATGATCTCAAAATATGTGCTGTGTCAATTCATTGCGCGAAGGCAAATGGACATAGCAATACCCTAGCAGTAGTCCACAAATAATCTTATTGATTAGCCTAGCAGTAATGCTGATGAATAAATGTCGTCAGTTCATCTTCATTCACTAAACTCAATCCTTGGTCTTTAAACTTTGTCAGGTCCTGGCTATCAGGAAATGAAAAATATTGACCGCCAATTTGTTTTGTCAGCGATAAGCTTTTACCTAAGGCTAAAGTTGATACCGCTTCGCTCAACAGAGCGATGCCCTCAACATACAATTGTAAAACATGCCATAAATAAGACTTGTCAGGTTCTACTTCAAGATGTGATTGGGCGACGATTTGGCCGGTATCGATACTTGCATCATCAATGAAATGTAACGTAGTGCCGATTTTATTTTGCCCATGTAACATCGCCCAAAATGTCGCCATAACACCACGATAATCAGGCAATAAACCCGAGTGTAAATTCAATACACCAAGACGAGGCAAGCTCAGTATCTCTTGCTTTAAAATACTGCCATAACGAATAGACAATATTAATTCTGGCTGTAAGGCACTGATTTTTGCTAAACCGTGTGGGCTATTGATGACATTTAGCGCTTCAACAGGTTGCACCAATATACGGTTCATTTGCGCAAAACTCATAAACCCTTTATGGCTAGGTAGCTGCTCAAACAGAGGCGACAGTAATTCATTGAATAAAGTTTGTTCAAAAAACTTAAGGGAAACAAGTTCAGGGGGTTTACTGCTATTACCACCGACTTTTGCAGATAAAAATAAGCTGACGCTGTGCTTTGACAGTTGCGGAAGCAGTAGATTTAACGCGTAATTACTGGCGAGATCTCGGTTGGCTAAAATAACAATATTCATACAGGTCGCTTCTTTATTACTGCAATGACAATGAGTAAACCATTTATTCAATAGAAAGAAAATTGGCTTTAGCAGCAAAGAACAAAAGGGATAAAGAACAAAAAGCAGGGGTCTAGAATACATTAATTACAACACGGAGCTGAGTATAAACCCCAGAACCGCGCTGCTGTGTTGGCTAATGCGAATTTACGCTATAGCCTTATAAAGATAAGTCACTGGTGATGATCGCATCTGAGTAGCTTTGATAAGCCGCTTCGAGCTGCTTCGCCACTGGATCAGGAAACGAGTGGAAATCGCCATTATTTAGCGCAGTAATAATCGCTTCTGAAACCACGGTTGCACCTGGTGCACCTTCAAAACCGGCTGAATCACCCATCTCGGTGCCAATTGGTCCTGGGTGTACGCTCAATACACGAATGCCCTTGTCAGCCCATTTGTCTTTCAAGCCTTGGGTAATCGAATATGATGCCGCTTTAGATGCGCAGTACGTAGCAATATCGCCGAAGGCTTTAATCGATGCGATAGAGTTCAATTGCACCAATACGCCTTTATTACGCTCTAATGTTTCAGCAAAAGCGTTGGCTACGCGCATCAAACCAAATACATTCACATTGATTTGTTCCATCAAAGATTCTTCTGCGTTTTCAGCCAGGGGTGAAGTCACATGCATAATACCAGCGTTATTAACTAAAATATCCACGTCGATGGCTTGCTTAGCTAAACGTTGAATAGATGCTGTATCCGCAACATCAGCAGCTAATGTAACAACCTTGTCACCGTATTGCGCTTCGATTTCTTTGGTTGATTCAGGGTTGCGTACTGCTAGATAAACCTTAGTCGCGCCATTTTCGATTAGTGAATCTACTATTGCTTTACCAATACCACGATTGGCGCCTGTGACTAGTGCAACTTTGTCTTTTATTGCGTCGCTCATTATTTTGCTCCTGTTAAGGTTTAAAGTATTTTAAGTTGTACCGATCGGTAACGTTGATTAATCTTATACCGATCGGTAACATACGTCAAATACATTTCTAAATTGATTTTTACGAGGTTCATAGCGATGAGTGGTAAACGTACTTTTGATGATGAAAAAGCACTTGAGTCTGCTATGGGCGTGTTCTGGAAAAAGGGCTACGCGGGTGCTTCGCTAGCGGAGCTAACCCAAAGCATGGGGATCAACAAACCCAGTATGTACCGCACCTTTGGCAACAAAGAGGCGTTATTTATTAAGGCTACCCAAAGATATATCGAGAAAAATGCCCAACCGCATTTTGCGCATTTGCATCAAGATGGCGTCTCGTTAGTACAGCGTATTAAACATTACATGACATCAGTGGTAAGCGAGCAGTGCACATCAGAAAACCCCAAAGGATGTTTCATATTTTTATGCCAAGGGGAGATAGCCAGTGGCGATATGCCGGAGCTTCCTAGCAACTTACTGAATCAGGCGAGTCAAAAAATTCAAGATGCGTTAGTTGAGGTCTTCAGCCATGACCCAGAAGCGATTAAACTTGGACTAAATACCCGCGCAGCGAGCATCGCGTTATGTCTCGCTACCACGCTCAGAGGAACAGCCTCTATGGCCCGAGCAGGAGTACCGTTAAGTGAATTGAAAACAGTTATCGAGCATAGCCTTCGTGGTATAGGCTTATCTTAGTAACAGTCAAAATGGCTATCATTTTGACTTGATGGACGCGCTGTCCTGCATTTTTGCCAAGCATGAATAAACACACATTGGTCTTTTTGCAGCAATCGATTCACATCAGGTATCGATGGAATAAACCCTATTCTTTAAGAGACAAGCCAGCCTAGCCTTTAACTTCTACCCTTCTCGTTTTCTCACCCTTACTTGTTACATTTTAAAACAGTTATCCCGGCTTTGTGTTTATGTGCCTATTGAATTCTTATGCGTATCGGCAGATAGTCAATTAATTCAATATTAATCAATATGGTCAATGTTTAATCTTGCCACTTTACAATCAGCGTACATAATCAACCCCTAGGAGAAACCCAATGTCACATATCGATCCCAAACATATCCCCCAGCAAGCTTTTGATTGGTATGATGAATATGCCCACGGAGATATGGACAGGCGTACCTTTATGTCACGTTTAACATCATTGTCAGTGGCCGGGTTAAGCATTGGCACCCTAAGCGGCGCACTCACGCCTAATTATGCGTTGGCTGAACAGGTCTCCTTTAATGATGAAGCCATAACCGCCAGCTACCAAAAATTCCCGTCGCCGGATGGTTACGGCGAAGGCCAAGGTTACTTAGTCTTACCTAGCAAATTGTCAAAATCCGCCCCAGCTGTGTTAGTTGTACATGAAAACCGTGGTTTAAACCCGTATGTAAAAGACGTGGCCCGCAGATTAGCCAAAGAAGGCTTTATTGCCTTTGCGCCAGATGCATTATTTTCACTGGGCGGTTACCCAGGAAATGATGATAAGGGCAAAGAAATGCAGCGCAGTATGGATCGTGAAAAAATTGAAAATGACTTTATCGCTGCTGCCAACTTTATTAAGCAGCACGAAAAAACAACTGATCGATTAGGCGTGGTAGGTTTTTGTTTTGGGGGGTATATCAGTAACTTTTTAGCCGCTAAAATACCCGACGTAATTAATGCAGCGGTGCCGTTTTATGGCACCCCCGCCGCGGAAAACTTAGTGAGTCAAGTTAAAGGGCCACTCTTGCTTAATTTCGCTGAGAACGACAGCCGAGTGAATGCAAGTTGGCCAGCATACGAAAGCACATTAAAAGCGAATAAGGTGGACTATCAAGCGCATATTTACCCTGGCACCCAACACGGTTTTCATAACGACTCCACCAGCCGCTATGACCCAAAGGCAGCGGAGTTAGCATGGTCGCGCACAATCGCTTTTTTTAAAACAAATTTGCTTAACGGCTAAATAAAAAAAGGGCTGAACATGTAAAACTGTTCAGCCCTTTAAAACACCGGGAGCAAACCTAATTAGCGGCTACAGAAACCATTCCCGTTGCCCGCTGATGCGATAGTGCCATTCAGCTGTTGCGTCATGTTTTCTACTCGGTAATTAATGAACGATGTTAATCCGTAAAAGCGCCCCACGGTAGTGGTTTGATTTTGCTCATATTCAGAAAATGAATAAAAAGCGCTCGGATCATTAGCCACATGTTCACTAATCAGTATGTCAATATTGGCTACCCGCTCAGCAAATGCACTGCTAGAAAGTGGTCCATCGATAAGTTGATTTAAGTAATCATGGTAGGTATCTAGGTTATCACTGCTCGCTAATGCAAGTGCCACTAGGGGTTTATCAGCAAGGGCGCCGTCAGTGGGCTCATCGATATACAATTCACGAATATCAGCACTGTTACACCCTTGACTAAAGGAACCAAAAGACTCGTTTAAATCCCATGGCAACATGGTAAATACGTTATCTTGATCATAGATATAATAGTTATGGGCAAGCGAGCCGTGATAACTATCAAGGTTCGATAACGACACGCTAACAGATAAATAACGCAACACAGAATCTTGGTCAATTACACTTAAACCATCCCTGTATTCCATGTCATAAACAAAGTCCATAAGTGCGCCGTTGTCTGAACTGTCTTCGTTAGTCTTTAATTCCACACCGCTGTAACTCGAAAAGTTGTCATCTATGTATTGTAAATCGCTACCTGTGCCATCGGGTTTGTATAAATCGCCATTCGTATTACTGAAATGCTTAGCAAGAAACTGCTCATTGACAAACTCCACCAGCAAATATAGTCCTTTCAATTCGTCATTCACATAGACATTAACGTAGCTATGATCAGGGGCTGCCACGCCCATTTCGTCCATCAATTCGTAGGCTATATACTCGCGCATATAAGATGGGTCGTTGTACATATTATTGAGCACAAACTTTTTCATGCCCAATAGCTTTTGGCCGCTCACGTATTCATTCACATCTATATTAAAACTAAAGCGTTCGCTATTTGACTGGTAAACAGATTGCAGGCTTGAATTACCCTTAGTGCGTATCGCTACTTCATCCAGCGTTACGCCTTTAAAAGTCACCGATGTAAGGTGATATTCTTCATCTAAGGCATTATCAAGAAGGTCTTGCCATTGGTCTTCGTCGATTTCAAAATAAATAGATTCCACTACATCTTTGGCGTAGATATCAGGCAGTTGATTGGCCGTCCCTTGGGTGACAGCTAGCGTGTTGATTGCCCAGCTTCCGTCGGTTGTTAGCCCATAACTGTATCCTTGTGAAACATCGCTTTCTTGCCACTCTAGGTAATCGACTGTCTCATCATTCTTGATTAAGCTCAATTCGTCCTCTTTGCCTAGCTTAAAGGGCACATAGTCACTGCCAGGGTCTTCATCGGTGGCATAGATGACCATATATCCACCCGCTTCCAGGGTAACCTCAGGCAAGGTGACAGGGTCGATATCATCACTGCTATCTAGCACCTGAAAATCACTCAGTAGGATAGCGCTGGCGCTGTTGTTATATAGCTCAAACCAATCATTGCCGTCATCTTCGGCCGAGGCCACGACTTCGTTGATGACCAATGGACCATGACTGGCTAAACTATTGGCTGCCACAGGCGTAGGCGCGAGGGTAGCCGTTGCATCGCTGCCATCTGGATATCGACCATAACTAAACCCGATTAGCGCCTCGCCGCTATCCCAGCTAAGTTGGTCAATTAAATCTGTATCAAGAAACAAGCTGACTTCATCAGATGAGCCCAGTTTAAAGCCAACCGTAGCAAAATCGTCTAGTTCATCGGTAGTGGCATACACTCGGTAGAATTCCCCCGCGGCAATAGTTACATCAGGCAATGAGAATAACTCCCCCCCTTCGTCACTAACGGAATAATCCCCTAAGAAAACAGCGTCGTCGCCTGAGGCGTAAAACTCAATCCAGTCGTATCCGTCATCAGCGTCTTTAGCAACAACTTCATTAATACGCAGTTGGGCGTCGTTGTTAATAATGGTATCCGTTACCACGACATCTTCAGTCAACTCTTCATTGGCGGCACCTTGAGTGGGTAACATGGTTTGCGCACTGCCCGTGCCATCAACATACAGACCATAGCTGTAGCCTTCTTCGGCCTCACCGTCTTGCCAATCTAATTGGCTGATCAGTGTATCGCTCTCATATAGATAAACCGCGTCATCGCCGCCCAATTTAAAGGTCACATAATACCCGCCATCAGGGGGCGTATCGCTTTCATCGATGGCTTGAATAACCAAAAATTCGCCCGCGGACAAGGCAATTTCCGGCAGGGCTTGAAGCGCGTGATCGGCACTATCATCTACCAGCGAGTAAATAGACAGGTCGGCAATATCTGTATTCGCATAGAGCTCAATCCAATCATTGCCATCATCTGTTGCTGCAGCGACAATTTCATTCACAACCAATGCCAGCGACGTGCTCTCATCAGTGTCGCTATTATCAATAATGTCACTCTCGGTGCTGTCAGAGGACGAATCAGAAGAACCACAGGCACTCAGCGAGGCAGTGATCATTAAAACCACTAAAAGCCGATATATGCTGGATCGGGTCATGAAAATATCTCCGCAATCAAAATTTATCAAATCAATTGACCTAACCTAGCGGATAAGTTTGTAGTAACCGTGCAGTAAATAAGGAGATTTCGCGCAGATGACCTAAGCAGACATTTGACCACGTAGCGCATTAAGTCGTGTATGAGGCAAAGCTCAGACAGAATATATCAAAAGTGAAGGTATTAACGGTTCGCGGCTATGGTAAAAATACCGCCATATAAACAAGCCCGTAAGCCGCAGACCACGCTAGCGTTCAGTCAATCAAGCTAGCATGGGGATCAGCTCTGTTAGGTGTAATTAACAGAGCATAGGTACTTATTTGTGTGCTTTAAAATAACTGGCTTGACGGATCAATGCCCATCCTGCAAATACAAAGTTTATTCCGACCATCAAACCGAGTATCCAACTTGCACTTCCCGATATATCCGACAAGATCATGATCCCTAACGCCACAGATATTAGGCCGCTAAAAAGCATCCACAAAGAAGTCGATGTTGACCACAATTGCAATGCCAACACAATTTTGAATGTTCCTTCGATCAAAAATAAAATCGTCAGCAGTAACGTAATAGTGATTGCCCCTTGCATAGGATTAATTAATAACATCAAGGCAATACAGCAATAAAGCACACCAATCCCAGTTTCCCACCAAAAGCGACTAACGCCTTTACTGCGAAATGCATGCATAATTTGCGCTACTCCACCGAGCATAATCAGCCAACCAAGCATTAATTCGATGGCTAGCGTAGCAGCCATTGGGAGCAGTAAAGCTATAAAGCCCAGTACGACTAAGACAATACCTGTATTGCGTATGCCCTTAACGTGCAATTGCATAAATTCGCTAAATTTGACGTTCATTTGCTCTTTTTTCTGTGTCACAACATTTGCCTTTTTATATCAGGTAACAACCAAGCGTTGAAAATAGCACGTTATCGAATACCCACGGGCTGATAACAGTTATTTCACGCACTTGCTATCACCAATAGATACCTTATCTTGCCATTATACTCAAAGACCGACCACATATTCACCTTACTGGCTTTCTGGGTGTGCTAGGCCCCTGTAATTATTTCTCAGAGCAAGAAAAAACGTGCCTCTGAGCGCGACATCCAATCGCAACATCCAAAAGTCTACAGGCCAGATTTCCCGCACAGATCCCCCCGCAGTGCTTGTTTTTACAGGTGTATTATTTACACCTGCGTAAAAAATAGAATGGGCATGACAACTGCTTAGGTAGCAAAAGGTATAGCACTTCATTCTATAGAGCGGGTCATATGAACAGAATACGTATTGCGTTGATTGGCGGCGGGCCCAGTGCACTCACGATCGTTAGGAAATTATTGTGTGCACAGCCGCAAAATTTTGCTCTTGATATATTTGAGCGCAATGCGTCCCTAGGAAAAGGTATGCCCTATAGTGAGCAAGGCGCATCCCTTGAACACATCACTAATGTGTCATCCGATGAACTGTGTCCTTTTAGAGAAACGTTAGAAGCATGGCTGCGCAAGCAAAGTCATAAAATGCTCGCTAACTATGGTATCGATAAAACAACATTGCATGCTAAACATGTCGTTCCTAGGCTATTATTTGGTCTTTATTTAGAGCAACAATTTAGCGCTTTGCTCGATGAATGCGCCGAAAAAGGGTTGACCACTCATGTACATCTCAACAGTGAGGTGCTGGATATAACATCTGCCGAAAATGGCCATACCAGCGATGTGCAGCTAGCAAAGAAAAGTGTGAAAGGCTTTGATAAAGTGATTATTTGCACCGGTCATGTATGGCCAAAACAGCAAGAAGGAAAGGTAGCGGGCTATTATGACTCACCTTACCCACCCGCTAAATTAAGCAAAAAATATAATCATCCGGTAGCCTTAAAAGGCAGTTCATTAACCGCCATTGATGCCATTCGCTCACTTAGCACAGCCAATGGACAATTTTACGATGATCAAGGGCAAGTGAGTTATCAGGTAGATAACGACGTGCCCAATTTTAAGGTTGTTATGCACTCACTAAACGGTTTGTTACCCAATATTCGCTTTCACTTAGATGACCCGTTAGTTTCAGACGATGGCATGCTGACGCAGCAACAGATAACACAGCACATGGCTGAAAATGATGGCTTTTTGAGTCTCGATTTTATGTTTGAACATAATTTCAAATCGGTATTACAGCAAAAAGACCCACTCTTTTATGAAAAGATCGTCGATAAGAACCTTGAAAGCTTCGCGCAATGGATGCTTGAATCAAGGAAAGCCTTCGAGCCCTTTACGTTATTTAAAATAGAGTATTTGCAGGCCGAGCAGTCAATTAAAAACGAAAAAACCTTACAATGGAAAGAAGTACTGGCGCTGCTCAGTTTCACCCTTAATCACCCAGCAAAATATTTGTCTGCCGAGGATATGACCCGCTTACATACTGTGTTGCTGCCCTTAATTGGTCTTATGATAGCGAACGTGCCCCAATCGTCTGCAGAACAACTTTTGGCGCTACATCATTGTGGTGTACTTGAGGTTATTCCCGTTGATCGTGACAGTTATTTGCAAGTCCAAGGGGATAAACAATTCGACTACCATTATCAAGATGAAAGCCATCAGCTAATAACACAAAGATACGCAACGTTTGTGGATTGTACAGGCCAGCAGCACCTGGAAAATGACGCGTTTCCGTTTAAGTCCATGTTTAGCAATGAGCCAATATTGCCCGCTAAAGTAAGATTTAAAGATAAAAAACAAGGGGAAGAGGCATCAGCAAAGGGTGATAAAGCTGTGAATTTAGGCAGTGATGGGCACTACTACCTTAGCCTGAAAGGATTGGCGATCAACGATTACTTTCAGCCAATATTGGCAGATGGCTCACCGAGCAATCGATATTTTGTCATGGCGGTGCCTTTTATCAGCGGTTTTAACCCTGATTATTCCGGCTTTGATTTTTGCGATCAGGTTTCGAGCATTATCGTGGATAAACTCTGTGAAAAAGCGCCGCAATGACGCTAACTAGATTCGTCTTTGCTCACCAGTCGTATATCGTCTAATGAAGCAATACGCATATGAGTTTGGTAGTAATATTTGCTGCTACGCTTACCGTCAAAGCCAAACCAAATTTTGACTTGCGCTAGCTCACCTTTAACAAAAATTTGTTTGTTTAAAAAATACGTTTTGGGTGACGTTTTGTGTTTTTGCTCAAATTCAGCAGCCAGCTCAAGTGGGATCACCACAGTGATATTTCTTGGGTCGCGGTAGTCATCGTCAGTATTTAAGAATACCTGCCCTTTTATGTCTCCTGTAGCTTTTACTTTGAACACACCCACGGTCTCTAACGTTTTGGGATAAAGTGCAGCGGCTAAACCGCGATACGTCATGGTGTCGCTCTTATCGCTGGCTGCATCAACTTGCACAGGTTGGGTTAGTGAAGAGTTACTGCCCTGAGTTGATGAAGTACTACTGCAACCTGCTATAAAAAGTACCAACAACACTGTCCATAATCGCATCTTTCTATCCCTCAACCGTTACCAATAAGCGTGAAAAATTAACCGTCAACTATATTAAAGTGTAAAAACCAGCGACGACAATGTTACTTGTTCGCTGTTTGAGCCTTTAGGTTATCTTCTGTCGTGTCCGATTCATCTTCATCTTCATTTTCAAGGCCCATCTCGACGACTTCCTGGGTAGTACTTCGCATATTCACAAACGGCTCATAATGCTCTCTGGCCACATCGTGGAAGCGAATACGGTATAACGTCCAGCAAGCCAAAATCGACAACGCCACACCCGACACCATAAACAGGGCCATATGGGTATACCCCAACAAAAACGAAACAATAAGTGGCCCAAGAATACTGCCGACGCTATTCATCATTAACACACCACTACCAACCTCCATAATAGACAGATCAGTGTTGTCATTTGCATGAGCTAGGCACAAGGAATAAAGCGGAAAGCTCAATCCCCCTAACAAAAACATGGTCACATAAATGACTTCAGGCGTGCGGCTATCAAGCATAATGGCTGCAATACTGGTTAATACTGCTACAACGGCTAAACCGGTTATCACGTAGCGCCTATCAATGCGGTCAGATAAGCGGCCAACTGGCAGCTGTAATGCTGTGCCGCCTAATATAGTCACCGCCATAAACACACCCACTTGCCCTGCACTCAACTGATTGGCATCCGCTATCACTGGCCCTAACGCCCAAAAACCACCGGTCACTAACCCACCAAAAAACGCGCCCACCATGGCCACTTGCGATACAGCAAATAAACGTCTAAAGCTAAAGCTAACGGCTGGTATGGGGTGCGGAGCAGCGCGTCTAGTTAACCCCACGGGTACAATACCCAATACCAACAAAGCGGCCGCTAACATAAATAAACCAGCGTAACCAAGATCAAAGCCAACCAATAACTGCCCCACACAGATAGCTGAAAGCGAGATCACGGTATACACAGAAAGCACGCTACCTCGGTGCTCAATACTCGTCTTATCATTAAGCCAGCTTTCAATGACCATATAAATGCCCGCAATACCCCAGCCAATTAGGCATCGGGCGAGTAGCCAAAGCACAAAATTATCAACCAAACCAATAAATAACAGTGAAGCCGTAAATAGCGCAACCAGCACGGTAAAGACCCTAATGTGACCAACCCGTGCCACGAGGCGCGGAACCGTCAAGCAACCCAAGACAAAACCGAGAAAATAACTTGAGCCAATATAGCCTATTAGATCAGCTTCCCACCCTAAGCTAATAGCGTAAAGAGGCACAACGGTGAGCTGCAAGCCATGGCCGATAAGTAAAATGGCGGCAGACAACAATAAAGAAAACATGGAGTGTAATAAGGTCGGCATAGCGCGATCCATTTCGAAAATTTAGCTTAAGCCACCGACAGTGACAGGTACAAACACTGGCTCAAACATGCTAAAGCAAAGTTGAGAGCGTTGAAATATTGAAGATTCACATAGTGGTTGTTTCGGCATATGAAGTCCAGAATGAATTTGAACTTAACCCAACAACAATCAGCTAAATCGTTGATTAACGAAGAACAAGGACAAAGATAACTGCATGGAGGCGGACGTGGCTGGGCCGGCCCAGCACAACATACTTTCAACTGGAGCGCATAGCGTAGCCATAAAGTTAAGCCTTGTCTTTTTCAGTACATAAACACGCTCAAAAGAGTGGTGGCTAAGCCGTGGCTTTAGCTCTACTGTTTTTCCAGCGTCTTAACGACATCATAAGTCCGGTATACACCAATAAACACGCTAACAACGATGCAATGCCTGCGATGGTTTGACCAATCAAACCGTAAACTTCACCTGTATGTAAAAAGCGAATATAGTTTCTGATTTTTCGATAGGTTGAATAGTCATCAAAAGTTTTTTCAGCTACAAATTCACCACTTAAGGTATCCACATACACACTCTTCTTCTTTTGGGGTTCTCCGCCACTCCCCATATCTACATCAAATACTTGCAGGCTTTGGGCTTTATCTGCAACCGAAAAACTCAAGGTGTTCCAATTTGGGGTAGCCTTATTCACTTTTACAAACAGCTCTTCTGTACTCAAGGGTTTCTGAGAAATTTGCGAGGTTAACACTACGCCTGCAGGGAAACTTTTAGCTTCTGTTGATACCAATGACTCTAAGGTTTTTCCTGGCCATTTAAATGAGAAAAAGAACGCAGTAAAAATCACAACAATTAAAATAGGAGCCATATAAAAACCAAAAGTATTGTGCCACTGGTAGTTTCTAGCCTGTTTATTAGGGTGAGTTTTAGTGAGAGTAAGCTTTTGTTTAAAAGCCCTTTGTTTGAACTTAGCTGGCAACCATAAATACAAACCTGTTAGTGCCAGTAAAAAGAAGATGATATTGGCAATGCCATTAACCCAACGGCCCGCTTCACTGAACTTTCCATCAAAGGTTAACCAACGGTGAAAGGCTCTGACTTTCCCCATGAATATCTTAGTACCATGGCCTGGCTCAGCTATTTCTTCACCAGTGAAAGGATTCAAATATGCCAACGTTTTTCGGCCTTCTTTAATCACAAACGGGGCATTGTGCTCTTTCGAAAAACTAATAGTCGCCGCTTTTTCCACGGGATAAGACTTGGCGATATAAACAATTTTGTCTAAAGCCAAACGACGGAAATTTTCACTTGAAGCAACCGGAAAATCAGTCTTTTGGGCACTTTGAATAACTTGTCTTTCGTAGGTTAAAGCTACGCCTGTAAACGACATTAAAAAAATAAATATCGCTGCACTACAACCAATAACAAGGTGGAACCAAAAAAATAATGTTCTAATAGTCATATGATTTATCTTACATAAAAAAGCACCAAATAAGGGGCTTTAGTAATATTACTTGCAAGGCGAACCTTACAAGGTAAATTAGGGTTTACTAGAAAGAAATTTTAGCTTCAATACGGGCAGTTGCGCCATCCCCAATTGTCACATTATCAATACCACCACCTGCTAGGTAGTCTTCATCCAATACATTTTCTACGTTAAGTCGAAAATCTACTTTCTTATCCCAAATATTGGTTCTATAAGTAGCGCCAATATCAACACGCGTATACGCATCTTTTAGCACAGTATTGGCATTATCAGCGAAACGTTCTCCCTGATAAAATAGCCCTGCATTTAATGCTAATTGTTCGGTTAATTCATAACGAGTCCAAACCGAAGCTGACCATTTAGGGGCATCAACAGGCGTGTTACCTTCAAAACTTTCATCTTCTTCAAATTCAGCACTTAGATACATTAAAGAAGTCATAACAAACAATTTATCGGTTACAGCACCTTGGGCAGATAATTCAAAACCTTTGTGCACTTGCTTACCCGATTGGGTAGTAACCGTTTCAAAAAGAGGATCATCAAGCAACTGTTCAGAAATTAAGGTACCGGTTTTTTCGATATTAAAAATAGCAGTGTTTAATAATAAACGTTCTGAGAACTGCCATTTGGCTCCCAACTCTATTTGTTTAGAGGTGGTGGCATCAATCTCCATACCAAAGTTACTATCTAACTCGTCTTCGATAGTCTCACTAGATTGAGGTTCAAAACCTTCAGAGTAATTCAAATAAACCGTGCTGTTTTCAGCAGGGTGATATAACACTCCCACTTTTGGCAATAACGATTCGTTATCAGCCCCATCTCTATTTTGCTTATCGTAACGACCGCCTACCGCGACTTGCCAATGCTCATCTAAAGTAATTAAATCTTGAAAGTAAACACCATAATAATCATATTCGGTCACACTCAAGCTTGTGTCTCGATTAAAATCTAAATCAGGCTTAGCAGGCTCAGTTTGACCCGGCGTAAAGCTTACAGTGTCGCCTCTTTCAATTAGCTGTCCGTAGTAATAATCTAGACCGTTAGCACCTATCAGCAAATTATGCTCTACACCACCGAAAGTGAAGGTACCATTAAGATCAAAGTACACAGTTTTAAATTGCCAATCATCAGAGCGGTCGTATGGATTAGAGTCGTAGCTGTCGCCAGATTGATAATCAGAAGGTAAACTAGGCGATGACTCAAAGCGTTGTCTAGTAAAGCTTTGTTCGTTGTAACCAACTTTCATTTCCCAATCTGGGTTAATAAAATAAGTTAACTTCGCGCCAATATTTTCAACCTCAATATCGGTAAATGACCAAGAAAAATCATTAATCACATTTTTATCACTGATCACGTCAGGCTCATCATTTAACCATGCGCCAGTGTCTAAACCAGCTTTATCATCAGTACGATCATAATGAACATTTAATACAAGATTATCGGAAATATTATGCTCAACCACTAAAGATCCTAAAAAGCGATCTCGCTCACGAGCTTCGCCATTTTGGTACTCTCTTTGAAAATCAACATCTTGTTTAACCAATACAGCTCTATAAGCGGTGTCTTCAAATATTTCGCCACCGGCATCTAACATAAAACGGGTTGAACCGTTTTGGTCGGTATCTGCACTGATTTCTAGTAAAGGAGATGTAGTCGGCTGCTTGGTCACCATGTTAATCAAACCGCCAGGAGCAGATTGACCATACAAAATACTTGAAGGCCCCTTAATAACCTCAACTCGTGACAAGGTTTCAATGGGTTGTTGGTAATGAGACCAATGCTGATGACCGTCTCTCAAATATCCAGTTGACGAACTAAGCTCAAAACCTCTAGAGCTAAATACTTCTCGGTTTCTTTGTTTAGTGCCCGGAGATAAACTAGCATCATTGTTAAGTACTTCACCTAAGGTGGTAGCCAATTGTTCATCTATGATGGTTTCTGGAATTACGGTAACCGCCTGTGCAGTTTCAAGTAAAGACACATTTGAACGCATAGCGCCCGACGCATCTTCTACTTGATAATCATTAAAATATGACCCTGTTACCTCCATCACTTCAACATTTTCATCGTTACTTTTGTCTAGAGATAAAGCTGAATTTGATACGGCTAATAAGCCTAAAGTGACACTGACGAAGATTCGATTTAATTGCATTTTATTCCATTAATATTTTGTATTTTGAACAACATTTAAAATAGTAACACAAATGCGAATGACATCAATTCCCATTTGGGAACTTATTAGACTAAAGTACAATTAAAAGTGAAGGCTGATGTAGTAAGCAGGCAGGATGACAGTCGTCAAAAGACAGATAATCCCCTAACCAAAGGTCACAAAAATTCTATATAATGGCTTTACTATGTTGTTTCGACAGCCATACGCTGAAACCCAGTAACAATACGCAAATTAACATTCCAAGCTGAGTGGTAGTAGCCAAAGCTTTTAATCCCCACACTTCAACTACTTGCCCCGACAACACCGCAGCCCAAGCAAAACCACTGGTGAGTAATGGTGTAGCTACTGCTGCCCATTTACCTTGATTATCAAGTGTTCCTGCTAACGATAACAACACCGGGAAGCTAAATTGCAAGGCGCAAATAGCTGGGAATAACCCCATTAAAAACATGTTTGACGAGGTACTATTAATAGCCACAGTCCAACCCATTGCACACACAAAAAAAGCACAAAACAATGGTTTTTCTGGGCCAAAACGGGCACTACACATTCCACCAATTAAACACGCAAAATGCGATTGGCTAAAATTTTAGGGACGAAAATAGCCAATCGTATTTGTCCTGTTGAATGGCTTGTATGGATAATAACGCAGGTAAATCATCCTGATTTTAATCGGGGGGAGGTAAAGTGAGACCCAAGCTTTAGCAGCAACTAAAGCCTTCTTTTAAAACTGTAAAACTGGTAAAACTGGGGTCAGGGTCAACTTAAAACTTTTACGCTAGTGAGTTTAAGTTTTTTGCGCTAATTGCACACACATACGACGCTTGGATTAACCCCTAATATAAACCTGACAGGCCTACTTAAGACTCTCTCAGCTTGTACCGATTGTTTAACTACATACCTTGAAATGCTTGCAAGCGAAGTAATAGCTTTCGGGTTTCACGTTGTTAAACGCCGCCATTTTTTTATCGCTAAAGGCTTTCTCAAAAGCAGCAATACGTTGATAGTAGTCATCTAAAAGCTGCTGCTTAGTTTTTTCATCAACAAATGCATGCGCTAATGAGTTGGCACCGATTTTCACTAATTCTGACCAGGATAAGTTGAAATTGGTGACCGCTGTGTAGTATTCATCCGTCATGTTCGAGTCCCACATGCCGCGATCATCGGTTGAAAGCGCCACAGGTATGCCTATGCGTAAATATTCAGGGAAAGGGTGCTGGGAGTAATCATCCACATATTCCAGCAGCAAATTACTGATGAGATTAATTTCAATCAGATATTGGCTGTAACGCATCAGTAAAAGTGTGTCTGGGTCGCCCGTTAAATTTAAGCCATGACCAATACGCGTCGCACCAAGCAAAAGCGTGTCACGTATATGATGATTAGGCTCGTCTGACTCCCCAGCGTGAATAGATAAATTCACCCCATGATACTGATGCCTAAGCGCGCGCAGTGTTGGCAAAAAACGTAATGGGTGGCCTTTGTCGTTATCTTCACGGCCCACCATATCCACGCCAACGTAGAGCCCTGGATGCGAGGCTACAAATTCATACATCCACTTGAGCGCGTCTTCTGCTTGGGTGATAAAACGCACTAAGGCGTACTGCAATCGCACCGTAACCCCCGTGGCAAGAGCATCTTTTTGTGCGAAACGCTCAAGGTAAATTTGATATACCTCTTCACTATCAAACGGACTACCGTCAGGGTGCACAAAGCCGCGTACCCCGGCGTCAGTTTCAAGATAGGTCAGCCCTTCCGCCCCAAAGGCTTGCATATTTTTAACGATTAAATTGGCCTGCATATAGGGATTAGACATCAACGAATTAATGCGCGCCCAATGAGTTTGAAAGAACTCGTCACGGCCTTCGCTGCTTTTATCGAGACGAATGCTATTTAACCAAGCCTTTTTTTGCTCAGGGTTAAGATCTTGTATGGGTACGTATTCAGATTGCTCGCAGCTATCAAGCTTTTCATATTCATACGCTTGAATATTGACGAATAACAACAAGTACGGCGCTTGGGTAAATTCATTGCTGCCATAGGCTCGACAATTGTTAATTTTAACTTTTGTGTAGTAGCGATAGCCCTTTTCTTGTTGGGCTAGAATTTCCGCATACCACCATTCAGACCGATTCGAACCCGTTGAATGGTTATGTAAATCACCGCCCTTGGGCATGGCATATAAAAAGGTATATAACGCCTGGGCTGAGGCGGTCTTTTTGAGTGCTTCAAACTCATCATCAAACGTTTTTGCCTGTGCAAAAGACATAGAATTGGCACATAAAAGGATGAGTAAATAAAGCATTCTCATAACCAAAACTCCAAGGGGGGTATCACTAATTTAAGCCTGTAACAAACACACTAGTTCGCATCGTAAGGTAGGGTATTTTCGTATTTACCCCAGTTATTAACGATGGTTTGCACGACCTTATTACCCACAATATAAGCTGCGTCTTTAGCAGGGAAGCCACCATCAGGATAAGGAGCGGTAATACTCCAACTCGTCGCCTTATCTGCGGGAGCCATAGTATAATTGCTCACCGTGCGTAACACCATGACGCGGTTAGGGTCGACTTTATCGATACGGGCTAGGCGCATAAGCGAGGTTAACGTGCCTGAATCTTCCATGTTACTGGTCATAAAATTAGCTGAATCACCGCCATATAGCTTTAACCAATCATTTGCCCACTGATTGAGGTATTTGCCATGCCAATACTTACTTGCACTTAAGGTATCACCTTGGGTAACAAAGGGCGGTTTTTGCGCATTTGGATAAGTCTTATATAGGGATCTAAATGCTTTAATCGCGTCTGAATCAGCAAGCTTAATATCTTTTGTTTGCGCATAAGCCCAATCAGCCAACGCACTGTTTAAATCAAAAGAAACCGTGTCTAACGTCCATCCAGTTGAAATATCTTCTGGCTCTTCAGCAGGTTCAGTCGCACCCAATGGAATAATGCCATAAGGCCATGATTTTGGTATTTCCCTTGAATCCACTTGATATATTAAGTCACCATCAACAATATGCTTAGCCCAAGCAGCTGTGCCCAGTGACACATCTTCAGGGTCGCCACCTGCGATACCTGCTATTAACCAATATGATTTGCTCAGGTCAAAGCGAGGGTCAAGACCAAGGGCCATAATAGACGCCGTGGCATTGGGAATACCGCCGCCTACGCATATCACCAATACACCGTCTTCACTTAGATATAAATCGTACTCCCCCAACGGAAAGTCTAATTTAGTTGAAAAGTTACCCCGCTCTAACCATAACTGCAATTCACCGGCTCTATCGCCCATCGCTTCACCATCTTCGTACATGGTCACTACAACGGTTTTAACGGGGATAATGTCAGTAGCAACGCTATCAGCAGCACGGGTGCTAAATGCGTTGAGGGATAACAAAACAAAAAATGCAGATCTAGCGTGTTTTAAAAACAACATAAAAAAATAAATCCATAGAAGCTAACAAAAGTTGACCAAACGGTCAGCAAATACCATGCCCTTTCAATATTCCATGCTTAGAATCTTAAAAAGGTCACAGTCTAACCCTAGCAAACACCTGCCAATACTGCACTGTAATGAATAAATCCGCTTGAATATGCACAGTAAAGAATGCGTGGTTTACTTTGTTTACATGAAAACGGTAAGGGTGATAAGGCTCACTAAGCGGCAAATGCGCTATTTAGGTGCATTTCTTGATAAGCTTAATTTAGCGTTAACATAATAACCAGATAGGGCGCTATTGAATTGGGGATCTTCTGTTGAATACAATTAATTATGGCTTACTCCATTAAACCAGAACCGGAGCCTGATCACGCATCAATAGTGAAATATCACCTTTACACAAGCAGAAACAATACCATTACCCCCCTCAGTCACACTGTCTCTTCTAAACACGCTGAATTAACGTGCCTGCTTATATTTTCTGCACAATAATTTAAGCTTATATTCTTTTCACAACTTCCATAATAGGCTAAAATTTGTACAGAAAACTGTTTAAGGAATAAACAATGTCAAAACTAATCGCCCTTATCTGTGCAACGGTAATAACTGCTTCTTTTTCGGTATCTGCTGCGTTAATGAAATTCTCTTTCGAAGGACACATCACCGATGTTGAAAATACGAATGACGTTTATTGGGATCCTATATCTACGCTTGGTGTTAGCATTAGCGGTTATATGATAATGGACACAGAATTAGCCTTAGGTGGGCGAGAAGAAGCATCGTATTACTGGTGGCACAATATTGATTCGGACCCAGGTGCACTATCCACTTATTTTGAAGTGGGCGGAGACACTTATTCTTTATCGAGCGAATATGATTACTCTGCTATGTATGACAGTTATTTCACAGATGAGTTTTTAGAGTACGGAGGGGGCATCGACGAATCTGGGTTGCCAATCCCTGATAACATGGGGCTCAGAGATACTGAACAACAAGAATACATTACAGATAATACAGAAGTGTTTTCTGATAAAAGATTTGCTTTTGGTATTTCCGACACTAATAGCAATTTTTTAACCGACTTTCGTCCAGTACCTGGGCAGTCAGAACCTCAACCTGATTGGTTACAAGAATATGTCTGGACAAATGACGGTACAGATAATGGTAGATCTGGAGGAGGAAGCTATAGGTATTACTATGCCACCACCGACCTTGCTACAAATTCTACAGCGGCCATCGATTCCACGTTGAGATTTCGCTTTTCAAAGGTATCAGCACAGCGCATTATTGACGTACCAGCACCAGCAACGTTCTGGCTGATTTTATTCGCATTTATCGGGTTTATCGCCCGAAGTTCGCTTCATAATAGAAGGCCCCACGCATTAGCAAGCCAGTTGAGCAAATATATCTAAAGAAGAAAAGTATAGAAGCCTAAACAGTGACCATGGTTGTACTGAGATAGCCTACTTTCTTTTTAATTACCTAAACTTTCTTTTTACCTTGACCTTCCACCTACAAGAACCTTTATTCTTACACGAAGTTTTATTCACACGTTCAAGAATTTATTTATGCCTAGTCCCTCTTTGTCTACCACATTTGCTTTTACCTTGAGTTGTATACCCTTAACCTTTACGCCGCTTAGTCAGGCTGATGAACGACTCACGGCACGTGATGCGAAGACCCAATCGACTGCTCTCGCTTCTCAAGCATCAGACCCGTCTAAAGGGAATCTCAGTCGCGAGGACGCACATGATGATGACGCTCACGAAGATGAACATGAGCATACAGAAGAGGTAGAAAAAATTGTTGTTCAGGCCACACGTTCAGGGCGTATCGCCGATGATCAACCTATACGCGTAGAGCTTATTGACCGCGAAGAGATTGAAGAAAAAGCCGCCATGCGCCCAGGCAATATTTCGATGCTGGTGGCTGAAACAGGTGGTGTTCGCGTGCAAACCACGTCACCGGCGCTAGGCAGTGCCAACATTCGCCTACAAGGTTTATACGGACGCTATACCCAGTTACTCGCAGATGGGTTACCCCTTTACGGCAATCAGGCATCGTCTATCGGCTTATTGCAAATACCGCCAACCGATCTCGGACGTGTTGAAATCATCAAGGGCTCCGCGTCTTCATTGTATGGCGGTTCAGCATTAGGTGGGGTAATTAATCTCGTCTCTAGAACGCCCGGCGATACTTTAAACGGCGAAGCCTTACTTAATGTGACGACTCGCAATGGTCAAGACCTAACTTCATATGTGGAAAGCCCACTAAGTGACGATGTGAAAGGCTCCCTTACGGTAGGAGCTCATCATCAAAACAAGCAAGATATCGACGACGATGGCTGGATAGACCTACCGAGTTACGAGCGCTACACCGCTCGCCCTCGATTATTTTGGGAAGGGCAAGACGGCGAATCACTTTATGCGACGGCAGGTTTTATGACCGAGCAGCGCGAAGGCGGCACTATGCCTGGGGCGGTCGTAGCGAACGGTAACCCTTATGAGCAAACCCAAGACTCTCAACGTATTGATGGCGGCTTGGTGTTTAATATGCCGATGCTCGATACGCTAACCCTTAATGCCAGAGCCTCTGCTATGGTGCAAGATCACGACCATACTTATGGTGTTCTGGCAGAAGACGACCAACATGAAAGCTACTTATTAGAAAGCAGTATTGCCGGTTATAGCGGTGCTGCTGACTGGCTAGTGGGCTTAGCTTACCAAACAGAACAGTTCACCTCTGAGACCTATAACGAATTCGATTATACCTACGAAGTACCCGGCATATTTACTCAGTTAGATTATGAATGGAATGAGCAACTGACTACCTCAGTAAGCGCCCGCTTAGATGAGCACAGTGAGTATGGCACGCAATTCAGCCCTAGAATATCGATGTTATATCGCCCTGGTGATTTAACTATCAGAGGCTCTTACGGCCAAGGCTATTTTGCCCCAACGCCCTTTGTAGAAGAGATTGAAGCCGCTGGGTTATCACGCCTCGAGCCCTTGCAAAACCTGAAAGAAGAGCAAGCCGAAACGGCGTCACTGGATGTAACCTATCTATTCGAGAGTATCGAAGCTAGCGTGACAGCATTTGGCTCTAATGTTGAAAATGTGACTGAGTTACAAGCCTTTTCATCGAACAACACAAATGAACTCAACAGAGTAAGACTCGTAAACGCCGAAGGCGAAACACAGATCCGCGGCTCAGAAGTATTAGTGAGATACTACTGGCGCGACGTAAAATTAACTGCAAGCTATTTATATCTAGATGCAACAGAAGTTTCACCAGACAGCAACGGTAGAAGAGAAATCGCGCTCACGCCAAGGCATTCCGCTGGTTTTGTTGCCATGTGGGAGCAACACGGAAACTTCAGAGTCGGCTTTGAAGCCTATTACACTGGGCCGCAAAGGCTGAACGACAACCCGTATATCGATGACTCCAATCCTTATTGGCATTTAGGGCTCATGGGTGAAATCACTACCGGCAGAGCTAGCTGGTTTTTGAACCTAGAAAACCTGTTAGATGTAAAACAAACCGATGAACATCCACTACTACTGCCCTCAAGAGCCGCGAGCGGCCAGTGGACCACAGACATATGGTCACGAAACGATGGCTTTATCGCTAATGCAGGCGTTAGAGTTAAATTCGGCAACTAGTTATTTTTGAAACAGCATTAACGTGTCAGTACGTTATTGCTGTTCCCCCTCAGCTCCCGTTGAGGCCTTTCTATCCGCTTCACAAACTTTATAATTTTCAAACACTTATGCATTGAGCACTATATAGAATGCGCCTTGTGCACTCTACTTATGGCATCCCGTAATTAAACCAGTGTTAGTCAAAAGGCACAGGCGAACAACATAAATAAGCGCAGCGTATGCTTTGTGGGCGAAGCTAAAAAAAAGGCGCCAATCAAGGCGCCCTTCATCATACAGAGTTAAAAAGAACGCTATACGCGTTCAAACACAGTTGCAATCCCTTGACCTAAACCAATACACATAGTCGCTAAACCGATAGATTTATCGTTCGCTTCCATTAGGTTGATTAAGGTAGTTGAGATACGCGAACCAGAACACCCTAGTGGGTGACCAAGCGCAATCGCCCCGCCGTTAAGATTCACTTTATCTTCGTAAGAATCTAACCAACCCAGATGCTTAATACAAGACAGTGCCTGTGCCGCGAACGCTTCGTTAAACTCCGCTAATTCGATATCGGCCATGGTCATGCCAGCACGCTTAAGGGCTTTTTGAGTCGCCGGTACTGGGCCAAAGCCCATGATAGCGGCATCACAACCCGCTACTGCCATGGCGCGAATTTTCGCACGTGGGGTTAAGCCTAGTGCTTTGGCTTTATCGGCAGACATAATCAACATGGCTGATGCGCCATCTGATAACGCTGATGATGTACCCGCAGTCACCGTGCCGTTAACGGGATCAAATACTGGGCGTAACGCTGCCATGCTTTGCGCCGTTGAGTCTGGACGAATCGTTTCATCGGCATCAATTAGCTTTAACACGCCATCAGCGTCGTGGCCTTCGGTGGCGACGATTTCATTCCAGCGACCTTCAACAGCAGCTGCGTGGGCTTTTTGGTGTGAGCGCGCACCGAATGCATCTTGCATTTCACGGGTGATACCGTTTTGACGACCTAATAATTCAGCGGTCATGCCCATGCTGCCTGACGCACGAGCAGCCGTTTTAGCAATACCTGGGTGAAAATCGATATTAAAGTCCATGGGTACATGGCCCATGTGTTCAACACCACCAATCATGTACACGTCACCGCGTCCACTCATGATACCACTGGTTGCATCATGCAAGGCTTGCATAGATGAACCACATAAACGGTTAACCGTTACGGCTGCCACACTGCGTGGAATATCAGTCAGTAATTGCGCATTACGGGCGATATTAAAGCCTTGCTCTTTGGTTTGTTGTACACAACCCCAAATAATGTCTTCAATCTCGTTTGGATCAAGGTTCGGGTTACGCTCAATCAATTTGCTCATTAGGTGAGCTGATAAGGTTTCAGCTCGTACATTGCGGAAAATACCGCCTTTCGAGCGCCCCATTGGGGTACGAATACAATCGACTACTACGACTTCTTTCATGTTCTTGTCCTCTGGTGCTATTTAGGCTGATTGAGAAAAATAAGATTTACCTGAGGCGGCCATTTCACGCACACCATCTGAAATCTGATAAATCGGACCTAAATCCGCATATTTGTCGGCTAGGGCTACAAAGTTAGCCAAGCCCATGGTTTCGATGTAACGGAACACGCCGCCTCTGAAAGGAGGGAATCCCAAGCCGTACAACAAGGCCATATCAGCTTCTGCTGCACTGCCCACTATGCCTTCTTCTAAACAACGAATCGCTTCGTTAGCCATGGGGATCATCACGCGAGCAATAATTTCATCAGCATCGAAATCACGCTTGTCAGCACAATGTGGTGCAAACAACTCGTATGCTTCAGTCGCAGCTACTTTCGCTGGACGACCACGTTTGTCTAGGCTGAAGTTGTAGAAACCTTTACCGTTCTTCTGACCTAAGCGTTCAGATTTGTACAACAACGTCACCGGATCATTATCGATTTTTTGCATACGCTCAGGAATACCGTCAGCCATGACGCTTGATGCGTGATCTGCGGTGTCCATGCCCACTACGTCAAGCAGGTACGCTGGGCCCATAGGCCAACCGAAGATTTTCTCCATGACTTTATCGACTGCAACAAAATCTGCGCCGTCCATAACTAACTTGCTAAAGCCCGCGAAGTAAGGGAACAACACACGGTTTACCAAGAAACCAGGGCAATCATTCACTACAATCGGGGTTTTACCCATTTTCAAGGTGGCTGCTACAACGGTTGAAATAGTTGCGTCTGTGGTTTTCTCACCACGGATAATCTCAACCAATGGCATTTTGTGCACTGGGTTAAAGAAATGCATACCGCAGAAGCGCTCTGGCTTTTCTAAGCTTTTCGCTAACTGATTAATCGAGATAGTAGATGTATTTGAGCAAATCACCGCGTCATCAGACACATGTTGCTCAGTTTCTTTAAGCACGATGCCTTTAACTTTCGGGTTTTCAACGACCGCTTCGATAACCAAATCAACATCTTTAATGGCTGAGTATTCAAGGGTAGGCACAATGCTGTTTAAGGTGCTGGCCATTAGCGCTGGGGAGACTTTACCGCGCGCCATGCCTTTGCCTAGAATTTTAGCCGCTTCATTTAAGCCAAGGTCTAATGCACCTTGGTTAATGTCTTTCATAATAACCGGCGTGCCTTTCACGGCTGATTGATAGGCAATACCGCCCCCCATGATGCCTGCGCCTAATACCGCAGTTGACTTAACGTCTTTAGTCGACGCTTTAGCCTGCTTCTTACCTTTGCTTTTCACCAATTGGTCAGCAAGAAAGATACCCACTTGGGCTTTCGCTGCATCGCTTTTCGCTAATTTGGTAAAACCTTGGTTTTCAAGCGCTAGTGCGCCATCGCGGTCTAAACGGGCTGCGTTAGCAACAGTATCTACCATGGCGTGCGGTGCTGGGTAATGTTTACCCGCTTGAGCGAATACCATGGCTTTTGCTGTTGAGAAGCTCATCAAGGATTCGTTTTTGTTCAACTTAAGCGGAGCCTTTTTCTGGGCGCGACGTGCTTCCCAGCCAAACTTACCGTCAATCGCGTCTTGCAACATACTAAGCGCTGCATCACGTAATTTTTCAGGTGCAACGACTGCATCGACTGCGCCTTCCGCTAATGCTTTAGCGGCTTTACGGTCACGGCCTGTGGTCATCCACTCTAGGGCGTTATCAGCACCGATTAAGCGAGGTAGGCGTACTGTGCCACCAAAACCGGGCATTAAACCGAGTTTAACTTCAGGTAAGCCGATGGCTGCTGTGGTGTCCGCCACGCGCAGATCACAGGCTAGCGTCATTTCACAACCGCCGCCTAAGGCAAAACCATTGATAGCCGAAATTGTCGGGAAAGGTAAGTCTTCGAATCGATCGAATACTTGAGACGTTTTCGCTACCCAAGTCAGCACTTCTTCTTCGGGCATGTCGAACAAGCTAGTGAATTCGGTAATATCAGCCCCTACGATAAAGGTCGACTTATTCGAACGAACCAAAACACCCTTCACGTCTGACTGACTGTTAAGGGCTTGAGTGGCTTCGTCTAGCTCACTAACAGTTTGACGGTCAAATTTATTCACCGAACCTTGAGCATCGAATACAAGCTCTGCAATGCCGTTTGGCAACAGCGTTACGTTGAGGCATTTGCCTTCATATATCATTATTTTCTCCTTTGGCTATGGCCAGGATTGAGGGTATCAACTGGATAAACGTTCAAATTACGATTAATTCCTGAACAACTTTTTAATTAATATCTTCATATCAAAACATCAACTAATTTATAACAATTATAAAATTGGGGTAACTTGCCATATTTCAACTGGTCATGCCAGTTAAATATGTTGAAACTTAGGTTGTCCCTATGCCATCAATGCAGATATCTTATGGTAGTAATTTAACCAATAAACGAGGCAGGGCTATTCTGCGTATCAACCATTTTCTGTTGCTACTGCTAGTGTGTTTTTCATCTCAAGCAACAACTGTACTTTCCCCAACAGAACAAAAACTGACAAACCAGCGCAAAATTTTCGTCGAAGCAGAATCTCTGGCTTACAATCCTCAAAGCGCTGAGTATCAAGCGTTAGTCGCACAGTTAGTAGACTATCCTTTGCTACCTTATGTCCAGTTGAAAGCATTGATGCACAACATCAATAGAAAAAATGAAACCCAAGTTAAGGCTTTTCTAGCGCGTTATGAAAATACCCCACTGGACAGATCATTACGCAAGGCGTGGTTGCGGTATTTGTCAAAATCCCAGCGTAAAGTTGAGTTTTTAGACGCATACAAAAACACCGGTAGTGCCGAGTTAGCTTGTCGAAAAATTGAATTTAGCCTGTCGGACCCCGCTCAGCGCGAAGTTGCCTTAACCGAAGTACCCAGATTATGGGTGGTAGGTCAGTCTCAGCCCAAAGCCTGTGATCAGGTTTTTCGTATCTGGCAAAAAGAGAATCTGTTAACCAAAGAAATGGTTTGGCAACGCCTAGTACTGGCCGCCACCAACGGTAAGCAGACATTAGTGCCCTATTTGAAAAGGTTGCTGCCTGAGGATCAGCGCTACCTAGCCGATTTATGGCTAGCCGTGCGCAAAGATCCAAGCTATGTCAGTCGCGGTTCGCAATTTCCCCATAAACAGGTAGACAAAGAAACCCAGATATTGATTTACGGGTTACGACGCTTGGCTTTTAGCGAGCCTGAGTTAGCTTTAAAAAGCTGGTTTGCGTTAGAAAAACGCTTTGCTTTTACTGCGCCTCAGCGTCAGTCAATAACTGAACGCTTCGCCATTGCTCTGGCGGTAGCCGACCATCCCCAGGCAGATTTATGGTTAGATAAAGCCAGTGCTGATTCATCTGATATTGAGTTGTTTCGCTGGCATCTGGCTCACGTATTGCGTTTAGGTAATTGGCAACATGCCTTAGAGCTGATTGAAGCGGCACCACAAGGAATTTCTCAAGACTTGGCTTTTCAATACTGGTTAGGCCGCTCATACGAACAATTAAAAGCGGCAGATTTAGCCCAACAAACCTTTAGCAAACTGGCGGATCAACGACATTATTATGGGTTTATGGCCAGCGGTAAATTGGCTCAAAAACCTACGCTACACGACAAAACCCTGAGTTTTAGCGCAGTGGAGCTTCTTGAAGTGGCTAATATGCCCCAAGCTAGGCGGGCTTATGAGTTTCTACAATTAGAACGTGACCTTAGCGCTAGGCGTGAATGGTACGACTTACAGTTAAAGCTAACGGAACAACAAAGCTTGATGGCCGCTGTGCTGGCCGATAGTTGGCAGTGGCATGACCAAGCTATATTCACCTTTGCGCGAGTGGGCTATTTAGATGATTTAGAGCGTCGTTTTCCTATCGCATACGATAAAACCTTGATCAATAGCGCGCAAAAAAATCAAATAGATCCCGCTTGGGCGTTTGCTATTGTGCGCCGTGAAAGCTCCTTTATGGCGGATGCCAATTCACATGCTGGGGCTCGTGGCCTAATGCAGCTGATGCCCGGTACAGCAAATTATTTAGCCAAAAAGAAAGTCGGTCGTAGCACCTTGTTTGACCCAAAACAAAACGTCGAGTTTGGCACGCAATACATGCGTTACCTAATGGACAAAATGGACAACAACCCTGTACTTGCTACCGCATCATATAATGCAGGTTGGCGTAAAGTATTAGACTGGCTACCTGAGCAAGACACCGTGCCGATGGATATCTGGGTGGAAACGATTCCTTACAAAGAAACCCGCAATTATGTAAAAGCGGTGATGGCATACAAGCAGATATATTCTCAGCGCTTAGGCCAGCCGAGTCATGTGTTTAAAGAGTTAGTCGATATGCAAATTGCCCCTATACATCAATGAGGTAGCTAGCGCGATAATCGTGGGTTGTGATACCGTAAAGGGATGATCAACTCGTGGACGTAAAACATGCAACAGCTAGCTCAACTTTATCCGCAACATATCGAAGAATTACAAGCCAGAACAAAAGAGGCCTTGTCTCGCGAGGGCATAGACGGCCTAATTATTCATTCTGGGCAAGCTAAGCGCATGTTCTTAGATGACAATAATTATCCGTTTAAATGTAACCCGCAATTCAAAGCGTGGTTGCCTGTCATTGATAACCCAAATTGCTGGTTAATTGTGAATGGCTCAGATAAGCCTAAGCTGATTTTTTATCGTCCAAAAGATTTCTGGCATAAAGTGCCGCCTGAACCCAATGACTTTTGGGTTGAGCAATTCGATGTTGTCTTGTTAACCCAAGCTGATGCTGTTGAAAAACATTTACCCTACGACAGAAGTCGCTTTGCCTATATTGGTGAGTATATCGAAGTTGCTAAAGCCCTTGGTTTCGATTTGGTAAATCCAGACCGTGTACTGAATTACTTGCACTATCAGCGTGCTTATAAAACAGACTACGAGCTAGGCTGCATGCGCCAAGCAAACCGATTAGCGGTTGCTGGCCACAATGCGGCGGCGGCGGCTTTTGCCGCAGGCAGAAGCGAATTTGATATTAACCAAGCCTATTTAGCGGCTGTGCGCCAAAGCGATAACCAAGTGCCTTACAACAATATTGTGGCGCTAAATGAGAACAGCGCTATTTTGCATTATATGGATCAGGACATTGCTGCCCCTAGCGAGTCTCGTTCGTTCTTAATCGATGCTGGTGCTAGCTTTCGCGGGTACGCCGCGGATATTACCCGCACGTATAGCTCTGCAAACAGTCCCAAAAACAATCACTTCGCCGAGCTCATCAAGGGAATGGATCACGTGACACTGACCTTGGTCGATATGCTAAAACCAGGCGTGCCATACACTGACGTACATATTGCTGCTCATGGGCTGATTGCACAGCTGTTGAATCAATTTAACATCGTTAATTTGGCTGCCCAAGACATTCTCGCTGAACAGATTGTAAGCACGTTCTTCCCTCATGGAATTGGCCACTTTTTGGGTTTGCAGGTTCATGACGTGGCTGGCTACGTAGCCGATGATCGCGGTACGCCAAATCCTCCTCCTGCTGAACATCCATTTTTACGCACAACCCGTATCATTGAGCCTCGTCAGGTTTTCACCATTGAACCTGGTTTATACTTTATCGATAGTTTGTTGGCTGATTTGAAAGGCTCTGAAAAGTCTAAGTTTATTAATTGGGATGTGGTTGATAGCTTTAGGCCTTACGGCGGTATTCGTATCGAAGACAACATTATTGTGCACAGAGACAAAAATGAAAATATGACCCGAGACTTGGGTTTAAACTAATTGAACTGAAACTCACTGCGCGGTATATAACGTCTTAAAGTTAGAACGCATTAGCTCAAGATTGAATATTTGAAGACTAACGAGGTTAGCGATACACGTGAATTTTGTCAGTCTAACTTACAATAGTAATACGGCTCTTTAGCCGCTCAATAAGGAAGATATATATGGACGTTTTACTCAATTATTTACTCTCGGTACAAACATTGCTTTTAGTGTTTGTGATCGTATTACTTAAATCATCTATCAAATTTGTGCCCCAAAACCGCGCGTACGTGATTGAACGTTTTGGTAAGTACCAGTCGACCAAAGAAGCTGGCTTAAACTTTATTATCCCCTTTATTGACCGCGTTTCTGCTGACCGCTCATTGAAAGAAAAAGCCGTCGATGTGCCAGAGCAAAGCGCGATAACAAAAGACAATATTTCATTGTCGGTAGACGGTGTGTTGTATTTTCGGGTACTTGACCCCTATAAAGCCACTTACGGTATCGACGATTATGTATTTGCCGTCACCCAGCTAGCCCAAACCACCATGCGTTCAGAGTTAGGTAAGATGGAGCTAGATAAAACCTTTGAAGAGCGTGATGTACTAAACACTAATATCGTTGCCGCCATCAATGAAGCGTCAGGCCCTTGGGGTATTCAGGTACTGCGTTATGAGATTAAAGATATTGTTCCCCCATCATCGGTCATGGAAGCCATGGAAGCCCAAATGAAAGCCGAACGGGTGAAACGTGCACAGATTTTAGAATCAGAAGGCGATAGACAAGCAGCCATTAACCGCGCTGAAGGTGAAAAGGCGTCAGTGGTACTCGCCGCCGAAGCAGATAAAGCCGAAGCCGTGTTACGTGCCGAAGGTGAAGCGACGGCCATTGTGGCGGTTGCGACGGCGCAAGCTGAGGCATTACGTCAGGTCGGTGAAGCCGCAGCCACCGACGAAGGTCAAAAGGCCATACAACTTGATTTAGCGACCAAGGCAATTGAAGCAAAACATGCCATAGCAAAAGAATCATCCGTGGTTTTGCTGCCTGATAGCGGAACCGATATTGCTGGCGTAGTCGCGCAAGCGACCACCATTATTAACTCACTAAATCGAGCAAAGCATGATGTGGTTAAGCGATAATCTCGGTATTGGCCTAATAAGCGTTGGCTTAATATTACTGGTCATTGAAATAGCGGTCTTGGGGTTTTCCACTTTCGTGCTGTTTTTTGTGGGAGGTGCGGCCGTTATTACTGGTTTGCTGATGCAAATCGGTGTGGTGGAAGACACCAATTTAAACGCGACATTATACGTGTCCCTGTTTACAGCTCTACTGGCGGCGTTTTTATGGAAACCGCTTAAAAATATGCAAAAAGATGTGGATCCTAAAAAGGCCAGCAATGACCTAATCGGCCTAACGTTTATGGTCGCCACAGACATCAGCGCTGAAAGACCCGGAATGCATCGTTATTCAGGTATAAACTGGCGTGTAGTCAGTCAAGATCCCATCGCCAGTGGCACCCAGGTAGAGGTGATTGCTGTGGACGTAGGGCAATTCACCATAAAACCTTGCAAGTAAGCTTACGCTGAGCCCATTGGCACATAATGAGGTAAGGCTTCGATACGCGCCAACCAAGCTTGTACAGCGGGGTAAAGGCTCAAATCGAAGCCGCCTTCATGGGCCACATGGGTGTAACCGTACAAACTAATATCGGCGGTAGTGAGCTGTTCACCGACCAAAAATACGCTATGGGTCAACTGAGACTCCATCACAGACAAGGCTTTATGCCCACCAGCTTGTTTGGCTGCATATTCGGCTTTTTTGTCCTCAGGTAAGCCCAAGTACTTGGCAATAAAGCGAGCAACGGCGATATATGGCTCGTGGCTGTATTGTTCGAAAAACTGCCATTGCTGCACTTTAGCCACCATAAACGCATCCGTGGGCAGTAAATCACTGCTACTGGCCAAGTAATTGATAATCGCGTTTGACTCCCAAAGGTGCCGCCCGTCATCCAGTGCCACAAGCGGTATTTTACCGTTTGGATTTTTAGCCAGAAAAGAATTAGCTGCGGTATCACCAGCGAGAATATCAACATGAACCCATTGATGCTTGATACCTAACAAGGCACAAACCAATTTGACCTTGTAGCAATTACCCGATTGTTCATCAGCATAAATTTTCATGCAATATTGACCTTATCTTATGGTTGTCGTTACGATTTATAGCTGCGGGCAGCGGTTGAAATGAATTAACAATCCTCGCTTGTAATTTAACCGATAAATCCATATAAATAATCAGCAGTAATCAAAAAATACTCGGCAGTCAAATGCGAAAATAACCCACAATAGAGAAGAATGCTCCTATGGCTGACCATCGCCCCTTGTTCAAACATATTAGAAATCACGATGCCTTGTTCTCTGAATTAGCGTTATTACGCAGCGAATACGTTGAGCAGTTGGGCTTAAGTAATCATGAATTTCACAAGACCCCTAAGTTTATTACCCCGGATGGTAGACGCCTGACCATAGAGCCAGAGCGCAGCATAGTGGTGCCTAACGTAACTGTGCTTCGTGGGGTTAAAAATCAATTAGCTAGAAGTATTCCCGGTTTTCACATAATCCCGAACAGCGAAATTGGCTTCCGTTACCCAACAGCCGCTATTGCGGGTAGCGATGCGCCGTTTATCAAACGTTTCCGCTCAGAGTTTTTTCACAAAGATGGTGAAAATCGTAATATCTGCCGTCCAATCAATTTGTCGTACGGAATAAAAAGTCGAGGCAAAGCAGATAATCGTCAAGAATATGAGGTTTGGGTACAAGATCAGCATTTAGCCCAAGATCCGTCGCATTTATTTATTGATAAATACGGTGAAGACTTACCCGATGAAGTTCGCAAATTCGCCTTAGAAGAGCCCGTAGTGCATGGTTGGATGGGCGTAAAACGCGCCGCTTTTGAAGCTATTTACCACGCCCCTAAGTGCTTTGGCGATATTGCTGTTTGTGTGGGCTTGTCGGTAGACGCATATAACATTGGTGCTCGACCCGATTTAGCCTATAGCTCAGAGGTTGGCAGCTCTATTGCCAAAGGCAATGCTGAACTCGAATGGGAAGTCATGGGCTATTACGCCCCCATAGGACAAGCATTTGACCATGAACAAATATGGCACGCTATTGATAGCACCATTGCTGCGATTGCAACGCCGTTAGAAAACACCTATCAGAATGAGCTTATATCGACTAATGAAAGCAAGACCGAGCGCATTTTAAGCACGGTGGCCGCGGTAGGCTCAACCCCGAAACAAATCGCTGCGTGGAACTTAAAGCCATGGGAGTTTTTAGAAACCACCAGCGAACACCGCATGAAAGAACATGATCCTAGTCGCAGCGTGAACTTACTTGGCAGACTGAACCGTTTATTTTACCAAGAGAAACAACCCTTGCCGTCATTGAATGAAATACATGATTTGATTGCATAGGCATAAACTATTGAGTTAACCCGACACGCCTGGGTAATGGGAAATGGTCAATGGTCAATGGTCAATGGTCAATGGTCAATGGAGAGTGTTAACGAGAACGTGTGAACGAAACGTTCAAAAAAGTATCATTGAATAGGCCCGTGAACACGGGCCTAACATTACGCATTAGTCGCCAGCGACTTGCATATTATCAATTAAAATAGAGCCGGTTTGAATACTGCCACGACGTTCAATTTCTGCGCCAACCGCCACGATATTCTTCAACATATCGGCTAAGTTGCCCGCAATAGTGATTTCATGTACTGGGTACTGAATAATGCCATTTTCAACCCAGAAGCCAGCCGCGCCACGACTATAATCGCCGGTCACCACATTTACGCCCTGCCCCATCAATTCGGTCACTAATAAACCAGTGCCTAATTCTGCCAGCATTTGCTTATCACTTTGTCCTGAAGATTTAATCAACCAGTTATGAATGCCACCAGCATGACCCGTGGTCTGCATATTCATTTTACGGGCTGAGTAACTGGTCAATAGATATTGATTCAGTATGCCATCAGTCACGATTTCGGCATCTTGCGTGCGCACGCCTTCATGATCAAATGACGAACTGGCTAAGCCGCGCATAATATGTGGACGTTCACTAATAGCAAACCAGCTAGGTAATACTTGCTCACCTAATTTATCCAGCAAAAACGATGATTTGCGGAATAAGTTACCACCGCTTATTGCACTGATAAAGTGACCGATAAGGCCTGAGGCAATTTCTTTATCAAACAATACCGGCATTTTTGCGGTTTTGATTTGACGAGCGCCTAAGCGACCAAGCGTAAATTCAGCTGATTCTTTACCCACTTGCTCTGGGCTAGCCATTAAATTAGCCTGACGCTCAACGGTATAGCTGTAATCACGTTGCATATCGCCGTCTTGCTCACCAATAACCACACAACTCATGCTGTATCTACTGCTGTTGTAACCTACGTTCAAGCCATGACTATTACCGTATACTTTAGTGCCGAGGTTGGCATTGTAAGACGCGCCATCAGAATTCGTAATACGAGGGTCAAAAGCAAGCGCAGCGGTTTCCGCTTTAATGACTTGCTCAATGGCGAAGTCAGTATCAAGCTCAATAGGGTGATACAAATCGAGATCTTGTGGCTCAAAAGCCATTAGATCTTTGTCGGCCAAACCGGAACATGGGTCTTCACCTGTGTATTTAGCAATCTCAATTGCTTTTTCAACCGTTAACCGCAGTGCCCCAGGACTTAAATCTGCAGTTGATGCACTGCCTTTACGTTGGCCTTGATAAACTGTTATACCTAAACCACCGTCATTGGTAAATTCGACGGTTTCAACTTCCTTCAAACGTGATGAAACGGCGATACCACGCACTTTAGACATGCTTGCTTCAGCTTGTGTGGCGCCTTTTTCTTTGGCAAGTTTTAGTACATCTTCGACTATTTGTTGGATATCCGTTAATTGCTGCTGCATACACCCTTCACTATCAAACGAGATTACCTTGAGCGACGAACTATATTAATCGCCCATACAAGGTTACAATATTTTTCTAGTGTACCACTAAAGACATTGTTATGGCCTTATCTCCAGATAAAAACGAATTCGAAGTAGAACAAGACGACACGCAATTGAGCAAGACTCAGCTCAAGAATCAATCAAACGACTTACAAAAATTGGGCGTATCCCTCGTGGACTTAAGCCCAGCAGCGTTAGCGAAAATTCCAATGGATCAGGAATTACTCGATGCTGTGTTGTTAGCCCAGCGTATTTTGCGCAAAAAAGAGGGCTACCGTCGACAATTGCAATTAATCGGTAAGTTAATGCGCCACAGAGATGTGACGCCAATTGAACAAGCTTTGCTGCAAATTCAAGCTTCCCATCAAAAAAGTAATCAAAAATTTCACAAATTGGAAGTTTTGCGCGATAACTTAATTGCCCAAGGCGATAGCGCAATCGAAGAACTACTAGAAGATCACCCAGCTCTGGAACGTCAGAAATTGCGCCAGTTGGTTCGCCAAGCGGCAAAACAACGAGCGGATAATAAACCGCCCAAGGCGGCTCGCGAGTTATTTAAGTATCTGCAGTATTCAATAGATGGATAAATAAAATATGAGTTTTAGGTTACCGATTTGCATAGTGTGGTTAATGCTTTTTGCATTAACCAGTTGTGGTGGTGGGGTGTCAGGTAAAAATGGCGATGACCCATTTGGCTCTGGCAGTGATTCAGATAATGAAACGTTAAGCTATGCGTTAACGCTATCAATCTTTGAAGAACAATGCGCAACATCAACACAAAGCTTTACCTCAGGCGAAGTGGCCTGCGTACAAGCAACTTTGACCCAAGACGGTAACCCAGTTCAAGGTGAAATAGTGACATTTAGCGGCTCACTCGGGTCGCTTTCAACCAGCACCAAGCTGACAAATAACCAAGGGATAGCACAGGTTACCATTGATAGCGAAAATACCGATTTAGGTGCAGCGACACTTAGCGCGACGTTCAGTGATGCCAGTGCCCTACAAAACTACGAATATTTAAGCGACTCGACTACCACTGCTCAATCTGTGGTGCTCGGTATTGTCATGCTTAAAAATGGCCAAGCCGTCAACCGCTTTCAAGCCGATGGTGACGTGCAATTACAAACACAAATTCTAGACGTAAACGATGCGCCTCTTGCCGGCATAATCGTTACCTTTAGTGCTCCGCTGGGCACATTGAACACGGATTCAGCCTTAACGGATAGCAATGGAGTGGCACAGGTAACCTTATCTGCCACTGATGATGATATTGGCGCAGGCGTTGCCACGGCAACGGCGGTAGTGAACGACATTGATTTAGCCAGTTCGTTAAATTATGAAGTGCAATCGGCGGGTGCGATTAGCGAGCAATTAATCCGCTTAGGCTATTTTGACGATAATGGGATATTTGTTGAAAACCAAATGGGCGTGAGTGCACGCAACGCTGCCGGTGATGTTGAAATAAGTGCAGGTGGCACGTTAGGCCTTTCCATAGCGCTTGTGGATGAAAACGATCAGCGTATTTTGACTCAAACTCCCGTGACCTTTAGTGCCAACTGTGTAACGAATGGTTTTGCCACGATCGACACCTTAGTCAATACCATAAATGGCGTCGCTAATGCTACATATGAAGATCAAAGTTGCGCCGGTAGTGATGGTAATAGCGATTCCATCGTCGCATCAGTAGTGGTTAATAACGCGACGCTCAGCGTTTCTCAGACAATAACTATTCAAGCTGAATCTATCGGCTCATTGGCGTTTATTTCAGCACAGCCTAGCGCGTTGGTACTTAGCGGAACAGGAGGACAAAACAGTGCTTCTGTTTCAACCTTGGTATTTCAGGTAAACGGTGCATTGGGAAATCCATTAGCCCAGCAAGAAGTGTCATTTAACTTAAACACCCAAACAGGTGGCCTCACGCTTTCATCAAGCTCTGGCTTAACTAACTCACAAGGTCAGGTTAGCACCCGTGTTACCGCCGGTAGTGTGCCTACAGCAGTGCGCGTGACGGCTGAAGTCGAAACCGATTCCGGAGAGACTATCGTCACCCAGTCTGATTTATTGTCGGTTAACACAGGGTTACCGGACCAAAACAGCGTCACGCTAAGTGCTGATAACGTCAATCCAGAAGCGTTTGATATAAACGAACAAGAAGTGAACCTTGTGGTGCGCTTGGCTGATACGTTTAATAACCCCGTGCCTAATGGAACGGCGGTCAGCTTTACAGCTGAAGGCGGCTCTATCGACGGTAGCTGCACAACGGTTGCAGGGACCTGCGCTGTGACTTGGGTAAGCGCTAACCCCACTGTGCCCGATCATCGCATTACTATATTAGCCACCGCCATTGGCCATGAAACCTTGTTCGACAGTAACGGTAACAATATTTATGACGATGCTGATGGCGTAGGTTTTAACGACGGCACCGATAGCGGTTTTACTACCAGCTTATATGGTCAAACGGGCTTTGTTGATATAAGCGATGCATGGCGTGATGATAATGAAAATGGGATCCGAGATAACGCCGAAATATTCTTAGACTATAACAATGATGGTCAATTCAATGCACCAGATGGGCTATTCAATGGCCCGCAATGTACCGGAGATACCTGCGGAGTTGGTCTAGCAGGCACGGTTCATGTACGTCGCGCTTTAGTGTTGGTAACGTCAAGTTCAGCTGCACAAATAGATATTTTGGATAGTACTGATGCGATTGTCGCCAGTAACTATCAAACCGTTAGCCAACCCACAGCGATTGCCCGAAACAACGCGGTCAGTTATACCCTCACCTTTGCCGATACGGCTCGTCAGCCTATCGCTAGTGGTTCGACCATCGTTATAAGCACCAGCGCAGGGCAACTAAATGGTCAAACTAACTTAACCATGCCACAAACCGCCGTTAATGCAGAATTCCGCGCCACCTTCACCTTGGAGAACGATGTGACTGAAATAACACAAGCCACAGTGAGCGTGCTAATTACCTCACCCAGTGGCGTGCAGTCCGCAACAAGCATGATAGTCACGTTGAATTAGTGACATTGGACTAACGAGATAAGCACAATTCAGCAGATATAAAAATGGCGCGAAATTCGCGCCATTTTTATTATTCAGAAAGTAAAACGCTCGTTAGACACTAGGCGGTGCCGCCTACGGTTAACTCATCCACTTTAAGTGTTGGTTGCCCAACGCCCACAGGTAAGCTCTGACCGTCTTTACCACAAACCCCTACGCCTCTATCTAATGCAAGGTCATTACCCACCATAGAGACTTTCTGCATAGCCTCAGGGCCATTTCCAATAAGCGTCGCCCCTTTAATAGGCTTGGTGACTTTACCATTCTCAATCAGATACGCTTCTGAAGTAGAAAACACGAATTTGCCCGAAGTGATGTCGACTTGCCCGCCACCAAAATTAGGCGCATAAATACCGTTCTTAATGGTAGAGATAATTTCCTCGGGTTCATACTGCCCCGCTAACATATAGGTATTGGTCATACGCGGCATGGGCAAGTGCGCATAAGATTCTCGGCGCCCATTACCCGTTGGCTTAACTCCCATTAATCGGGCGTTGAGTTTATCTTGCATATAACCGGTTAGAATGCCGTCCTTGATTAATACATTGTATTGACTAGGTGTTCCTTCATCGTCTACTGACAATGAACCACGACGATTCGCCAACGTACCGTCATCCACAATCGTACAACCAGTGGATGCAACCTGCTGACCCATGCGGCCGCTGAAGGTAGATGCACCTTTACGATTAAAGTCGCCTTCTAGTCCGTGCCCTACGGCTTCGTGTAATAACACGCCAGGCCAGCCACTGCCTAAAACAACGGGCATTTGACCTGCTGGTGCGGCAACGGCTCGCATATTCACCCGTGCCATATGTATGGCTTCGTCGGCGACCTGTTCATATAGCGGACGTCCGTCTTCTTGACTCAAGAAATATTCGTAAGCATAACGACCACCGGCACCAGAGCTACCGCGCTCACGTCGGGCGTCTTTTTCCATTAACACAGAGCAATTCAAACGCACAAGGGGTCGAATATCGGTACAAAAAGTACCGTCGGTCGCCGCGATTAAAACTTCTTCGTAGACACCACTGATACTTACTACCACTTGGCTAAGAGCCGACTCTTGTTTGCGAATATAGCTGTCAACGGCACGTAACAACGCTATTTTTTCTTCGTCCTGCATACCTAAAATTGGATTGTCAGCATGGTATCTGGGGGCAACTTTGCTACTTTTTAAGCCTGTCACTTTATGTTTGCCACCGACGCTTGCAATATTGCGCGAGGCTTTCGCCGCTTGCATTAACGCTTCTGGATTGATGTCATCAGAGTAAGCGAATCCAGTTTTTTCTCCGCTGACCGCTCGCACTCCTACGCCTCGCTCAACGTTGTAACTACCGTCTTTGATAATGCCATCTTCTAGCACCCACGTTTCATGCTGGCTCGCTTGAAAATAAAGATCGGCGAAATCGTTATCGTGCTGATAAATGGCATCTAAGGCCGAAGCGAGATGTTCTCTGTCGAGATTAGCGGCAGTAAGCAGGTTTTGTTCAACCAGATTAGACAAGGTAACTCCTGAATTTATTATGGGTATAGACCGGCATGTCCCGGCGAATTCTATTAAGTATAGTGGGATCTAGCTGAGCATGGATCATGCCCACCGACTGCGGTATTTCAGCTAGGGTTTCACCCCAAGGGGAAATAATACAGGAATGACCATGGGTTTGTCTCTGATTGGCGTGTATACCAGTCTGACCCGCCGCCACTAAATAACACTGATTTTCCACTGCGCGCGCCGTTAATAGGGCTTGCCAGTGAGCTTGGCCTGTTTTTTGGGTAAAGGCAGCAGGTAACACAATAACGTCAAGGGCCTTATGTTCAGCCATGGCCTGAAATAATCCAGGGAAGCGCACGTCATAACATATAGCTAAGCCTACATGCCCAAAAGGCGTATCGACACTGACTATCTTAGTGCCCCCTTGGGTATAACGAGATTCACAGTAAGTTTGCGTGTTATCCGCTACTTGCACATCGAATAAATGAATTTTTTGATATTCGGTTACCAGTTCACCTGCGTCATTAATTAATAAGCACGAAGCGGTAAATTTGTCAGCACTGGCAGATTTCAGCGGCATGCTGCCTGCAACTAACCATACTGCATATTGCTTTGCCATATGCATCAGGCGAGTTTGAATGAGGCCATCACCGAGAAATTCCGCAATATTCAGCAGGGCTTTATCACCACCACCAAAGCAGGCGAAACACTCTGGCAAGACCACTAGGGTGGGTTCTGTTATCACCAGCTCAGCAAGCTGATGTTCTACAAAATCAAGATTTTGCGTGACGTCTGGTGTTGACGTCATCTGTAATGCCATAAGTTTAACCACCTGACACCTCCAACGCGACGCGCTCTTTATCAATATCTTGCGGGAATTTTATATTTGTATTAAGGCCGTCAGGGTCAGAAACAAGCCCGACTTTTGGCGAAGCGTTTCTTACGGGTGCAGTTTGAGCCGGTAAGCTGATTTCTTTACTGTCGCGTTCAAGCTCTTCTAACTTGGGATTATCTAAGGTACCCGTTAATGAAAACTTAATATTTGATATGACCTTAGCCGAAGTTAACACTTGATCTAACGCTAAGGCTGCCAATGCAGTCGCTGGATTAACCATGTAAGCAACAATCAATGGCAAGCTAGAGGTTACTTTGGGGGCAAAGGCAATATTATAATTAACCTCTCGGGTGTTAAGGTTGGTATACCCTTTCATGGTAATTTCGCCCGCACCACCATCAACCACTGTGTCTCGCGTATCCACGGTACCTTGGGCAACTTGAAACGAGCCCTTCATTTTGTCGTAGAAAAAGCCTTGAGCGAACACATCACGGAAATCTAAGCGTAACTTACGCACTAAGGACTCTAAACTTAGCAAGCTGAATATTCGTGAGCCCTTATCTGTCACCTCGGTTAGGTAACCATCACTAAGCCGCCAATCTACGTTGCCATTCAAGGTAGCTAAATCGAATTCATAGGGCGCCCGGTGCCAGTTTAAATCAAATTTAGACGAGGCTTTCGAATCCTTGATACCTGAGTCGAAGTCAAAGCCTTTTAGAAACAAGCCAAAATCGGAACTGCTAAATTCTCCGGTTAGCTTAGTTTCACTACCGTTTTGATCAAACAGCCAATCACCACTGGCGTAAAATAATCCATGATCGTTATTTAATCGCAGGGAGTCTATATGCATACCGTTTGCTGCTCTGGATAGCTTAAAGTCAATTCGGCCGAGATCTTTATTTTCGAAACGACAACGCTCACATAAAAACTCTACCGGCGGTAACGTTTCCAAACTAGGCGAGAAAGCAACGGATTTAGTGTCACTCTGCTTCCAGTCTGCAAGATCTACATAATCTGCAGATACATTTAGGCCTTTCGCTAACCAGTCTTTATAAAAGGTTAGATCGGCACGTACTTGTTTAGCATTAAGGTTAATTTCCCAACTATCACTGGTATTTTTGGTCACGACTTCTAAATCAGTCAGTTGTTGAGAGGCGACGGTGGCGTTACTTGCATTAACAAAAATCCGTTGCGGCTCGCCTAAAATTGGCGTGTTCTCTGAGTCAGAAAAACCGTGGATCAGTGACGAAACCGCTTGATACCAATGATCGATATTAACAGCAGGCATATTGAGCGCCACACTAAAGCCAACCCCCATGGTTCGTTCAATTGACTCACCTATGGCAAGATGGGCACGAGAAAATTGCATCGTCTCGTACGGCAACACCCCATCAAATTTCACCTCAGAACCTAATTTCAAATTGACAGTTGAGGCCGTTTCATCACCTCGCACTTCTAACGTTAGCGGCTTATTCTGGTTGACTGTTTTATTTAATGGTTCAGGCAACTGCGAACCCACACCCTGCAAGCCGCTAATAAGACTAGCTTGATAACTAAAACCGTTTTCTGGCAAGGTTAACTTGACGTTAGTCTGCCAAGGCGTCACGCCATCTAAGTAACTCGCTAAACCAGGGATAAATCGTTGAGCGAGAGGTTTGACTTGCCAATTTCCTTGTAAATCGATATTGGCCAAATAACCTTCTTTACGTTGACGTCCAGTAAAATCAATTTTTACATTTTGATCAAAAAGCTGCGCCTGTAAAGCGCTTAAATCTACTACTTCATTTTTAAAAGTAACCTGTCCTTTGGCATGTGTAAGGTGCATATCAACCCGAGGCACATACACTCGGTTATCGTTTAGATAAACGACGCCACTTGCCACAACATCTTTGCCTGAAAGAGGAATAACCAAATTTAAATCTACGCTGAGATCATCACTAACCTGAACTTCATCCAATACTTTACCGAGGCTATCCGCGAGGCTACTTTGGTTCATCAGTTGGGTAACTTGTGACCCTAGTGCAGAGCCATTGGCATTTATGGTTAATATGGCTCCTACATCCAAGTTGGGTATATCTGCGGATAAGCCCGACAAGCTAACATCTAACAACTTACCTTTGCTGGCCTGCATAAACAAACCCTGGTTTTCAAACAGTAACTGTATATCTAACCCCGTTAATTGAGGCCATTCAGGGGCAAATTCCATAGCGGCGTCTTCAACGCCAACGGTAATTTGAAATACCCCTTCGTTGTTCACATAGGGAAATTGGCTGAGTTCGCCGTTCCACAATACGTTTGCACCGGTTACTCGACCCGCTTTGAGCGAACGTTGTAAATAGGCTTTGGTGTCTTTGCCCATCACATCCCCAGGGAACAATTTATTCACCTGAGCCATATCGAGACCGCCTACCGTGCCATTTAGGGCTAAGAAACCACTTTCACTCTCAAAACGGACATGCTGATTGATATTCAACCAATCACTTTCTAGTTTCAGTTGCGGCACGTACACCGCAATACCTTGCTCGATAGATTCGATAAACATATCAATATCGACCGCTTGAAACTCAATATTTCTATCGACTATGTTGTCTAGTTTCCATTGGGAATTACGTCCGCGTATTTGTACTCGGCCCTTGTTGTTATACCAATTCACGTCCAATTCTAAGTTATCAACACCTGGAATATGCTCGCCTTGTTGCCAACTAATTTGGCTAATATTCATTTGCGCGAAGGTATCAATTTTATCAAACTGCACATTGAATTTATTTAATGTGGCATTGGGTTCTAAATCATTTAATTTGCTGTAATCCATTGGGTCAAGCACCAGAGGCAGCAAAGGAATAATGGCCGATAAGTTGACCTTGTCAGCATTTTGAATGTGTACTTGCCCTTGGCTGTTCACTTCACCATACCAGTTCGAAGTCACTTTTCGCTCGTTAGCTTGTAGCGCAAAGTCATACAGATTGAATATCCAACCGTCTTTGCTCGGCTCAGCATTGAGCTGCCCGCCCAATATTGCGGCCTTAATCTGAGCATCCTGATTTTGCCATACAAAACGACTGTCAGCTAAATCTAGCTGGGCATTTTTGAAGGCACCATTTTTAATGCTCGCCCACACAACAAAATTGCCGCGACTTTCCACCAGATCATAGCGCGAAGCCAGCCATTGGTTTATCCAAGGCGATAAATCAACCTCTTGCGCTCTGGCATAAAACGTTCCGCTGAGTGAATCTTTATTACCACGTAAATCCAACGTAAATGAGGCAGAGTTGCGGGCTAACTCTTCAACTTGTAGCTCACCCACGCCTTGGTGATGCTTACCTTGGTTGCTCCAAAGCAACTGGTTAACGAGTACCACTTGCTGATCGTGATCGGTGATAATTTCGAATTGACTATCACTCACTGAAAACGACTGTAACTGTTCTAGAAATAACTGCTTTAAGGCTGAAACGACAGGGAAATCACTGCCTTCTTTTTGCATCAAGGTTAAATCCATCTTGACGTCTAAGCCATTTAAATCAAAACGTTGAGAGCGAATTTGACGCGCTAGAATTGATCCCCAGAAATCAAGATCTATCACGGTTTTTTTGATATCTAAACTAAGGGGAGATTGGGCATTTTGCACCAATTGTAAATCTTCTAGCACGATAGCTGGGCCTGCGCCTTTCCACTGGGCGGTGATATTACCGATGTTAATTTCAACACCGTATTGGCCTTCTATCCATTGTTCTAAGCGATGCTTTTGACCGTCCATGTACGGTAAAGAATAGCGCACGACGCTAATCGCCACGGCCACCAGCACCAGCAGAATAGCGGCGCAATACCATAACTTTTTAATGCAATAAGCGGCATAAAAAGAGCCTGATTTCACATCATTACCACATCGTATTTATCTTGGTTGTATAACAATTCGGTGTGCACCTTAATCTGTTTAGATACAAAAACCTCTAGCTCAGCTAGCATATGTGACTCTTCGCCTAGCAAAGCCTCGACCACAGAAGGCGCTGCGTATACGACAAATTTGTCCGCTTCGTAGGCTCGGTTGACCCGTACTATTTCACGCATAATCTCAAAACAAACCGTTTCAACGGTTTTTACCGAGCCGCGGCCCTTACATACTGGACACTCACCACACAAGATATGTTCCAAACTTTCTCGCGTTCTTTTACGGGTCATCTCAATTAAACCCAGTGCGGTAAAGCCATGTATGTTTATTTTAGCCCGATCTTTGCTAGTTGCATTTTCAAGACTGTGAATAACGCGTCTTTTATGATCGGCGTCAGTCATATCGATGAAATCAATTAAAATCATACCGCCTAAATTACGCAGTCGTAACTGACGAGCAATCGCAGATGTCGCTTCAATGTTAGTGTTGAAAATGGTTTCTTCAAGATTACGGTGACCCACGAACGCACCAGTATTAATATCAATTGTGGTCATGGCTTCGGTTTGGTCGATAATCAAATAGCCGCCAGATTTCAAATCAACTCTGCGCTCAAGAGAGCGCTGAGATTCGTTCTCCACGTCATACAAATCGAAAATAGGACGATCGCCCGGATAATATTCCAGCAAGCGGTGCAACTCTGGTACATATTCGCGGGTAAATTGCTGAAGCTCATGAAAAGACAATTTAGAATCGATGCGAATTCTATCAAGCTCTGTACCCACAAAGTCGCGTAATACTCGGCGCGCTAAGGGTAAATCCTCGTATAAAATATGGGTCTTTTTCTTCATGCGCGAGCGGATCTTTTCCCACAAACGGCGTAAAAAATCGGCATCTTGACGCAACTCTTGGGCTTTCACCCCTTCGGCTGCGGTGCGTAAAATAAACCCACCATTTTTACTGCAGTATTCCTGCACTAAGCTCTTTAATCTTTCACGTTCTTCTTCATCTTCAATACGCTGAGACACGCCTACGTGCTCTACGCTAGGCATAAACACCAAATAACGTGATGGAATAGTGATGTCAGTAGTTAGGCGGGCACCTTTGGTACCAATTTGATCTTTAACAACCTGTACGACGATGTCTTGTCCATCGCGAACTAACTCGCGAATATCGCGCTTTTCAAGATGACTGGATGACACCTCATCTTCTACCTCGCTATGAATAGCGATATCGGATGCGTGCAAAAAAGCAGCTTTATCTAAACCAATATCAACAAAGGCGGCTTGCATACCAGGTAAAACGCGGCTGACTTTACCGCGATAAATATTGCCCACCAAACCTCTTTTGGTATGACGCTCTATATGGACTTCTTGCAAAATACCGTTTTCGATAAGCGCCACACGGGATTCAGAGGGGGTAACATTAATTAGTAGTTCAGCACTCATGGGTTTCGCTCATCCGGGATAGTAGTTGATTCGTTTCATATAAAGGTAACCCGACTACGGCGCTATAACTACCGTTTATATGGGTGACGAACTTGCCGCCTATACCTTGAATGGCGTAACTGCCGGCTTTATCTTCGGGCTCGCCGCTTTCCCAATAGTCGTAAATCTGGGTGTCATTAAGTGTACAAAATGTCACTTGGGTACGCACTAAAATGCTGTCGTGTTGCGTTCCCGAGTATACAGAAACGGCTGTTAGCACTTCGTGCTGTTGGTTTGAAAGTAGGTTTAACATCCGTTTGGCATCGCCAAAGTCTTTAGGTTTACCCAATACCTGACCGTGAATAACCACCACTGTGTCTGCCCCTAACGCTAGCCGATTGTCAGCAAGGTGCGCACTCGCTTGCCATCCGGCTTGCGCTTTTTGCTCAGCCAATCGCTGCACATAAGTACTGGGGGTTTCAGTAGGTAACAGCGTTTCGTCAATATCCGCGCTAAGGGTGGTAAACGGCACACCGATCTGACTAAGTAACTCAGCGCGACGGGGTGACTGAGAAGCTAAAATAAGCATAACTGATGTCTGGTGGGGTTCAGCTCAAACGAAATTGACGACGAACCCGACGTAATAACCAAAATATCCAAGGCCAAATTACCATAGAGGTAACAACGGGCCACATGTATGTAAGCATGAAATAAATGTCAGTTAATAGATGTATTAACCAAAAAACGACTAAGTTATACAGCGCGCACAAAATTCCAATTACAATCGCTTGTTGCCACACCGAATAATTACGCAAACGTTGGTAATTGGCAGCGAGCACAAAAATGCTTAAGCTCATGGCGAAGCTGTGTACCCCAATACTGGTACCTAATAGCAGGTCAAGTACTAACCCGACAATAAAGGCGACACCTACGTTAACGCGCTCTGGCATTGCTAGCGCCCAGTAGCCTAAAACCAAAAAGGCCCAATCAGGTCGGTACTGTTCAACAATGCTAGGCATTGGCATAATCTGCAAAACTAACGCGACAATAATACTCAGACCGATTGCATTATTTCTTAATTTCATTGGTCTGCACTCTGATTCTGTTGCTCAGGGCCTACTAGATTGTTCGGCCATAATAAGAGTAAATACTTCAGTCTGTCGAGTTGTGCGACGGGCTGGGCATTCACTTGGGCAAAAGGGCGGCCTTCATCCCGCACAATCGAGGTAATTTTAGCCACCGGATAACCTTCAGGAAACACATTACCTAGCCCCGAAGACAACAACAAATCACCTTCTTGAATATCTGCGCTATGAGGAACATGTTGAATGATTAAGTCATCCAAACTACCAGAGCCCGAAGCAATCATACGGATATTATTGCGCGCCACTCGCACGGGAATGGCATGGGTTACATCAGAAATAAGCAAAACCCGACTATTGGTTGAGCCCACTTGCATGATTTGTCCAACAATACCTTGGTCATCGATTACCGGCTGCCCTTCATACACACCTTGAATGGCGCCCCGATCAATGACGATTTGGTGGCTATAAGGATTATTATCTACTGCCATTAACTCCGCCACTTCTTTGCGGATATCTCCACGCACTGGAGTATTGAGCAAACGACGCAAACGGTCATTCTCTTCTTGCAGCATGGTGTAACGTTGCAGCTTACCGTTGAGCACAACAGCATTGTGTTGTAATTCGGCATTCTCTTCGACTAACTGCTGATGGGATACCAAGCGACTCGCACTGGCATTAAGCATTTCACTGGGTAGGTTAGCCAAATATTGAATTGGGCTAACGACAGAATTGAGGTAAACACGGGTGGTCGCAAAACCGTCAAATACATGATCAAACACAATCAAACCAGCCGACAGCGCTAGCGCGACAACCAGTCTTATTTGTAATGATGGTCCACTCAGAAAAATCGAGTTCATATGAAGTGCAAAAGCGGCTAACGCCGCTTTTTTAATATCCTTTGGTTGGGGTTACTCGTAGCTAAATAAATCGCCACCGTGCATATCGATCATCTCGAATGCTTTACCACCACCCCGTGCTACGCACGTTAAAGGATCATCGGCAATCACAACAGGGATACCAGTTTCTTCCATTAATAAGCGATCTAAATCTTTTAGCAAAGCACCACCACCGGTAAGTACCATACCACGCTCAGAAATGTCCGATGCCAACTCAGGTGGTGATTGCTCTAATGCTACCATGACAGCAGAAACAATCCCGCTTAGCGGCTCTTGTAAGGCTTCTAAAATTTCGTTGCTGTTTAAGGTAAAACCACGGGGCACACCTTCCGCTAAATTACGGCCTCGAACTTCAATTTCTCGAACTTCTTCACCTGGATAAGCCGCACCAATTTCATGCTTAATACGTTCAGCAGTCGCTTCACCAATCAGTGAACCAAAGTTACGGCGAATATAGCTAATAATGGCTTCGTCAAATTTGTCACCGCCAATACGTACCGATGATGAATAAACAATTCCGTTTAGTGAAATGATCGCTACTTCTGTAGTACCACCACCGATATCAACCACCATAGAACCTGTTGCTTCTGAGACAGGCAAGCCTGCACCAATCGCTGCAGCCATTGGCTCATCAATTAGGTAGACCTCACGAGCTCCAGCGCCAAGTGCTGATTCACGGATAGCCCGGCGCTCTACTTGAGTAGAACCACAAGGAACACAAACGAGTACGCGAGGACTTGGACGTAAAAAGTTGTTGTCGTGCACTTGCTTAATAAAATGCTGAAGCATTTTTTCAGTCACGTAAAAGTCAGCAATTACGCCATCTTTCATGGGTCTTATGGCTTTAATGTTGCCAGGAGTACGACCTAACATCCGTTTTGCTTCACCACCGACAGCCGCAACACTCTTAGGACCACCCGCACGTTCTTGTCGAATAGCAACAACCGAAGGTTCATTTAATACAATTCCCTGATCTTTAATGTAGATAAGAGTATTTGCTGTACCGAGGTCAATAGATAAGTCGTTGGAAAACATTCCCCGAAGCTTTTTGAACATTGAAAAACCGCAACCTGTTTGATAAGAGAGATAATCCGCTAACTTTACCAATGCCCCTCGTATTGGGCAAGTAAACACCACGTTTGACGCAATAAAAAATGCAGAAACCTTAGATTAATAGAGGTTTAGCGCTTATTAATTTATTAATGGGCCAAAAAAGGATAAAAGTTGACTTTCGCTGACGAAAATTATGATCACGTTGAGACAACTCATTTTGATAAAAGTGCCTCAACAAAGAAAATTATTTTATTGCGTTAATTAAATACCTCGCGCCAATGAATGATCCTGTCATTGCCGCGAAATATCCCAAACGTCATGACGGATGAAGGCTCATCCAGTTCGATTGAGGCGCTTGGGCACTGAATTGAGTTGGCGCAAATATAACCATCAGAATTCCAATCAAAGTTCATATATTCTGCCCAAGCAGGCATGTTTGCACTTGGATCTAGAGCTACCTTAACCACACCGGCAGCGCCTGGACCATTGTTTGAAGCATTCCCTAACAAGGCGAAATTAAAACGCCCTATTGACACACCATTGACCAAATCACCTGAACTGGACACCGAGTCTATATCACCAGTAATATCAATACTGCCCTCCGCCGTAAGTACAATTTGCCCTATACTTTCGGTTAAATCAATTGCTGTGCAGCTATCCTCTGGGTTGAATTGCCAACGCCCATTAAGATAATGCTCTGCCTTAACTGGCACCACTAAAAAGTCAGTCTCTGGACCAAAATTAGGCTCAAGGGCTAGGCGACCGTGGCGTACAATCACATCAGGCCCAGAAATATCATTTAACGCAAACTCTTCGCATCCCGATACGGGATAATCACTTTGATAACACACATTATTGTCAGCACTTAAAAATGTGTCTAACAAGCGAATATCGATTGTGGCAGCAAAGGGTTCAAGCAAAGCGTAAGCGGCAAAACTTGCATCAACTTTCTGGTATTTAAAACGCGCGTCAGGCAACTCAATTAAGGTTATGCCATCAAAGTTGACTGGTTCGGTGATAACGGCCGTTGTCTCATAAGTCACACGTGTTACTGCTGGAGTGGTCGATCCGTAAATAGACGCGTCTTCAATCAATACACCATTTAGCAGATCTGGGTCATAACGCCAATAACCATTGGCGTAGTTTTTGGTCACACTGCCCAACGCACTCATTGCTAACAGTTCTATCTGTGTTGCAGGTGAAAATTCAATATCTTGGCCCATGTAGCTAAAATTATCACACTGGTTAGTCAATTCTGGAGGCGTAAGCACGTTTACATCAAAATAAGCAGGCCTAAATTCCCCCAAGGTTAGTGTCCCGCCGCTGCTAATAATACTGGTTGGGTTATTGTTATCGGTTAAATAATCGTTGTCGCGTACGTCCACTCGAATAACGCCGACTTCACTGTAATTCGCCTGATAACTATATTGCCCACCTGCAAACGTTAAAGCTGCAGTAGGACTAAATTGCTTCGTTAAATTACTTTGCGTGCTGCGTAATATTTCGCCCGACTTACCATACGTTAGTGAGCCGTCGGCACCTGCTGTCTCAAAGGGCAACATTCGCTCCAGCGCTATTTGCAGTTCACCTGGCTGGTAGTTAAGCAAAGGCGTATCCCCTATTGCCCCGTAAGCGGTAATATTAAAGGTAAACTCTTCGCCAGCGGGATACGAATCACTATCAACAATAGAAGGATAAGTACTAAAATCGCTGTCGGTATAAAGTAAAGACGCGGGAGCGACTGATAATACTAAGCTGGATGGCACCACATCGACACTGGCTTCGCCAGAAGTCACTGTCACGCCGCTTATCTGGGCTTCAGCGCGTAACATCACTCGACCTGCATCAGCGTAACTAAGCGAACTTAAAGACGCGATACCATCTTCATCAAATGTCAGGCTAATATTACCGGTAGACTCCCCCCCTGGATTAACGCTGGTATCCACTGAGCCAAAGGACGTTAAACACACATTAGGCGAAGTACACGTCACGCCCAAAGTGATGTTTTGCTCCCCCTGTAATAAGGCCTTACACACACCCTCATCATTTTGTACTGCACGCAAATTCGCACCACTGAAATTAACCTGAGACAGTTGATCGGGTAAGAATTTATCGGTTGTTTGTGAGCCAATAAACTCAAAGCCTGCATCGACAAACGTCATATCACAGCTTTGCTCACCTGAGCCGGTATTTATGCAGCGCAAAGGCACATCGGGGTAGGATGCATTTTTAGTAAACACGAACGAGCTAGGCTCTAATACGCGAAGTTGAGTCGCGTTCAACGAGCCGTTAAATACCAGTGGATTGCCTGATTCCCACCCTTCGGGTGATAACGTTAGGTTACTTACGTCGGTGTACAGCTGACTGCAAGCATCATCTGCACAGGCTTTTATGGTGATACTTTCAGCATCACAGGTTAGCCCTTGTCCATCATGTTCAAGCTGGAAGTGGCTAATGGCTTGGCAAGTACTCAACAGGTTCATATCAGTGCTAACTTGACTACTATTTTGTACATAAGCATACAGGCGAATGTTGTCAAATTGGCCATTGGCAGAATTGCCCGACATGTTAGTCACTATGTAGCTACTGCGATTATCACCTATATACAACGTTTGAAATTGCGCGATGCTACTGTTCAAATTAAGACTGTTTGAGCGACCAGCCTCAGTACCATTAACAAAAATGACCGCGGTTTTAGCAGCATAATCATAGCTCACCGCGATATGCACCCACTCATTGGCCGCAAAATCGAGCCCCCCAGCAACGACTTCAGCGTCAGTGTCATTGCTATCTTCAAGTCCAAAATACAAAGTGGAGGCGCTTAAGCTCAAGTAAAAATACTTAGAATTGGTGCTGCCTACATCTGTAGATGCATCAAATAGCTGTCGCCCAATTGTACTCGACCAGTCCTCGCTACTGCGATACCAAAATGAGATGGTACCTGCGGTGCCAATATCGTCTGGAGAAAAGCCAGTATCGATGGCGTCAAACGTAGCAGCTGACGAATTAAGTGGAATATCGACAAAGCGACAGGAAATTTGCTCAACGGATAATATCGACGAAATATCACCTACCGGTGAGCCATGGCGTAAATTATCGCTACTATCGATGATACTTAGATTGCCATCGTATTCGGCTTGTTCCAATTCATATACAGCATAGGGCACCACGTCGCAGGGCGATAAGTTGCTTAAGTCTGTGCCGACTTGCGCTACCGTTTGATCGTAGTCATAAATACGTACGTCATCGAACTCACCACTCGCTGACGACCCAGAGCTGTCAGTACTTTCATAGAGACTGCGATTATCGCCAATATACAATGTATCTAAGACCGGCAACAGGCCATTGAAACCCAGATTAGTGGTTTGCGCAGCAATAGCGCCGTTAAGGTAAATTGCAGCACTATCTTCTTGATAATTATAACTAACAGCTACATGCACCCATTCATTCGCGGCAAAGCTCAAACCTGTCACGCCAAAAACGGCATCGGTATCGTCGCTATCCTCTAAGCCAAAATCTAGAGTGCCTGCGCGTAAACTCATTCGAAAATACTTGGAATTCGCATTACCTATCCAGGTTGATGCATCAAATAAAATACGTCCAGTGTTACTTTGCCAAGACTGTGTGCTGCGATACCAAAATGAAATTGTCCCCCGGTAACCAATGTCCGTATCCACTTGCAATTGCGTATCGAGTGCATCGATAGTGGATGCTGATGCATTACTCGGTGCAACTAATACCTGACACGAGGTTTGAGAACTCGGAAACTGTGGAATGACACTGCCAATCGGCGAGCCGTTAAATCCCGATGATGAAGAATCAATAATACTGTCGGGCGCTGACCACTCGGTTTGCTCAAACTGGTAAAATGCAATCGCCGCACCATCACACACTTCTGCCTTGGTGGCTGTTACGACCAGATCGTCAACATAAAAGCCAGAGCGGGCGTCTGTTCCACTCACTTCAAAACCAATTGCTACATTGCTTCCGATAAACGATGAAATATCAAACGTTTCTGCCGTCGCCGAAAACTGACTGGCCGTCACAGTGTATTGTGCAAGATTTGTCCAAGTTATCCCGCCATCCCGAGAAATACCTAGTCGCACCAAAGAGCTACCTGCATTATGCCCAGTGCGATAATTAAACGTTAGTTGTGCAGCAACAGCATCGGATAAATCCAGCGTTCGATACAAAAAGTGAGCCGAATATGATTGTGGCGTGCCTGAGGCGACAATTCCTAAGCGCATACAGCTTGCGCTGGTGCATAAAGAATCATTTACCCGTAAAAATCCCTCGGATGGACCATCAGACTCGCCAGCTTCTAACCAGTTTGACGTCCAAGGAGCGGTTCCTGACGTTGCGTTATAACTAGCAGACGGAAAATTATCAGCCACAGTGTAGGTTTCACTGCTGCAACTATCGATTCTAGCCCATGATGAAAAGGACATTAGCAATGCTATTACTGCAAAAAAAAAGTAACCGAATTTACGCATCTAGCACACCTATCTCATTGAGCAGAACATAAGCGTTGCAGTACGCACAAAGTAATAACATTACTGGATCCCTTCGACCGACACATTTCGACTAACAACGGTATCACCTGCAACACAGCTACCTTGAGCGGTAAATCGGTAATATTGATACTCATCACCATCATCATTGACAGTCACCACCGAACAGCGACTTTCATAACCACAATTGAGCAGCCCAGGGGTATTGGTGAAGGTGAACGCCTCGGACGCAGAACAATTACTCGTCCCGGTAATTGGAAAAGCCGCAGCGATAGATCGCTCAACTCCACTTCTAGCCGCGTTTAGTGCTCGCTGACCATAGACTTCGCTAACCACGCTATCTGCTGAAGCTGCTAACATTCTGAGCATAGCTAAGCTTAAAACTGCCAATAAAATAATGACAAATAACGCAATCACTAACATGCTTCCACGCTGCTTTTGCATAGTTGTGGTATGAGGGTTAGGGGCAGACTTAAGGTACATTAGGGACATGTATATCACTGCTTAAGTTGATGGTTTCTTCATTTAATTCAAAGGCTAGAAGAATCTGAATTAAACCATTTCTATTCAGCGTAGCCTGTTGCACCGTAAACGGAAACTGTGCAGAGTCAGTAAGATCATTGACGATATTTTCTGCCATCAATACTCCCAAATTCGTTTGGGCAACGTCAATAGCTCGCTCCTGCCTGAAAATACTGCCGCCACTTACGCAGTAACTGACCATGTTGCGCACTATATATAGACGTGACGCTGGAGAAATATCCGCAAATGCACCGTCAACCGTAAGAGATGCCAAATGTTCTGGACTGTCATTCGTTGTGCAGCTATCGTCGATACCATTATCACTACACGATAAAATTGTGCGTCTTTTTTGCTGACTCAGCTCATACACATCATCGCTGTCTGTGGGATAGACCAACGCCATATCACCCGCGACCAAACTGAACTGCCCGTTAGGATCCCCTAATTCAACCGTATTTACGGTACGCTGGGCTGACGGTACTAAAGGCAAGCTAGTGTAATAGGTTGCCCACATCGTTGGCACAAACTCTACACATTGGGCGCCCCCAACTTGAGCAAGCCTAGCACTGTTAGGTACCGCGCTGCGCAACTCACGATTTAAACGCTCCAGTACAAAACGGCTTTGACTCAATAACTCATCACGCTCACTAACGTCATTAAATATTTGCACCCCTGAACGAATAAAACTCGAGATGCCGATAGAAACCACCCCCAACACGATGATAACGATCACAAGCTCAACTAACGTAAACCCACCTTGGTTTTTCACTGACCTAGACATCAGTAATTATACCGATAAGTAGCAAATACCATGTTTTCATTATTGGGCATGGTGACCGTGACCGTGATCAACTTTGTTGTGCTGACTGCATTATCAGGCGAGCCATCTAGGTCAGCATCGTAAAAGACGGCTACGTTTGCACGAAATCCCTGATATAAATTAACGGCATTTATAACAATCTTTTCTCCAGTTGCGCTTAAGATATTCTCACCGCTTTCATTCAAACCATCAAAATCGTCTACATCATTAAACGCCGCGCGACTTTCATTATCCGGACCAAGTGCTGCAGGTAATGTGCACGCCGTTGCTGCGACCTCACCACAGCGTATATTGCTGTTTCGACTAGAATTTTCATCAAAAGATTTACCACTGATTTCATTGATCAGGGATTGTGCCAACTCAGTGGCCCTAACTTGGAAAATAGGATCAATACTGCGGGTGGTTTGTGGCACAATAAAACTAACAAAAAACGTTACCGCAATCGCAAATACCAACATGCCAATGACCAGCTCAATCAAGGTGAAACCGACCTGCCCAGCGCGGTGTTTGCCTACCTTATTCGCATTCATGTATGTACCCTTGGCTTTCAATACAAATCGCTGGGGCTTGCTGCCCTTGAAAGGTCACGCGGCATTGAACCTGACAACTACCCACATTGGTTGAAGGCCGTCCAAAGTTATCAAATCGAATGAGGTTGAATGTATCGACATTAAGATCATCGGTGGTCATGGCCACGTTATCGCTGGCTATTTCACCGCTGCTGGTTCGAAGAAATTCGGCAGTAGTAAAATCGATAGTACTCGAGCAGGTCGCCGTATGCTCTGCTGTTGTATTGTTAAGATAGCTAAGGGTAGGAGGGCCAAATGCGGGGGCGTTGGTGTTGAAATTAATTTGAAAGCAGTAATCTGCTCGAGTGTCTTGCATAGCGCGCTGCTGCATGGCGCGAAGGGCTGACAGCAAACGTGACTGGTAGCCATACTCGGCGTAACCTGAACTATCAAAGCGGCTGGCAGCGGATACCGCCAGTATACCAATAATAAGAATAACAACTATCAATTCAAGCAGAGTAAAACCACGTTGCAAAGCAGTAACATGAAACTTGTTTACGCCCAGCAACGTTTTCATTTAATTTGCTCCCGAAACCGCTAAAGCTAAAACAATACATCGAGCAAACGAATGTTTACTCGAACTAAGTTAGCTTAGCTAATTAACAGCCGCCAGTAACAGCTGTGACGTTAGCTGATGTATTTGCATCCGTTGCTTCGGTATATAACACGTGGCAACTATCTCCGTCGGAACCGGTTTCCAAATAATCGGTTGTTGCTGCATTAACAGGAATAATAGCAAAAGTACCTGCTGCTGGTGTCGTTGCTGTACCTGTACCTGCTCCCTCTACATACGTAAAGTCAGTCTCACTTATATCAACCCATCCTTCAAGCCCTGATGAAGCTACCTCAGCATCAGGGTAGCCATAGTCAGTAAAAACATCTTCCCCGTTTACCGTTACTTGTGCGGTAACATTGGCTACATAAGCATTTTTTTGCTCACCTGAAATAGCAGATTTCGCATAAACCAGTTGTGACCCCCCTTGCAACGCTGCTTTTACACCTTGTAAGGTAGAAGCCGTTGCATCACCTTGAATATCAATAAACTTTGGTGCAGCGGTAACGGCCAAAATACCTAAAATCACGATAACAATAATTAATTCTATTAGTGTAAAGCCGCTTTGCTGTTTGCTGTGACCCATAATGTCGCTCCAATTTTGTAAATAATATTTTTTAACTTGGTGTATTTTATACCACTTGCTAAGCGCGCAGCCATTAGCAAATGGTAGCGTGTCAAATTATTGACTAATTATTACTAAAAACAATGACTTGCCCTATTCTTGGATCATATATAAAGCCATTACCTGCGGTGTTGTCAACAGGTTCCGACGTATCATTTTTTATCGTTTGGGTTAAATAATAATAACAAAGGTCATTTCCTCCTGACCCAGTGCCTTCACTTTGGCGAGTAAAATAACGATAATCCTCAAAAGGGCGCTGGCTCCAATCTGATGAAATAGTTGGTGCACTTTGCATAATCAAATTAAAAATACTTTCACAATCCAGCAAACTTATTTGCGTGTCTTCGGTGCTGCTATCGGTGTCCAGCTGACCAGTTGGGTACCCTGTGTCTTGATCCACTCCAATACGGATATCGTCAATGGTCACAAAGCTCAAGTTGGTCGAGAAATTTTCGGTCGGTCGACCCTCTATTTCCCACTGGGCCCGTATTAAACCAACCCCAGTTGCAAACCCGCCTGCTACACCATCAACGGTGGCATCTTCAGCCTCTTTAGTCACATCAAGCAAGCGTGGCAAGGCCGTAGCGGCTAATAAACCTAAGATAACGACCACTATTACCAATTCAATCAAGGTAAAGCCTTGTTGGCCTTGGGGGTGCCCCACTGAATATGGCTGACATTGTGCTCTCGCTAATTTCATCATCTTTATCTACCCATTCGATTAACTTATGATTTTGGAAACCTGTCCCGTATAAACTTTATATTCAAAATAAGGCCCGGTTGATAATCTATATCGACATATAGAGGCCAGAGCATTATTACTTAATTGCACCCCATCAAAAAATTCGGCGTACATTTTAAACCCTTCAACCTCTAGGTCGAGATCTAATATCTCCTGCCACAAAACGGCACACCCTTTACTGGTAGGCTCTAAGCGCGGCCAGCCTAAGTGAGTCATGGCAAGGGGGTGACGACCTATTTCGTCGCCTTGAGCGCCATATTCAATAAGCAAAATACTGCTAGGGCGACCTTCATTCTGCCATTGCCAGTGCGCATTTAAAGTCGTTCTGCCGAATTGTTCGACTAAATTTTGCAATGCTACTTTGCGAATATTCGGACTACTTTCATTGAAATAAAAAATGAACCCTAATATAAGCGACGTGAACACCACCACGACCACCAAATTATTAAAGATGCTTCGTTCTCGTTCTTCACTGGCTTCATGTTTGCGCATAACTTAGCCTTGTATTGCCCCCATCATGTTCCACATAGGGGTGAATATACCCAGTGCTAATACGAGCACCATAGCTGCTACAATCATAATTAAAATCGGTTCAATTTTTGAGGTGAGACTTTTTAAATCGTAATCGACCTCCCGCTCATAAAACTCAGCCGCCTCACCGAGTAACTCATCTACTCGGCCCGTTTCTTCGCCCACGCTGATCATTTGTAGCACTAAAGGCGTGAACATTTTACTAGAACTTGCCACCCTTGAAAGACTCTCGCCTTTTTCAATATTTTTGCGCATCTGCACGATTTTATCGGCCATAAAGGCATTGTTAACCGCCTCTGACACTAAATTTAGGGCGGAGATTAACGGCACACCCGAGCGTAACATCATGGCAAAACTGCGAGCAAAACGGCTGAGTAATGTGCGCTCAAAAATGCTTCCCACTATGGGTAATCGTAATTTCGTTCTATCCCATTTATATCGACCTGAGGGAGTGCCGATATAATGCGAAATTAAAAATACGGCAAAAATAATGCCGACTAATAGGTACGGCCATTTGGTAATAAAGAAGTCAGACGTAGCTAATAAAACACGGGTCATTATGGGCAACTCGGCACCAAAACTATTGAACATATTAGCAAAAACGGGGATCACGAATATGTTCATAATAACTAAAGCAGCGACCACCGCGAGTATGACAAAAGTAGGATAACGAGTAGCTGCTTTGATCTGCTTACGCGTTTCTTGTTCTCGCTCTAAATAATCTGATAATTGCTGAAAGGCCTCATCTAATCGCCCGGTATTTTCCCCTACATGCACGATGCTAACAAACAACTGGCCAAAGACTTTATTATGGCGGTGCATCGCAGAAGACAATGTACGACCCCGTTCAAGTTGATCACACACATCATTTAAAATCACAGTCATACGTTCACTGCTAGCGGTATCGGCTAATCCCTTAACCGAACGAATGATCGGAATACCCGATTTTGTTAATGAGAACATTTGTCGAGAAAAGATAATCAAATCTTCCAGCTTAATCTTGGGCGTAAAAAGCGACATATCGAGAGACGTATTAGCACTCGCTTTGGCCTCTTTGATCTCAATTGGAGTGAATTTACGTCCCAATAAAATATGCGCCACACTTGACGCATCGGTCGCTTCAAGATTCCCCGAGGTTAGCTCTCCACTTGCGTTTCTGGCTGTATAGGTAAAATTAGCCATTGCCACCATCCGGGGTATCGTTGCGAGGCTCTAGTTCAAAGGAAAACTCGCTACTTGAAGGCACTATTTTATCTTGTTTTGTATTTACCGTGGGCGGCTTTTGAGCCATCACAGACTCTTCTTCACCTGGCTCCTGTGGCTCATCAGTCATATTATCTGTTGATAGATCAGCTCGCTCATCGGCGACCATTTCAATTAATTTCAGCACTTCTTCTACCGTCGTAATACCCATTTTTGCATAGGTCAAAGCGACTTTGGCTAACGGAACAAAACCAGGGCTAAGCAGAGCCGCTTTGCCAAACGTAATCGAATCGTTCATTTTCAGCGCGTTCATCATGTTTTCGGTCATTTCTAATAATTCGAAAACCCCTACACGACCACGGTAACCTGTGTTGTTACAAGTCTGACAACCCCGCCCGTGTCGAAAGGTGACATTGGTTATTTGCGGATCAATACTGCGTAACCACAGAGTTTCTTCCGGTTTAGGTTGGTAGGTCTGCGTGCAACTTTCACACACTTTACGTACTAAGCGCTGAGCAATAATCGCCCTTAATGAGCTGGCAACCAAATATCCAGGTGCGCCCATATCCAGCAAACGCACAGCACTGCTGATGGCATCATTAGTGTGCAAGGTAGATAACACTAAGTGACCCGTTAGTGCTCCTCGCAGACCTATTTCAGCCGTTTCATGGTCGCGCATTTCCCCCACCATGATGATATCGGGATCCTGACGTAAGGTAGTACGCAGCACATTTGAAAAATGCAAACCGATTTTATTATTTACCTGCACTTGATTGATACGGGGCAGGCGATATTCCACCGGATCTTCAACGGTAATGATTTTAGTCGACGGTTGATTTAGCTCGCTAAGTGCGCCGTATAAGGTCGTTGTTTTACCTGACCCTGTAGGACCCGTTACTAAGATCATACCGTGAGGGCGTTTAAGAAGAACTCGAAAACGCTTGAGTAATGGGCCGGGCATACCCGTTTGATCAAGCGACAACAAACCTGCCGACTGATCGAGTAATCGCATTACCACCGACTCGCCATTTTGCACAGGCATGGTTGATACCCGCACATCAATAGAATGGCCTTTGATACGCATATTCGTACGGCCGTCTTGGGGCAGACGCTTTTCGGAAATATCCAGCCCAGACATAAGTTTTAAACGTAAGACTAACGCTGAGGCAATATTTTTTTCTTTGATGATGTTTTCTTGTAGCACCCCATCAACCCGCAGGCGAATGCGCACCATGTCATCATCTGGTTCGATATGAATATCTGACGCTTTAGTTTGCAATGCATCTTCGAATATTGACTGCAATAAACGGGCGACCGCTGTGTCTTGCTCGTTATCAACCCCAGTATTAAAATCGAACTCGGCATCTTCTTGATATTCTTCCGCCAATTCTTGTGCAAAAGACGCGATATCTTCGGTGCGCCGATAAAAACGGTCATAAGCTTGGAATAACTGGGCATCACTGACCACCGCCACTTCGACTGGCTTAGGCAAAACACCAGATAAAATATCGATCGCGGCCAAATCAGCTGGATCGCTCATACCCACTAATAAATGATCGCCTTTATCCTCAAGCACCAAAGCGCGATAGCGCCGAGCCTGCACTTCAGGTAACAATAACACGGCTTCAACAGACACCCGATATTGAGTGATATCAATAAGGGGTACATTCAAATGCTGAGATAAGAAAGTGAGCAGTTGATTTTCGGTCATAAACCCGAGCTCAATAAGCATATATCCAAGTTTACGGCCACTTTGTTTTTGCGCCGACAAGGTCTGCATAAGCTGCTCTTCACTTATGATATCCTTTTGAACCAGCAGATCTCCTAAGCGAATTTTAGTTTTTGGCTTCATTTTATACCTACTAAATCATTCAACCTTTGACGTACAAAGGTAATCACTTCAGGTGATAACTGCTGCTCGTTGTCAGCTTGACGATAGCTTTTTAATGCTGAGAGGTTATCCCCACTACTATCTTGAGCGATGCCTAGTCCTAACCACCACTTAGCCTTTTGAGGTTCTGCATTGGCTAATTGTTGGTAATCTTGCTGAGCCTGAGCATAATCAGCAGAACGCTGTGCTAGCGCGCCACGATAGGCGTAAAAATCACTGTGCATGGCCAACGATGGCGAAACTTCTAACAATAATAGCAATGCTTTTTTAGGTTCACCTTGCTGCGCAAATAACCTGGCTAACATTAAACGTAAGTCATGCTGCTGAGGCTGGGCCACGATACCGTCGCTAAGCAGCGCTTGCGCTTCTCGCATACGATTTTCAGCAAATAGCAGAGAGGCTAATTTTTTACGAATACGCACATTTTCAGGCTCACTGCTGAGCAGTTTTTGCAAGCCGTTGATGGCGATTAATGTGTTTCCCTCTCTGAGTGCCTGATTAATACTTTGTTTTAATCCAGCTTGAGCATTCTCACTACGATTGGCTTTTTTGCTAAATGATGCTGTCGACGGCATCACCTTATCAGAGTTAACCGGAGCAACTGGGGGCGGAACGACTGACGCTAGCGGTTCTTGTTTGTTAACTATTACTGGCTCCGCTTCCAACTGCGAATTCATATCTGCAGCTTGATGCCCCTTTGCCTCTGGAACATCGGATTGCCCAACGTCTGGTGGTTCAACCCACGTCATTGCACCTGCGACTGGTTTATCAGGCTGGATCGGGTCAGGCACTACCATATCTATTAGTGCAGGATTGATCATCTGGTTTAACTTGTCTTGACTAGACACGGGATCATTGTCCGTCACGGTAGGCCAAATGTAACTAATCGCAGCAAAGAGTAGCGTAATCACCATTAGTGACAGCAACCACGCCAACCTTTTAGTATTCTGCTTTGGTGGCTGATAATCGGCACTAGCCGATTCTTGGGGGGCTTGCCTGGCTTCAAGATCACGCAGCATTTTATTGACCACACTCATAACGCGAACCTCTGATAAGCCCAATAGGCAACGGCGAGCACGACGACTGTGGTGGTAAAACCAAGCAGCAGTTTTACTACGCTAAATCGGCTGGTATAAGCCGCTTCGGTATCGTTAATGGCTAATTTAATGTGCTTAATTTCCACTTGTTGTTTCCCTTCGCCATACGCCAGCATTAAGGCCTTATGGCACAAAACATTGACTATTCGAGGGGTGCCTTTACTGGCTTTAAATAATAATTTACACGCACGGCTAGAAAAAATATCATCACCGCGATAACCAGCAACGGACATGCGATGACGCACATACTGAAACACCTGATCAGCGTTCATTAGTTTTAGCGCATAGGAAAATGTCACGCGCTGTTTTAATTGGCGTAACTCAGGTAATGCAAGCTTATCGTCTAGCTCAGGTTGGCCAAACAACACGACCTGCAACAGTTTGCGCGATTCAGTCTCTAAGTTGGTGATCAAGCGCAGTGCTTCAATACTCTCAATAGGCAAAGCCTGAGCCTCGTCTATGATTAGTACCACACCTCGATTCTGTTGATTAACTTCAATAAGACGCTGTTGAAGACGCTGGGTAAATTCCTGTTGATCCGCATTGCTACTTAACGTCACGTTGAGCTCTGCAGCTACTGAGCGTCGCAACTCACTGGGCGTTAAATATGGATTCGGAATATAGGCCGCAACAAATGGTTCAGGTAGCTCGTTAAGCAATTTGCGACAAATCAGCGTTTTGCCCGTCCCCACTTCCCCTGTCACTTTAATAAAACCTTCACCGGTCTTTATTGCAGTGAGTAATACATCTATGGCTTCTTTATGGCTAGGTAGACCAAAAAAGTAGCTAGTGTTAGGGGTAAGGGTAAAAGGCAATTCCTTTATACCGTAGTGGTATAAATACATCGCGTTATTCCACGTGCAGCCAATCGGCCATTTGATTTCGGCTTCTAAGCAATTGTTGACGCCACGTATCTGCACCTACCACTGTGGGTCTAAGCAAAATAACCAATTCTTTTTTGGTTTCAGTTTCTTGAATATTTTTAAACAGATTACCCAACACGGGTATGTCCCCTAACAAAGGAGTTTTTGATTCGGTCGTGGAAATAATCGACTGCATTAAGCCGCCAATAACGACTATTTCACCTGAACGGGCGTGAATAATGGTGTCTGATTCACGAATATTACTGGCTGCTAAGGGCAATACATACTCTTCTTCGTTTAACGTGACCACTTTTTGTTGTTCTTCAGTTTCGATAACTGATGGATGCACATGCAAAAGTACGCCACCCGTGGCATCAATTTGTGGGGTAACGTCAAGGGCAATCCCTGAGAAGAACGGCGTAAGTTCAATATCAGGGGTACTGGTGCTGGTCGTCGTCGTAACCGTGCTTGAACTGGATACGTCGGTCACAAAGTACTCGTCGTCGCCAACCTTAATCACCGCTTTTTGATTATTAATAGCCGTTACACGGGGACTAGATAAAACCTGCACGTTACCTTGGGTTTGCAGTAAATTAAGAACGCCACTGAAATCTTTATTGATAAACGATAGGCTGGTAATGCCTCCTAGCGAAGCTGAAATCGCATCACCTAAGCTACCTGAAGTCGTTGAAAACTGGAAATCAGTACTGCCACTGTTTGCTAGCACTTCTGTCCAATTGATCCCTTGCTGATAGCCGTCACTTAGGGATACCTCCAATATACGTGCTTCTAAAATAACCTGTCGTTGCACATGCTCTTCTGAAATAGCTAAAAACTCTTTCACTGAACGAATTTCGCTTGGTAACGCTCTAACGGTAACAAGCCCTGCTTGAGGCATAACCATTACATTACGACCGTCTTCAACCCCTACCATCACTTGCAGCGACGCCAGTAAGTCTTTCCAAAAATCGGTTTCTGTACTGGTTGAAATACTGGTGCCATTACCGTTACTTCCAGAATTCAAACTACTTGAACTACCGCTACTGGATGACGAATTACCACTGAAACTATTTTGCGAACCGCTTTGGTTACTATTATTACCCTGAGATTGAGAAACACCACCCGACGTAATACTGGTTTGTGTGGCCCCATCACGTTTCATTAATAAGTAGTTAACCGCGAAGGTTTCTGTACGCATTCCAGACGGGTAAATACGGTAAATGTTTTGCCGACGCTGCACATCATAACCGTAGATTTCAGTGACAATGTCAAAAATTTGCTCAAGGGTGACTTGTTTTAAATTAAGTGTAATCACGCCAGAAACAGACGGATGAATAGCCACACTAAAAGGGGTGTCTTCCACTATTCCAGCGAAAAAGCTTACCGCATCGATTTGTTGTGCATTTATATCGAATTTAGGCTCACCAAAAAGAACGTTATCTGTTCCTTCTGATTGTGGCATTAAGGTCTGCTGAACTGCATCCGGCAATAAGGGCACATCTTGTTTTTTATGGGTCACCGCCTGATCGCTATCCGCGATTGCGTCGTCCAGTGACTTCTCATAATGCTGAGTATCATGTTTCGACTGACAGGCAACTAATACCAGCACAAGACCGGCTAACGTAATACGCTTAAAATCCATCATTTGCATCTTTTATAAATTGAGACTGATTAACGAAAAGTTCTTGCGAGCCTTTGGCGCCGCGCAATACAACTCGATTTTTGCTGATCGATATAAGTGTTTTTCCCGCCACGTTTTGCCCTTCTTCCACATTCATACCATTTATAATGGCGCGCTTATTAACACCATTGATAAATATGGCATTCAGAATAAGTATATCGTCCTGTTCTGCTTCAGCTGAAGTACTAGAAATGGCATTCATGGGTCGCGTGGGATCTATTAAGGTTTGCGCGTTTGCTGTCGTGCCAGTTCCCAATACAACCAGTAACCATGTAGATATAAAAGCAAATTTAATTTTCATATTACACACCTATAAATGCCTCGCTAGTACTGAGCGTATAGAGCTCAACCTCGACCAATGCATTTGGATAGCTGTCCACCGCATAGTTAAAGCGCTTCCAATAAAACTGCCACTTAAGACTTTCAATCTTGGTCAAATAACGCTGAATATCAAAATAGCTTCCCTTGACCGATAGCATCACGCCATGACGGTACAAATTGATATCGTCTGATGTGCTGGCGTCATCATTGGTCTCTTTTTCATCATTGTTTTTCATGGCAGGACTAAGCACGGCAGTTGGCGCAATAGATTGCATACTCACTAAGGTCACGCCCTCGCTATCTGCTAGTACTTTCTCAAGTAACATTGGCATTTGTGTTGGACGCACCAAATTCACCGTTTGATGCTGCAAATGCGTATCTAATTCTTTCATTCGTTGAGTTAACTTAGCCAAAGAATCAGCCAACTGAAGATTTGGGTCGTTATTAAATAGTTGTTCACTTACAGCTAATTGGGCTTCAACACTGCGATACTGATTGTGCTGAGCGGCTAAATCTTGCTCTTCTCGAACGATTTTTTCATTCAGGGGTTCAATGAATAACATGTAACCCACCATAGTAATAACCACTGCACCAGCGACTAAAATAAGCATTTTTTCACGCTGCGTAATGTTTTGAAACTGCTTAAACAGCGTTTTATATCTATCGCTTAGCCCTTGGTTCATGGTTACTCTTTTCCTTGCGCTTGTGATGAATTTTCGGTGCCTAGCGTAAACATCAACTGTTCATTTTCGTCACGATAAAGTTTAGTAGTAGCAAACTCTTGGCCTTTGAAGCGTTGTGTTAAACTCAAACTACTAACCCATTTAGGTATAAGAGACGAGTCGGTGGCGCCACCTTCAATCATGACTTGTCGTTCATTAAGGTGAATACGTGTTAGCCATAAACCTGCTTGATGATTTAGCGCCAAGCCATTCATTAGCCCAGCGAAACCATTAGATTTAAACTGCTCTTGACCTGAAAGTTCATCAATTATTCTTTGCTTCTGCCTTATACCAAATTGCTTACTCTCAATTGCAGCAACCAACTCAGGATCTTTTGTGCGACTGCCAAGAGATTCATTTAACGCCATCAATCTGTCTTCAAGTTGTATTTTTTGATTTTGCGCCGCGGTCAACTCATCAAGAATATCTTGTTCTTGGGTATAGCTTAGAAAGTAAACTAGGCTAATAATAGTCAATAGAACAAACCAGATAGACAGCACAAATGATAACGTCAACACTTCTAATTTAGGCTGTAGCTCTGGTAGAAATAAATTAATGCGTGACTTCATTGGGTAGCCCTATTACCGAGTTCTGTTTCGGACAAAGCGGCGCCTAAACTGGCTAAGCTGACAGTTTGATTAACCTCTGGTGAGTTTAGGGGCAAGGCTATTACTTCTACCGGCATAAAGGTCAAATCTTTAATAATTTCGGCTAGCTGTTGTTGTATCGGCGAATTTAAGTACACCACTATGCGTCTTACTGGGGCTTGACGCAGCTGGCTCTCGAAATAATCCATAGAACGCTGAATTTCCACACTTAACGTGTCACCCATCCCCATCTGAAATTCTTCTAACGAAAAGCTCGGCAAGTTTTCATAACCTTTCAATCGGCGTGAGAAAAACAGCTTACCCTGTTTGATAATGTTTAAATTAATCTGCCCCCCTTTCTCTTGAAACAAGGTCAAAATAGCATCATCGTTAATAGGTAACAGTTCGCTGGTAGCCAGCTCTTCTATACTGATAGTCACAAGTTTTAAATCGGCTTTAAGAATACCTTTTATAATTGCGCTAATTTGAGGGCGACTGACGGCAACAACGTTAACTTTTTCTTTGCCGCCTATGGCGTCGGGATGGTCATAATAATCAAGTACATGTTCATCTGTGCCAATTAACTGTTCTTTAACTTGCCATTTCAGCGCTTTTGCAACTTCTTGCTCTTCAACATCTGGCTTATCGATTTGAAAAAGTTGATATTTATTTAGCCCTAACGCCACATAACAGGGGGTACGTGCCAATTTATTTTGTTCTACGTAGGCTGCAAGATGCTTCACCCAATCTTGCATAGGCAGGCTATGTTGTTTTACCCACTCAAATTTACCAGATTTTCTCTGAATAACATTGAGGTGCAGCTCAGCATCGCCAAGTTCAATTCCAATTGAATGAAACTTTGAAGGCTTACTAAAATACTGCTTAATAACCTCCCGCCAGCTAATTCGCATTTTTCGGTTCATACCTTGTTACATTACGTTGACATTACAACAAACTTTGGAATAAAGCGCTAGTAATATAAATCCCTGCTCCATTCGTGATTTATCAGCTATACCAATAAGTTAACTTGACGTTTAACAGTGTAAATCTGCTTTAGTATAGAAGACAATAACGACATTGCGAGGCGCAAACAATTAGACAATCGGCTAAAAAAAAGGGGCCACGAAGGCCCCTAAAACGGTAATAAAATAAACCAACACCTTTATCTAGCGTTGGTACTTTCAAAAATTTTGTCCGCGGATTCAGCTACAAAGCCTGTGAACAGTGTGCCATCGGGCTTGGGGTAGCGCTTGGCAAACTCGTAGAAGCAACTAGGGATCGCCCGCTCACCGTCACTAAACGCGACCGGATATTTATCAGCTAACGTTGAAGACTGCTCTAGCATAACCTCAACCGAACCTTTTATTTCACCGCCTGATGTATTCAATGACAAACCGGCATCTTTTACTGCTTGGTTGATTTGTTCGATTGAATCAAATTCACTCAAGTGATTGTTACTCACGGTAAAGTGATTAGCCCGATAACCCCAAGCTGCTACCCATGCGGCAAACTCGGATTCTTGCAACAGTTGTTGATACGTTGCGTAATCAATATCCCAGTGGCGCCCTGAGTACAAGAAGTTATCTTGCGTCACGGCATTTTTGTCCATGTTGGCTACTAACGCGCCAATGGTGCTTTGTAATGATTCGCTGCACTGTTCGAGCAGTAATTCTGAGATAAACACTTTAGGTAAATCAGGGTGTTCAGGATGCTCAAAATGTTTGGCGTAAAGTTTTTTTGCAACAAAGTGATATTCACCGCAAGCTTGATAACCTAATGCTTCGAAATGCGCGGCCAGAGCACTCAATCCGATGTTAGGTAAATTGAACGTGCGCAACGCAATGTGATCATTGATCACTTCTTGGCCTTGGGTTTTTCCAAATAAATCATGCACGGTGACCGCAGAAGGTGTAACCGCTAAGTAGTTTTCCCATAATTTTTCAAACAACATGTTTACGTTAGTATGCATAAATAAAACCTTTTTCTAAAATATTATGTCGGTAAAAGACAAGGCGTAACCTTGCTTCTTAAAGTGCGATAAAGCGAACGTCACTGCCATTGGATAAACCCAGCGCGTCGGCCATATCCCCATGAATATGTAGTTCGTTTGCTGTCTCGTAATAGTTCACTAAAGCCGATACTGTGGCGCGAAATTGACTCACGTCAGTGTTGCACAACATGTAATTTTTCTCTTTCGAGTGAGCCAATTTAGCAGGCGTTACTGCATCATCAATAACGACTTTAGCTAAGCAGCTTTGCTGCACAGTGCGTATATTTTTAAGGGCCACCTCGACCGTGGGCCCAGCGTCAAACAAATCCACGTAACCACGGTGCAAAAAACCTTCTTTTTGTAGCAAACGTAAAGCCGGTGCGGTTTTTTCATGCACTTTAGCAATTACATTTTGTGCCTCAGGGCTAAGCAGTGCCACGTAAATAGGGTGTTTGGGCATCAATTCAGCAATAAAGGACTTATCGCCTATCCCGACTAAGTAATCTGCAGTAGGGAAATCAATGCCAAAAAAGTTTGATTCTAACCATGCCCAAAATGGTGAGTGGCCGTTTTCGTCGGAAACACCGCGCATTTCAGCAATCACCAAATCTGCAAACCGCTCGGGGTGGTTAGCCATAAACAGATAGCGTACACGTGATAAAAGCTGACCAGAAAAACCACGACGGTATTTTTCTCGCACAAACAAGGTGCATACTTCAGATGCACCCGTGTAGTCGTTACATAAGTTCAAGGTCTCAACGACTTTTTTCACCCCTAAGCTAGGCGAGTAATGTACATGACTAGCGATATGATAGTGGTAAAACGGTGCACTCAGCCCAACGGCGGCTTCAATAGCCGTTACACCAATAATGTCTTTGCTTTGGGTATCTTCCAGTACAAATAAGTAACTTTGCTGACCAGGAGTCGTTACCTTTTCAGCAAAACTCGTTTCCGCCCGGGTTATTTTACTCAGCAGTAATTCATCATTGTCAGGCAATGATGTAAAGCCATGCCCAGATTCAATCGCGATCTGTTTTAGTGCGCGAAAATCTGCAGCGCAAATAGGGCGAATTACCAACATATTTTCTAGCCTTTTACGAGGTGTGCGACTGCTTGTTCAAAGCGCACCAGACCTTGCTCAATATCTTGTAAAGGGATCACTAAAGACGGGGTAAAACGCACCACATCAGCACCCGCAATCAGGCACATCAAACCTTGCTCGGCGGCGGCGTTTAATAATGCTTTCGCCTGCCCCTTATAGGTATCATTCAATGCTGCGCCAAGAAGTAAGCCCTTGCCTCGAATTTCAGCAAAGACGTTATATTTGGCATTGATACGCTCGAGGCCATTGCGAAATAGTTGCTCTCGTTCTGTAACGCCTGCGAGTACGTCACGATCACCCACCACATTTAAAACCGCTTCAGCGACAGCACATGCAAGCGGGTTACCACCGTAAGTGGAGCCATGAGTACCCACTTTTAGATGCTTGGCTATTTCAGTGGTCGTCAGCATTGCACCGATAGGAAATCCACCGCCCAATGCTTTAGCTGAGGTTAAAATATCTGGCGTAACGCCCAAATCCTGATACGCGTACATCGCGCCCGTTCGGCCAACACCTGTTTGCACTTCGTCAAAAATCATTAACGCGTTATGTTTATCACATAGTGCACGTACGCCTTTAATAAAATCAGCGTCAGGGGAGATAATGCCGCCTTCGCCTTGCAAGGGTTCTAACATCACAGCACAGGTATTGTCAGAAATGAGCGCTTCGACACTGGCTAAATCATTATAATCTGCATGAGCGATGTCACCTGGTTTAGGGCCAAATCCGTCGCTGTACGCCGCTTGGCCGCCCACCGTTACGGTGAAAAATGTACGACCGTGAAAGCTCTTGGTAAACGAGATAATTTGTGATTTATGTTGACCGTGCACATCCAGCGCCCAGCGGCGGGCTAGTTTTAATGCAGCTTCGTTTGCTTCAGCACCTGAATTGGCAAAATAGATTTTATCGGCAAACGTCAACTCAGTTAATTTTTTGGCTAAACGCAACGCTGGCTCGTTAGTCATAACATTCGACAAATGCCATAACTTCTGACCTTGCTCAGTTAGGGCTTGCACCAACGCGGGATGACAATGGCCTAAGCAGTTCACTGCAATGCCACCAGCAAAATCTATATATTCTTTGTCGTTTTGATCCCACACGCGAGAACCTTGACCACGCACGGGAATGATCGCTGAAGGCGCATAATTGGGGACCATCACTTCATCGAACAATTCTCTGGTTACTTGCATACTTGGTTCTCCTGTTAGATTTTAAATAGGTCACTCTGTCGATAAACAAAGTGTGGGTAAAGCTATATTATCAGGGTAAACAGATTAAAATTGCAGTAGCATTATGGTTAAAATGGCAGAGTGATTTATCAAAATAACCAAAATAAGTGTCAAAATGATAACTAAACAAGAACAACAACTTCTTTCTATACTGCGATCTAACGCTCGAGCAAGTATTTCGGACCTAGCTAGAGTGCTAAATTTGTCTCGATCCACCGTGCAAAACAGAATGAGTAAGCTTGAAGAAAGCGGCGTAATAAAAGGCTACGCAGTGCAATATGGTAGCGAATATCAAGACAATCTTGTGTCATCGCACGTGTCGATTAAAGTAAGACAAAAGTTAACCGCTAAAACCAACGCCGAACTTCGCCAAGTCAGTGAAGTAAGCGAGCTTTATGCCATTAGCGGTGAATATGACTTGATTGCCATAGTGCAAGCAGAATCGCTTGAGCAACTCAGTCATATTTTAGACAAAATTGGTAATTTCAAAGGTGTAGAGCGTACGAATTCATCGGTTATTTTGGAAACAAAATTTAAACGTTAAATTTTTTTATCATTCTTAATGCAAGCCAAAAAAAACTAATAAAATGCTATGGGTACTAACACGGCGCAATTTATTGACGATCAGTTGTGCGACGAGCCGGTTTGTATTTCTTTTTCTATATCTTCAGATGTAATATTTCTCGCCATTGCTAGAAAACTCATGGTGGCGATGTTGGCCATCTGTTGAATCGAATCGTTCCATACTTTGCCGTGGCCTACAAACATGGTCATGCCTTCCATGGACGAAGAAATAAACAATGCCACTTTTTGCACTTGCTCAACACTCAACGCGGGGTTTAGCTGCTTAATACAATCTTCAAGAGGTATGCGCACGCGCGCATACACTTCATCCATTAACTTGTCGGCATATTCGTCATGATTCGCCAGCGCCCAAAGTTCAGGGTAAAACGTTGTCGTTGTGGGGTTACCTAAATCGAGCACGATAAAATTAATAATCGACCGAAGGTGTAATTCAGGGTCATTATTCGCGCCTAATCTCAGCCGTTCAAATTCATCCATAAATTCGTCAATGCTATGGTCGAGTAAATCTTTTAGTAGATCATTCTTGCTCGGATAATAATATTGCAAGTTGCCCACGCTGATTTGTGCGCCTACTGCGACCTTACGCATAGATAACTTACTGTAACCCTGCTCAATTAATATCGTTTTAGCAGAATTTAATATCAATAAAATGGTCTCTTTACCACGCCGAGACTCACCGGTTCCCTTTCTAATATTTCTCATTTTATTCAATTATTTACCTTGATGCTGCTGCCCCATGCAGTGTCATTACCTGACCCTTGCGCTTGATTATATCAGATCACAGAGTAAGTCCTGAAAAAGCTTGAATGAACGTTCAAAAAAGCACCCCTTGTAAAAAAATTGTAAAAAACCCTTGGATCATTTGTACGATTGTACTAATTTAGTACACACGTACTATTTAGCGCATTAATTAATCAATGCTAAGTCATCTGATTCAACCAATGACTTGTCAATTACTAGGAACATTAAATGGTTAGTAAAAAAATATTACTCTTATCCTCACTGCTTTTTTGTTCAGTGGGCCATGCCGAATTGCCCAACGACACAGTACCTAAGGTGCTGACACTGCCTCAAGAACACGGTGAGTCATGGTTATATGTACAAGACATGAATTTTTGGGGAATGACCGAAGGCAAGGTGATTATTTTGGATATCGCTAGCGCCAGTCATAATTACAAAGGCCAAGTCAGCACGGGATTCTTTGGATCATTTATTCCCTCTACCCAGCGTAATGAAATGTACAGCGCCGAAACTTACTATGCCCGTGGTACCCGTGGTGCGCGAACCGATGTACTTTCGATATGGGATAACGCCACGTTAACCGTAACGAATGAAATTGAATTACCCCATAAAAAGCGCGCACAAACGGTTTCTGAAAAAAATGCCACCCAATTAATCGACGATGACAAGTACCTGCTTGTTTTCAACTTTACCCCCGCCACCTCAGTATCGGTTGTCGATATGCTTGAGCATAAGGTGCTCAGCGAAATCGACATTCCAGGCTGTAGTTTAATTTATCCATCTGGAAAACGCGGTTTTAGTACCTTATGTGCCGACGGCTCAATGCTGAGCATTCAGTTAGATGAAAAAGGAACTGTCGCCAGCGAGACACGTGTACCGTCATTTTTTAATGTGGATGAAGATCCGCTTTTCGAAAAATACGCGCGCATAACCGATATTGGTTATTTCCCAACATTCCATGGCTACATGCAGCCTGTTGATTTAAGCGGTGCGGTAGCGAAACCCCTAGAAAAGTGGGATTTACTAACGCCCAGTGAGCGTGAGCAAAACTGGCGGCCTGGTGGTTGGCAAATAATTTCAGGCCATCCCGATGGGCAGGTATTTATATTAATGCATAAAGACGGAGTCAACGGTAGCCACAAGGACGGCGGCACAGAGGTGTGGGTGTATGACATAAAGCAACATAAAAAGGTGAAAACAATCCCCCTTAACACTCACGGTATCTCGCTTGAAGTCACCAAAGGTAACAAGCCTCTCTTAGCCGTGACCAACGCTAATATGATGATCGATGTATACAACATCCAGAACGCTGAGTTACAGCGCACTCTCTCTATTGGTGGCGATAATGCAAACCCCTTCACGTTAACAGCAGTGGAGTAGAAGCAATGCTAACGACTCTATTACTCGGCTTACTCAGTGTATTTTGGATAGCCTGCGCTATTCATAAGCTTGCAGACATTAACGGCTTCAACCACAGCTTGAAGCAATACCAATGGGTTCCTCCCATCAACCACACTATATTGCTTAGCGGCTTGATCGTGGCAGAAACCATAAGTGCAATTTTTGTGGTATTGCCGGCTTTGCATATGCTCGGACTATTTATCGCATGCTCATTGCTGCTGGCTTATAGCGTACTTATTGCACTGAACATCCTTTCTGGTAACCGAGATTTCGACTGTGGCTGCTTGTTTGGCAATCAGGAACAACGCCTGAGTGCCAGTCTTTTGTGGCGCAACGCCGGTATTTTTTTATTACATGTACTTGCCGTTATAGGTTTGCAATCGGGTACACCGATTCAAACTTCAGATGTATTCACTAGCCTACTGTTTGGCGCTGTCACGTTGTTTATCGGTGTGATTGTCCAACAGGTAATTCGCAACCAATCTCACATTAACGCCCTAAAGAGGTAACTTATTATGTCAAACTTATTTTTATTCACTTTCGCCCTATTGTGGGTATTGGTTATCGCACTTAGCGTGGTGGTTTACGCCTTAGCTCGTCAAGTCGGTGTGTTATATGAGCGTGTTGCCCCTGCAGGCGCATTAGCCATGAATCAACAGCTCAAAGCGGGCGATAAAGCACCTGAGGTTTCAGTTAAAACCGTCACTAATGAAAAACTATTCATTGGTAAACCGACCCAAAAAAGTACGTTACTGTTTTTTCTATCGCCAGATTGTCCCGTATGTAAAGAGTACCTGCCTGTCATCACCTCGCTATCTCGTGCGGAACGTTCTCATTTGGATGTGGTGTTAGTGAGTGATGGTGAAGGCCCTGATCATCAAGCCTTTATTAAAGAGAAAAAACTCGAAAACTTCCCCTATGTTCTTTCTGAAGAAGTGGGCAAAAAATACGGTGTTAGCCGTTTACCTTACGCCACGCTAATCGATAAAAGCGGCATCATTTCATCAATGGGCTTGGTGAACTCAAGAGAACACATCGAAAGTCTACTTAACGCTCAAGACCTAAACGTTGCGTCGATTCAAGAGTTCCTAGAGAAGCAAAGCAACAACGAACGCACCCTCTACAAGCAGGCTTAAGGAGAAACTCTATTATGAAATGGTTTGATAAATTCTTCGAAACTAGAACCCGAAATATTGCGCGCACCAGTTCAAGACGCAGTTTTTTATCTAACGTCGGCAAGGCCGTGGTAGGTGTTTCAGTCATACCTGCGTTACCGGTTGCTAAAGCGGCGGGCGGCGGTGCCTCGGCGGGTGCCCATTACCCAGGCGTGTCCCCTCAACCTAACACCAATGAGGGTGACCCTGGGGATCCGACAACATGTGAATACTGGCGTTATTGCGGCATAGACGGTTTTTTATGTTCTTGTTGTGGCGGCTCGCAATCCGCTTGCCCCCCAGGCACTGAAATGTCCCCCATCACCTGGATAGGCACCTGCCTCAACCCAGCGGATAACAAACACTACATCATTTCTTATAACGATTGCTGCGGTAAAGCCGCTTGCGGGCGTTGTTTCTGTAACCGCAATGAAGATGACACCCCAATGTATCGGGCGTTTTCAAATAACGACACCAATTGGTGTGTGGGCGCATCGAGTGAAACATACGTTTGTTCGACGGCGGTGATCCTTGGTACGTCGATTGAATCATAGTTGGGAGCTTCCCTATGCTTAAAACGACTCAACTCAAGCAAATAGCCTCAGCCTTCGGGCTGACTTTATTGCTGCTACAGCCCTGTGTTAGTTATGCCAACGACGCCCAAGCCAAAATGAAATACACCTTGTTTTGCAGTGGCTGTCATACCGCCGATGGCCGCGGCAGTGGTGATCCTCGCATACCGGACATGCGCAACTTCGTTGGCTACTTTGCTGCGGTCGAAGGGGGTCGAGAGTTTTTAATTCAAGTACCGGGTGTGTCAACCGCGCCGTTAAAAAGTAAGGAATTAGCCAACATAGTCAATTGGATGCTGCGCACATTTAGCGCTGAACAACTACCAGATGACTTTAAACCGTTTGATGAACAAGAGGTGGAACGATTGCGGCAGTACGTTCTACGTAGCGAATTGGGAGATACGCGCAAAGCGCTGGTTACCCGAATAGAAGAGTACAAAAACAATAATTAAACACGACTGGATTCGCACCTAGGAGACACCATGAAAACTTTAAGCTATTCAACCATATCGACCGCGGTCATTCTCGGCCTCGCCGGTTTAAGCGGCCTGGCCAGTATCAGCGCCCATGCAGATGTATTAGAAGTCATAGAAGTGACCGCTCAAAAACGCACGCAAAGTGTTCAGGAAGTGGGCATTTCAATTACCGCTTTCAGCGGCGAGCAAATAGACGCCCTAGGCTATGACAATGCCCAAGAGGTTACTGCCATGGCGCCAGGGGTAACAGCTATTCAACCTAATGGCCCATCTGCGTTTTATATCAATATACGAGGCGTAGCACAAAATGATTTCTCTGGTGATCACCAAGAGTCTCCCGTTGCGGTTTATCTCGATGAGGCCTATATCAGCGCATCATCGGGGGCGGGGTTTCAATTATTTGATATCGAGCGAGTCGAAATACTAAAGGGGCCACAAGGTACTTTATTTGGTAGAAATGCAACGGGGGGCTTGGTTCATTACATATCACGTAAGCCTACCGACACCTTTGAGGGATACGGTAAGCTCACATTAGGTAGCTATAACCAAGTCCTTACCGAAGGCGCCGTTGGTGGCGCTCTAACCGACACCCTATTCTCTCGCTTCTCGTTCACTACCAATAATCACCAACCCTATATCAACAATACGCTCGGTAAAGATCTTAACAACGGTGACGATTGGGCTGCTCGCTTGCAGTTTTTGTTAGAAGTGACCGACGATGTGGAATGGCTCATCAGCGCCAGAAGGGGTGAGCAAGACATAGACAGTGGCTTTTTTGAACATTCCAGTGCACGGCTAAATCCAGCGACAGGGTTGGGGGAGCACTTTGATGGACCAAATTTAACCACCTCTGCTTATCAAGAGCCTGACAACGGCGTTTACACTGGTTCATACGATAGAATTGGCTTCAATAAAGTTGAAAGCCAAGGCGTTACTAGCAATTTGCAGTGGGACTTCGGCGATATTCTTTTTACCTCCATTACCGATATCTGGAGCCTAGAAAAAGACTATATAGAAGATTCAGATGCCTCACCCCAAGACTACTACAACTTCTTTTTACAATCTGATGTTGACCAGTTTTCACAAGAATTACGCCTAAATGGTCAAAGTGATAATACCCGCTGGGTGACAGGGCTTTACTATCTCGATATTGACGGCACATTTGCCAATGGCGGTGAGGTAAGAGGATTTGTTGATCAACTTGCAGGCGCGGGAGCTGGCACGGGCCCTGAAACAGGTGGACCTGTCACCATATGGACACCGTTTGATACCACCACAGAAACGTATTCTGTCTTTGCCCAAGTCGAATATGACTTGAATGAACAGTGGACTGTCATCGGTGGCTTACGCTGGGCCAATGAAGAAAAGTCTATGGACTACTCACAAAACTACGTGGAAATGGCTAACGGCAGCAATCCTTCAGCGGCCAATATTGTCAATCCTGATCCTCTGGGCTTTGGTGGGCCGTTATTTGTGTTCAATGACGACACCTTTGATTTCGCTAGCCTCGACGACGATTACGTCACGGCCAAAGCAGAAGTCGATTTTACGCCCGCCAAAGGCACCTTGTTCTATTTAAGTTACAACCGCGGCATTAAAAGTGGTGGCTACAATGCGCCATTAGATATCAGCGACTTTTTAGACGGCAATCCAGAAACGGGTGGGCCTGAAGAAATGACGTTCGATAAGGAAACCTTGCATGCCTACGAGTTCGGTATTAAGCACCAGCTTAATTCAACCACTCGGGTAAATGGAGCTATGTATTATTACGACTATGATGATTATCAAGCTTTTCGCCTAGAAGGCCTTACCACCTTTGTGTTTAACACTGACGCCAGTGTGAGTGGAGCAGAGCTTGAAATCACCTCGAACCCAGTGGATAACCTCGACCTATTATTAGGCGTAAGTTACATAGACAACAACGTGGAAGATGCCTACCAACTACCCAATGGCGAGTTGGTAGATCGCCGAGCAGTAGTGACCCCAGAATGGAATATTAATGGTTTAGCTCGATACGGCTGGCAGTTAACCGACGGTGAACTGGCTGCCCAAATAGATTTCGTCTATATGAGTGAACATTTCTTTCAATTAAAAAACTCTCCCGTTGGCGAGCAAAGTGGTTACGCCTTATTTAACGCTAGGGTTTCCTATACCTCAGACGACGGGAAATGGGTGCTCGCAGGTTTTGTAGACAATTTGCTAGATAAAGAATACCGGGTTATGGCATTTGATCTTGCTGGCGGTCCTGAAGCAGGTGGCTTCGGAATGGTCGAAAACTACTATGGTAAACCAAGATGGTGGGGTGTCAGCGCCACCTACAAATTTGAATAAAGAACAGAATACATTAGGAAAATTTTATGGCACTTAAACAAAGCTATATATGTGGTAAAGCCGACTCACAACTGATTTATCAAACCATCGGCGAGTATTTTGATTTTATCAGCCACACACATGCAGACAACGAAGCTCTGGTGGTTGCGCACCAAGATATTCGCTGGACCTACGCGACGCTGCGGCAGAAAGTAGATGCCTTAGCAACGGGATTACTGGCATTGGGTGTTACTACCGGCGACCGCGTCGGAATTTGGGGCCCGAATTCTTATGAATGGACCGTCACCCAGTTCGCCACCGCTAAAATTGGTGCGATCATGGTTTGCATTAATCCCGCTTATCGCCTTCGTGAGCTGGAATATGCCTTAAACAAAGTCGAGTGCAAAGCCATTGTCTGTGCAGAGCAATTTAAAAGCAGTTGTTACCCGGATATGCTGCAAGAATTGCTGCCTGAATTGGCGCAGTGTGCGCCGAGTAACATTCAAAGCGACGCTTTTCCTCATTTACGCAATATTATAAAGATGGGCGACAGCGTGGTGCCTGGCATGCTCAATTATGCCGATGTAACCAATATGGGCAAAGCAGAGGATCACGCAAAGCTGAAGCTTATCGCCAGCCAGTTACTGCCTGACGATCCGATCAATATTCAATTCACCAGTGGTACCACAGGCCAACCCAAAGGCGCGACTCTGACCCACTGTAATATTTTGAATAACGGCTTTTTAGCGGGGGAAGGCATGCGCCTGACGCCACAGGACAAAGTGTGTATTCCGGTGCCGTTGTACCACTGTTTCGGCATGGTGCTAGGCAACTTGTCTTGCATGGCTCATGGGGCAACCATGGTCTATCCCAATGATGCGTTTGACCCGTTATCCACATTGCAAGTGGTTGAGAAAGAACGCTGCACCGCACTGCATGGGGTGCCGACTATGTTTATTTCAGAGTTGGATCATCCGCAATTCAACGAGTTTGACTTGTCAAGCTTACGCACCGGCATCATGGCCGGTTCCTTATGCCCAGCGGAAGTGATGAAGCGGGTTATTAATGAAATGCATATGGAACACGTACTTATTGGCTATGGACAGACGGAGCTCAGCCCGTTAAATCACCTTACATTACCTGAAGATCCCATCGAGAAACGTGTTGAAACCGTAGGTCGGGTGATGGCACGTATCGAAGTAAAATTAATCGATGAACAGAATCGCGTTATTCCCATAGGTGAACGTGGTGAAGTGTGTACCCGAGGCTATTCGGTCATGCGCGGTTATTGGAACGATTCAGTACGTACCGCGGAAACGATCGATCCCGGTGGTTGGTTACATTCTGGGGATATAGGCGTCATGGATGAAGATGGCTACGTCACCATAGTCGGGCGCAGTAAAGACATGATCATTCGCGGAGGTGAGAATATTTACCCTAAAGAAATAGAAGAGTTTTTATATACCCATCCAGCAGTGCAAGACATACAAGTGTTTGGCATTGCCCATACTGATTACGGTGAAGAAGTATGCGCGTGGATCTGCCTCAAGCCGGGTAGCAGTGCTTGTGCCAGTGAAATTACTGATTTCTGCAAGAACCAAATTGCCCACTTTAAAATTCCAAAACATATCCGTTTTGTCGAGGCGTTTCCCTTAACGGTGACCGGCAAAGTACAGAAATTCAAAATGCGTGAAGTTATGGAGCTCGAAATCTCCCTGATTTCTTCTTCACCTTCCCTTGCAAAATAGAGGATAAGAGATGCAATCATTTTCAATGCTGATAAACGGCGAGCTAGTAAAAGGTAACCGTCCACTGGAAGTCATTAATCCAGCCACTGAAGAAGTGTTTCAGCGCATAACATGCGCTGATGAAAACCAATTTGAGCAAGCGATAGCGGCTGCCAAAGCTGCATTTCCACTTTGGCAAACGATTGATATGCAAACGCGCAGAAACTGCCTAAATAAACTGGCGGATGCTTTAGAAGAGCAAACCCAAGCGTTTGCCGAATTACTCACCCAAGAACAGGGCAAGCCCCTAGCGGAATCTACCGCTGAAGTGGGGTTCAGTTGTGCCTTTATTCGCTATTTTGCTCAAAGCGAGTTACCCATTGAAACCTTTCAAGACGATGAAACCGCTAAGATTGAACTGCACCGTAAACCCCTCGGTGTGGTGGCCGGTGTAGTGCCGTGGAACTTCCCATTAATGATTGGCAGTTTTAAACTGGCCCCTGCAGTATTGGCGGGAAACACCTTTATATTAAAGCCCCCTGCCACAACCCCTTTATGTGTGCTGAAATTAGCTGAAATTTGTCAACAAATATTCCCTAAAGGCGTAGTGAATATTATTACTGATAACAATGATTTAGGGCATATTCTTAGCGGCCATCCAGATGTGAATAAAATCGCATTTACTGGTTCAACCCCAACGGGCAAAAAGATCATGTCTAGTGCCTCTGAAACCCTCAAGCGCTTAACCCTTGAATTAGGCGGCAATGATGCAGGCATCGTGTTACCCGATGTCGATCCGAAAAAAATAGCCCCTGCCATTTTTGCCACTGCGTTTATGAATTGCGGCCAGGTGTGTATCGCCCTCAAGCGTTTATATGTCCATGAGGATATTTACGATGCGCTCGTGAGCGAACTTTGTGAGCTGGCGAACAATGCGGTTGTAGGTAATGGATTAAATGAAGGCGTGACTTTTGGTCCTATCCAAAACAAAGCTCAATTCCTCAAAGTACAAGAATACTTGGCTGATGCAAAAGAAAACGGGGTTATCGCCGCCGGCGGCGAGCTGCCAAGCGGACCCGGTTTCTTTATGCGCCCCACCATAGTGCGTGATATAACCGATGGCTGCAAAGTGGTAGACGAAGAGCCCTTCGGACCCATTTTACCGGTCATCAAATACAAAACCATCGACGAAGTCGTTGAGCGTGCTAATAACTCAGTATTTGGATTAGGCGGTTCGGTGTGGTCTAACGATTTGGACAAGGCGTATGAAGTTGCTAAGCGTTTAGAGTGTGGCACGACCTGGATTAATCAACATTTAGCCTTTGGCCCAACAGTGCCATTCGGTGGCGCAAAAGAGTCCGGCATAGGCGTTGAATTCGCCCAAGAAGGGTTACTGGAATATACCCAAGTCCACGTCATTAATATGGCTAAACAGACTTTTTAATACCCCGTACATAAAACGTTCTGCCGCCGCCCTATATCAATATGGGCGGCTTATTCTGCTTGCTTTGACTAAGCTGATCCCATCCCTGTGAACACGCGTATTTATCAATAATTACTATGATTACTTTTACGGGTGCCCATTTTTGAAAAAGTTAGCTTCTGAACACAAAAAACGTGGGATTTTTTGGTTTCGACATGACCTGCGCCTACATGATAATCCTGCACTTGTGACGCTTAGTGAACAAGTTGACGAACTTCTATGTGTATTTGTAATAGACCCTCGATGGTTTAAGAGCAGCCACTTTCAGTCGGCACATATGGGCGATACACGCTGGGTTTTTCTGCAGCAAAGTCTGACAACCTTGCAACATAATTTGCAAAAACGTGGACAACGTTTGTTTGTACTCGATGGTAAAACCTTAGATGTACTTGGTTCATTAATAGAAACCTATACCCCCAATATAGTCGCCTCAGGCATGCACCCTGGCGTATATGAACGTCAGCAATGGCAGAGATTAAAACAGGGTAATCCTGATATTCATTTTATTCAGGAAAACGCCCAATGCTTATTTCACATTAATACACTGCCCTTTGAAGTTGAATACCTACCCGCAAGCTTTACTCCATTTAGAAAACGCATTGAAGAACAACAAGTAGACTCTGCCTTACCATCACCGACCTCTTTGCCTCTGGCGCCTGAATTAGCATGGTTACCGGTGCGGGAGCTCGATCAGCTAGATATGGTCAAACACCATGGCTTCACAGGGGGGGAAGACGCTGCGTTAGGGCAACTCGAATACACACTTTTTACCAGTCACAACATCAAAGAATATAAACTCACACGCAATGGTCTCGATGGTTGGGACTATTCCAGCAAACTTTCCCCTTGGCTCGCCAATGGAAGCCTTTCTGTCAGGCAAGTATTCTCTGAGCTGACCCGTTATGAATCAGAGCATGGAAAAAACGACTCCACTTATTGGCTGTATTTTGAGCTTCTATGGCGTGAATATTTCCAATGGCATTTGGTCAAATACCAATCAAAATTATTTCAATTTTCTGGTACGCAAGAAGCTCGCCCGCTAACCACCTTTATTGCCAAGCGGTTCGCGATGTGGTGCCAAGGCCACACGCCTTATCCCATCGTTAATGCGTGTATGAAGCAATTGAATCAGACGGGTTTTATGTCAAACCGAGGCCGTCAGTGGGTCGCGAGTTGCCTAGTGAATGAGCTCGGCGTTGATTGGCGTTTCGGGGCAGCCTACTTTGAGCAGCAACTTATCGACTTCGATGTGGCATCAAACTGGGGAAATTGGCAATACCTAGCGGGTGTAGGAGTAGACCCCAGAGGCCATAGACGATTCGATCTCGCTAAACAGGCTGAGCAATATGATCCAAACGGAGAATTCGTTCGCCAATGGGGCGGTGATAGTAACGTTAATCCTATTGACCAAACTGATGCGGTAGATTGGCCAATTGGATAAAACCCTGATTAATGTCGTTTGGCTTAAACGAGACCTACGCTTAAGAGATCATCAAGCCTTAGTCGCGGCCGCACAACATCGGCTGCCGGTACTATTGATTTACGTTTTTGAGCCATCAGTCATAGCAGACTCTCACTACGATATACGCCATTGGCGGTTTATTTGGCAATCTATAGCAGACCTGAACAGTCAACTTGCCGCTTATCACTCTCGGGTTATCGTGTTCTATAAAGAAGCACAAAATGCGTTTCATCAATTGATGGAGCATTTTCATATTGCTGGCGTGTATAGCCACCAAGAAATCGGCCTTGCGTGCACTTTTAAGCGCGACAAGGCTATCGCGCTATTATTGAATACTGAAGGTATAGGCTGGCATGAATTTAGTCACGGCGGTGTTATCCGTGGTGTAACTAATCGACGAAACTGGGAGCAAAAATGGCACGCGCACATGAACGCGTCATGTGCAGATCAGCCTCTGAATGAAGTAAATTGGTTAGCCTCAGAGAAATCCAAAATGCTAGATAACAGTAATGTAATACCAGAAGGGTACAAAACGAGCGACCCAGCATTTCAACTTGGAGGTGAAAAACGAGCTTGGTATACCCTCCACCATTTTCTAAAAGAGCGGGGCAAAGCTTACGCCTACTCCCTGTCTAGCCCGACCAAAAGCAGAACCGCCTGCTCTAGACTGTCTCCCTATTTAGCGTGGGGGAACATAAGTACTCGTCAAACTTACCAATTCACCGCTTCGAAAAAGCAAAAAGTCGGATGGCAAAGAGCAATCAGCGCATTTCGAGCGCGCCTGCATTGGCATTGCCATTTTATGCAAACATTTGAAAGTGAATCAGAGATGGAGTTTCGCCCCGTAAACAAAGCCTACCTTGCATATGAATACGCTCAAGGAGAGGTCAAAGACCTCAATTTACAAGCATGGAAAAACGGTCAAACAGGCATTCCAATCGTGGATGCTTCGATACGCTGCCTACATCAAACGGGTTATCTTAATTTTCGTATGCGAGCCATGCTAGTAAGCTTTTTGTGTCACCATTTAAATATCGACTGGCGAGAAGGAGCACCTCACTTAGCACAATTGTTTTTAGACTTTGAACCAGGGATACATTATCCGCAGTTTCAGATGCAAGCATCGGTAACCGGCACCCACCTTATTCGCTTATACAACCCGGTCAAACAATCACAAGAGAAAGACCCAAAAGGTGAATTTATTCGCCGCTTTGTGCCTGAAATAGCAGAGCTACCTGACGTATTAATCCATGCGCCATGGCTACTAACTCCCATGGAATCACAGTTGTATGATGTGATATTAGGGCAAACTTATCCACATCCTATCGTTGATCTTGAACAAACAGCCAAGCGAGCGAGAGACTCGCTTTGGGCGTTTCAAAAACGCGATGATGTCCAACAAGAAAGTAAGCGGATCCTCAAGCAACACACGCTGCCAAATCGTCCTAGAAAAAGCTGAGCCTGACATGATGAAAATAAGACCTAAATGATTACGCATTTTCATTGCGCTGCTTTCGATTCCCTGCACAACGCTTCGAACAATACTTTACTTGGTCCCAGTCCTTGTGCCATTTTTTGCGCCATGCAAATGGCCGCTGACAAACAGGGCATATTTTGCTGGGTAAATTTATTTTTTTCATGACAATTGCCAGCTAAAAAACCGTTAATACGCGCCTTCTAGCTTAAACGAATAGCCTTGCTTTACGCATAAAGAAAAATGTCAGTTCAACATTTCATTTGCAACTGGGTACCTGAACGTCCACTGCAACGTTCAGGTACTCAGCGATTTTCTCGGGGTATGTGATTAATTAATGTTACTCAAAGAAGTAACGGAATGTCGCACCAATCGTTCTTGGTTGGTTAGTCGTGAAGGCAAGTCTTGCGCGTCCACCGCGCTCACGATCCAACGACAATAGCGCATTTTCATCAAACACATTGTTTGCATAAATTAAAATTTCATAGTCGTCATATGCAAGTCCAAAGCTTAGATTCAATGTGCCGTAGGCGTCTAGCATCAAGTCCAGTTCGGTTGTTTCCAGTCCTGTTGCTCCCCCAAACGCGACCCCAGAGGTAAATACACCTGCACCAGCCACTTGATCACTAGGTTGCGTGATACGATCACCTACGTATTGATAAGAACCTTGGAAATAGCTGCTATTGGAAGAGAAAATAGGCTGTGGAAGATCATAGGTAAGGGCAATCGCAAAGCTCTCTTCTGGCACTGACGCCAAACGGTTACCATCTTCTACCCCCCCTAGAACCGCACCTGATCCATCAACCACGGTTGAGTCAAATCTTGCCTCTATAATACTACCAGAGAGGGAAAAGAATAATTGATCGGTGAACTGGCGAGTTAGTTCAAATTCAATACCTTGGCTGTGAGCATCTGGTACATTGAATGAAACACGAGAAGAACAAGAGCCCGCATCTAACGTTACTTGTAAATCTTCGATATCATTATAAAAAGCAGAAACATTTGCACTCCAGCCTCGACCAGAAGACTTAACGCCTAATTCATAGTTTGTTAGCTGCTCGTCTTCATAGTTTTGAAATGCGCCAAAAATAGCTTCATCTTGATCTGAACATAAGCTTCTATTCAGCGGATCATTTACGCCACCAAGCCTGAAACCTTGGGAAACTTGAGCGTTAATATTGACGTTTTCGTTTAAGCTGTATTGACCAAGAAACCGTGACGTAAAACCATCAGACTCAGTGCCGTCAGTTTGTCTGTCTCCATTAGCAAATAAACCGCCCGAAATAAACTCACGTTCTTCTTCGTAATCATAAAAACGCGAGCCCGCTGTCAGTTTTAAATCATCGTTTACTTGATAATTAACTTCACCAAAAATCGCCAATTGGCTTAAATCATAGGGTAAGAATGCGTTATAGGGTGAGTCTGCGTTAAACCCATTAGCCACGGCAGCAGAAGTACCTTCACCTAAGGTTGCATCGGTAAAGCTATCATAACCAGGTGTGGGTAAAGACTGATCGTACGTTCTATCCGTTGATGAATAAAAGGCACCTACTATCCAATCTAGTGCATCATCACCATTCGATGCTGCGCGAAGCTCGAACGTGTCTTGCTCCACTTCTGTGCGATCTAATAGGTTTGATGGAAGCGTTACTGCAGCATCAGGAAAGCCTAAATCTACGCTTACTGAGCCTGATAACGTGCTCGCGTCGCGACTCACTAGAATATCTCGGTCTGTATAGCTGTAAACAAAGGTAAAATCGGCAATGTCCGCTCGATACTCTGCCGTTAAATCGGCGATAAGTGTATCGTCAGAGAAGCCTTCTTCTAAGAATAAGTACTGTTCTCTTTCTTTTAATTGTTTTGCTGGCCACGTTGTGGTGTAAGGATTGGCAAATATATTGAAAGCGTCTTGCCTATTAAAGCCGTTAATATCGAGCTCCTGGAATATGATCCGCGGGGTGATAGTGAGTTTGTCATTAGGGCTGATAACAAACGCGACTCTACCACCCGTTCTATCACCGTCGTTTACATCTTCCCGAAAAGTGTTATCAGGTCCGTGTGCATCGATAAAACCTGCATATTCAGTGCGATACACAACCGCACGCATGGCAACAGAATCTGAAATAGGAAGGTTAATCATGCCTTTCACATTGCCACCAACACCGCCATCTGATACAGAATTCAGATTCCCTTCAAATTTACCCTCGAACGTGTTTAGTTCAGGTTGATTGGTGATATAACGTAGCGTTCCACCAATTGAACCGGAACCAAACAGCGTACCTTGAGGACCGCGCAGCGTCTCTATGCGGTTTAAATCAAATAAGTCTAGATCAGGGGTAAACAGCGAAAGGGAAATAACACTTTCATCCAAATAAACGCCCACTTGCTCTTTTACACCGGGTTGGTCACGTACGATTTGGCCAGCTGATACACCGCGCATCGATACTTGGCTTTGCCCGGGTCCTAGGTTTTGAATTGATACACTGGCGACATTTCTAGCAACATCTTCCAAATTGCTAGCTCCGCTTCTTTCGAAATCCTTTTGTGTCTGCGCATTGATTGAAAACGGAATGTCGCCTATTGATTCTGCGCGCTTAGTCGCCGTAACTATGATTTGCTCCACATCCTCTTCTTGAGCAGCGTTTGACTGCTGTGCAATTGCACTAGTGCTAAGCAGTCCCATCACTGCAACACTCAAGGTGCTTAGGTGAAATTTGTGTGTGTTTCGTTTAAACATGTGTCCATCCAGATAGTTGTTGTAATTTTGTTAATAACCGCAACGTAATGTGTCAAAAAAAATCAGCCATTTCTACTGTTTAAGAGAGATATATTGCTAATTATCTTTAAATTGACTAAAACAAACGAAAAATACCGTTATAACAGAGGATTAATCTACATTTTTTGGATGAATCAGAAAGGTAATAAAGACCTAAAGTAAGACATAGGTGAGTGGCATTGCAAAAGTCGTTGGCATTGCACCTCTAAGAGATAGCAACCTTTTAGCAGCGCACTCACACAAAAATAAGAGCGACTTTTTCAGTTGATATTTCCTGAACAGAACTGGAAATTAATTTACTTTATCCGTGATGTTAAGCGCCTTAAACGCGATACCACAAGAACATCGAAAAGCGTCACACTGACAATAAAAAGTGCCGAAAGCGGAAAACATAAAGACAGCATAAACATCAGTAAAAGCACCGCCTGATTGCCTGAGCTTGGCATATTGGGCGCGGCTAACCCGCGGGTATTATTAGGCCTGCGCTTAAGCCACATCATCAGCCCACTTACGGTCATAGTCAGAATAAGAAACAATAAGAATACATTCATCCCCCAGTTCCACCACCCTAAATCTCCTTGATGTAACGGGATGAATGCCCCCATCGCCTTGCCCAATAGCGGATAATCAGCAAACGGTAAGTCTGCCAATATTTGACCGCTACTTGGCTCTATATGCAAGGTACGTTCAGCAAAAGGGTTAGTTATATCGCCGGCTATAGTAGTAGACGAAATAGTCCACACGCCACGTTCAGACTTCGGAAAGTGTATACGGTAATGTGTTAACCCCTCCTCCTTAGCAATGCCAACGATAGAATTTAACTCGAGTGTTTGCTCGGCGGCTCTCGATTCTGGTAGGGGTGTCTGCTCTAAAGCCCAAGGCACCTTATGCGCACCATGCTCATTCATTGCATCATGAGTTATTTCTTTTTTAGGAATCTCGAAACCCTTACCCGGCAGTGAGCCCCAAGGTTGCACCAAGACACCGCCTCAAATATTGGTCCAGGACAATCCAGACAGCAAAAATAAGAATAAGGGTAACGCGATAATAAATCCGATAAGTCTATGCAGTCTTCGCCAGCCCGCACGACTTTTTAAAGTAAAGATCGATGTTTTGTTAGGGCTATTAGACTTTGACCACGCGAGATATAAACCACTGATGATCATTAACACGCTCAAGCCAGAGGCAATTTCAATTAGGTTGTCACCAATATCGCCTATAAATAATGAACCGTGAAAGGTCTCTAGTAACGCATAAAATGAGTCTGCCGGATCTTTGGCGCCTAGCAATGCACCAGTAAATGGGTTCACATAAACCATCAAACTTTGTTTATGGTGGCCCGCGTGCCCTTCACTGCCACCGGATACCATTACAAATTTAGCCGCTTCAGTACCCACTGTGCTAGGTATATAAAGTTTTACATCGAACTGGGGATATCGCGCTTCTACCGAACTCACCAGCGCTTCAGCAGATAATGACTCAGCGCCAGCATCAACCATGGTAAAAGTCGGATTAAAGAATGCTTCAACGGGCTTAGCTATCAACATTCCAAAGCCACTTAAGGTCAACATCAGCAAAAATGGGATAACAAACAGGCCAGCGTAAAAATGCCAACGCCAAAGGGCTAAATAAAGCTGCTTTGCGTTAAAAGGTGAGCCTGAATTCAACTGAAGCATGGTGTGTATTCCAAAGATATTACAACTAAATCAGCGAAAAGTGCCTAAAATCGGGGTTAGTGTAGTGCAATGTTAGTCGTTAAGTAATGCGACAAAATGTCGCACCCGCCCAGACAATAGGCGAAAAAAAGCCCCTGATAACAGAGGCTTAATTAATATTATTTCAATGTGCTAATCCACGTTTCCTAGAATGGGATATCGTCATCGAAATCAAAGTCAGGTTCGGCCATGGGTGCTGGCTTATTTTGACCGCCTTGTGGGGCTTGATTAAAACCTTGGTTAGGTTGGCCGCCTTGCGGGGCCTGATTGTAACCTTGATTAGGTGCTTGTTGATAACCTGGCTGTTGGCCACCTGAATTTTGTGCGCCTTGGTTAGGACGCTGCTGAGGGGCTGCGGCTGCTGGACGTTGTTGCCCTTGGAAACCACCTTCAGACTGACCGCCGCCTTTGCCACCTAGCATTTGCATTTGGTCAACAATGATTTCAGTGGTGTACTTGTCTTGACCTTGCTGGTCTTGCCATTTACGGGTTTGCAATTTACCTTCAACGTAAATTTGCGAACCTTTACGTAGGTATTCACCGGCAACTTCGGCTAAACGGCGATACATCGTTAGACGATGCCATTCGGTGCGCTCTTGCATTTGCCCCTGTTGGTCTTTCCAGCTTTCACTGGTCGCGATGCTTAAATTCGCTACCGCGTTACCATTAGGCATATAACGTACTTCAGGATCTTGTCCTAAATTGCCCACCAATATGACTTTGTTTACGCCTTTGCTCGCCATTTTAACTCCTATGTTCTTTCCTAAAGCTCAATTTATAAGCATATATTGCTTAGGCAATACGCTGGCTTTATGTATGGATTTGTCTATTTTTCAATTAATTAGTGATCATTAAACATGTTGCCTAAAAGGCTAAATATGCGCTTTACGTCACCGCTTAGCGCAAAATCTGAATGTTGTCGTTAACAAAAATGATTTTCACTGTGCTACACATTATAACGTTATTTATGAGATTATTTCTTGGAAATTTACGGTTGATTATCGTGAAAATGATATCAGCCATTCACCAAAACTTGCGCTTTGTCTAACGCGAATAGTTTACCGTCAGCTTTAATATAAACCACACCCTCATCAGGTACGACGGTGACATCAACCACTCCTTCTAACGTCGATAACTGCTCGCCTATGGTTTGTGCAGAATAGCGGGTGAAATCGGGCGTTAGGGTGTAACGTTTCAAACGTTCGCTACCATCAAGCTTACGCAGCCCAAACCACCACAAGCCGCATACGGCGCCTGCAATCACAAACACCCACTGAGGACCGATATACTGGCTTGCTAAGCCTGATAGTGTCCCGCCTAAAAACGCACCAAGAAACTGAAAGCTAGCGTAAATACCCATGGCAGAGCCTTTTTTACCCGCAGGGGCAATGCTTGATACCATGGCCGGAAAACTGGCTTCTAAAAAGTTAAACCCGGTGAAGAAACACCAACCAAAAATCATAACAGCCAACACGGTACCGTGCGCAAAGTGAAGCCCGAGTAAGGCGCTACCCAGTAGCAATACACACAAACGGATAACCCCCGCTTGACTCATCTTCTTAGTTAACATCATCAGGGCTACCAACCCCACCACTGAGGCACTCAATATCGGTAAATAGAGTTGCCAGTGGTGGTCAAGCTGCCAACCTAGTGCACTAAGTAATAAGGGCATTTGTACAAATAGCACCGTGATCATCATATGCAGCAGTAAGACACTAATGTTTAGACGGCGTAATTGCGGATCGAAAAATAGTTTTTTAACGTCAGTTAGAACAGGTAAGGTATCCCCTTTGGGGGCGTAGTTTATTGCACTAGGAACCACCCAGATGACCAGAGGGATACATAGAATCGCTAATATACCCGTTATACCAAAAATGCCGTGCAAGCCGTAACTATCAGCAATAACCGGCCCAATCAATAAAGCGATATAAAAAGAGAAGCCAATAGCAACCCCAATGATAGCCATCACTTTTGGACGATGCTGTTCGCGGCTAACATCACCCGCTAACGCCATAATGGCCCCAGCAATGGCACCTGCACCTTGCAAGAATCGGCCTATGACAATCCATAACATACTGTCAGCTGTTGCTGCGACCCCGCTGCCTATGGCAAACATCAAAAGGCCACCAATGATAACGGGCTTTCGACCAATTTTGTCTGACAGTACGCCCATTGGAATTTGCAAAATGGCTTGAGTCAGACCGTAGCCGCCAATTGCTAGACCAAGCATCAAAGCAGAATAATCGGGGTAATTTATGGCAAGAATGGCCAAAACAGGCATTACCATAAATAATCCTAACATTCGCAGGACATACACGGCAGCCAAAGCCAAAGAAGCGCGGATTTCTGTTCTATTCAAATCAGTAACTATTCAATTGAGGATTTAAAGGCGCTGAAGTTTAGCATAAATATATCGCGCACAACGACAGCAACTTAGTAGCTAAGATAGGTGAAAATAACATAAGTTCAAGGATATGCATCACTTACAAACATGAACTTACAAATTTATTAAGCGATCCAATCAGCGCCTACGCTCGTAATTGATAGCCATTAATCAACTGAGTATTGAAAGTATAATTGATCAACCACATAGAGCTCTTATATCAAGTATGTAATACTCACTCTTTTGAGGTCGACTTTGGTCAATAATGGATAAAATAGCTGTACGAGGCGCGCGCACTCACAATCTAAAGAACATTGATTTAGATATCCCTAGAGACAAACTTACCGTAATAACCGGCTTGTCTGGCTCAGGTAAATCTTCACTGGCATTCGACACCCTTTACGCCGAGGGGCAACGTCGCTATGTTGAGTCTTTATCAGCTTACGCTAGACAATTTTTATCTATGATGGAAAAGCCCGATGTGGATCACATCGAGGGCTTATCACCAGCCATTTCTATTGAGCAAAAATCGACGTCTCATAACCCACGCTCAACTGTGGGGACAATTACCGAAATTTACGATTATTTGCGCTTACTCTACGCTCGCGTAGGCGAACCGCGTTGCCCAACACATCATGTGCCCTTAGATGCGCAAACGGTTAGTCAAATGGTCGACCGTGTTATGGCGATGCCTGCAGATGAAAAACTCATGCTGCTAGCGCCTGTGGTACAAGACCGCAAAGGCGAACACGTTAAAACCCTAGAAAGCCTAGCTGCTCAAGGGTTTATACGAGCAAGAATTGATGGTGAAGTGTGTGACTTGTCTGATCCACCTGATCTTGATTTACATAAAAAGCACAATATTGAAGTCGTTATTGACCGCTTTAAGGTGCGTGATGATTTGGCGCTGCGCTTAGCTGAATCATTCGAGACCGCGCTGAATTTATCCGCTGGCACGGCCAAAATTGCTTACATGGACGACCCGAAAAAAGAAGAAGTGGTTTTTTCATCTAATTTCGCCTGTCCTCACTGTGGCTATTCAATGGCCGAACTTGAGCCAAGACTGTTCTCATTCAATAATCCGGCTGGTGCATGTCAGACATGTGATGGATTGGGCACACGACAGTTTTTTGATCCCCAACGCATTATCGCCAATGACGAATTAAGTTTATCGGGTGGCGCCATTCGCGGCTGGGACAAACGTAGCTATTATTACTTTCAAATGCTGCAAGCCGTTGCCGATCATTACAAATTTGATTTAGCCAAACCCTTCGCTGAACTTGATGAAGAAGCCAAAGATTTGGTGCTTAACGGCAGTAAAGGCACATCAATCAACTTTAAGTACATAAACGATCGCGGCGATATAATGGAGCGCAAGCACCCGTTTGAAGGGATTATCCCCAATATGGAGCGCCGCTATCGGGAAACTGAATCAAACGCCGTACGTGATGAACTGGCTAAGTACTTAAGCCAACAGCATTGCAACAGCTGTAACGGCACCCGTTTACGTCTTGAAGCCCGTAATGTTTTTATTGGTGAAACTGCACTGCCTACGATAACGGCAATGTCAATTGCCGAGACATTGCAGTTTTTCAGCGAAGTAGAACTAACCGGAAAACGGGAAAAAATAGCAGACAAAATCTTTAAAGAAATAAATGACCGTTTGAATTTCTTGGTTAACGTGGGGCTGAACTATCTGTCGCTATCACGCAGTGCCGATACTTTATCAGGCGGTGAAGCCCAGCGTATTCGTCTTGCCAGTCAAATTGGAGCAGGTTTGGTCGGGGTGATGTATGTACTCGATGAGCCCTCTATCGGTTTGCACCAGCGAGATAACGAACGCTTACTAACTACGTTGGAGCACCTGCGCGATTTAGGCAACACAGTGATCGTGGTTGAACATGATGAAGACGCAATTCGTGCGGCAGATTTTGTGTTAGATATTGGCCCAGGGGCTGGTGTACACGGCGGCGAGATTGTCGCGCAAGGTACCATTGAAGATATTATGAAAAGTGAACATTCACTGACCGGTAAATACCTATCAGGTCGTGAATCTATCGCTATTCCTGCCAAGCGTACTGAAATTGATGAAGACAAGTGGATAGAAATGAATGGGGCATCAGGCAATAATTTGCAAGATGTCGACTTACGCATTCCATTTGGTTTAATGACCTGCGTAACGGGTGTATCAGGGTCAGGAAAATCGACGCTGATAAACGATACTTTTTACCGTATTGCCCATCGTGAGTTAAATGGCGCCACGACAGGTGAGCCCGCACCTTATAAAACAATTACCGGCATGGAATTGCTCGACAAAGTGGTCGATATTGATCAAAGCCCCATCGGCCGTACTCCGCGCTCGAACCCTGCTACTTACGCAGGTATCTTCACCCCAGTACGCGAATTGTTTGCCGGCACCCAAGAAGCTCGTTCGAGAGGCTACAAACCTGGTCGTTTTAGCTTCAATGTTAAAGGTGGACGCTGTGAAGCCTGTCAGGGTGACGGAGTCATAAAAGTTGAAATGCACTTTTTGCCCGACGTATATGTGCCTTGTGATGTATGTAAAGGTAAACGCTACAATCGGGAAACGCTGGAGATCCAATATAAAGGCTTGAACATTCATCAGGTTCTGGATTTAACCGTTGAAGATGCTAGAGAATTCTTTGATGTTATACCTGCTATTGCACGTAAGTTACAAACATTGAAAGAAGTCGGGTTATCTTATGTAAGATTGGGGCAAGCTGCCACTACGTTATCTGGCGGTGAAGCTCAGCGGGTGAAACTCGCTAAAGAATTATCGAAGCGCGATACAGGGCAAACCTTGTATATACTAGATGAACCAACAACCGGTTTGCATTTTCATGATATTAAACAGCTATTGCAGGTATTGCATCGTCTGCGTGATCATGGCAATACTGTAGTGGTTATTGAGCACAACCTTGACGTTATTAAAACCGCCGATTGGGTCATTGACCTAGGTCCTGAGGGTGGTTCAGGTGGCGGACAAATTATTGCTCAAGGAACACCAGAACAAGTTTGCGAGGTTGAGGTGTCTCATACAGCGCGTTTTCTTAAACCTTTGCTATTAAACAAAAAGAAGGAATTGACCGATGTTACTTGAAGAATTTAATGTACGCTTTTGTGAAACGGATGCCCTAGCGCATGTGAGTAATACGGTATTGGTAGATTGGTTTGAGATGGCCCGTGAGCCTATTTTTAGAATCTTTTCTCCGGAACTAGACTTGCAAAATTGGCCACTCATTTTGGCTAGCTACAAAGTCGATTTTCTTGATCAAATGCATTACGGTCATCCGGTACAGGTGCGCACCTATATAAGTCGGATTGGCGGTAGTTCGTTCGATGTCTATCAAGAGCTTTGGCAAAAAGAAACCAAGCGAGCCACAGGCACGACCACCTTGGTTCAATATAATTATGCTGACAAAAAATCTTTAGTCATAAACGAAGAGATGCGTGCACAACTTACCGAACATGCTATACCCCGTGGTGTGAATGGCTAAGACAGAAACCTTTATTCAGGTTATTGAAAATGCTATCAGTGACGAGATGTGCGAACAGTTCGTCACGCAATTCGAATTAAGCAAACATACACAGCCGGGACGCACTGGTGGTGGTGTAGATACTGAAAAGAAACGCAGTTTTGATGTGTCCATTGTTCAACATCCTGAATTCAAAGCACCCTATCAGGCTTTGCTGCCTTTAGTAGGGCAGCATATCTTGCGTTATTTCGAAAAATACTTTTTCGCCTTAATTGGGCCAATAGGGTTAACGGTTAAGCACCCTAATACAGGTCAACCTGTTAAACTATCGCACGAAAATTTTAACGAAGTAGGGCTGCCTAACTTAAGCAATTTAATGCGCTACCTATTTCGACTCGGCGATATAAACGCGCAAAAGTATGAACGCCAACAAGGTGGTTATCCTTATTGGCATTCAGAAGTTTATCCTCAAACCAACAGCACTGATGCATTGCACCGAGTCTTGTTATTTATGTTTTATTTAAATGATGTGGATGAAGGGGGAGAAACAGACTTTTATTACCAAGATATCAGTATTAAACCACGCAAAGGTACTATGGTAATCGCGCCTGCTTACTTCACTCATACCCATAGAGGTCAAGTACCCATTTCAAACGATAAATATATACTCACTTCATGGGTATCGTTCAATTCGGGCAATGTTATTTTTCAGCAGCAATAAGCTCTGTATAAGACTAACAAGTCGTATTGTTCCATAAATGGCCACAAGAAACGATTGAGTGAGCCCCCTTAATATATGCTGATAATAACCCACCCTCACCGTCGTAATGGGTTTCTGCTCGCCTGCGCAACCTAGCCACTAGCCGTCGTAGGGAGTCACTTCAATACCTTGCAGTGAGTAACCTGTTGTCGCAATGTCACCTTGCCATACATCTGTGGAAAGCGTACCTGTGACCCATACCGCATCGTATATATTATCTATTGGTACACCGCTTGAAAATTTAACATAAACAATTTGATTTGGTGGTGGAGGTGGTACATGAATACAGGCTCCAAAATACGGAACCAAAAGAAATTCAGTGGTGGTATCACTGTCACCTTCTAGGGGTACAACAAAGCCAGGGATTTTGACTAACTTGCCGTTAAGCTCTTTGACCACAGGCGCATTTAAGCTTTGTTGAATCATAGCGCCATCGTGATTGACCTCATCTTGAGGAGCAATATAATTTTTAGGGATCATATCTTCCCAAAATAACTCTTCAGGCTCTTGGCTAAAACCAGCAAACGAACTCATCGTAAGCAATAACAGTAGATACTTCATAAATGCTCCTTAGGCGGCATTTCAACGGGCGTATTTGCCCAACGTAACATATTCATTCGTACTTCATTCCCCCGTGTAGGTTGCACAGGAATATTCAACGCTAACACCAAAGAACACACTGCAAATCCTGCACCAATAAAAAACACCGATGAAGGGGAGGTTAACCATACAACCCCTAATAAAGCAGGGATCACTACCGCAGCAATATGGTTTATGGTAAAGCTCACTCCGGCCGTCGAAGCAATATCTTTATGGTCAGCAATTTTCTGAAAATACGTTTTCACGGCAATCGCCATAGCAAAAAACAAATGGTCAATCACATACAAGCTTGCGGCTAACTGGCTATTTTCGACCCATGCATAACCAGCAAAAACCCCTATTAATCCCACGTACTCGATACACAGCGCACGCTGCTCGCCGATTTTATGGATCCAACGACCAATTTTGGGTGCAAAGAGTAGATTGAACACATAATTAAGCATAAATAACAGACTGATGTCGCCCACCGAGTAGCCAAACTTTTCTACCATCATAAATGACGCGAAAACCATAAAAATTTGACGTCGAGCACCACTGAAAAATACCAAACCATAGTACAACCAATACCGTCTGCGTAAAAACATATGCTTATGCTGCACCGAGGTCTGAGTAAATTTGTCGAAACCAACCCACAACCAAATAACAATTAGCAACCCCACCCCCCCAGCTAGCATATACATTGTAATATAAGAGACCCCAACCCACTCCATTAATAGCCAAATGGCGCCATAGGCGAGTAACGAGGCGAAGCTTTTTACTGCCAACTGTTGGCCCATAAAATGGGCTGTTTTGTCTTTATCTAACCATTGTAGGGTTAACGATTGATTGATCGTCTCGAAATAATGAAAGCCAATAGACATTAATACTGTTGTGCAATATAAGCCCAACTCAAAGGGCAGCCACCCAGTCATTGCAACGCCTATACACATAAGCGCTAAAGATACCAAAGCGATGGTTTGTTCTTTTAACACTAACAACAGAAATACGGCACTAAAAGCTAAAAATCCGGGCACTTCACGCAAACTTTGCAACATGCCGATTTGAGCACCATCAAATTGTGCTTTTTCGACCACAAAATTATTTAATAGCGCATTCCATACCGAAAAAACTAACGGCATAACAAACGCCATGGCAAGCAAAAAGTATTGTGGGTTAGCGCTAAGTGAACGATAAAGTTTCATAGATTAGGTCATTGCCGAGGATCGGTTTAGTGTCTCATAGGCGCGGTGAAGCACAAATAGAAAAGCCGACAGACTGTCGGCTTTTAGGTAGAAATTCCCATTTTATAACATGAGAAAATTAACCTTCGTTTTTGTAACGCTCTACACTGCTGACAATTTCAGCTTTGGCTGACTCAACGTTTTCCCAGCCATCGATTTTGACCCATTTACCAGGCTCTAAATCTTTGTAATGTGAGAAGAAGTGTTGGATCTGGTTCAAGGTCAACTCATCAACTTGGTCGATATCTTTGATGCCACGATAAATAGTAGATAGTTTATCAACAGGAACGGCTAAAATTTTCGCATCTGTACCTGACTCATCGGTCATTTTCAACACGCCAACAGGGCGACATTTGATGACACAACCTGCCAAAAGTGGAAACGGTGACATGACTAATACATCAGCTGGATCGCCATCTTCAGATAACGTTTGGTTTATATAGCCGTAGTTAGTCGGATAATGCATGCATGTCGCCATAAAGCGATCAACAAAGATTGCTCCCGTATCTTTATCCACTTCATATTTTATTGGATCTGAATGTGCAGGGATTTCAATAACTACATTAATTTCTTCCGGTAAGTTTTTACCAGCTGGAACATCGTTAAGACTCATAAAATTGACCTATAGATTGATGAAATTGGCACGAATTATAGGGCGATCAACAACAATATGAAACGCCACAGAGGTAATAAAGCGCAGGTTTTGTAAGTTATTGCGAAAAAATATGCAAATAACAGCAAATAATGTCACTTTTCGTTAAATGTTGCGCTACCCGTCAAACGGATGCTTTTCAATATCAGCGATAAGCGAGCGGTAATCGTGTGTCGCTAAAAATTGTGTAACATTTTTTATCGGTAATTGGCTGTCTGGATTACTCACAGCCAGTAAATGTGCAATGCCAAAATCTTTAGCTGATTGCAAAATTGGCAAGCTATCGTCCACAAACAAGGTATGTTGGCAATCAAAACCAAGCCGTCGTTGTAATTTTTGCCACAACAGCTGGGACTCTTTGGTAACGCCGAATTCGTGCGTGGATATAAGCGTGTCGATATGGCTATCAAGAGCAGTATGCTCAACTTTTAACGATAGGCTATCAGGATGCGCGTTCGTCACTAATACCACCTCTCGGCCAGATGCTTTAAGGGCATCGAGAAATGGAATACTGTCATCACGCAAGCCAATTAGGTGCTCTACCTCGCGTTTGGCCTCCATGATGTCTAGCTCAAGTCGGCTCGCCCAATAGTCTAAACAATACCAATCTATTGTTCCAAATACCTGACGATACTCGGCCATCATATATTCTTTTGCCTGTTCCTCACTGATCCCTTTTGTACTGGCATATTTGCGCGGTAAGTGCTCCAACCAGAAGTGACTGTCAAAATGTAAATCGAGTAATGTACCGTCCATATCGAGTAAAACGGTTTTAATTTTGTTCCAAGGTAAGTCAGGCAAGTGGCATGTCCTTAAGTTAAGCGTTATATTCGTACTTACAGTAGTTTACGCGTCATTGATGCAATTAGTGAGGCTATGATAACGTGATAGGCAGATGAGCAAAATAGACCCCAACAAACCACTTCCACAAATACATCAACGACGAACCGTCGCCAAAAGCGGATTATTTACCGTTGAGCAGGTTGATCTTGAGTTTTCTAACGGCGAATTACGTACCTTCGAACGCATGGCGGGCGGTGGACGTGGCGCAGTAATGATTGTGCCTTTTATCAACGACCATGAATTTCTATTGGTTCGAGAATATGCCGCTGGTATGCATTCTTATCAATTAGGTTTCCCTAAAGGCCTAATTGATGCAGGTGAAGAGCCTAAAGATGCAGCAAACCGTGAGCTAAAAGAAGAAGTGGGCTATGGCGCTGCAAAACTTCACTACATACAAAACGTCAGTATGGCGCCGGCATTCTTTAATGCACGCATGGATATATTCATCGCTGAAGATTTGTATGAACAAACATTGCCTGGCGATGAGCCAGAGCCATTAGATGTTATTCCCTGGTCTATACATGATCTTGATGGTTTGCTTGCCCGTGAAGATTTTATCGAAGCCCGCTGTATCACAGCGCTTTTTCTGGCCCAAAAGTGGTTAAAGGAACAATAATGCCTATCAACCAAATACCTGCATTACTCGAAATTGCTAAAACCGCTGCCCGAGAGGCAGGTAAAGTGGTTATGGAGATTTATGATAGCGGCGATTATCAAAGTTATCAGAAAGAAGATGATTCTCCTGTAACGTCAGCTGACTATAAGGCCAATGAAGTTATTCTGGCTATATTACAGCGTGAGACCCCACATATTCCAATTATGTCAGAAGAGTCTGAGAACGGTGAATTAGCCGAGCGAAAAGATTGGGATCGATATTGGTTAATCGATCCTATTGATGGCACTCAAGAGTTTATTGCTAGAAGTGGTGACTTTGCCGTTAATATCGCATTAGTCGAAAAAAACCAGCCCATTATAGGGGTGATATATTGGCCCCCTGGCGAGACGCTGTATTTTGCATCTAAAGACAATGGCGCATTTAAAGAAAGCTTGTCAGAGAATAAACAAATTTTTGTCCGTAAATTTGACGATATAGAAAATGATGCGGTTATGATTGCTATCAGCCGCAGGCAAGCCAGAGAAAAAGTCATGCAAAGCATGAGTGATCATCGTACATATCAAACCTACCCCACAGGCAGTTGTTCGTTAAAATCGTGTTTTATTGCTGAAGGTAAAGCAGATGTGTTTTTGCGGGTAGGTATCACCGGAGAATGGGATACGGGCGCATCTCAGTGCATCGTAAGTGAGGCTGGGGGCAGCATTTTAGCTCACGACTTTTCTCCCCTTAGCTATAACGAGCGCAACTCAGTCACCAACCCAGATTTTATCGTCATGGGAGATCAAAGAGTTAATTGGCAAACCATCGTAAAATACACCACAGGAAATAACAAATGAACATTACCAAGCGCACTGGGCTACTAAAAATAGCGGTTATATCGAGTTTTCTTTTCTGCGCATCTGCTTCTGCTGATTGGCGCTTATTAAACGATTCTTCGCACCTTAATTTCGTCTCGACTAAAAATGTTAATGTGAGCGAAATTCATCATTTCTCACAGCTTGATGGCTCACTGAGCAGCAAAGGTGACTTATCTGTCGATATTGACTTATCATCGGTACAAACTGGGATCGATATTCGTAATACACGTATGCGTGAAAAGTTGTTTATGGTGGATAACTTCCCCAAGGCAACCTTGACGGCAACACTCCCTGAAGAGATTACTCAGTTTACCCCTGGTCAGTCTGGCACCTTTGTGATCCCGAGTAAGCTGACAATTATGGGCCAACAAAACGACGTGCAAGTTGAAGTGCAAATCACTAAAACTGACCACAATCGATTCGTGGCCACTAGCGCCAAGCCGATACTGATAAATGCAGGGGATTATGGCTTACAATCAGGCATCGACTGGTTGCAAAACGTCGCTAAGTTGTCAAGCATCAGCCCAACCGTGCCCGTTACCTTCAATTTGACGTTTATCGAATTAATGTAACCTCTGTTAACTTACTCCGTCATCTCATCGGTCAGCTCTAGCTGGCCTTTGGGGATAATATTGACGGTTTCATGTAATTCGGAATACACCAGTAATGCCTCGCCTGATTTTAATTGCGCACGCACCTGTTCCACCTTATCAGCTAAGCTGCAATCAGCATCTCCGTAATCGGTTCCTTCTCGTAACACAAATCCTTCAATCAGATTACTAAGGGCATCGGTACTTATTTCACTAATAGGTATAATCATAAACTACGTTAGATTGCGCTTAGACGCGCAAAATCTCCTGAAAATATTGATTTACTCGCTCATGCATCCAAATTCTGGGTTGCCATGGCGTTCCTTGCATAAAACCAACATGACCCCCTCGGTCACTTAATTCAAGACGGACCATAGTGGCTAAGTCAGTTTTTTTTGGTAATACCGACTCACTCATAAAGGGATCATCTTTAGCATGAATAATTAAGGTTGGGGTCACAATACTGGCTAAAAAATTAATTGCACTGCACTTATCATAGTAATCGTCGGCACTAGCGAAACCATGCAAAGGAGCCGTGACATGGTCATCAAACTCTTTAAATGTCTTTATTTTTCGCGCTTTTACGTCATCAATTTCCAAATGATCGGAGTAATCGATGGTGCGCATTTTATCCACCAAATTATTTATCATACTTTTCAGAAGATAGGACTGGTACATACGCGACATGCCTTGATTGATGCTTAATGAGCATTCAGCCAATTTAAATGGCGGAGAGATAGCTATACCACCACGCAAAATCGTTTGCTCTGGGCGCTCTCCCAACAGTTTTAGCAGCATATTGGCACCTAATGAAAAGCCCATCGCCACTTTAGGTACACCGGGGTAAAGTTCTGCCAGCCAATTAAGTAAATACCAAGCATCTTGAGTTTCACCCGAGTGATATGCTCTAGGCAGAGCGTTATGCTCACCACCACAACCCCGAAAATGCATAAGAACGACAACGTACCCCTGGGCAATCAAATTGGCGGTCATATCGTTGGCATAGTGGGATTTATTTGAGCCTTCCAAACCGTGAAAAACAACCACTAATCCTTTCGACTGCTCAATATCTTGGCGTTTGCCACTCCACGCTAAATTCACAAAATCGCCATCAGGTAAAATCAAGCGTTCTTTTTGCCAGTGCACCTTTAATCTTCGCTGAAAAAAACGCGGCCAAATAGTTTGCACATGCCGATTTTTAGCCCACCAAGGTGGTATAAAAGTACTTTGTACAATTTCACCAAAGACATGATTTTCAGCAAGGGTCTGAGGGGGGGCAAGCGCATGAGAAGCGGTTAAAGACTGAGACATTGAGTAGCGTATGCATTCCAGATTGCAAAATAGTCATTCACCAGAGTATACCAACTCCCCAGCCATATGTAAGCATATGCAATTTCGCTAGGAAAGGCCGAGTTTAAGGAGATAAAAATGTGCCTACGAGCAATGTTTTAAGGTGAAAACAGGCCCAATAAACGTCAATATTCTCCTAGCCCTAAACCTCACGTAAGACTTACCCGAGCAATATGTCAGTTCTATATTAAACCGTTAAGGTCACCTTATTTAACCCCAATGGCGTATCTGGATCGCAGCCCAGCTGCAATGAAACCTCAGCGATGTCGAGATAAAAGCGCTGCATTAAGACTAAGGCAGCAATACGTGGGTGGAGCGTTTTAGGGAATTGATCAAGTCGCACCACATTAGCGCCGCGCTTAATCACGTCGACTACTTGCTGCTGATGGGCATCGATTGATTCATCAATTAGCGTTAGGCTCAATACCTTCAGTGTTTTTTGCGCTAAAGCAATTGGCCCATGCACAAACTCTGCACTGGAGAATGCTTCAGCCTGTATTGTGCACACCTCTTTTAATTTTAAGGCGACTTCTTTAGCGATGGCGTAACCAAACCCTCTGCCCAAGACAATACATTTGTCACAGCCTTTGAACATATTAGCCTCAAGCTGTGCTGGTCCATCAATGGCAATGGTAAGTGCCTGTGGGATCTGCGTAACGGCATCAATTAAATCAGGATCACCTTTGCAGTATGCCACCAACTGCAATAGAGCGCTTAAACAGGCTAGATAACTCTTGGTTGCTGCCACCGCGACTTCTTGCTGGACTCTGAGGGGAATCAACTCATCAACCAAGCTTGCTAGTGGTGAGGTTTCATCATTTACCAGCCCTAAGCATAACGCCCCCGCTTCTTTCGCCATCTGCATATGTTGCAATATGTCTGGGCTGCGACCTGACTGGGAAATGCCGATAACTAACGCATCGTGCAGTTTCAATTGTTTATTAAAAACAGTGACGACTGAGGGAGCTGCCGCAACAACAGGAATACCTAATTCAATTTCAATCAAGTACTTAGCGAATACCCCAGCGTGATCCGATGAACCTCTGGCGATGATATACACCACGCTAGGATTAAACTGACGTATTTTAACCGCTAAACGCTCACAAATTGGTTTATTCAGCGTTAACTGTTCAGCAATCAACGTAGGTGAAGCAGATGCTTCCCTTGCCATAATACTGGTCATTAATGTCTCCAAAGATGTTATTCAAGAAAAGAAGGTGGCGCTATTGGCCACCTGAAAAAATCAATGAAAGGCTAAAAAGTAAAGATCAGCTCACCGCCTTTCATCACATCTTTATGGCTAATCGTGTTCATGTTGACTGGCTTACCATTTAGCGTGGCGTGTTTGACATAAGCATCTGCTTTTTTGCCTGAAACAACCCGTTTAACAGTGAACGTTTTGTTCTCTGGCAGTTGAATATCAACTTGCTGAAATTGCGGGGTACCCAATACATATTGTCCATCGGCGGGATTTAAGGGATAAAAACCCATCGCGCTGAATACATACCAAGCAGACATTTGTCCTACATCATCGTTACCTGATAGCCCATCGGGGTTATCCCGATACATGGTGTCGCGAATTTGCTTAATACGCTGTTCACCTTTCCACTTTTGTGACGTAAGTGAATACATATAAGGCACGTGATGAACTGGCTCATTCCCATGCGCATATTGCCCAATTAAGCCTGAAATATCGGGAGAGACGTCGCCTTCCATAAAAGAGTCCATCTCGAACAAGGTATCTAATTTTGCTATAAACGGATCCTCGCCACCAAATAATGCCATTAGTCCATTAACGTCATGGGGCACAAACCACGTGTATTGCCATGCATTTGCCTCGGTGTAATCGGTTGTTCTGTGATCGACATGGGTTGGGCTAAAGTTTTTTACCCAGTCGCCAGTTACGGTTTTACCGCGCATAAAACCTGTTTGTTTATCAAACAGCGTTTTGTAGGACTCGGATCGTTGGCTGAAATATTGATAATCCGCGTCCTTATTCAGGGTTTTGGCAAGACGTGCAATCGCCCAATCGTCAAACGCATATTCCAAGGTTTTAGACACCGCTTCAACTTCTAAGTCAGACGGTACATAGCCATACTTGGCAAATAAGTCTATTCCGAAACGCTCCTGCATGGCAGAGGCTTTTAACGCTTTCAAAAGCTGCTCAGGATTAACCGTCGTCAGCCCTTTAAAGTAAGCATCAACGATAACCGGTACGGCATGATAACCAATCATTACATCCGTTTCATTGGCCATCAAATCCCAAGAAGGCAGCAAACCTGTCTCATTATAAAAAGCCATCATAGAACTGACCATGTCATCGACTCGATCACCATTAGAAATGGTCAATAGCGGATGCAATGCACGAAAGGTGTCCCATAATGAAAACAATGAATAACGTTTAAAATCGAGGCTATTGTGGGCGCTACCATCTGCGCCAAAATAACTGCCATTGACATCATTAAAAGTCTGAGGAGCTAAAAATGAATGGTACAAAGCAGTATAAAACTTACGCTTAGCTTGCTCATTGCTGTCAGTTACCTTGAATTTTCCTAACTGCTTAGCCCAAAGCATTTCTGCTTGCTGCTTAACATTGTCGAAGTCGAAATCAGGCACCTCTGACGCTAGATTCAGCTTTGCTCCATCAATACTGACATAAGAAATGCCTACTTTAGTCACCAAAGGCTGATTGGCTATATCACCAAAATTCAACACAACTTCGCTTTTCTCGGTATTAATGAACGGACCTGATTGCGCTTCACCTTCTTTATAAAACTGATAGCGAAATGGTTGATTAAATTGAGCGATAAAATACACGGGTTGAAAATCTGTCCACCCTGTTGAAATACGATAGCCCACTAAAGTGTGATCATCTAACACCCGCATAAAGGTCGCCACAGACTTATCGAAATTTTGTGCGTAGCCCAAATCTATAAGTATTTTAGCGTCTTCTTTACCTGAATAAGTGTATCGATGCACGCCACTGCGCTGAGTTGCGGTTAGTTCTGCATTGACTTTTTCTTGTGGTAACCCTACCTGGTAAAATCCTGCTGACGCAGTCTCATCAGTATGTGAATATTCACTAACCACTCGCTTTAACGCGTTGTCGCGGCGGATTTGGTAATCACCGCGGAACGGCATAACCAGCACGTCAAGTAAATCCCCCACCCCCGTGCCTGACAAATGGGTATGACTGAAGCCCAATAGCTGGTTGTCACTGTAGTTATAACCTGAGGTCCAATCCCAGCCTTTAGACGGATTATCTGGGCTTAACTGCACCATACCAAAAGGCACAACCGCACCAGGAAATGTATGACCGTGACCACCAGTACCAATAAAAGGGTCAACGTAAGCTAATGCGTTAACATCAAGTGTACTGTTAACAGACTCAAAGTTGTTGTGCTTGACCAAAGTCGCAGCACACCCCGTTAGTCCACCAAATGCGCATACCGAGAATACGCTCGCTAAAATATGTTTTTTCATACTACAACTCACTCAGGAAGTTTATCTAACCAGTTCTTTTTCAAGAGCCAGCTAGTGACTAAAATGACACCAAAGGCAGCCAGCATTGACCACCACTGCTGGATCACTAAATAAATAGGCATAACCACTAGGGCTAATTGCCAAACAATACCCACTATCACATTGACCATGTCCCGGGAAAATTCTTTGTTGGGCACAAAATCAGGATCCTGCGCTATCACTTTGTCACGAATAGGCCCCCAGCATCCCCAAGGTTTGACGGTACGGTAGAACTCACAAAGCACTTCGTCAGATTCCACAGGGGTTAACAACGTACCCACTACAGAGCCGATTAAACCGAAAAGCAACAATAGCGGGAATGCCATAAGCGGCTGAACATCAGGTAATGCAATTGGTAGCAGCAACGCCCCAATTAATCCGGCTAACATGCCCCAAAAATACCCATAGGCGTTGAATCGCCACCAATGCCATTTTAATAAATTGGCAGCCGCATACCCGCCAAACAAGGCAGCAAAAATCCATTGCATAATGGCGTTTATACTGCCCAGCATTAGGCCCAGGCCCATACCAAATAAAACCAATAACACCGAGACGATATAGCTCACACGCACATAGGTGCGACTGTCGGCGTTAGGACGAAAATAACGACGATAAATATCATTCACAAAGTAAGCAGGGGCAGCATTAACCGACGCAGCAAAGGTCGACATAAATGCGGCCAATAACCCAGCGATTAGCAGGCCTGTTAGGCCAACAGGCACAAAGTTATTGATGGCGAAAGGCAATATCTGTTCGAAATCGAATTGTTTACCTTGTGCTTGAATATCCGGCCCCATGTATACAATGGCTAAGATAGACAGCCCAGCAACCATCATGTAGCGCGGGAAAAACATAACCAAAGACACTAAACCACTCATTTTGGCGGCATCTTTAGGGCTTTTGGTGGCCAAAATACGTTGCATATCATAATTAGGAACGGGGCCCGCCATGCTTGATAGCACCCCTTTAAACAACATCATCATGATCATCAAGCCGAATAGCTCTAAACCGTCTTCTTCTACTTTCACATTGACACTATCAATCAAGCCTTGCCAATTAAGGTCTAGCTGCCAGCTAAAGAATAAATTATCCCAGCCTGCTGGTGTGGCAGCGGCTAATTGTTCAGGGGACACCATATACATCGCTATCACGCCCACCGAAATCGCCGCTATAGTCATAATGATAAATTGCAGAATTTCGGTGAATACCACGCTATACATTCCTCCCTTTACGACATAAATGGTCGTGATTGAGAAAATAATTAACGCGTAGATATCCGGGGATAATTCCCAAGGGAAAAAGATCGCGGCGAATTTTCCTATACCTTTAAAGGCGTATGCGATAAAACCGATAGCACTGACGAGCGCAAAGACCACCACCACCATTTGGCTCATTTCTGCGCCTTTGCCTGTGCCAAATCGGGTCTCCATCCACTGCGCTCCGGTCATAACATTTGAACGACGCAGCCACACTGATAGGTAAATCATTAAAAATATTTGATTAAATATCGGCCAAATCCAAGGTAACCAAGCACTTTTTAAACCGTATACGAAGCACATGGATACCAGCCACATAGTGCCAGCAATATCGAACATGCCCGACGCATTTGACACCCCAAGCGCCCACCAGGGGATGGTTTTGCCCCCTAAAAAATAGGAATCCATGTCCCGGCTTGCACGCTTAGAGATATATAAACCAATCATCAATACCGCCACCAAGTAGGCCATGATGACAACAATATCTATCCAACTTAAATTCATTACTTTATTCCAACCCTGTGAGGAGTCTGAGCATATTGATGATCAAAGCTGTCAATTAACGAACTCCAACTCAGGCGATCTGCTAATGCGTTAATATCTTTGTGACTCATACCGGGTAAAGACAGACTAATAGTCTTTGGTAGCGAGGGTATGAGATCAAAGAAATTATCGCTAAAATTGCCATCATGCCCACTAACACTGACATACATTTGACGGACAAAGGTATCGGTCTCAAATGTTACCGTTAGCTGCTCGTTAGCTATTATCGTTGTGCACGCAATATTGGCTGACTGCAAAGCCAAGGCTTTATTGGCCACCAAAAAGTGTGAGTTTTGCGCGAGTATTTGTGCACTTTTGACATCAACGAGACTCGCTACTATTACTGAATTATCTCGCTGTTCCTGTGAGATAATGTTGGCTAATTCAAGGCTGAAGATCTCTTCAGAGCTATTGGCTGGCACAATGACACTTTGCTTATGTGACCACAAAATATCGCCTGTAAATTGATAAATAGTAACCTGCAATGTAGCTGGAAATGTCGTTAGATCGTCAGACACCAGTGTCACATCTAAGCGGTTGTCACTTTGTTCTATGACTAATAACTGCTGAGCAAAACTACGCTTAGCTTGATAATGTAGAGCTTTCCAATGGCCGTAATAATCAATACCCGACCAAGAGGCCGCAGGCCAAGTGTCATTTAGCTGCCAGTACAAGGTACCCATGCAAAATGGCATTGCTTTTCGGTGAGCTTCAAAGGCCATTTTTAAACCTAATGCCTGTTGTACTTGGCTCAAATAGAGTAACTGCTCGAAATCTTTTGGCGGATGAAACTCTTCATCCATATAGCTGCGTATTAACTTATTACCGCGAGGATGTTTTTGATGCACCTGCATTACGGCTGAGTCTAGTTCTCGATCCTCAGGCCGCGTGAAACGATAAGTTGATTCGGCAATAGGAAATGATTGAAAACCATATTCACTCATAAAGCGCGGAATACGTTTTTTATATTCGGTGAACGGCTCTTCACCATGCCAAACTCCCCAATAATGATGATTTGCCTTATTGTCTTCATCATTTTCCCAAAAGCCAATGGGTGAAGAGCGTAAATAAAAACGTTGGCTATCAAGGGTTTTTATAACATTAGGCAAGCAATCATCAAACAGTCTCATATAGTCCTGTTTTAAGCGCGAATAGAGTTCATCTGAATAGGCAAATTTTTCAGCCCACTGCCATTTTTCAATGGCCATATCCACTTCGTTATTACCACACCACATCGCGATACAAGGATGATTACGCAGTCGTTTAACATTGTATTGTGCTTCTTGTCTGACATTCGATAGAAACTCTTCGTCGCCAGGATACAAGGTGCAAGCAAACATAAAGTCTTGCCAAATCAAGATGCCATTGCGATCAGCTAACTCATAAAAGGTATCATCTTGATAAATACCGCCGCCCCAAACCCGCAGCATATTCATGTTGCCAGCAACTACAGCATCAAAAACCTGTTGGTGGCGCGCATCACTTACCCTGTGAATAAAGCTATCATCAGGAATATAGTTAGCGCCTTTCATAAACACAGGATGACCGTTGACTTTAAAATAAAACGACTCCCCCATTTCATCAGCTTGGTTAACTACTTCAATTTCTCGCAAACCCACGGCTAATGTATGACTCGCAAGTACCTGTGTACCTTTGACTAATGCGAAGTTGAAGTCATATAGAAAAGCGTCTCCCAATCCGTTTGGCCACCAGCGCTTAGGATCCGCTAAGGTGAGATTGACAGAAACATGTTGGCTCGTGAATGAGGTCGAAAAAACCACCTTTTGCATTTGATTCAATTGTGGTGCTTGTTCACATGTGAGCTGTAGCTCACCGTCAAAATCAGCCAATGCGGCGATATCCAACTCGAAACTAAAATCAGCACGTTTTGACGTTAGTCTGTGTTGAATAAAGTGCACGTCTTTGATTTCTGCACCATCGATAAATGACAAATAGATATCGCGCCAAATGCCAGAGGTCACAAATTTTGGCCCCCAATCCCAACCAAAATGGCACGGCGCCTTACGACAGAAAACACTGAGCTTCTCGTCGCTCTTGTCGTTCTCCGCTGGATAGGTAAAACCGTTTGCAACAAATTGAGGATACACTTCATTCATGGGAGAACGGAAGTGGATAGTCAACTCATTCTCACCCACAACAAGTAAGTCCTTGCAGCTAAGATGCTGACCCACAAACATATTTTTTCCGCTGGCCAAGTGTTGACCATTAAGATAAATATCGCAGAACGTGTCCAATCCCAATGCAACCAGTTTGGCCTCGCTGTGCGCCAAATCGGCAGCGGAAACCGTAAATGAGCGACGATAATGCCAATCTTCTTTCTCTATCCACTGTAAATGTGACTCGTTGTCTCGCTCAAACGGATCATCTATCAATTTATGGGTGAGAAGATCAGTAAAATTACAGCCAGGAACCTCAGCACTTCGCCAATCTTGCTTGTCAGCTTGGCAAAATTGCCATGTTCCATTTAGCGTTAATGTCTTCATTTGTGCCTTATTTTCGTTGTTAATCATAAAAACCAATGGGTGAAATGGGCGGAATATCTAACGTGGGCGCGCCCAATGAAAAATGGCCCACGAGAAAGATGTCAAATATTAAGTCGGGACTATGTGTCATTCACCCCTTGATAGAGTTCTTTAACTCGATCTTTATGCACCAGGCCATGACAGATTGCGAAGGAGTATGCGTGGAAGGAGTAATATGACGAGCGAGCAATTTGAGCAGAAATCTGGCGCGCGCTGGATGACGTTATTCCACCGCCAATAACAATTTCAATATTACCATTGGCAATTTGCAGGTAATGTTCCAATCGATCAATATGTTGCACCGCTTTATCGCTGCTTCCCCAAGCGACCCCAGACGTCAGAATTCGTTTAACCCCCAAGTCAATTAAAGTCGTAATGGCTTGTTCTGGCTCCACCAGTGCATCAAAAGCACGATGAAACGTCACCATTAAATTCGATTTTTCAGCGAGAGCTAGCAGCGACTTCAAATTGAATATATCGAGGGTATTATGTTGCGTGAGCGTGCCAAGTACTACGCCATGCATACCCGCTTGGGCGGCTAGACGAATGTCACGTTGCATGTATTTTATATCACTTGCGTCATAACAAAAGTCCCCTCCGCGAGGGCGTATCATCGATAACAGCTGTTGGTCTTTTTGCGCTGCAGCTTTAGCCGTTACCATTGCATTAAAGCTAGGCGTTAATCCCTCTTGCGCCATATGACTACAAAGCTCAACTCGAGTGGCACCTCCGGCATATGCGGCCTTAACTTGCTTAGCAACATCGTCAGGGTGATCGCATGCTAAGCAAATCTCTATATCAATCATCACTTAATCGCCAATTGACCCACGTAGACTGCCACATCATCAACAGAAATATCCTTTGAAAAAAGCACACCGATTTGCACTAAATGCTGCTTTGATATGTTTTTCAATGCTATGGAATAGCGCTGCCAACCACGGCCTTTATCCGTTGATTGATAATTATTGAGCAAGTAAGCATGGCGCTTGCCATCGGCAGTTTGAATATAAAAAGACATGCCAACAGTGCTGCCTTTGACAGTCAGGCTTACTTCGTTTTCAGCGCCAACAAGCATATTGGTTTGATATAACGGGATCTGGGTTTCTTGATTAGTTAGCGTTCCTTTAAATGCTAAAGAACTTCCTCCAGAAAACACCTGTTCGAAGTTGTATTCCACCGACATTGACGCATTACCATACACAGCAAACTGCCAGGTGGGTAATAGGTCTTGCTTGCTCATATCAGTCCAGCCATTTAAGACCTTTTGACCATTTTCAATTAACATCTGGCCTTGGCCTGTATTAAAATTCGTCACAAACGGCAAAGCAGCAATCGTCGTTTTAGCGGGTAAATAACGGCCTATTCCTGGCCAGGTATTTTTGTCGTTCGTTGCCAAATTCAAATCGTCACCAACAAATAAACGCTGCTCGGTTTGATAAAAACTAAGGTAGTCATTAGGGTCGTCTTTAAAGTGGCTAAAGATGGGAGTGTGGGTTTCACCACTAAAATTGAAATTAAAATTTGGAGCAAATAAAGCAATAGAGGTCAGACCTTGGCTCGAATCAGGATCAAATAAGTCGTGCAACCATTGGGTTTTGCTAAACGCGCGCTGAGCATTGCGACTTGGCCATAGATCAACGCCAAAGTACAACTCATAACCTGAACGGCCTAATTGTTGAGCCAGCGCTACGGAACGCTCAACCATAGGTTTGTTCCACCAATAGTTCATAAACATAGCGTCGGCACTCGCTACACCTTGTTGTAAAAATGCTTGGTTTTTGGCATTCAGTTGATTTTGCCAACGTACTTGACCATTTTCGAGCATGGAGTCATACCAATGGATCTCCATTGTTTGAGGTGCGATGGCCGTCAAATACTGCATAAACGCTAGCATCTTCTTCGCTAAGGCCTTTCCGCGCTTAGTGTCTGTCTCACCTTCGACTAATTCATTGCTTGCGTCTTTAACGGCAGTTAAGTTGGTCTCTTGATTCATCAGCCAACCATCAAATCCATAGTACTGGGCAATATCGACCAGTCGGTGCGCCATAATGAAACGGCCATTTTCGTCTTGTTTAAGTAACGCTTCGGCGGTATCGGGACTGCCGCCGTATTTAGCAATAGCTAAGAAAATTGAGCCAATCACCTTTACGCCGTTTTTATGAGCGATATCTACCCATGGTCGGGCCGGTATTTGCACCACGTGATCAGCCGTGCCCGCGAACCAATTCAATACATCGATTTGTGACCAATGAGTAAAATTGTATAAATTAAATTTATCTTGAGAAGTCAGATAATTCGCGAAATTGTTCATACCATCAGGGGCGTACAATATTTTAACCCGTGTATCCAAATCTGCCCGAGCATCATCGAGCTGTGCAGGGTAGCGACGAGCCAAAGGCTCACTAGAGACGTTGTCCAGTGACGTGAACTCGCCATCAGCTCGCCAGTTCATGACTTGATCTAAGGTTAATGCAAAAGGCGCTTGATTAGCTTTGATGTGCAGCTCTGCCCCATGGGTAAAACTGACACAAAGAAGGAAGAGTACACCCACCAGCCTAGTTATCATTTAGACGCTCCCAGTAGATTCTCACCATCAAACAGGTGCTCACCGCTGATGTCTCTGACGGCATAGTTAAACCCCGGCTGTATACAGTAAGCGCCGTATTCCCCCGCTTTATTTAACGCGAGGAAGCCTACTTGAAATTCAGCAAAGTCATCCAGTCGAGTGGCTATCCTTTGAACTGCTTTTTGACATGCCTCTTGTGGTGATGCCCCTTGGCGCATAAGTTCGACCACAAGGTGACAACCAACCGTTTTCATCATTAGCTCGCCCATTCCGGTTGCCGTAGCTGCGCCAACTTCATTATCAACATACAGCCCAGCACCAATAATTGGCGAGTCCCCCACTCGACCTGGTAATTTGAAAGCGGCGCCACTAGTAGTACATGCACCACTCAAATTACCAGCATCATCAAGCGCCAACATACCTATCGTGTCGTGGTTTTCTATGTTGATTTGTTTTTTCTGTTGACCTAACTTTTTCCATTCTGACCAGTCCTTTTTGGACTGATCAGTTAATAAGTTTTCTGATGTGAAGCCTTGCTCTAAGGCAAACTTTTTTGCACCGCTGCCAACTAACATAACGTGCGGTGTCTCTTCCATCACTTTGCGCGCAACTGAAATGGGATGCTTAATATCTTGCAAATAAGCTACTGCGCCACAGTTCATATTTTCATCCATGATGCAGGCATCTAATGTGACATTACCGTCACTATCAGGATACCCTCCTAAGCCAACGGTTCTTACATCAGGATCGGCTTCTGGCACGCGAACACCTTTTTCTACCGCATCTAACGCGCGACCATGATTATTGAGTACCTGCCATGCAACTGCATTCGCCGCTAAACCATGCTCCCATGTAGAAACCACAATAGGTTTATTCGGTTTCTTTGCCGCCATCACGGACTTGCTCACGCCCGTTAATGCTCCAACAACACTACTTAAAAATGAAAACTTTAAAAAACCTCTGCGTGTGGCCGTCATATTTATTCTCTTTATCTTACTGATGGGGTTATTTAAGGGCTTACGAATTGTCGAGATTTTTCTTTGCCAGTAGCATTGCACCAAACTCGGCAGATGCCTTTCCTGCGACAAGGCAGCTACTACAACGAGTATTTAATCGGCTGTGCAATCTCTGTGCGACACTGCCGACCAAAACTACTTCACTTATACCTAACTTGTTGAGCTGCAAAATCACCCGCTGTAAGAACTCGGTGGCTTGTTCAAGTATAGCTTTAGCAACAAGATCGCCTTGGCTCGCATGTTCGAATACCAGCGGCGAGAACGAGGCAAATTCAGTAGAGGTAGCATGATTTAAACGTGTTGCTAGCGAGAGAATATCCTCTTGCTCGGTCATGGCTGTCAGCATGCTAGTAGGTGTTCCGATATCATCATGGGCGAGTAGAGACGCCTCAACCGCTTGCAAACCTAGCCATGAGCCACTACCTTGGGCGTTAATCGGGAAACCGTATCCGCCAATAGGATGCATAACACCTTTAACCACACCCAACGCGCTAAAGCCAGTTCCCAGAATAATGACGCCTCCATCTTCTCCTTGATGCATTCCCGTCACTGCTGCATGCAAGTCGGTGGTACAAAAAAGTGATTTAAAAGGGTGTTGCCATTGTTTCATCGCCTCTTGCTGGCTTGGTAAGTGCAGGCCAGCAATTCCGGCACCTAAGTGCAATTGGTCGAGACTCACATTGATAAGATGCGCATTGAACAAGGCGTTCTCTGCAGCTTGGACAATCGAAGCTTGCGCTAGATGTAGCCCATTGACTGGATTACCTGGTCCACCAGCACCTTCTCCTATTAACACATTGTTATGGTCATATAAGGCGGCCCGTGTTTGCGTTCCGCCTGCATCTATTCCGAGGTAAAATTGCTCATGCATATTGATTCGTTTTTGTCTTAGTGGTTTTCAAATAAAGAAAAAAGAAGAAAGCCCACCAAGATGAATAGTGGACTTTAAACTCATGTTTTACTTATTCGCTTGGACCTATCAATTCAATTTCCGCAAGTTGCATTAAATTGCTGTCACCTTTGTTTTTGGTGATATTGATTCGATAGCTAGTGTAAGCAAAACCATTTCTCATTTCGAAAAGCTTACGCTCAAATCGGTTGTCAAAGCTTTCACCAATCCACGACTCCACTTCTTCCCATGTGGCCCCACCATCGTTTGAACCCAAGACTGTGAAATTTTCAGGATCACGTTCTGGTGAATCATTGGCACTGGTGATGGAGATACTGTTCACGATGCGCGGCGCAACGAAGTCAAGTTGAACCCATGATGGTTCTTCAACACTAGGTACGCCACCGTTGTCTAACCACTTGGTACTTGTTAAGTCGTCAAAGGCCATGGTTTCAGCTTCATTATCACTGATACGTGCTCGGCCAGTAATAGTAGTGCCTGGCGTAGATGAAATATCAACAGAAGCGACTTGTGGACCAATCAGCTCAATTTCGGCAATTTGCATCAAGGTATTATCACCTTTGTTTTTGGTGATATTAAAACGGTAGAAGCTAAATCCAACGTCATTGGAGAAAGCGTATTGCTTACGTTCGAAACGCTCGTCGAAGCTCTCACCCAACCAACTGGCTAACTCAACCCAGTTTTCATTGTCATTTGATGCCCAGACTGCGAAGTTTTCAGGATCACGTTCTGGTGCGTCATTCGCGCTTGTCAGTGCAAGCGTATTTACCGCAGCAGCTTCAGGTAACGCAACCACAACCCAAGACGGCTCTTCAACCGAAGGCACACCACCGTTGTCTAACCACTTGGTCTGGGTGTCTTTATCAAAGGCCATTGAACCTGCTTCGCCATCACTAATACGCGCTCGCTCAGTATATGTGACGCCTGCCCCGTGACTATGTTGAACACTAGCCGCTTCAGGCCCAATAAGTTCAATTTCAGACAACTGCATTAAGCTGGTATCGCCTTTATTTTTACTAATATTTAGTCGGTAGCTACTATAAGCCAAGGTATTATTAGCAATGAATAGTTTGCGCTCGAAACGTTCGTCAAATGACTCACCCAACCAGTCACCGATAGTCGTCCATGTCGCTCCACCATCGTTCGAACCAACAAGGCTAAAGTTTTCAGGATCCCGCTCTGGCGCATCATTGGCGCTGGTGATTGCCAATACGTTGACCGCAACGGATTCAGGGAAATCAGCTCTTACCCAAGAAGGTTCTTCAACACTGGGCACGCCACCATTATCTAACCACTTGCTTTGCCCGTCATTGTCAAACGCCATCGTTTCGGCTTCGCCGTCACTAATACGCGCGCGACCAGTGATGGTGGCCACGCCTACCGGATCAGTGTGATCTGTACTTGTGTAAATTGGGCCAACTAACTGGATTTCAGCAAGTTGCATTAAGCTCGTATCGCCTTTGTTTTTAGTGATATTCAAACGATAGAATGAATACGCTAGGCCGTTCGAGAATGAAAATTCTTTACGTTCAAAACGTTCATCAAAAGATTCCCCTAAGAAGCTAGCGAGTGTTACCCAGGTTTCACCGTCATTTGACCCCAATAAGTCAAAGTTCTCTGGGTCCCGCTCAGGTGCATCATTGGCGCTGGTGATAAAAACACTGCTAACTGCATGAGCTTCAGAAAATTCAATTTGTACCCAAGAAGGTTCTTCTGCACTGGGTACTCCCCCGTTGTCTAACCATTTAGTTTGCGTGTCTTTATCAAACGCCATGGTTTCAGCTTCACCGTCACTGATACGTGCGCGACCAGTGATCGTTGCTCCGGCGAGGTTATCAGCTGTGGTTACTTCTTGAACTGGGCCACTATTTTCATCATCCAGAGCAAAAGATAAACCGACATCGATCACACTTTCAGCAGATATACCCAATTCAGAGAGAAACGGTACTGCACTAACGGATGCAAGTAAGCGTTCTCTAATAGGTATAAGTGCGGTCGTATCGCCTTCTATCGCCGTTGTAATGGCAGTATTAACCGCATCAAAACGCGCATTAAAGCTCTCGTCTTGTGCAACGTTAGCAAATGCAGCATTGGCTAACGATAGTGTAATAACCGCTGGTGCAGCGAGTACGTCGCTACACTCTTCTTGTGAAACTTCGTTGCCCTGTGCATCAGTTGAAATAACGGTGGAGCAATCTTCACCTATAACAAAGTTTTCGTAAGATTCTGCACTGACAAGTGCCGTTTCAAACACGTTAACACCGGGAGCAGAAATACCCAATGCCCGTAGTGCTAAGTCAGAAGCTGTTACGGCTTGTAAATCAAACAACACTTTTAGGGTAATATTGGCACCGTTCGCAACTGCGTTTTCCACTAATGGTGTAGCGATAGTCGTAAGGACATTCGCTTGCAAAGGTAGGTTACTGCTGGACGCTTGAGATCCGTAAGGTACATTGACGAAAGACAATGATTTAAGCACAGTACCGGTTAATGGCTCACCGCTTAATTCTTGCCCCATATCAACACCAGCGCAATCAATGGCATCGCATATCATGCTAGTTGTATCGGTAGCGGTAACAGTCACTTTAAATGGACTATTGATACCGAAACCAAGAGCGCTTTGCACAACCAAGTTAACATTTCCTGATGCATCCGTTAGTTCACCGCTAGTGATATTAATGGGCGAATCATTCATTTGTTCAACGCTAATTTGCGCGCTGTCTAAACTACCTTTAACCGCGCTACCAGTAAGGGTAGCAGAGGTAGTAATACGTGTATCAACGGCATCACTTGGATTGGGATCATCTGCCCCGCCGCCACAACCATATAGGGTGCTCATTGCCATCAGCATGGCCACTGTGGTTTTATTCATTTTGAGCTTTTTCATTATTATTCCTCTATTCAATCTGTCTTTTTACGTTCCATTTAATCGACTTAAATAAGCCGATTTGGCACTCTAAAATCTGTAGTTGATCCCAGCAAAGAATCGACGACCGCTGTACGAATTGGTTAAGAAACGAGTTTTGGTGTCATCTCCTAAATGGACGTAGTCTTCAGACTTTGTCAGATTGATAACCGATGCGCTCAAAGTAATATCTTCATTGATGCTGTAGCTTGCGTTTACGTCAATTTGGTCGTAGGTATCGCTATAGCGATTAATATCCCAATCTTCTGCTAACACACCGATAGTTGGGCCTCGGCGGTTATAGGAAACACGAACGCTATAATCATTATTTTCATAAAATCCTGAAAAATTGCCTTGGTATTTAGAACTACCAGTCAGCGGTGATTCACCAACAATACGTCCATCTGTCTCGACTGTGGCGGCACTGGTAATGTTGCGTGTATAGTTACCCGATACACCAAAGCCATTATCAAAGAAATGTTGGAATGAGAATTCAACGCCTTTTGATTCAGCATCGGTACCATTTGCAGCTGTGTCGAAGTCGCGCACTAAAATATCACCACCGACATTGACTGTGCCTCCTCCTGATTCAACCAATGTAAAAGTTTGATCCGGTACACTGGTGTTCACGTCAAGCACAAATGGCACAACAAAGTTATCGATTTTTTTCAAGAATACCGCCAGGCTCACACCTGAGCCTTCGCCGTAGTAATACTCAAGAGATAGGTCATATTGCACTGATTCGAGCGGGCGCAAAGATGAGTTACCACCTCCTCCGGTCCAACCTTCGCCATCGCGCTGAGGATCATAGTCTGGGCGGTCACTGGAGTCGGCTTCCCATTCGCTTGAGTTATAGGTAAGTGTTTGGAACTGGCCTAAATCAGCATAATCCGGGCGGGATAGGGCTTTGGCAGCGGCGCCGCGCAGTACCCAATCGTCGTTAATATCCCAAGCAATGTTAAAGCTCGGTAATACATGGCTGTAAGAATTTTCTTTTGGATTGACGATAACATCACGGACTATCCCATTGATTTGGGCAACATCTTCACCGTCCAAATTCACGCGATCCAAACGGTATTCCAAACGATCACTGGCGGTGTTTGTATTGACGGTATCAATAAAGCGCAAACCAAAGTTACCGCGGAAATTTTCCCAACGGTAGTCAGCTTGTACGTAAGCGACTTTGACCTCTTCTTCAACTTCATAAACAAAGTCTGGTTCAAAGCGAGTATAACGTTGGAAATTATTTTCCAACTCGTTTTGGTATTTATTCCAATTTACCACAGGGAAAAGATTGGTATTTATTGAGCCGCCAAGGTTACCTAACGGTTGATCAGCGATAACCGTAGTTAAGAGTGGAATTCCACCATTGCGTGAATAGTCATCATCTAGGGTGATCCCTCCAGGACGCGCTTCTCCCGCAGCAACATCAAAATCCTTGTCTAGGTAATAAGTATTTCGGGTATCACGATGAATAGAGCCTTTGCGATACTTCATACCAAAACGCAATGTTTCTACTATGCCCCAATCAACAAACCAATCAGTATCGATTTGCGCATAATCCTCTTCTTGTGTACCACCAACAAAACTTGAATCTGTAGCACCTATATCCGCTTGACCACCTTCACCGGCTTTTAAGCGGTTAAACATTTCTGGGTCGATATTGGTCACTAGATTTTCATTCTCGAAACGCCAGCCCCAATAATCTGCGGTACTACCAGAATAGTAAGCTGCACGATATTTCTCGCTAGGGCCGCCTTCAGCTTCTGTATGACCGGCAACGAATTTCACATTAAATTCACTGCCTTCGTATTCCATAAAGAAATCAAACGTATCAGAGGTAGACTCTTCAACTACGTATTCACCATTCATACGAGGAATTTGCGTGTCCAGCGCTTCACCTGAAACACCTCTGGCGTAATCGATACCGGTTACGTACTGTGCCTCAGCATCAACGTACACGTCGGTCATAAATTGGTTAGTATCGTGCCATTCTGGATATTCGAGTTGGTGTAAAACGGAATCTAATCCGAGTTTAAATTGAAAATAATTGAAACCGATTTCTAAATTGTCGGTAGGGCGCCACTGGGCAGTAAACTGAACGCCGGTGCGTTGACGATCTTCTTCTAATACCTCTTGAACTAAACTTTGCCTTGCATAACCTTGTGCACCACCTTCTATTTCTTGACCATTTCTGCGCTCGGTGTAGAGAAAATTTTGATTAATAATATTAACGCGAGAAGTTTGGGTACGGTTGGTTCGATCCTGTTGGGTAAAACCCACCAAGAAACCAAAATCTTCATCATCGGTTTTCCATGAGTAAATACCGCTTAACTGAGGCTCGTATTTATCAGTAATATCAGCATAGGTATATTCAAGACTGACAACACCAGAATTTTTTTCCATATCCAGTGGTTTACGGCTATGCACAATAACCGTACCGCCAATGCCTCCTTCGTCTAAACGTGCTTCAGACGATTTAAAAAGCTCAACTTTGCCGACCAGATTAGAGGGAAGTAATTCATATGAAAATGAACGGGACGGATTGCCTGAAGATGCCGCAATGAAGTTACCGTTTAGCTGGGTAAACGTAAGGCTAGGGGACAAACCACGAATACTAACACTTGAGCCCTCACCGCCATTACGTTGAATAACGACACCAGGCACACGCTGCAATGAATCAGCAACGTTTTTGTCTGGAAACTTACCAATATCTTCTGCAGTAATGGCATCAACTACGGCATTCGAAAGTCGCTTAATAGCTAAGTTTTCTGCTGCTGATGCACGAATACCACGAACCTGAATCACTTCAGTTTCGTCTACACTTGCACTGGAGTTATCATCTGCTTGTTGCGCAAAGGCATGCGAGGGCATGAGGCCCAAAGCACACACAACGGCTAAGCTCAGCATGGATTTACCAAATATTTTGTCACTGGTGTTGTTCATATGTGTTTCCCTAATCGCCATCGGATAGTACCGCTTTAACTAAATGTAACCGTGAACATGCGCCGCGGTTTACTTCAGTAACTGCTTATTTTTTCTTTGTTTTACGTTGTATACAGGTCATTTAATTGGAAGTTTTCTATCCAATAAAATGTAATCGATTACAATTTGCAGGAAAAATATAGTTCGACGCACTCCACATGTCAACAACACAAGACAAAAAACATACAAAAAATTAACATTGATTCACTAAAAAGATATTTAGCCAACTGCGTAAACAGGCAGAATATCAGCTCTAGACGGGAGCAGGGCCGCTGCTTTTACGTTCAAGTAACTGAAAAGGAAGCATTTCACTGCTACGGGTAAGGGGAACGGTATTAATAAGATCGCTCAGCAGCTCCATACCTCGACGTCCCATCTCATAGGCGGGTTGATCGATAGTTGTTAATGGAGGGTTTAAAAATGCAGAGACTTTGACATTGTCAAAACCAACCACCGAAATATCATCGGGAATTTTTAACCCCTGACGATGAATTTCATGCATTGCGCCAATGGCGATATCATCATTAAAGCAAATAACAGCCGTTGGCCGTTGGGTTTTTTCTAATAATTGACGCATACCTTCTATGCCATTCTCAATGCTGTAACTTTCGCCAACAATCATATTTTCATCAAAAACGATTTCTTCTTCAGCCAAAACACTGCGCAGCCCAGAGAGGCGATCCTTATGTATCTGGCTGACCACTTGGCCCACAATAACAGCAAATTTCCTATGCCCGTAACTCACCAAATGATGAGCTAATGAGCGGCTAGCAGCGTAATTATCGAGAGACACTACTGGGTATTTTTTTTCGGCATGGATACGCTCACACACACTGACCATAGGGATCGTTTCGGCCAATTTAGCGTCATCATCAGAAAATGGGAAGGAGTGATCAAGTTGAATTAGGCCGTCGGCTCGATTGGTCAACACCATAGACGCGTAGTCACTTTCGCGCTTACTGTCTCCTTGGGTGTCACATAAAAGCACAGTAAACCCCCGCTCTTGAGCGGCTTGCTCTATGCCACCGATGATGCGCATGAAAAATGGATTGACCAAATTCGGTACTAAAACAACGATAGTGTTTGTGCGCCCAGTCTTAACACTGGTCGCTAGCCAACTGGGTCGGTATCCCGCTTCTCGCACAGCTTGCATCACTTTTTCTCTTGTGCGTGCTGTGACCATATCTGGCATTTTAAGGGTCCGTGACACCGTTGCGGTTGATACCCCAGCCAGTTCACTTACTTTTTTTATATTCGTCATCTACGTCTTCACTTCCATGAACTAGGCCGACCATAACCGCAGTTATTTTATCTCACCGTTATAAGAACCGTCTTATTCAATCTACACTCAAGAATAAGTCAATGATATCAGTAAATCGTCAAAACAATTAATTGTAATCGATGACAAATATATCAATATTTAAACATAAAGTGCGAATTTAAGGGGTAATTAGCGCTTTTATTGGACTTTTTGCTAGACCATCAAATTGTAATCGATTACAATTTAACAATGCGTTAACTTTTAACTTGAACTCTACGTTCACAACAAAATGAAATTTAAACTTCAATGGTGGCTACGAAGTGCCAGAGAAAATTTACTTTTGTAGGTATAAATAAATGAATTATAAGAATATATTTTTTATTCCCATGATGCTGCTGTTAGCATCCTGCGGTTCGACACATGAAAACACCGATACGGTTAATAACCCAGCTAAAACTGACTTAGTGGCGTATGTTAATCCGCTTATGGGCACAGATTCAAAGTTTAGCTTATCAAATGGCAATACTTATCCCGCTATTGCTACGCCATGGGCAATGAATTTCTGGACACCGATGACGGCTCCTATTGGTGATGGATGGACCTACAAATACGACGACGACCAAATACGCGGCATTAAGCAAACTCACCAACCTAGTCCTTGGTTAAATGACTATGGGGCGTTTTCATTGATGGCGGTGACCGGTGAGATGAAGTTCAACCAAGATGACAGAGCATCATGGTTTTCACATAAAGCTGAACAGGCTAGCCCAGATTACTATAGCGTATATCTTGCCTCTTATGACGTTACCGCAGAAATCACCCCGACCGAACGCGCGGCACAATTTCGTTTTACGTTTCCGGATACAGACAACGCTTACATTATTTTAGATGCATTCGATAAAGGCTCCATGGTTAAAATTCTGCCTGAGCAACGTAAAATAATTGGTTACGCACGCAATAATCACGGTGGCGTACCTGATAATTTTCATAACTATTTTGTCGCCGAGTTTGATAAAGACTTCGAAATTAGTCGTACATGGACTGATGAATATCAACTTAATGGTGATGCTATAAGTAGTCAGGGCGAACACGTAGGAGCGGTCATCGGTTTCAAGACGACACGCGGTGAACAAGTATCTGTAAAGATTGCTTCGTCTTTTATTAGTCCCGAGCAAGCGCAGTTGAATTTAGATCGAGAAATTGGTCAGGACGACTTCGAAACTACCCGTCAAAAGGCGCATCAGCACTGGCAAACAGAGCTGTCTCGTATCGAAATAGAAGATAATAATACTGATAACTTACGCACGTTTTATTCAGCCCTTTATCGCGTGTTGTTATTCCCGCGAAAATTCTACGAGTATAACGAGGCTAATGAAGTAGTTCATTACAGCCCATACAATGGTCAAGTGCTACCAGGATACATGTTCACAGACAATGGTTTCTGGGACACTTTTCGGGCTGTTTTCCCATTTTTTACTTTGATGTATCCAGAGCTAGACGCACAAATTATGGAAGGCCTAGCTAACACCTATAAAGAATCAGGCTGGCTTCCTGAGTGGGCAAGCCCGGGGCATCGGGGTGTAATGATTGGCTCAAACTCTGCCGTTAACATTGCAGATGCTTATCTAAAAGGTATTACCGATATTGATATCGATACGCTTTATGAAGCAATCATAAAAAATGCTCAAGTAGAAGAAGGACGCCCTGTCAGTTCAGTCGGTAGAGAAGGGGTTAATTATTACAACGAGTTAGGCTATGTACCATATGACGTAGGTATTCACGAGAATGCTGCGCGCACATTGGAATACGCTTTCGCAGACTTTAATGTTTACCGTTTAGCTGAGCGCTTAGGCAAAACGGACGACGCGGCTAAATTCAAACAAAAAGCCCTAAATTATCAACATCTTTTCGACAAAAAAAGTGGCTGGATGCGCGGCAAAAATGAAGACGGCAGTTTTCAAAGTCCTTTTAACCCATTGAAGTGGGGCGACGCATTTACTGAAGGCAATAGCCTTCACTATACTTGGTCGGTTTTTCACGATATTGCTGGTTTAAAGGGTTTGATGGGCGGCGATCAAGCATTTGTAGACAAACTAGACAGCGTGTTCAGTATGCCGCCTGATTTTGATGATTCTTATTATGGCTTTACGATCCACGAAATTCGCGAAATGCAAATTGTTAATATGGGTAACTACGCCCATGGCAATCAACCTATTCAACATATGAGTTATTTATACAACTACGCAGGGCAGCCTTGGAAAACCCAGTTCCATGTGCGCGATATTATGGAGAAACTTTATTCAGCAACGCCTGATGGGTATTGCGGAGACGAAGATAACGGCCAAACCTCGGCTTGGTATGTATTCAGTGCGCTTGGGTTTTATCCTGTTACCCCTGGCAGTGATGAGTACATTTTAGGTAGCCCTCTTTTTGATAAAGCGACATTGCACTTACAAAATGGTGAGCGCTTTACTATCAACGCCAAACACAACAGTGCCAAAAATATCTATGTACAAGACGCGACCCTCAACGGCAAAGCGTTCAATAAAACCTTCTTGTCTCATCAACAGCTTATAGAGGGTGGTGAAATCTCTTTCGACATGACAAACAAGCCAAATAAAGTTTGGGCCACTAGCAAAGACGCAGTGCCTTATTCAATGTCAACGGCAGACTAAGCAATTCATTAATTAACGTGCCAGCACCTCTGGCACCTTTAAAGAGTAAATAATTATGGCTGGACCGATTACACAATCATCCGTAACCCTAAGTGAGCCAGTAAAAAATAGTCATTTTGCTTTTGCAGCAATGACCACGTTGTTTTTTATTTGGGGTTTTATTACGGCACTAAACGACATTTTAATTCCGCATTTAAAAGCCGCGTTTGATCTTAACTATACCCAAGCTATGTTGGTTCAGTTTTGCTTTTTCGGAGCATATTTTATCGTATCCCCTTTTGCTGGGAAGCTTATCGAAAAAATAGGCTACATACGCGGTATTATCACTGGCTTGATAACCATCGCTGTAGGTTGCGGTATGTTTTACCCTGCAGCAGAGGTTGAAGTATATGCCGTTTTTCTACTGGGACTTTTCATCCTTGCTAGCGGTGTGACTATCTTGCAAGTATCCGCCAATCCGTATGTCGCTGCTTTAGGCCCAGAAAGCACAGCGACTAGCCGTCTCAGTCTGGCTCAGGCAATCAACTCTGTAGGCCATACCCTTGGCCCCATGTTTGGTGCAGCATTAATTTTCGCCACAATAGGCGTAGCTTCTGAAGACGTAGAAATAAACGCCAAAGCGGTGCAGTTTCCATACTTATTACTGGCAGGCGTGATGGTTGCAACGGCTATTGGGTTTAAGTTTTTGAAATTACCCACTATTCAATCTGAAGAAAGCGATCATGCTGTTAAAAGTACAGACTCTATATGGTCCCATAAGGCATTGATCTTTGGCACAATCGCCATCTTCTTTTATGTTGGTGCCGAAGTCAGTATTGGTAGTTTTTTAGTGAATTATTTGTCACAGCCTGAGATAGGTGGGCTAAACGAGCGTCAAGCCAGTCAGATGGTATCTTACTACTGGGGTGCCGCGATGATTGGTCGTTTTGTAGGTGCCGCTTTGACCCGCGTTATTGCGCCAATATATGTTTTAGCATTCAATTCTGCCATTGCCATTGTCTTGCTATTTACCACCATGAATACTCAAGGCGATATCGCCATGTGGTCGGTAATCTCAATTGGCTTCTTTAACTCGATTATGTTTCCTACCATATTCACATTAGCGATTCGCGGACTCGGCCCTCTTACTGGTCGTGGCTCAGGCTTATTATGTCAAGCCATAGTAGGCGGCGCGATTTTACCTCTTATCCAAGGTTATGTAGCGGATATCACAAACGTGCAATTAAGCTTTATTGTGCCTGTGATGGCGTACGTTTATATCGCATGGTATGCATTGGTCGGTTCGAAACTGAAAAGCAGACCCGCCATTACCCCTAATTAAACTGAGTCAGCTTAATTGGTTAGCTGACCAGATATAAGACAAACAACTGATTTCAATCGTTAACGAATGAGTAAAATTTTATGAACTATCACAGCCCAGAATTCTTAATGACGCACTGCCACGATATTTTGAACTTCTATGATCCTCGGGTCAAAGATACCCAAGGTGGTTTTTTTCAAAACTTCATGGACAACGGCGAGTTGTTTGATTCAGGCTTTAAACAACTAGTCAGTAGCACACGCATCGTTGTTAACTATGCCGCTGCTGGGGTTTTATTCGAACGTGACGATTATTTAGCCATGGCCCGTCACGGCTTAGATTTTGTTGAGCAAGTACACTGGCGGCCTGACGCAGACGGTTATGCTTGGACCCTGCAAGACAATCAGCCCCAAGACATGACACAGCAGGCATATGGTTACGCATTTGTATTACTTGCTTATGCCGCCGCGCGTAAAGCCGGAATTATAGATTCCAATGACATGCTACTCAAAACGTATCAGCAGCTTGAGTCTCGTTTCTGGCAGGCCGACTTTGGTTTATACGCAGATGAAATAAGCCCGGCCGGTGAGTTGAGCGCTTATCGTGGTCAGAACTCAAACATGCATTTGTGTGAAGCCATGTTAGCGGCCTTTGAGGCCAGTGGTGATAATGTATTTCTTACACGGGCGCAAACTCTTGCTGAGAATATTGCATTTCGACAAGCAGATTTGACTGATGGTTTGATTTGGGAGCATTACACTACCGATTTTCAACCTGACTGGGAATATAACAAAGACGATCCGAAAAACTTATATCGCCCTTGGGGATTCCAACCAGGCCATCAAACGGAATGGACAAAACTATTACTTATCCTGCATCGCCACGCGCCGAACCAAAAGCTTGTAGAGCGTGCCAAAACATTATTTGATCGTGCGTACCAGAAGTGCTGGGATTCCACCCATGGCGGCTTAATTTACGGTTTTTCCCCAGATGGAAGCTGGTGTGATGACGACAAATATTTTTGGGTCCAAGCTGAAAGTTTTGCTGCCGCCGCCATGTTATTTTCTGTCACACAAGACCAACACTATCTTGAGCAGTACAACGCACTATGGCAATACAGCTGGCAGCATATGGTCGATCACAAATACGGTGCTTGGTTTAGAGTGTTGCATCGTGATAACACGGCATACAGTGAACAAAAAAGTGCTGCTGGTGCCAAGTGTGATTACCACACCCTTGGGGCATGTTTCGAAGTGCTGCGCACGCTAGGCAATACCCGCTTAAAATAACGGATATCACCATGATCAAACAATTTATCATCACCAGCGCGCTATTGGCGCTTTGCGCATGCACAGTTCAGCAAACAGACGTTTCGTCTGAGCAAGCAAAACCATTTAATCCACTAGACTACGTTGACCCATTTATTGGCACCGACGGTAAGGGCAAAACCTACCCAGGTGCTACGGTTCCTTACGGAATGGTGCAGCTAAGTCCAGACAATGGGCGCACTGGTTGGGACTGGATCTCAGGTTACTTTTACCCTGACGACATTATTGCTGGTTTTAGTCACACGCATTTATCTGGCACCGGTGCTGGTGATTTATACGATATCTCGTTTATGCCTTTAACACGTCCATTTTACCGCGTAAAAACCCAAGGTGGACCGGATAATGGCACCATTGCTTCACGCTTTAGCCATCAAAAAGAGCAGGCATCGCCAGGTTACTATCAAGTCTTTTTAGAAGATTATGGGATCAACGTTGAATTAACCGCAGGGCTGCGCACGGGTTACCAAAAGTACCAATATGCGGATGACGCTAGCAAAGGAGTGGTGCGTTTAGACTTGGCCTACAGCCGTAATTGGGATAAGACACTGAATACTCACCTGCAAATCGTTGATGAGAAAACCATAGCCGGATACCGAAAATCTACCGGCTGGGCAAGCGATCAACGGGTGTTTTTTTATACTCAATTCTCACAGCCCATTCACAACTATACGTTGACACAAGATGATGTCGTATTACTCGCAAGTGAGGCAACGGGAGAAAATGTTGCAGCAGAGTTTGATTTTGACCTAGATTCACTTAAAACAAAGGATAAAGTCGTCACGGTTCGCACGGCAATCAGCTCAGTTAGCATCGAGAATGCTAAGCAAAACCTGCTTACAGAAGATGAAAACAGAAGCTTTGCCCAAGTCAAAATCCTTGCTCAGCAGGCATGGCGCGAACAACTAAGCAACGTCGAGATAACAGCAGATAAAGACAACATGACGCAGTTTTATACTGCCATGTACCACACTGCATTAGCCCCCCGCGTATTCTCAGACAGTAACGGCGAGTATAAAGGCCCAGATGGGAATACCCACAAAAGCGAACGCTATCCTCGCTACGAGTTTTTCTCGTTGTGGGACACATTTCGTGCCTTACATCCTTGGAAAACCATTGTTGAACCCACGCGTACACGCGAACTTATGGCTTCGATAATGGACCATTATGACGTAGCAGGACGCTTGCCCGTATGGAATTTCCAAGGCAACGAAACCGATATGATGATGGGCTACCATAGTGTGCCAGTGCTTATTGATGCCTATTTTAAAGGCTTAATTGATGCTACTGGAGAACAAATTTTAGAAGCCGCATTGCACAGTGCAACCCAAAAGGAATTTGGCTTACAGAGCTATCAAGCACTAGGTTATGTACCTTATGAAGAACGCAGTTGGAATGTGTCGTTAACGTTGGAATACGCCTTTGATGATTGGGCAATTGCTCAGTTGGCTAAGTCATTAGGAAAAACCGATTTGTATCAAGAGTTTCAAGCGCGTGGACAAAACTATCGCACCTTGTTTGATTCGCAAACTGATTTTATGCGTGCAAAAGGAATTAACGGTGAGTTTCGAGCTGATTTTGATCCAGCAGCTTATCATCCAGAAGATTATTGCGAGGCTAACGCATGGCAATATAGCTTTTTTGTCCCTCAGGACGTGTCTGGTTTAATCGATATTATGGGCGGGGCTGAGCCTTTTGAAGCCCAATTAGATACGATGTTTGAAGCGCAGCAAACGGTTGGTAAATTTCCAGAATGGATTTCCGGTTACATAGGTCAGTATGTTCACGGTAATGAGCCCAGTCATCACGTGCCTTACCTCTATCAATATGTAGGCAAAGGCAGTAAAACACAAAAGTACGTGCGTCAGGTGATGAACGAGCTTTACCATACCGCCCCTGACGGTTTGTCAGGCAATGAAGATGCAGGGCAAATGTCAGCTTGGTACTTATTTAGTGCATTAGGGTTTTATCCGGTGAATCCGGTATCTGGCGAGTATGTATTGGGTAGTCCAGAAGTATCTTCTGCCACGATACACCTAGAAAATGGACGTCGCTTTCACGTAGAGGCGCACAACCAGTCTAAAGACAATATATATGTACAGAGTGTTACCCTAAACGATAAACCATTAACGCAGTTTTATATTACCCATAAGGACATTTTGGCCGGAGGTAAGTTAGTATTTGAAATGGGGTCACAAGCTCAATGAAAACTCTACTCAGTATCGCTGTAGGTCTTTTTACGCTATCAAGTAGTGCGCATCTATTGGCGCAAGAGCAGCAAAAAAGTCCTGTGGATTTCGTTAATCCCTTTATAGGTACCTCTAACTTTGGTGCAACACATCCTGGCGCGCAATACCCTCATGCATTAACGTCAGTGGCACCTTTCAATGTGGCTTTTGAGCACGAAAAGCTGAATAAATTTGAGAAAGACGCAGCTTGGAATTCTCGCGTTTATATCCACGAAAATAAATTTTTAACAGGTTTTACCCATGTGAATTTAAGTGGCGTGGGTTGCCCGGAGTTAGGCGTGATCAATATTATGCCTACTATGGGAAATTTAGAACTTGACGCACAAAAGTATGGCTCCACCTATTCTGATGAACACGCTACACCAGGCTATTATCAAACCACTTTGGACAAGTATGATATTAAGGCTGAGGCCACCAGCACTTTGCGTACGGGGTTAAGCCGCTATACCTTCGAACAAGGTGAAGCCAATATTATTCTTAATTTAGGATTGGGCCTGACTAACGAAACAGGTGGCTCTCTTAAAATTGTCTCTGATCATGAGATTGAAGGCACGCGCACCGTAGGGACATTTTGTTATAACTCTCAGGATGTGCGCCCCGTGTATTTTGTTGCGCGTTTTAGTAAATCAGCTAAAGCAATGGGCACATTTAAAAAGATGCCGAAATTTACCGGTGTCGAAGGTGAATGGATGCAATATAACGATAGCATTAAGCCTTACCCTAACTACCAGCATATAATGAGCGGTGATAATATCGGCGCCTACATGCGCTTCGATACTAAGCAGCAAGAGCAGATTAAAGTAAAGGTCGGTATTTCCTATGTCAGCATCGAAAATGCTCGACAAAACTTGGACACTGAACAACCTAACTTCGCATTTGATTCCACCCGCCAAAAGGCAGTCGATGCCTGGAGCACGTTACTCTCACGTATAGAAGTGAAAGGGAGTAATAACAATAAAACGCTTCTTTACACAGGTTTATATCATAGCTTGATCCACCCCAGTATTATTCAAGACGTGAACGGCGAATACCCTATTATGAGCCATCAGCACACAGCGCAAGTAGGGAACACTCATGGCAAAAACCGCTATTCAGTCTATTCATTATGGGACACAAGTCGTAATTTACATCCCTTATTGAGTCTGGTTTATCCTGAAATCCAATCACAAATGGTGGATTCAGCTCTGGCCATGTACCAAGAAAGTGGCTGGCTTCCCAAATGGGAATTACTCAGTATGGAAACGCAAACCATGGTCGGTGATCCTGCCACAGCCATGATCGCCGATACCTATCTACGTGGCGTGCAAACATTTGATGTTGAGTTGGCTTATCGCGCGATGAAAAAGTCGGCCGATACCATCGACAACAATCCGCTGCGTCCTGAAAATAAGGACTACCTGTCCTTAGGGTATGTGCCGGTTGATGACGAGGAACTTTACGATGGTAGTGTATCTACGAGTCTTGAGTATTACGTAGCTGACTTCGCTTTAGGTCAGTTTGTAAAGCGTTTGGGACGTGACCAAGAGGCACAAAAATACTTAACTCAAGCTCAAGGCTATAAAAAATTATTTGATAAAAGTACCGGCATGCTTCGCCCTAAAAGACGCAGTGGTGAATGGTTAACACCATACGATCCTGAGTTAGGACGCGACTTCGAGCCAGCACCCGGCTACATCGAAGGTAATGCTTGGAATTATCGCTTTTATGTTCCCTTTGATATACCTGGCTTAATAACACTAAATGGCGGTGATGATGCCTTCGTCGACGCCTTGAATGCGACCTTCGATACGCATAATTTCGACATGGGTAATGAACCTGATATTACTTATCCGTATTTATTCAATTATGTAAAAGGACAAGAACATAATACCCCGCGCCATGTTCAAAAACTCATCGCTAAGCATTTCACTAATCAGCCCGCAGGACTACCTGGCAATGACGATGCAGGCACGATGTCGGCGTGGTTAGTATTTAGTATGTTGGGCATTTATCCTGTCTCGCCGGGAGACATGAATTATGCAACGACCAGTACAGCCTTTGATCAAGTCACCATTCATCTTGATCCAACTTATTATTCAGGCAAAACCCTCACTATTGCCCCCCTACGGGAGCACCAAGGAAAACCCTCACTTAATGGTAATCCTCTCAACGAAGGCTTCGTTACCCATCAGCAGCTTACCCAAGGCGGTCAGTTGCACCTGCTAGTCCACTGACCAAAAAAGCCACTGCTCTTTATTTGATAAAGAGTAGTCTCCGTTTTCCTTAATCAGGACCCAAACGCGATATTAAGCATATATCCGCCCAGTGTTAGGAATAAAAATAAGCACCCTGCGAGTAGTAATGGCTTTACACCTGCTTGACGAATGGCGCCTATATGCGTTCTTAGCCCCAAGGCAACCATGGCTATGGTCAATAAAATGCTATCTAGCTGCACGATTTGATCAGTGATGTGCCCCGAGATCATTTGTGTTGAGTTAACACCACTGGCAACGACAAACAACACGGCAAACCAGGGGATCACGATATGCGTTTTTGTGAAGTCCTTTGGATGGTCTGCGTGACTTCGCATCATCGTCTTGGTTGTTTTTTTGTTCTGCCACACTGAGAGCAACACTAAAAAAGGAGCCAACATCATCACCCTAAGCATCTTTTCGATCACTGCTACATCAGCAGCCTGTGGGCTAATCGCACTGCCTGCGGCAACTACTTGGGCGACTTCATGAATAGTAGAACCCGCGAAAATGCCATATGCGTGCTCGCTTAACCCTAAATAATCATACATTAAGGGGTAAATAAACATACTCAGCGTGCCAAACACCACCACGGTAGCCACTGCAACAGAGACTTTATGTGCCTGTGCTTTTACTACGGGCTCGGTGGCCATCACTGCCGCAGCGCCACAAATAGAACTGCCAGCACCAATAAGAATGACGGTTTGCTCGTCCAACTTAAATACGTGCTTGCCTAGTTGCACTGCTAACCAAAATGTTAAACTCAGTACGGCTATGTCAGTTACCGCTCCTTGCCAACCCACCTCAGCGACTTGTGCAAAGGTAATACGAAAACCAAACAACACGACTCCAGCTTTGAGCAAGGTACTTTTAGCATAATCTACCCCTACGTCAGTGCGCGCAGCAATGCGTGAGAAAAAGCTATTTCCGATCACAATACCCAAAACAATCCCAATAGTAAGTGGGCTTAAACCAGTTTGGTGTATCACGGGTACATGACTCAAATAGACAGCAAAATAAGCAATACCTATCACCAGCAGCAAACCGATCCACCAACGAAAATCCTCATATTGACTGAGCGTGTTTGTATCGCCCCGCTTACTAAACGAGAAAAAACGTTTAACTGCACCATACATAAGACCACTCCTGTTATTGGGTAAGAGTCATTTTAAAAGTTGACTTAATGATAGGCAGCGTCAAAATATAACTCCAATACATTAAAATCATGCATTGATAACTACAGGTTAATAAATTGAATTTACAAGCTCTTCGGGTATTTCATACCGTTGCTCATTTAGGCAGTTTTTCGCAAGCAGCTGAAGCGCTTTATATTAGTCAGCCTGCGATATCTAAAGCGCTTAAAGAGTTGGAATATCAATTAGGTATGCAATTGGTACAGCGCGCAGCCAGAGGAAAAAAACTGACGCTAACAGAGGGCGGGCAGAGACTTTTTAATCATGCCCGAAGTATCTTTGCCATCGAGCAAGCGGCAATGGAAGAAATAAGAGCCCAAACGGGATTAAAGCAAGGCACTGTGGTTATCGGTGCTAGCACCACTATTGCGAGTTATTGGCTTGCGCCTTATTTGGCTCGCTTTAACTGGCAATATCCACACATTAAAATAGAAGTGCAAGTAGCTAATACCGCACAGATTGAACAGTCACTACTTAGCTGTAGTATTGATGTTGCATTAGTCGAGGGCAGTGCCAGTGATCCGCATATCACAAGTCATCATTGGCAAGATGATCCAATGGCTATCGTTATCCCAAGTTCACTGAGATGCACCGGCGCTGCTGCAAAGTGGTTGAGTCAGCAACTCTGGCTGCTGCGGGAGCCAGGCTCAGGCACACGGCAAATGTCGTTTGAATTATTAACTCAACAAGATATTAGCGTAAAAAAGACCATGCAACTCGGTAGTAACGAAGCGATTGCTAGAGCGGTAGCCCAAGGCATGGGGGTGGCACTTCTGCCTAAAGTAGTAACGGAGGATTTAGTACAATTGGGAAAATTAAAAATAATATCAGCTAAACACAACTCAGCATTAACAAGGCCCCTTTATCAGCTACGTTACCGAGAACGCCCTTTGTCTCCCGCAGCGGCGGCTTTCGAAGAAAGCTTATTTACGCTACTTAATGAATGAGTAGCCAATTCTGGATGGGTTAACTTGCTGCAACCATCTGTCTCGGGTAATGTTATACAAAACATGTTCAGCTAATGGATTGTCCGATGAAAGAGACGGATGCTGAAAATTACGTGTTGTATCCCGCATACCAATTCGTTTCATTACTACTCGTGAAGGTTGATTAATCTTGGCAGTAAATGACACAATCTCAGGTAAAGCTAATTCATTAAACCCATATTCCAGTGCTTTGTGGGCAGCTTCGCTGGCATATCCTAACCCCCAGTACTCCGGTTGCAGTCGCCAACCTATTTCGATACATGGCGAGCATGGCAGATTTGTATCTGGGGTATGTAAACCGACAAAGCCAATAAAAAAATTATCCGATTTTGTGCACACAGCCCATAGCCCCCATCCATTTTGCGTAATATGCGCTTTGCATTTGTCCGCCAAACTATCACTTTGCGCTTGCGTATAAATCGACGGAAAATAGCGCATGGCGACAGGGTCAGCGTTTAATGCGTAAAATGGGGTGTAATCACTTTGAATCCAATTGCGTAAAATTAATCTGTCGGTTTCAAGTATATGAGTCATCCATTTCTCTAGCTGCAACACATGTTAAAGGTCGTTGAGGTTAGCCCGCGACCTCGGTATCAAAAGCCGCTTGCTTGGCTTCAATTTGCTCTTGGGCATCTAGCCATAACATTTCGGCCTCTTCTTGAGCCATCTTACAACTGGCTTGATCAGCCAATAGAACTTTCAGTTCGGCTTTTCTATCTATATCGTAAATCTCGGGATCAGCCATTTTCTGCTCTATGACGTCAAGTTTGCTTTCAAGCTCGGCCATTTTTTTCTCTTGAGCCTGCACAGTTTTACGAAGAGGTTGCGTAGCTTGCCTAAACTCAGCCTCTAGGCGTTTAATATTTTTGCGATCGAGTTTAGGTTCTTTTTTGTCACTCGTTTGTTTGTCTGTCGATTGCTTATCTCGTTCAGATTTTAATAACCAATCACGGTAATCATCTAAATCCCCATCGAACATCGTCACTTGTTGGTTATCCACTAAGTAGAAATCATCACATACAGATGACAGCAAAAACCTATCATGTGAAATGAGCACCATTGCACCTTCAAAACCTTGCAGCGCCATATTCAAAGCGTGACGCATATCTAAATCTAAATGGTTGGTTGGTTCATCTAATAACAATAAATTTGGCTTTTGATAGACGGTAAGCGCCAGAACTAACCGGGCTTTTTCTCCACCGGACATGGGCGCAACCCGTCCCAGTGCATCATCCCCTTTGAAGCCAAATCCCCCTAGGTAATCTCGCATACCTTGCTCAGTTGCTTTCGGGTCGAGGCGCTGGAGGTGATCCATCGCCGAATCGTCAGCTCGTAAATATTCAAGCTGATGCTGGGCAAAATAACCGATCCGCAATCCAGCTGAGGTTTCGTATATGCCTTTCATAGGCTGTTTTTCGCCGGCAAGTAATTTGATCAACGTCGATTTACCGGCCCCATTACGCCCCAATAAACCAATACGACTGCCCGGCACCAAGTTTAAATGCAGCTTTTCAAGAATAATGGTGTCGTCATAGCCTAATTGCACGTGTTCCATTTTCACTAAAGGATTCGGCAATTTCGGCGGCATAAAGAATTCGAAATTAAACTGCGAAGCTGCTAAAGCAGGTAACAAGGTTTCCATTTTTTCGAGCTGCTTCACCCGACTTTGGGCTTGCTTAGCCTTACTAGCCTTTGCGCCAAAGCGATTTATAAAAGATTCTAAGTGGGCGATTTTGTCTTGTTGCTTCTGAAATTGCAGATTTTGTAAGCGTAAACGCTCTGCACGTTGGCGTTCGAAGGCATCATAATTACCCGTGTAGCTTATGAGTTGTTGATGCTCTACGCTAATAATTTCATTCACGGTACTATCAAGAAACGATTTATCGTGTGAAATAAGTAATAGGGTGCCAGTGTAACGCTGTAACCATTTTTCGAGCCAGATTACCGCATCTAAATCTAGGTGGTTAGTTGGCTCATCAAGTAACAATAAGTCAGAATGACAAAGCAGCGCTTGAGCAAGGTTTAAGCGCATGCGCCAGCCGCCTGAAAATGCGGTAACTGGTCTGCTGATAGCTTGATTGTCAAAGCCCAACCCAGCTAATATTGTGGCCGCGCGAGATTCAATATCATAAGCACCTGCATGCTCCAACTGGCCATGCAAAGCAGCAATTTTAACCCCTTCATGAGCGCTTTCTGCTTCTTCAAGCTCAGCCTGTAAACGCCGATAAAGTTTGTCACCATCAATGACGTAGTCAAGAGCAGAGCGGTCTACCGCAGGTGTTTCTTGTGCTACGGACACCACTTGCCAGTCTTTGGGGATATTACATTCCCCTTGCTCAGGATGTAACTCTCCACGAATAAGGCCGAAAAGGCTGGATTTTCCGCAGCCATTGGCGCCAATAAGGCCCGCTTTATGCCCTGGGTACAACACAGCATTAGTTTCGTGTAGCAAGGTTTTATTGCCACGCATAAGGGATAAATCAGAAATTTGGATCATGAATACCTATTGACGGATAACATAGTCGGTCGATTGCGGTATGATAACAAGATGACTGACCGAAGAAATCTTCTTGTATGACGACTAAAATTAAAAAACGTTTTATCGCTGGGGCAACCTGCCCTCAATGTAAAAGCATGGATACTCTGATGCTTTATTTTGAGAACAATGTTGAAAAAATGGAATGTATAAAGTGCCATTATCAACAAACTCAAACCAATAAAGAGGTGAAAAAAGCGTCTCACCAAAGTGAAAATGTGATTGGCGTATTCAAACCTGAGTAAACATTCATATTCAGTACCTTCCTCTTAGTAGTGAGGCGGTGGCGGTTCGACGTCAAGAGAATCGCCACTGGGCACTTCAATTTCTTTAACCTTATTGATGACGTGAGACAACTGAAATTCCAATGACTCTAGCTGTTTTTGCTGCTTGATCAAGGCTTTGTTCAGTTCTTCTATCGTGTCTTCCTGAAAGGCGACTTTCATTTGTAGCTGTTCTATATCTGCTTCTATGTGTTGCATATTCAACTCTAATTTAATTACTCATTTATCTGCCAGAACTCAGCTAAACCACTGCTACTCTCTGACACAACTTGATTGTTCTTAGCAAAACCAACACCATAAACCACGGCGGTTTGCGGTCGACTGCCCTCTCTTGGTGATACTTGCCATTCTTGCAATTCTTTACCGTCTGACACACGCCATAAATTCAATCGCTTAGCCGGTGAACCTGTTAATAAATATTGGCCGTCTTGGGAAAAAACTGCCGTGCTAAAAATTTTCTGACGGGCAAGGTAATGCAAATTACTGACTTCTTCGCCTGTCACGAGATCCCAAATGCGTGCATCGCGCTTGCTATCTGCGGTAAACCCGTAACGCCCATTATCATCTAATGCAACTTTGGTCACGCGACTACTATGGGTAAAGCTATGAATAACTTGCCCAGACCGAGTATCCCATAGATAAGCTGTGTAATCGTTACCTCCCGTGAGGGCGTAGAATCCATTGGGCGATATATCGACGCTATTGACCTTTTCTTGATGCCCTAAAAACTCCAGTCGACGACCGGTTTTAGGTTCAAAAAACATCACCTTGCCATTGCCTCTGGCTACTAAAACACCCCGCCCTTGGTTCGAAACAGCCACATCTCGAATGCTTGATTCATCAATGCGCCAGAAACCCTCAGGATCGCCACTGGTAACGTTCCATAAGGCAAAAGCTTCTCGGTCTGAAGTCACCACATAACTGTTATCGAAGGCGATATGCACATTTGCAACCAAGTTATTACCTTCGCCTTGGTGTTGCCAAGTATAAAGCTTTTTATTGTGCTCTAAGTCCCAAACCGATATACCACCGGTCACACTTGAGACTACAGCTAACGAGGCATCAGCCGATATATTTGCCGCATAAGCACCATCATCAGCATGTCGCCAAGACATTATTGGTGTTGATGATTGCCCAGAACAGCCACTTAGGAATAAAAAAATTAAACTTAATCTTAGTAATACGGTCAATGGATTGTTCCTAATTGGGTTTCTCTTTTCGCTCAGGGCGTTTAGTATAAGCGCTTTATCAAGTTGAAACACTTCACAAGTCATGTATTCGACACATATTATCTCAGGGGAGACGTAAATGAAAAAAACTGCTATCGCGATTTTGATTACCTCAGCCATTGGCCTTACAGCCTGTGGTCAACAAAACACGGATTTACTAAAAGTTGAAGAGCAAAAGCTTGATACCGAAGCACAGCAACAAGCTTATGCTATGGGTGCAAGCGTGGGTCAGTTTATTGAGCAGAAAATGGCTGAACAACAAGCGTTAGACGTTAACCTTGATAAAGATTTAGTCGTTAAAGGTTTTGTTGCTGCCCTGCAAGGACAATCACAGCTTGAGATGAAAGAAATTCAAGCGCTTACTTTAGCTATGGAAGCCTCTTCTCGCGAAAAGCAACAAGCCATTTCTGATGCAAAAGCTGAAACCAATGTTGCCGACGGCGAAAAATTCCTTGCGGAAAACGCAGAGCGTGAAGAAGTGACAGTAACCGACTCAGGTTTGCAGTATGAAGTGCTAACAGAAGGCGAAGGTGTTTCTCCTACAGCTGAAGACACGGTAACGGTGCATTACAAAGGAACGTTACTTGACGGAACTGAGTTTGACTCATCTTATACCCGTGGCGAGCCTGCAACGTTCCCATTAGCTCGCGTCATTCCAGGTTGGACTGAAGGCGTTCAATTGATGAAGGTTGGCTCTAAATTCAAGTTTTTTATTCCGTCTGAATTAGCTTACGGTGAACGCGCAACAGGTAAAATTACACCTAACTCAACTTTAGTATTCGAAGTTGAGTTATTAGATGTAGCCTCAACTGAAGAAGCTAGCGAATAGTTTTTTACGCGTAGAAATTGGGTTTGTAAATGTATGAAGTCGTGTAGACCCATCATCAATAGGCCCTAATAAATAAAAAAACCGAGCATCACAGATGTTCGGTTTTTTATTACTCACCAGCTTCTTTCCTTGCTGAACCTTGTTCCCTCGGTTTTAGACCCTTAAAAAAGGGTTATTTGGCCCAGAATATCCGGGTAATGGTTGAACTTGGTATGCTGTATCTCTGCAGATGCCCTACCTTAGCACCAAAAAAATAAAGGGTGAATTTGATATAATCAACTAGTTAACTGAAGCGAATGCGCTTTCTAACTACTTGATACCTTAAGATTAGCCTACAAACTAAAAACTGATACCTAGAAAGTGATTATTTTTTGTAATAAATTACGCTAATAAAATCGTTTTTATTCCAGTTAGACTTAAGCAGATGTAGTCTGCTCTAGAGCTCCTGTTTTTCTGAAAACCTAAAGCCCAATATGAAAAATACTACCCATAGGCATAACGTATACATATTGCGCACAAATAATACTCGTTACTACGTAGAAAGGGATTGAGGCTTGAAAACAAAATTGATCACGCCTGAGGGCTACAAAAAACTCAACGATGAGCACGACGATCTGTGGCTAAAACAGCGACCAGAAATTACAAAAATCGTTACTTGGGCCGCAAGCTTAGGTGATCGAAGCGAAAATGCAGATTACCAATACAACAAACGAAAACTAAGAGAGATTGATCGCCGCGTTCGCTACTTAAGAAAACTTCTGCCGGATCTAAAAATAGTTTATTACTCTCCCCAACAAGATGGAAAAGTATTCTTCGGTGCATGGGTGGAAATCGAGAATGACCAAGGAGAAACAAAAAAATTTCGCATCGTTGGCCCAGAAGAAATCTACGGTGATGCGAAGGGATATATATCAATTGACTCGCCCATGGCGCGTGCGTTAATCAAAAAAGAAGTGGATGATGTGGCAAGTGTTAGCACACCCACAGGCTGTAAAGACTGGTATATCACTTCGATAGAGTATAAAAAATAGTCAAATTAAGACTAATACGTCAATGGATATAACCGCTTTAGCCCTTGTATAATGGATTTGAAAATATTGAATTAGCTTTATGGACTTATTGGCCAAAAAGCCCATAACAGTTAACGACGCGTGCCATATTAAAGTTTATATCTACAATTTCAAAAAATAATCCATAATTATGCCTTTTAACGCTAGTATTTTACCCTCGAGACCCATATATAGCCTTGTTGAGCTATTTTCATAATTACTTTACACCTTCATAAATTCGCCAAAATAGGGCCGTTACATGATCATTGAAAAAATCGCGAGTGAACTTCACGTCAACGCCACTCAAGTACAAGCTGCCGTCAAGCTTTTAGATGAAGGCTCAACCGTGCCCTTTATTGCTCGCTATCGTAAAGAAGCGACCAACGGCCTAGACGACATTCAGCTTCGTCTGCTGGAGCAGCGCTTGGTTTATCTTCGTGATATTAATGACAGACGTAACGTGATCCTCAAAACGATTGATGAACAAGGGAAGCTAACCGACCAGCTTAAACGCAGTATTTTAAGTTGTGATAATAAAACCGAACTAGAAGATTTATACCTACCGTACAAACCTAAGCGTCGAACCAAAGGCCAGATCGCTATTGAAGCAGGTTTGCAGCCGTTAGCGGATATCCTTTTTGATAATCCGAATTTAACCCCAGAAGCTGAAGCCGCCAAGTTCATTGCCCAAGATAAAGGCGTTGCTGATGAAAAATCGGCCTTAGAAGGTGCAAAATATATTTTAATGGAACGCTTCGCAGAAGACGCTGCGTTGCTGCAAAAGGTGCGTCAGTACTTGATGGCAAATGCTCATATCAAGAGTCAAGTGATCCTGGGCAAAGAAAAAGAAGCGGCTAAATACACTGACTACTTTGCACACAGTGAACGCTTAAGCAAAATTCCGTCTCACCGCTGCTTGGCCCTTTTTCGTGGTCGAAATGAGAACTTTTTGCAGGTGTCAATGGACGCTGATCCACAAAAAGAAGACAGTGATAAGAGCTCTTATGGTGAACATATCATCGCTCAGCACTTTGGATTGAATTTCGCTAATCGTCCTGCTGATGCTTGGTTAATGACTGTTGTTCAGTGGGCATGGCGGGTGAAAATTGCCCTGCATATGGAAACTGAGTTATTCGGTGTGATAAAAGAGCAAGCCGAACAGGAAGCGATTCAAGTCTTTGCCAAAAACCTAAATGATTTATTAATGGCGGCACCTGCAGGCGCAAAAAACACCATGGGACTCGATCCGGGTTTACGCACAGGTGTAAAGGTCGCGATTGTAGATGCTACGGGCAAGGTTTTAGCCACCAGCACTATATTCCCTCACGTTCCGCAGAACTTGTGGGACAAGAGTCTACGCACTATAGGTATGTTGTGTAAACAGCATAAAGTGAAGCTTATCAGTATCGGTAACGGTACTGGCTCTCGCGAAACAGACAAGCTCGCAGCTGAAGTCATTAAAGCGAATCCAGAGTTAGGCCTAAGCAAAATAATGGTAAGTGAAGCAGGTGCTTCTGTTTATTCGGCCTCGGAACTGGCATCAAACGAATTACCAGATATGGACGTATCGTTAAGGGGCGCAGTATCCATTGCTCGACGTTTGCAAGACCCACTCGCTGAGTTAGTCAAGATTGAGCCTAAAGCCATTGGTGTTGGCCAGTATCAACATGATGTCAGCCAAAGCAACTTAGGTCGCTCACTAGATAGAGTGATTGAAGACTGTGTTAACGCTGTGGGTGTTGACTTAAATATGGCATCTGCCGCCTTATTAAGCCATGTATCAGGCTTAAACCGCACATTGGCAACAAACATTGTTAATTTCAGAGATAGACATGGCGCATTTGCTAGCCGCAAAGATTTACTTAAAGTCGAGCGTTTAGGCCCTAAAGCTTACGAGCAAGCAGCTGGCTTTTTACGTATTGTGAATGGCAGTAATCCACTTGACGCATCATCGGTTCACCCAGAAGCGTATCCTGTGGTGCAAGCGATAGTGAAAAATTCGGGCAGTGCAGTCAATGACTTAATCGGTAACACCGAGCTGCTTAAGAAGCTTGAGCCACAACAATTTGTTGATGACACCTTCGGATTACCTACGGTAAGCGATATTATTAAAGAATTACATAAGCCTGGTCGCGACCCGCGTCCCGAGTTTAAAACAGCGACCTTTAAAGAAGGCGTGTCATCGTTGAGTGACTTAAAAGAAGGGATGATTTTAGAAGGAGTGGTAAGCAACGTTGCTAATTTCGGAGCCTTTGTAGACGTAGGCGTGCACCAAGACGGATTAGTTCATATATCAGCCATGACCAATAAATATATTTCTGATCCCCGCGAGATAGTTAAAACTGGTGATATAGTCAAAGTCAAAGTGATGGAAGTAGAGGTTGCCCGTAAACGGGTATCTTTCACCATGCGCTTAGACGACGATATCAATGCACCGGCAAATCAGGGTCGAAGTAATAGTGAAAATAAACCGCATCAAGCTAATAAACCATCGGGCAAGCCTCACAACAAAAAGCCCAAGCCCGCCTCAGCGAATCTAGCTATGGGTAACGCGTTCGCTGATGCCTTTGCAAAAGCCAAAAAAAGCTAAGCTTCTTCCACGCTGTTGCCAGCGCTAGAATCTATAAGCCTTAAAACGTCCGACGAAAAGAATATAAAAATCCGCTGACTATGTTTAGCGGATTTTTTATTGTAGTCAGAAGCAAATGCTCGCATCACCATTGACCAAAACAATTAAGTCGGTATAGCTCATCGAGCTTTAACGCTGCCTCTTTTACATAGCACACGTTAAGAAATTAACTTCGCTACTCCTCGAATTCAACCCCGCCGAGTTACGACCTTTACATAGCTTTTACATACCCTTGCGAAACTAACATAAGGTCTGATACATCCAACAGTATGTAAGTGTTTGTTGCCTATGGTGCTAAGTGCATGCGCAGACAAACATCGCCCTGAAGCAAAACAAAGCGATATATTCGTGACCAACATCAAATACACCAATGATAAAGTTTTCAATTTCAGTATTGGCGCTAACCAAGAGAAAGGTGACCGTGGGAAAAACATGTCACAGCGTGGTGGCGGTCCTCCAGCAAAGCGAAATAATTCACCCAAATCAGATAGCCATATTGCAAACAAAAATTTACTCGATGCGCTTTATAGTCGCCTCGAGTTGAAGTTAAGTGAAACCGGATATTGTCGTGAAGGATACGTTGAAATTGATACCTACGAATCAGAAAATCGCTTTCATCTTCTTGGTAAATGTAATGAATCTGCAACGCCTGAGGATAAAAGCCGGTTTGTGAATAATTTCGGTTATTAGCGCTATGGCGTTATCTGTTGCATTCACTGTAGGCTAGCCTAAGTGCGACGTTATTAATGACACAGTAAATTAGCGCCCTTTACCTGAGGTTAGGAGCGTCCACAATGGATTAGAATTGGCAAGATCAAGCGGAGTAATTCAAACCGTAGCTCTTCGGTTCACTGATACTTTGATAGAAGCGCTGCACAACACGCTCAGCAACTAGAGTGTTGTCGTTACGTTGTTCATCCGAGTAAGTAGAGGATTGCTCAGCACTTTTTAGTGATGCTATTTCTACGTCTAAATCACGGGTAGGTGCACCTTCATCCGTGCCGCGTACTATTTCATCCAACTCAGGTCCGAACGAAGCTTGAGACACTGTCTGGCCTTGGGCTTTGTTCACGCCCATACTATCTGGTACGTCTTGTGTGCGTTCACTTTTGTCTTCAGCTAATACTTTGCGCGCTTCAAGCGTTTTTTGGCTGGCTTCAGCCGCAACACGCAAGTCTTGCGATGAAGGTTCGGCTGGTGCGAGAGCAGCGGCTTTGACTTGCTGCATCTTACGGATCGTTTCTTCTGGTGTGTCCGCTTCTGATATATCAATAGACACTTCACCGCTGGTGGCATAACGCTTACCATCAGGCCCTGTTGTATACTCGTAATCAGGGGCGCCAGCATATTGACCGCCGGTATTAGCGTGAGCCTGCTCGTGAGTACGCACCTCCGTATCACGTTTTTGAAGTTCGTCTATTTCCGCTTTTTCTTGCTGTTCTTGTTGCGCCAACTGCTGCTGTTCAGCATCGTCTTTGCCTGCACTTTCTTGTTGTGCATTGTCTTTGTCTGCGTTTTGCTGCACATCAGATGCAGACTCGCCTTGAGGCTGAATCTGGGGACGTTCGTACGTAAGCTGTTGAACGGGCGTTCTTACTTTGTCATGATCACCAGCTAAGCCCGACTCTGCGGCTGAATTTTCAGACCCCGTCGTCGCTGGAACTGTTTCGCGCAAGGTGTTATCTCTGCGCGCAGCTTCAGTATTTATATTCGTTGTCGGAAATCCAACAGCGATAGGAATAGGCGTAACGATGTTCATTTTCTTAGGTCATTTTTCCATTAAATAATTTATTGTTAAGCGAAGGTATCTAACAAGGTACCAATCGTGTCGTTTGCTACGTCAAGTACTTTAGCGGACGCTTCAACGCCTAATGCGCCGGTTTTCAAATCAACTATGCTATCGGTCAAACTCACGCTCGAAGTGTTACTATGGCGTTGCAAATCACCATTTACATTAGCAATGTCTTGACCTGCCTCAGCGATCTGGTCACTGGAACGCTGAATACCTTGAACACCATTGGCAAATGCCGAATTAATATTGCTGTTAAGTGAAATTGCCACTTTGAGTACCTCTACTTACCTCTTATGCTTAATTATTAACCAAAAAGGAGAAATTTAACAGTTACTTTTTACATGCCGGTTTTACTTAACAGATCAGTCAAAAATTCTTCAGTATGAGAAATAAATGGCGCATGCGATGCGTGAGGAAATACTGTCACGCTGTGGGTGGCAGGTAAGGTAGATTGTATATAATCTTCCAACTTGGCTGGCACTAAGCTGTCGAGACGTCCCAACATCCAATGCACTGGCATTGTTAGCGTATGCAGCTTCGGTCTTAAATCAACGCATTCCAATATACTAAGTCCAGCGGTAAGGGCGCGAATATCAGCTTGTGGATATGCTTCGATACTGCTTTTAATTTTTTTCATATCTGTTTTCGCTGACTGACTACCCATCGCTTGTATAGCGAGAAACCGATCAATTGTTTTGCTTAGGTCTTGTACCAGTTGCAGTGAAAACGCACTTAAAATAGTAGGCGCGATACCCGGCCAGCTATCATCTTTTTGAAACTTAGGCGAGGTCGCTATGAGTATGAGTTGTTTGATTGCCGCTGGCTCCGTTAAGGCTATTTGTTGTGCAATCAGCCCTCCTAACGACCAACCGATAACGATGCTGTTAGCCGGAATAATGGTAGCAACGTCAGCGGCCACTGTCTCGATACTATACGTTTCTGGAAATGCCTTATTGTTCTGACCAAATCCTGGTAAATCGATATAAGTCACGGTAAAAAGCTGCTCTAATTGCGCAGAAATCGGTTGCCAAACGCCACTGTTCACGCCCCATCCATGTATTAAAATGAGATTGGGGCCACTACCTGATTCATGAGTTTTCAAAGCTGTTGTCATTTACTTCATCTACGCTTAAGGACTAGCGCGTTAGTGTAAAGACGCAAACCGTGAAATCAAGTGGATACAGCTCTTGTGTGGAATTTTGCAAACGTAAATATACCTAAAACCCAACAATGCTTACTGTGCAAACAAGAAAGTAAGGCGCTAGTGTGTGGGTATTGCACCCAAGATTTAGTATTATTCGAATGCGAAAGATATAATTACAACTTATTGAATTGGCCAAAGGCGCAACGGGGCCTTAAATTTTTATCAGCTGATCATGTATTGGCTATGGCAGATTATCAGTGGCCTTTGTCACGCTTAATTACTGGTTTAAAATTTTCCAATAAAATCATGCATGCTAATGCGCTAGCCGAGCTTTTTTTTCATCACGCTTTAAGCAAGAATGATTCATTACCCCAAGTAATAATTCCTGTGCCATTGCACCCTAGGCGCTATCAAACACGTAAATACAATCAAAGTGTAGAGCTAGGTAAGTGCATTTCAGCTCTAACAGGTATAACGTTGAAAACGGATTTAATTACACGCCATAAAGCCACTCAAACGCAAACGTCACTTTCCAGTTCCCAGAGAAAGGCCAATATGAAAAATGCATTCTCGCTTCATCGTCCCATCAAATTCCAGCATATAGCGATTTTAGATGACGTCATCACCACGGGTGCAACGGTTGAAGCTATTTATCAACTTATCAAAAGCCATAACCCAAACATACAAATCGATATTTGGAGTATGTGCCTTACGCTTGAGCATGATAGTAAGCCGTCACGTTAGTATGGCCGTAACATACTGAGGAATTATGGCTGATCAGTGGCAATAAGATTAGACATAAATATCGCGTTGCTTAACAGCCGCCTAGTTCCCCGCCAATATCCACGAAAATTAGGGTCGTCCACAAATGCAATTACTTTCCCCTTGCCTACACTGTGAGCCACAATTGAAGCACTTTTACTCATGATCGCTTGTAATTCATCTGCAGCATAACCAGACATTAAAGGGGATGACGTATAACGTCCAACTGTAAAAAATGGCATTTTAGGCACTCGCATAACCACAGTACTATTTTTAAATGAGGGCAGATGTGATCGGGTAAATCCGAAAGTAAGGGGGTGGCTCAAATCAAGCTGGGTATCAAAAACCGCACCAGCAATACGTCGTTTCGCCGCTAGTTGATTACGATCTGCGTAATTTAAATCCGTCGTCGAAAAGGCGCGTTTAATTTCATCTGGGCTTAAAAATGACGCTTTTAACCAATCCTTATCCGCAAGCCACTTGGCACCAGTGCGCTGGCCTATCATTACGCCCCCAGCAGATAACCATTTTTCTAACCTGAACACTGTTTTTTCAGGCACTTCAGCATAATTACCACTGACCCAAATAATGTGGCTATAACGGGTTAAATCTAGACGAGGTAAGCGTGATAAATCGGTAATCGTCACTGGCATTTCAACAACCGTATCAAGGTAATGCCATGCTTCTCCGACCTCATACTGTGAGGTACCTTCTCCGCCCACCAATAGCACCTGAGGCGTTTTAAGTGCGTGCATATCACGACTACCTATATCGATACCCTGTGCGGTTAAGCCAGAGAGTATCGACCAAATTTTTATTTCGCTATGCGCTGAGCCTTCGTTCAATAGTGACTGGAGATTATCAGGCTGCTTCAGTGCTAATGGGATCAGCACTGAGCCAGCTGTAAAACTAATATTGCCCTGCGTCGTCAGAGCTGCGAAATCTGAACCTGCTATTTTAACCTGCACACCACTGGCCAGTAATCGATAAAGCAACTGAGGCGCGTTAGAATCTTGCCATGAAAAACCGAAAGCGTAGGCGTCTTTATCATCAATGGCGGTTAATTGATTGGCAGACCTATTTTGTACGTCATTAGTAGGGATATTTCGCCACAACTTGCGCTCAACAGGCGAGTATTGAATATTAAATGCGAGAGGTAAATTCCAACTTGATACGTCGTAAAAGCTATTGTCATTAAAGCTTTTTCGGTCTGAAAAGAGCGACTTCACTAAACGGTATTGGGGTTGATTTAAAGGCACGAAGATACTCGACAATGGCTGATAAACAACATCATCCACACGAGCTTCTTTATCCAAGTAACTGAACTTAATTTTGTGCTGCTGCAAAATAGATTTCAATTGCATAAAACGGCTAGCATCCTGGGACTCACTGAGCAAATAGCCGACTGTTTTATCATCTTTAATAAGCTTATTGGTTTGCGCGGTGAATTGCTCAGGATAAGCGAGCAACGCAGCTCTATTCGCCTGAGCGCCAGTGAATGTAGAAAGAGATGTCGTCACTTGATTCTGAATCGTATCGCTGAAATGCAGCACTCCGTTAATCGACTCTTGCTTATGCCCACGACTACTTGCTTGTTCGAACAGTATGCCAATGCTGCCTTGTGCATCTGGATAGGTTGACCCTTTACCGTAATAAAAATCGTCGTATGCTTCCTGAGTAAAATATAACTGTTTCGTTTCATCCAAGGCGGCGGCATGAAACGTTGCCAGCTCTGCCGTTAGCTCAGTATTGCGCGCTGGGGTCCAAGGGTTATTGCGTGAAGCAATACCTGGTTGGAAGAAATAACTACTGTTAGTGCCCATTTCATGAAAATCAGTCAGCACATGAGGGCGCCAACGATGAAACTGAGCAATACGCGCTTGTGACTCAGGATGAGTCAACAATAACCAGTCCCGATTTAAATCGAATAGATAATGATTTGTTCGTCCACTAGGCCAAGGCTGTTGATGCTCTCTATGATTAGGATCTGCGACTAGCTGCTCACCACGATTGCCATTAGCCCACTGGGCAAATCGCGCTAAGCCATCAGGGTTGATACTGGGCTCCATCAGCACCACATTACTATCAAGTAGGGCCTCAACAGCTTCGCCTTTAGCCGCAGCAAGGTAGTAAGCGATTAACAACGAAGCATTAGCTCCCGACGATTCATCGCCATGCACGCTGTAGCCCATCCATAGGACAAGAGGTTGATCTGGCGCGTTTTTTTGACCAAATGATGACACGTGATGTTCACGAATAGATTCTAAATTTTGTTGGTTTTTCGCGGAGGTAAAGGTCAGTAATAAAAGAGGCCGATTTTCATGTGAACGGCCTGTTTCTAATATACTAACCCGGTCGGACTTAGCAGCCAGAATACGCATGTATTCAACTAGCTGATCATGGCGGACATGCCATTCTCCGACTGGCGCACCGATAACTTGAGACGGGCTAGGAATATCATCACGAAATTGCGTATTATTGGGTAAATAGTCGCTGTCGATTAGGGCTTGGGCCGTAAACGAAAACATAATTAGACTAACAAATCCCAAAAACCAACCGCATTTCATATTGCTATACCTTTTATTACCGTAAAATAAGCTTAAAAGGTTCGCATATTTAAGCTGAAATTAACATAAGCAAACCTTATTACTTGAGTGTTTTAGTCAAGTAATTTTGATATAATATTTATATGTTTCTACAACAGGACCTTTTTTATGATTTCTATCTCAGATACAGCCCAAGCGCATTTTTGTAAATTGCTTGAAAAACAAGAGCCTGACAGTAATATTCGGGTGTTTGTTGTTAATCCTGGTACGCCAAGTGCGGAATGTGGTGTGTCTTATTGCCCCCCTGATGCAGTTGAATCAACGGATATTACCCTTGAATTTAATGGCTTCGATGCAGTCGTTGATGCGGAAAGTGCACCGTTTTTAAGCGAAGCCGAAATTGATTTCGTGACAGACCAAATGGGCTCTCAGTTAACGTTAAAAGCCCCGAATGCCAAAGCCCGTAAGGTCGATGACGACGCGCCGCTTGAAGAGCGCATACAGTATATGATTGAAGCAGAGATCAACCCACAACTAGCCAGCCATGGCGGTAAAGTGATGTTGGTGGAAATTACTGATAAAGGCGAAGCCATATTGCAGTTTGGTGGCGGCTGTAACGGTTGCTCGATGGTTGATGTTACGTTAAAAGATGGCATTGAAAAACAAATGCTTGCTCAATTTTCTGGCGAACTGACTGCAGTAAAAGACGCCACCGAGCATGAAGCCGGTGAGCACTCGTACTACTAGTTAATAGACTCACGCAATGCAAAAAAAGCCGCTCTCTCGATTAGCGGCTGATCCTCACAAAAGCTGGGGTCGTTTTAAATACGGCCTTGGTTTTTTTTGTGTTGGAGTAGTATTGGTTTTACTCGGAGCCAACAGCTGGGTTTGGTTACAAATTCCCGGATTGCTCGCGCTCGTTATTGGCTGTGTTTATGCCCTTTATGGCTACGTTGGCATTCTTGCTTACCGGATGCAAAGTGCTTTTAGTTTAGCAAACGCTGAGCGCGGTAAAGATAAGCGAAATACCCACCAAGACTAAGGCCCCGCCCTAGCATAAGCAGCAACAACGCAATCCATAATGCGTAATTCTGAAAATCTTGCAGTAACCACCAACTGGGAAAGAAGAAACACACGGCACTCAGTAGCATACTATTTTGCATCGCTTTGGCTCGCGTTAATCCCACAAAAATCCCATCAAGCAAGAAACACCAATGGCTAACAATAGGCAGTAGCCAAATGATAAATAAGTACCGCTCAGTGAAGGTTCTCAGCTCAGGTAAATCCGTTAAAATAGCAATTATTTGTCGACCAAAAAGCAAAAAGCTTAAGCTATACACCGTCGCGACCACACCAGACCATAGTAAACCTCGAAGCACGACTCGCTTTATTTCTTGTGCATCTTTCTTACCTTTTGCTTCACCCGCCAATGCTTCAACCGCATAGGCGATGCCGTCTAAACCTAACGCAATTAAGGCAAAAAACTGCATAATTATCGCATTACTGGCAGCCGTTAACGGGCCAAATCTAGCCCCCTGAAAAATCACAAAAGCTAAGCACAGTTGTAATGCCAGATTACGTACAAAGCTGTAGCCATTGAGGCTCATCAACTGCGCAAGCGAAGACCACCGCCACAGTGCCAGGTGAGGCGTGAGTAATCCCATACCTTTAAACGCCACCCACATGCCCAGAAGTAAAATACTGTATTCAGCGGCAACACTCGCCAATGCAACCCCTTTCACTCCTTGGTCAAACACAAAGACCAGCAATATACTCAATCCGGCATTAAGTAAATTCGCAAAAACTTGAATATAAAGCACTTGCTTAGTCTTTTGCTGACCAATTAACCAGCCAATTATCGCAAGATTCACTAAGGCAGCAGGAGCACCCGCTATGCGTACACTAAAATATTGTTGAATCACTTCTAACAGTTGTGTTTCTGGCTGGGCAAAGTGAATACCCAAAGCCAGCAAAGGTTTTTGCACTGCCCATATAACTAAGCCGATAATTAGCGCCACACTGCAGCTCTGCCAAAACACGCGACTTTTCGCTTCACCGTCCTGCTCACCCTTAGCTTGTGCACTAAGGCCTGTGCTCGACATACGAATAAAGCCGCATAACCAGTAGGTTTGAGTCAAAATAAGTGACGCTATCGCTGCACCAGCTAGATATTGACTACTCCCCATGTGGCCCAGCACTGCGGTATCAACCATGCCGATCAATGGAGTCGTTATATTGCTTAGGATCATCGGCAATGCCAGCAAAATTAGCTGCTGATGAGAGGCTCGATGCCAAAATCGCTGATGCGTTAGAACGTGTGATTGAGCCAAGTCGCTATCTACCAAAAATTAAGAATAATAAAAACGTATTAAAGCGGAACCAGCACACATAATGCTGAGATAATTCAGTGTTACACTTATGCTCTTAGGTACTATGCAACGTTTATAAGCGTTACGCGGTGCCAGTTGAATTTCAACCTATTTGAAGGTAACTCTATGGATCGTATCATTTTTTGTATATTAGTTTGCACCTGTATTTTCGTCTCAAGTAGTAAGGTGCATGCCGCTGACAACGCCGTTATTTTACTCTATCATCACGTCAGCGATACCACACCGGCTTCAACGAGTGTAACGCCGGAAACGTTTACGCAACATATGAATTATTTAGCCGAGCATTACAATGTTTTGCCTTTAAAAGACATCGTTGTTGCGCTTCAAAATAAACAAACATTGCCAGACAACGCGCTCGCGATCACGTTTGATGATGGCTTTAAGAATATTTATCAGAATGGCCATCCTATAATGGCCAAACTGAATCTCCCCTATACCGTATTTATCAACCCAGATTTAGTCAACAAAGTTGATTATCATTTAAGTTGGGACGATATGCGCAATATGGCTGAGCATGGAGCAAGCTTTGCTAACCACAATTTACGCCATGAGCATTTATTAAACCGCTTACCTGATGAAAGTGATGATGCTTGGTTATCCCGTCGCATTGCTGATATAGAGCAGGCTGAGTCGTTACTTGAGGATAACTTAAATGTTAAGGATAAATTTTTTGCTTATCCTTATGGTGAATTCTCACCAGCTTTACAAGCACGTTTAACGGAACTTGGCTACGTGGGTTTTGCGCAATCTTCTGGTGCCATCGCCAGTTATAGTGACTTTTCAGCTTTATCACGGTTTCCAGCAGCGGGCATTTACGCCAACCTAGACCGACTAAAAGTCAAAATGGCGAGCCTAGCAATGCCTGTAACTAATGTTTCACCAGCAACACCATTAGTCTCACCAGCGCCATTTGTATTTCAATTTAGCATACAAAGTGACGATATTAATAACAGTCAATTGAGCTGTTACTTTCAAGGTAATTCTCAAGCCATAACGCGTGAAGACGAGCGTATTTCTGTGGCATTTACCCAACAGTTGCCATTTGGCCGTTCAAGAATTAACTGTACAGCGCCAAGTAAACGACAGCCATCACGTTATTATTGGTACTCTAAACCATGGTTTGTTCCAACAGAAGATGGTAAATGGTTAGACTGAGTTTTTGCTAAATATTGGAATTTACTGAGGTTGGTCAGTTCGAATTGCGGGTGGCACGGCATTAACTGGCATGCTATAGCATTTTGCGCATATGCACATAAATACCAAGTGACATTGGGCTTATATCTTCGGTGGTGCGAATGATGTTAAAACCAAAACGTTGGTAACATTGTACCGCTGCAAGGTTGTCTTGTTTCACATCTAAAGTCAGCGCTTGCTTGTTGCTAGCTTTTGCCAGAGATTCGAAATGCGCTAATAATTGGCTGCATAACCCTTGGCGTTTAAATTTGTCAGCCACGCCTATGTGGCCCACACACATTTCATCAACTCCAGGGCGTGCAAATAGTTGTTGCAAAGCCTGACATCGATGTAAAACCTCGAGTACGTCTGTACCGTGGTAGTAGCTAGTCATGCTTCCAAGCGTTGCTTGCACATAAGCCTCGCCCATATCAAATTGCCAACCGCAACCTATCGCCGCGACTTTATTATCAATTTCAATAACGCAGTGGTTACCATAGCCAAATTGACCCGCTTGCTCAGAAAATGCCTTTAACAGATAAGTTATAGCGAGGTAATCACGGTCTTCTGTTCGCTGGTTAAATAGTCTATTTAGTGCTAGGGGAGCGGAAGACATAACTAACGCCACGGCATCTTTTGTATCAACCGCGTTTGCTTTGCGTAAAGCAGGCATTAGGGTTGCTCTGTGGCCAAAATCGACATGTCATGCAAAATGCGCTCGCTATCACTGACGGCGACTTTCCCTGGCGCAAATTCAGGCTTAAAGCGCCCAATCACATTCCCTTGCGGATTTATCAACACTATCGACGCACTATGATCGACCAAATAATTTGGATCATCAGTACTTTGTGAAATGGAATACATCATGCCCATGGCTCGAACAAACGGGAAAATATCGGCATGTTCTCCAGTAGCAGCTATAAATTCAGGCTCAAAAAAATCTATATATTCGGCTAACCTTTCAGTGGTATCACGAGCCGGATCAACAGAAATAAATGCAACTTTAATGGGGTATTGACCATCAATTTTTTGCAGCTGAGGATAAATACTGCTTAAATCGGCCAGTGTAGTTGGACATATATCAGGACAAAAAGTGTATCCAACAAAAATCAACGTCCACTGTTGCTGGAAATTTTTATGGGTCAATACTTGACCATTACTATCGATTAGCGAAAATTTTGGTAGGGCCCGCGCCTGAGGATACAGCTTAATATATTCAGTTTTTTCACTCTGTGGTGGCGCAATATTTATCGCAATTACAACCCCTACTGCCAATGCTAATACGGCAACTAATCCTAAACTTAATTTATTCAAAGAGTAAATCTCATATAATGGTCAACCAGTAAAACCACAAACAAAACCATCAAATGAATAATTGAAAACTTAAACGTTTGCATAGCAGTATTGTCATCACTGGCGAATTTCAGTTTCCACGCATAATACAAGAAGCCAGCATTTAATGCGCTAGAGCCAAGCAAATATATGACGCCTGTCATACCGATGAGATAAGGTAATAGACAGATAAGGGTCAGTAATACTGTATATAACAAAATTGAAGTTTTGGTGAACTCGATACCATGCGTTACAGGTAACATAGGAATTTTCGCCCGAGCGTAGTCTTTCTCGCGATGAATAGCCAACGCCCAGAAATGAGGTGGGGTCCAAATAAAAACAATTAACACTAATAACAAAGCGTGTGCATGAATATCATTTGTCACAGCTGTCCAGCCCAATAAAGGTGGTGCAGCGCCAGCCAACCCACCAATAACGATGTTTTGTGGGGTAGCACGCTTTAAATACATAGTATAAACGAAGGCGTAACCAACCAAACTTGCCAACGTAAGTAATGCTGTTAGACGATTAACCCATAACTCTAGAATTATGTAACCAACAACAGTTAGCAGCCCCGCAAATATTATTGCCCTTTGAGGAGAAACCTTACCTTTTGGCAAAGGCCGATTTGACGTTCGAGCCATTTGCGCATCGATTTTTCGATCGACTACATGGTTAATAACCGCAGCGGCAGAGGAAAGAAATCCAATACCTGTTAGACCTGCGATAAGGATTTTCCAGCTTATCCAATTTTCGCTTGCCAAACACATACCTACTAAAGCCGTTAGTAATAATAACAACACTACTTTGGGCTTGGTCATTTCATAATAATCACGCCAATCTGCGGTAATTTTCGCAGTAATGCTATGAGCTGTAATACCAACTGATTTACTCATTGGTCTCTCCTATGTTTTTCGATAAAGGGTGTAGCTAAGCAAAACCAGTACTTGCAACAATGCCGCAGCAACTGCGTTGTGCAATACGGCGACGGCGACAGGCAAACTAAATACCACATTGCTGACCCCTAATATCACTTGAATACCCAACACGACGACTAATGCGGCTGCAATTTTTTTCAAAAAGCTAGAGCTGGCCACTGCATATATGCGCGTCGCGAGCCAGCAAAGATAAATAAAGGTGAGCAACGCACCCGCTCGATGCACTATGTGCATCGTCATACGTTGAGCATAATTATGTACGCCATACTCATAGTTAACTGCCTCAGGTAGGCTAAACGCGCCAATAAAATCTAATCGCTCGTACCAATTACTTTCACAAATAGGTAATTCGGTACACGCAAGAGCCGCATAATTAGCAGATGTCCAACCTCCTAACGCGATCTGCCCAAGCAAAATACCGATACCCAATAAAGCATACTTTGCGAGCTTACGGGTCTGGTGGTCGCCTCCTGGAATTCGATAAGGCACTAAGCGCAAATACAATAAAAATAGCGACGATAGAACCGCAAAACCTCCAAGCAAATGGCCAAGCACCACTATGGGTAATAAATTTAGGGTAACAGTCCACATACCCAACATGCCCTGAAAAATCACTAAGCACAGGAGAAATAGCGGTAATTTAATAGGTCGGTGATAGGCTCTTTTAGCAATACTGATGATAAAAATAACAACAATCAATAAACCCAGAGCACTAGCAAAATAGCGATGGATCATCTCGTTCCATGCTTTTTGCGGCTCTAATGGTCGTTCAGGGAATGCGAGCTCTGCAGCGTTGATCTGCTCTTGTGCAGCAGGAACCTTATAATGGCCATAACACCCCGGCCAATCTGGACATCCTAGCCCTGCATCGGTTAACCGCGTATATGCACCTAACACAATCACAGTTACAGCGAGGATAAGCCCCGCCAATACCAACTTCCTCATGTATTTCCCTCTAGCCTATACGCGATAATTTCAGCAGCTTTCGTAAATCAGATAATATGTCGCGACTATGTAAGATCGCTTGCTGCTGCTCTACCTGAAGTGGATAACGCAAGATGACGTTATTCAAAGTATCTGCTATGAAAATAGCATTTGTCGGCTCACCTTTAAACACATTATTAACATTTTCCGTGTTAGTTTTTAACAACTTAACTGAATTCTGCTGTTCTATTATCTGCATCGCCAAGGCATCACTCTCAGGAGTAATGACAACTGTTGCACGAACCCTATCGTGCTCCTTACCCAGTGCTGTCCATACTTGCTCAACACTGTATAAGGCATTTTTACACTCAGCGCCGCATTTAGTAGGTAGCACATATAACAATTGCCATTTAGGCTCGGTGGTTTGGTCCTGTAAGGCGGTCATATCTAGTGTCGGGGTAAGCAGTTGTCCCTTATTTGTTGATGCTTTATTAAACCAATTGTTATCTAAGGCAAGCTTGGCCAATGCCACCGGTAAAATAAAAACAACGGCAAGGGTAATTATCATGCGTTTATTACTGGTGTTCATCGTTGGATACCTTATTAAGTCGATTGCGAAGTGCAAAAAAATAAACTAAAAATGCGGCCACACCTAAGCCGAGCCACTGAACGGCATAGGCATAGTGCTTTTCTGGTGGCATGACGACTGGCTGCCATTTACGCACAAATTGTGGGTTGTCGTTGACTGTCAGCACAATGACAAAGGGAACAAGCTCTATCTGGAGCATCTGTTCAACAAAGTGGATGTCTATTTGTTGTATTACCTTAGGCCAGGTCACTGCTAATGACGCCGTTTCGGTAATAAGTGGGTTATTACTTGGCAGAACGACGCGCCCGCGCTCGCCTGCCAATAAATCAGGTAATGTCACAGTAGGCAAATCCGAGCGCATCTGCTTACCTGTTATCCATCCAAAATTAACTAATACATTATGCCCATCACTTTTCGCCACGGCGTATACCTCAAAACCTGGCCGTCCTTGATGTATGCGGTTATCAAGTAGCAAGATCTGCTCAGGATTAAGCGTCGCGTTAATAGTGATAGGTAAGTCTTGAATATCTCCCTTATATGTTCTGACTTGTTCTAAGGAGAGTGACTCCCGTGCTGATGCAGTTGCCATACTTTCAATTCGCTGGGTTTTGTCTAGCCCTCTTTGTAGTTGCCAGTTTGCTAAGCCAAACATAATGACAACAGCACATAAAGTCACTAGGGTAGAAACTATAGGTAAACGCTTAATATACTTAAGCATGCTTAATCAACAATAGAAACGTCAGCGAGAGGGAGAAGAAAAGTGCTAATAAAGATAATCATCGGAATACTACTTATTGTTATGATCTTTAATTTGTTTAAAGCCATGGTGATAATGCTTAAAGACGAACCGACACAACCCAATATGAGCAAGTACATTGGGCGACGCGTTCTAACGTCGGTAGCGATTGTCGTCTTGCTTCTCATCGCCATTGCAACAGGGCTTATCGAACCGAACCATCGACCGTTCTAAACCCTATTCAATATCTATTTTTCCCATTGACCTAATTTTCCCATTGACCTAAAGAGTAGGCCAATGGGATACCCAGCCCGGTTATAAAATATAGACGAAAAAGAACAACATCACCCAAACCACATCGACAAAATGCCAATACCAACTAGCGGCTTGAAAGGCGAAGTGATGTTCCGGGGTAAAATGCCCCTTAAATATTCGCAACAACATAATGAATAAAATAATCGCGCCTAGGGTTACATGCAATCCATGAAAGCCAGTAAGCAAAAAGAAGGTATTGCCATAAACGCCAGACTGCAACGTTAATCCCATTTCTTGATACGCATGGATATACTCTTCCACTTGTAAAGTCATGAATATCGCGCCTAACAACACGGTGAGGCCCAGCATCAATTTTAACCGACCACGTTTATTTTCTTCTAAAGCCACATGTGCAAAATGGCATGTCACAGAAGAGATTAACAGAATGACTGTATTGATAAGAGGTAAACCATACCAACCCATAGCCTCGGTTTTAGTTCCACCAGGCGTTTCTATTAAAGGCCACATAGCCTGAAAAGCCGGCCAAAGTACTTCATTGGTTGCATCATTATTAGATGAGCCACCCAGCCAAGGAATAGCTATCATTCGTGCATAAAATAGAGCGCCAAAAAAAGCACCGAAGAACATCACTTCTGAAAAAATAAACCAAGCCATACCTTGTCGATATGAACGGCCCAATTGTGCGCTGTATAAACCCGTCATGGACTCATGGATTTGATTCCTGAACCAGCCAAACAACATAAAAATCAACGTTGCAAAGCCAGCTAATAATACATATCCACCATACCCAGACGTTCCTTTTGTGTGTTCAATAACAAAGTTTCCGGCTCCTACGGCAATCAGAAATAGTGCCACAGCCCCCACAATTGGCCATGGACTACTAGCTGGTACATAGTATTTTTCATAATCTGGCTGAGCCATTATTCGTTCTCCTGTTCACCGCTATTCATTGCAAGATCACCTGCCGTCGATGTGACGTCGTATAGAGTGTACTGCAACGTAAAATAGGTAATGTCTTGTGGTAATTGAGGGTCTACATAAAACCGCATAGGCATGACCGCTGACTCACCTGCTTGCAAAACTTGCTGCTCAAAACAAAAACACTCTGTTTTATTGAGAAATAACGCTGCCATACCAGGTGAAACCGATGGCACCGCTTGGCCAATGACGACGTGTTTTGTTGGATTTTTTACCGTGAAATTCACCTCGTTCATTTGACCAGGATGCACTTTCACTTGCCGTGTTTGTGCTTCAAATTTCCACGCCATACCTGAGTTGACGCGAGTGATAAAATCCACAGTGATGGTTCGTGACTCGTCAATCTCCATCACTTCATAAATAGCGGCGGAATTTGCAGTCTTTCCGTTTAATCCGGTCAAATCACAAAACACGTCATAAAGTGGAACTAACGCAAAACCAAAACCAAACATCCCCAGCACGACCACCAATAACTTACCCACCATCTTCGCATTGCTAGACGGGGGACTATTGTTGGCGGCGTCAGGCGCTTGAGGTTGTTGCCTTTTGTCTGTCATAAGGATTGCCAGAACATACCTGAATAAGACTGCACTAATCCTTGTTGTGCAATTTCTGCATTATGCATTTTGCTTTGTAGGGCAAAATACGCTGAGTCATCGAGCGGCATATATGCATCGTTTTGTAGACTATTACAAAAACCAAATGCTATAAAACCTATGGCTAATGCTACAAAACGTTTAAGCAGTCTTTTTTTTGAAAACCTCACTTCACTTAGCAACATAAAATTCTCCTTTACCGCTTACTTAATAACGGGCGGCGTTTCGAACGTATGATAAGGGGCTGGTGAAGGTATTTCCCATTCTAGGCCTTCAGCTCCTTCCCAAACTTGGTCGCTCACAGGTTCACCTTGCTTACGGCAAGCTTTAATAATGATAACCAAGAAAATTAATTGCGATAGACCGAATGCAAATCCGCCTAAGCTTATCCATTTATTAAAATCTGCAAATTGCAACGCGTAATCAGGGATCCGTCTTGGCATACCGGCTAAACCGACGAAGTGCATAGGGAAGAACAACACATTGACCGACACTAATGAGCACCAAAAGTGCCATTTAGCCAAGGGTATATCAAACATCTTTCCAGTCCATTTAGGCAGCCAATAATAAACCGCGGCCATAATCGAAAATATAGCGCCAGTTACTAGCACATAGTGGAAATGCGCAACTACAAAATAGGTGTCATGATATTGGAAATCTACTGGGGTAATTGCCAACATCAGGCCCGACAAACCACCAATAGTGAACAGCACGATAAACGCCAGCGCGAACAACATAGGCACTTCAAAGCTCAGCGAACCACGCCACATCGTTGCCACCCAATTGAAGACTTTTACCCCTGTTGGCACCGAAATCAACATGGTGGCCAACATAAAGAACATTTCGGCAAATACCGGCATACCTGTGGTAAACATATGGTGCGCCCAAACGATAAATGACAATAAGGCGATTGATGCGGTCGCATAAACCATGGAGGAATAACCAAATAGCCGCTTTCGAGAAAATGTCGGTACGATCTGCGAAATAATACCAAAGGCCGGTAAGATCATGATGTACACCTCGGGATGACCGAAGAACCAGAAAATATGCTGGAACATGACCGGATCACCACCACCTGCGGCATCGAAGAAACTGGTCCCAAAAAACTTATCTGTCAGCACCATGGTTACCGCTCCAGCTAAAACAGGCATGACCGCGATTAATAAAAAAGCTGTAATTAGCCACGTCCATACAAAAAGTGGCATTTTCATCCACGTCATACCGGGGGCCCGCATATTAAATATGGTAACGATGACGTTAATCGCCCCCATAATGGACGAGATACCCATAATATGTACCGAAAATACAAATAGAGCTGTACTGTCACCACTATAGGTAGTGGACAAAGGCGCGTAGAAAGTCCAACCAAATGCAGGACCTCCGCCATCCATAAACAACGAAGACAAGAGGATTAAAAAAGCAAATGGCAGGATCCAGAAACTCCAGTTATTCATGCGCGGTAAAGCCATATCAGGCGCACCAATCATCATGGGCACAAGCCAATTAGCTAACCCTGTAAAAGCCGGCATAACCGCACCAAAAACCATAATCAAGCCATGCACGGTGGTCATTTGGTTGAAAAAGTGCGGCTCGACTATTTGCAAACCCGGTTGAAATAACTCGGCGCGAATAACCATCGCCATGGCGCCACCGGTTAAAAACATGATGAAGGCAAACCACAGATATAACGTACCAATATCTTTATGATTGGTCGTGTATAACCAGCGCTTTATCCCTGAAGGTGGCGCATGATGTTCGTGATGGTCGTCGTCGTGATGAAGCGTTTCAGTAACTGTGCTCATGATCGTCCCCCTATTGCCCGTTCAGAGCAGCATTAATATCTTTAGCCTGTACCAACTCGTCAGTGTCATTACCCCAAGCGTTTCGCTCAAAGGTAATCACTGCTGCCAGCTCAGACATACTTAGCTGTTTAGCAAAGGCTGCCATGGCTGTACCAGATTTACCGTTTAATACAATGTCGATATGAGCTGCCATATCATTCAACGCAATATTACTGCCTTTTAACGCTGGGAATACGCCTGGTAACCCTTCGCCATTTGGCATATGGCACGCAGCACAATTAGCAGTGTAAATTTTCTGACCGTTACTCATCAGTTCATCTTTACTCATGTTCATGGCGAGTAATCTTTGCTCTTCCGCCTTGGCTTTCTCTTGAATAGCTTGTCTTTCACCTATCCATTTATCATATTCTGCGGGTTCTTTAGCAATGACCACTACAGGCATAAAACCATGGTCTTTGCCGCATAATTCAGCACATTGACCGCGATAGATACCTGGCTCGTTTACTTTCGCCCAAGCATCATTAATAAAACCCGGGTTTGCGTCTTGCTTGATAGCAAAGTCAGGTACCCACCAAGAATGGATAACGTCGTCTGAGGTAATTAAAAAACGAACTCGCTTATCTGTTGGTATAACCAGAGGCTGATCGACTTCTAGAAGGTAGTTAACACCTTTATCTAACTTGCCAGATATCTCATCGGCTTGGGTAGCTAAGCGAGAATAGAACTCAACGTCGTTATCCATGTATTTGTAATGCCACTTCCATTGCGATCCCGTCACTAGCACAGTGACATCAGGCTCACTGGCATCTTCCATAGCGATTAGCGTTTTCGCTGCAGGAACCGCCATAACAATTAAAATAACAAAAGGGATAACGGTCCAAGCGATTTCTACTTTTACACTTTCGTGAAAGTTAGCTGGTTTTGCACCTCTGGACTTACGATGAAATAAAATGGAATAAAACATCGCGCCAAAAACACCAACGGCGATAACCACACAGATAATAAACATCAACATATGCAAGTCATATACATCTGCGCTGATATCTGTGACACCCTTGCGCATATTCAGTTGATATTGATCTAAGTCAGCTACGGACTCTGCGAAAACAGTACCGCTTTGAAACGCGCTTAGCATTGCCATCACACTCAACGAAATTTTCTTCACTCGACCCCCTGCTTGTCAAACGTTTGAAATAATGGCGATAGCCAGCAAAATTTACGTCTTCATTTATTATTATAAGATTCAATACAAGTTAAAAAATGTTACTAACTTGTTAAGGATGTAACAAGCATTACTCAAAACAGGGGGAGGAGTCCAGTTATTTTGTTTAATTTATATTCAACTGGGTAAAATTTAATCAGTCGATCAGTATGTTACGTTTACATTTCAGTAACAAATTATATCGCAATGACAACGTAGAAAAGGCGAGTTAGAGAGTATAAATGCGGGAGGAAACGATCATGTAAAAATGCATTGGGGCATCATTGCGAAACCCCAAACGTACTACCTATTTATCAGTATAATTCAGCGTAAACTCTTTACCTGCTTACTGCTTACTGCTTACATCCAATCTGAATTACGTATCACGCCTACGGCGATGCCTTCGATATTGAAAGGTTGAGTCGCTAAATCAACTTTAATGGGTTGAAATTCTTCGTTTTCAGCATGCAAGATCACTTGACGCCCTTTGCGCTCAATACGCTTAACGGTGACATCTTCATCAACACGAGCGACGACTACTTGGCCGTTGTGAACATCAGTAGTTTTATGCACAGCAAGTAAATCGCCATCCAAAATACCAATATCCTTCATGCTCATACCACTAACACGGAGTAAAAAATCAGCACTAGGTTTGAATAAATTCGGATCAACTTTATAGTGCATTTCAACATGCTCTTGAGCCAAAATCGGTTCGCCAGCGGCTACTCGCCCAATGAGGGGTAAGCCTTGCTCTTCTAATTGATCTTCTAATGGCTCAGTAAGCCTAATACCCCTAGAAGTCCCCGGTAATATTTGAATCGCCCCCTTTCGTGCTAAAGCTTTTAAATGTTCTTCAGCGGCATTAGCAGACTTAAAACCAAGATGCCTCGCAATTTCCGCACGTGTAGGCGGCATGCCGGTATCGATCATGGTGGTTTTAATCAATTGCAAGACTTCTTCTTGCCTAAGAGTTAGTGGACGCATACACAGCCTGTTGTTTCATACAGTTTAACTGTGAGTATATACAGTCGTTGCTAAATCTCAAATATTTATTGTATGCAATCGATTAACCGGAATTTATACAAGACCTCTGACCTGTAAACTGATCCTACGGGGTGGAAAAGCTGAATAACGTGGTATCCTATTGAGGTCTTTCACTATTTAGGTACCACTCTATGGCATGGCTGCATACACTGCTGCTAACAATTATATCTGTTCCGCTTAAATGGCTTGTTAAGGTCAACAGCATCCCCACAGATATACAGACCGAACTTGGGATCGATACAGCTAAACCTATTGTCTATTTGTTACGCACACATTCAGTCACCGACCAATTTGCCTTAAAAATGTCGACGAATGAACTTGGTTTGCCCAAACCTACCGATACAGTGAGTATTGGCGGTCAAGAATTACCCGCCTGTTTGTATTTGCAACAACCACGCTCGGTTTTGACCCGCAAAGTGAAAATCACCAATATCGCTGATGATGTGACTCGACTATTTCAAATTCATCGAGAACACCCCGAACTTGATTTACAAATAGTCCCCGTTTCAATATTTTGGGGCAGGGCACCGGGCCGCAAACTATCAGGTTGGTCAGACGTTATCGCTCACCAAGTCTCCCCAAGTTGGCTGCGTAAATTTTTTATCGTTTTATTTTTAGGGCGTGATAATTTCGTATGCTACAGCAAAGCTGTGTCTTCTCGCACCATGGCTGATTTAAAAGGCAGTGACGAGGAAATAGCCCATAAGCTCATTCGATTAGCTGGTACGCATTTTCACCGCCGCCGTCAAAATTTGATTGGCCCAACGCTGCTAGAACGCCAAGCACTTTATAACTCAGTTCTAGGTGCCGACTCAGTTCGCCAAGCGGTGGAAGATGAAGCGCGCACTAAAAAGAAATCTAATCATCAGATTCAAGCAAAAGCTAAAAAATACGTTGACGAAATTGCCGCCGATTATCGCGAGGGCATCGTTAGGATCGGCGACCGCTTGTTAACTAAAATCTGGAACAAAGTATATAACGGTATAGAAGTAAAACATGCCGACAAGGTAAGAGCTCTTGCCCAAAGTGGCCACGAAATTATCTATGTGCCTTGTCATCGCAGCCATATGGATTACTTACTGTTAACCTACGTTATTTATCACGAAGGATTAGTGACCCCTCATATTGCAGCAGGAATAAATCTAAATTTCTGGCCCATAGGCGGCATTTTACGAAAATGTGGTGCCTTTTTTCTACGCCGTAGTTTTGCCGGAAATAAACTATACACCGCTGTATTCAGAGAATATTTGGAGTTGTTATTTAACAAAGGTTACTCGGTAAAATACTACCCTGAAGGCGGCCGAAGTCGTACAGGACGTTTACTGCCCCCCAAAACAGGCATGCTTGCTATGACACTTCAAGCCCTTGTTAAAGGGATTAACAGGCCTGTGAGCATAGTACCTGTTTATATAGGTTATGAGCACGTCATGGAAGTCTCAAGCTATTTAAAAGAACTAAAAGGCACAGACAAGAAGAAGGAATCGTTTTTCCAGGTTTTTTCTGCGGTTCGTAAGCTCAAGAATTATGGTAATGGTTTCCTAAACTTTGGCGACCCAATTAATTTAACGAACTTCCTTGATAGCCAACAGCCTGATTGGCGTGACGCTCAAAGCGCAGAAACAGACAAAAAGCCTCGTTGGTTAACCCCTGTCGTAAATACGTTAGCAAACGATGTCATGGGTCGTATCAACCAAGCTGCCGCAGTCAGTGGAATGTCATTGTGCGCGATGTGTTTATTATCAGCAAAGAAACACGCCATGGCACAAGATGAGTTGGAGCGAGCGATTGATGATTATTTAGCTTTACTGAAACTCGCCCCTTATAGTGAATTATCTAGCGCGCCACAAAGTAATGGCAAAGCGCTACTCGAAAGTACATTAAAACTCAATAAACTTGAAGTATCCCAAGATACGTTTGGCACCATTATTTCGCTTAAACGTAAGAATGCGGTAGCGTTAACCTATTATCGCAATAATATTCTTCATCTGTTCGCCATCCCGGGTTTAATCAGTGCCATCGTATTTGCTCATAAAGGCTTAGCTAAAGATAAAGTCATTGCGTTGGTTGGACAGCTCTATCCGCTTTTGCAACGTGAATTGTTTATCTATATGAATCACGAAAAAGCAATGGAATATACTGACCACATAATAAGCGCCATGCTTGAAACAGGTCTGTTAAAATCCGCGGAAAATGAAATTTTGCCACCAGCTGCTACCAGCAAGGCATTTTATTCGTTTTGGTTACTTAATCGCAGTATTCAAGAAACATTGCAACGCTATGCAGCCGTGCTAACGATCCTGAAAAAAGAGCAAACCATTAGCCGCGGTCGTTTAGAGAAACAAAGTCGCGAATTTGCAGAACGCTTAGCCGCGCTACATGGTATAAATTCACCAGAGTTTTTTGATAAGAACGTATTATCAACCTTTATTCATGCGCTTAAAGACAATGCCTTAATTAATGCATCCAATGAAGGTCAGTTAGAGCACTCTGAAACGAGTGAAGCATTATTGGCCACAGTAGAGAACTTGATTTCTCCTGAAATCGCTCAGCGTTTGCAGCAAATTTAGCAGTTAGGTTGGATAAAAATCTTATTTGGCAGAATAATTGATAAAAAGATGTGTGGGTTTTATCAACCCATCACATCCTTTTTAAGGTTTACTATTTAGTCGAAGTGCCATTTACATCCGACAAGAAAAACTTATAGGCAGGGTTCACGGTTTGCTCAGTGTATTGATAATCTAAAGCATCGAGATGTTGATTAAAGTTATCGCGTTGCTCTGGAGGAATTTCGAAACCACATAATACTAAGCCTGCGGCAGCACCGTGATTACGGTAATGAAACAATGTGATATTCCACGTTTCGCCCAAGGTATTTAAAAACTTCATCAAAGCCCCGGGATATTCCGGAAATTCAAAAGAAAATATATGTTCATTTTGCAGATTAGCTGGGCGGCCGCCCACCATATAACGAACATGTAACTTAGCCGTTTCGTTTTCACTCAGATCAAAACACTGGTAGTCATGAGCTGCGAGCGTTTCAGTAAGCTGTTTAAATTCAGCTCTGCCACCACGTAATTTTACACCTACAAAGATATGTGCTTCACGATCTGTGGCAAAACGGTAGTTGAACTCGGTAATTATACGTCCACCGAGCAACTCACAGAATTGCTTAAAGGCACCAGCATGTTCCGGAATTTTCACCGCAAACACCGCTTCTTTTTGTTCACTTAATTCACAGCGCTCTGACACATAACGCAAGGTATGAAAGTTAATATTGGCGCCACACAAAATACCGCCAAACGTATGCCCTTGCATGGGGTTCTGCTGCAGATATTTATGCATACCGGCTATTGAAAGCGCACCAGCAGGCTCAGCTATTACACGGGTATCATCAAAAATATCTTTAATCGCCGCACAGATTTCATCAGTATTAACCGTGATCACTTCGTCGACATATTCTTGCAATAAACGAAAGGGCTCGGTACCAATCGTTTTCACCGCAACGCCATCGGCGAATATGCCAACAGAGGCCAAGGGTACTGGTTCGCCTGCTTCTAACGCCGCTTGCAAACAAGCCGACTCGTCAGATTCGATAGCAATAATTTTTAAGTCAGGTTTTAACTGCTTAAGGAAAACACTAATGCCCGCAGCTAAACCACCACCGCCAACGGCGATAAACAAGGTATCGATATCGGGGTTTTGCTCGAGTAATTCTCGACCAATCGTACCTTGCCCAACGATAACGTCCTCATCGTCAAAGGGAGCAACCATGGTATAACCATGGACTTTCGCTAGACGCAAGGCTTCGTCCTTAGCCTGATCAAAACTGGTACCAAACAATATAACGTTGGCGTATTCACCGCCAAAGCTGCGCACCGCATCCACTTTAATATCGGGGGTGGTCTCAGGCATAACGATAGTAGCCTGAATTTTTTTCATCCTCGCGGAATACGCCACACCTTGGGCGTGGTTGCCCGCCGAAGCAGCCACCACACCGGCTTGTAATTGTTTATCAGACAAACTAGCAAGTTTGTTATAGGCACCGCGTAATTTAAACGATTTAACCACTTGCTGGTCTTCGCGCTTGAGCCACACTTCATTGCCCAAATTAGCAGATAGTTTGTCAAGTTTGACCAAATCCGTTTTTACCGCCACGTCATAAACGGGCGCTAATAAAATGCGCTTCAAATATTCGCTTGCTGACAGACTCATTTAATCTTCCAACATCGCAGCATTACGCACTGCGCCTTTATCGGCACTGGTTGCTAATAACGCATAAGCTTTAAGAGCCAAAGAGACCTTACGTTGACGCGTAGCGGGTTTCCAAGGCTTGGCGCTTTGCTCCATTTTTTCGCGGCGCGTGGCAAGTTCGCTATCTGAGATATCGACACCAATCTTACGATTAGGTATGTCAATCGTCATGCTATCGCCTTCTTCAACCAAAGCGATACCACCACCACTAGCGGCTTCAGGAGAACAGTGTCCGATAGACAAACCTGACGTGCCACCCGAAAAGCGACCGTCGGTAATCAGTGCACACTGCTTACCTAAACCTTTCGCTTTCAAATACGTGGTTGGATAAAGCATTTCTTGCATACCTGGACCACCTTTAGGACCCTCGTAACGAATAACAACGACATCACCAGCGACCACTTCGTCAGCTAATATGGCTTTTACTGCATCATCTTGGCTTTCATATATACGCGCTCGGCCCGTAAAGACATGAATTGACTCATCTACACCAGCAGTTTTTACAATACAACCTTGCTCTGCAATATTGCCGAACAATACGGCTAAGCCACCTTCTTCACTAAATGCATTTTCACGACTGCGAATACAACCATTTTCTCGATCGATGTCTGCTGTAGGGTAACGACAGTCTTGGCTGAAGGCTTTCGTGGTGCGTATACCTGCTGGACCCGCTCTGTAAAACGTTAGCGCATGTTCGTTAGCTGGATTAGTGACGTCCCATTCTGCAATCACCTCTCCAATCGTTTTACCTAAAACATGCATATTGTCGCCATGTAATAATCCGGCTTTATTCAATTCATTCAGGATACCCAACACGCCACCGGCACGGTGCACATCCTCCATATGGTAAAGCGGGGTAGACGGTGCAACCTTGCACAGGTGTGGCACTTTACGCGACAAACGATCGATATCATCGAGAGTAAAAGGCACTTCTCCTTCAATAGCTGCAGCGATGAGATGTAAAATAGTATTGGTTGAACCGCCCATAGCGATATCAAGACTCATAGCGTTTTCAAACGCTTTAAAATTAGCAATGTTACGTGGTAACACAGAGTCATCGTCTTGTTGATAGTAGCGACGACAAAGCTCAACAATTTGACTACCCGCTTGCTTAAACAATCCTTCACGGTCTGCGTGAGTAGCGAGCATTGAGCCATTACCAGGTAGAGATAAACCAAGGGCTTCGGTTAAGCAGTTCATAGAATTAGCGGTAAACATGCCTGAACATGAACCACAAGTAGGGCAAGCGGAACGTTCTACTTCATTGCTTTCATCATCACTGACATTGTCATCAACCCCTGCAACCATGGCGTCAACCAAATCTAGTTTGATTATTTGGTCTGAAAGCTTCGTTTTACCTGCTTCCATTGGTCCGCCCGAAACAAAAATAACTGGGATATTTAGGCGCATTGCTGCCATTAACATACCCGGAGTGATTTTGTCGCAGTTGGAGATACATACAATAGCGTCGGCACAATGGGCGTTCACCATATATTCGACTGAATCGGCAATGATTTCCCGCGATGGTAAGCTGTATAGCATGCCACTGTGACCCATGGCGATACCGTCATCTACCGCTATGGTGTTAAATTCTTTGGCTACGCCACCTGCCGCTTCGATGCTGCGCGCTACGAGTTGTCCCATGTCTTTTAGATGCACATGGCCAGGTACAAATTGCGTAAATGAATTAGAAACAGCAATAATAGGCTTGCCAAAATCACCATCTTTCATACCAGTCGCACGCCAAAGCGCACGAGCACCGGCCATGTTTCTACCTTGGGTTGTGGTTGCAGAACGTAACTTGGGCATTGTCTCTTCTCTCTACTGTAAATAATGTTAAATAGTCGGCCGAGGCGCATATCGAATTACTTTACGCGTGAAAAACCTCGGCTTATCGTCAAAATCGGTGTTATTTAAATTGTGCTATGTAATGACTCCGCCATTACATTTTAATCGATCTTCCATGTCATGCTAATGAATACATGACAAAAGCAAAAAACCCCCCGAACTTTCGTACGGAGGGTCTAAATAAGTCTGACATTTATCCAGATCTACCCCCCCGGAGAAAACGCCTCCGTTACTGTCACCAAAATAATTACTTTGCTGCACGAGTAGGAATAGAACACTTAGTTAATTACTAACTTAAATTTGGTATATCGTCACTGTATATATAGGTAACACGAACCCCTATGCAGGATCAAGCAATGTTCTATGCTTTTTTTGTGTCGTTTATATGCAAACATAGCTGTTTGGCTATTTAGAATTTGTCATTTATCGGTATCATTCAGTCTCAAATAGCGGTGAGAATATTATGAGTACCTGGTTACATTGGATTGACTTAATGGGCGTCGCAGTTTTTGCTGTTTCAGGCACATTGATGGCTTACAAAAAGCAAATGGATAGTTTTGGTGTCGTAGTGCTGGCGTCAGTAACGGCCATTGGTGGCGGAACATTACGGGACATCATTCTCGATTTACCGGTATTTTGGGTGCAAGATCATAGTTTCTTCTTTGCGATATTGGCAGCGGCTTTTTGCACCATTATTTGGCTCAGAATAAGTCATCGTTTTCCTCTGCGATATTTACAAGTTGCTGATGCAATAGGTCTGGCTTTCTTTAATGTTATGGGCTTACAAAAAGCGCTTACTTACGGCACATCACCTTTTATAGCCATCGCACTAGGTACTATGACAGGCGTGTTTGGTGGCCTTATTCGCGATGTGATCTGTCGTGAAATTCCATTGGTTCTTAAAGGCGAACTTTACGCAACAGCTTGTATCATCGGCGGCTTGAGTTATGTCGTAGCATTATTCTTTGGTTTATCTACTTATAGTTGCATGATACTCGGCTTTGTAATCACCCTAACCATTCGATTATTAGCCATGAAATGGCACTGGAATTTACCGGTATTTAACCCTGAACATATGGAATAACCACCATTAAAGGTAAATGCCAGCAAATCCAACACAGTGGCATTAAGTCTCTGCGTTGACTAGCCTTATAAGATTCTAGTTTGACTTGCAAAGGGCTTTGCATATGTCGTTGGCAGTGGTGTTTTCAAGGGCCAGTGTTGGTATCGATGCGCCTCTTATAACGGTAGAGGTACATCTGGCCAATGGTTTGCCGTGTTTTAACTTAGTTGGCTTACCTGAAGCGTCGGTGCGAGAAGCCAAAGACAGAGTTCGCAGCGCATTAATTAATTCCGGATTTGAATTCCCTGCCCGGCGTATTACGGTCAACCTCGCGCCTGCCGATTTACCCAAGGAAGGCGGTCGTTTCGATCTAGCCATCGCCATCGGTATTATCGCTGCTAGCAATCAGCTCGCTGGCGCAAGCCTAAACGGTATAGAGCTAGTGGGAGAGCTTGCCCTATCAGGTGAAATACGTTCCATCAAAGGCGCGCTACCTTTTACTTATGCCTGCTTCAAAGCGGGTCGCATTGCTATATTACCCCTTGAGAACGCAGAAGAAGCAGCGCTTATCAGTGGCGCAAAGATTGTACCAGCTGGTCAACTACTTGATGTATTTCATCATCTTGGTAAGCAAAAGAGCCTTGCCTTATTCACCTCGAATAATATTGCCAAAGAAGCCGATTATGAGGTTGATTTACAGGATGTAGTGGGACAAATGTCGGCTAAACGTGCGCTGGAAATTGCGGCAGCGGGTGGCCACAATATACTTTTTACCGGCCCGCCAGGCACAGGAAAAACAATGCTTGCGAGTCGCTTAATCACAATATTACCGCCCATGACCGATGAGGAAGCACTTGCAAGTGCCGCTATTCACTCGATTGTCGGCAAACCCGTTAACCCAGAAACATGGAAGCAGCGGGCGTTTCGCCATCCACACCACACCAGTTCAGCTGTGGCTCTCGTCGGAGGTGGGAGTGTGCCAAGACCCGGAGAAATATCATTAGCCCATCACGGTGTTTTATTTTTAGATGAGCTCCCAGAATTCGACCGTAAAGTACTTGATGTTCTACGAGAACCACTAGAATCTGGCTTCGTATCAATATCTAGAGCCGCGCGACAAGCCCAGTTTCCTGCACAATTTCAATTAGTGGCGGCAATGAATCCCAGCCCCACAGGCAGTCTTAATGACGGCCGTTGTACGGCAGATCAAATACTGCGTTATTTAAATCGTATTTCGGGACCTTTTCTGGACCGCATCGATTTACAAGTCGACGTGCCCAAACTAAATAGTAACGAATTTTCCGAGCAAGTGAAGGAACGAGGACACAGTAGTAATGTGATACGTCAACGGGTTATCCAAGCGCGCAATGTCGCCCTCGCCCGCAGTAACAAACCCAATACTTTGCTGGGCAGCAAAGAAGTGCAAAAACACTGTACTCTGTCACCAGAAGATCAGCACTTCTTACAAGGTGCGGTTGAAAAGCTAGGATTGTCTTTACGCACTTATCATCGAGTACTGAAGGTGTCACGTACCATAGCTGATTTAGCAGGCGAGCCTAATATTAAGCGTCAACACCTGGCCGAAGCCCTTAATTACCGCGCCTTTGATCGTATGTTGGCGCAGCTTGCTTACAATTAAATTTTCACTTTATGTGGGCGTTTCTTGTGAATTAAAAATCTTTCGGGTTATGCTTTCTCAACCAAGGCTTTTAATAGCCCTTATTATACCAACGCCATTAAATAATTAGCCACTGAGCGCAATTTATTGGAATTGGTATTAGCTAAAAACAAAAATCACGTAGCGCATCAAGGCTCAACATTGCATTCATTTTCATTTCGCAAATACACCAGAAGGCTTCACTTGTGGTTAGGCTTAAGTCTTGGCGTTTTACTGACAATAATATGCCTATCTGGGGCGATGTTAGTATTTTACGTTGAAATAGATACTTGGCTACACCCGGAGCTAGAACGTTCTCAACTAGCCACAGATAGCAGTTGGGACAGCGCATTACATACACTCAACAACACGTATCCAGATAAAAAAGGCCCTTGGCGAATTGAGGTGAGTGACAGCAAAAGAGCAATGTCAGCTCGCTATTACAACCCCGTAGAAACTCGCAGTGAAGGGTTTGCCCCGTTAATGGTATGGCTATCTAACGATGGCCTATCAGTGCTCCGCGAAGACTATTGGGGACACTATTTAGTCACTTGGCTATACAATTTACACTACACATTACTCTTTGGTGAAATAGGCACTATCGTCATCGGTTACATTGGTTTAGCGACATTGTTGTTGCTGGTGAGCGGATTAGTTTCATGGTGGCCGAAGCAAGGCCAGTGGCATAGGGCGCTCAAATTTAAACGACGTCGCTCACGTATCGGTTTGCTTTACGATTGGCACAAAATACTAGGACTCGCGAGCGTCATTCCCTTGTTGCTGCTTGTTGCCACCGGCGTAATGCTATCCTTGCCACAAGAAACAAATAAGCTCCTAGGGCTAGTGTTTTCACCTGTGCAGACAACGTCTAAACTAAGCGGTGTTGTGAATACGACAATACAGCATACAGTACCGATTTCTGCTGCAATTACCGCAGCCAGACAGGCAAAAGTTGCTAAAAATGGCGCTGATCTATTGCAATCACATCTCGCATGGATCCAAACCCCCGACAACAGTTTAAGTGCTCAACAATTCTATACGTTTCGCTTCCAAATACCTGAAGATCCATCTCATCGCTTCCCCAATACGTTTGTACACGTGGATGCCCATTCAGGGCAGATCATTAATATATTTTCTGCGTGGAAACATGGCCCTGCAAATAGCATAAAAGGTTGGTTGCATGCTTTACACAATGGCAGCGTAGGGGGCTTAGCACTTCGAGTTTTGTGGGTAATTTGTGGCTTGATCGTATTCGCTTTATTTACCTTGGGCTTTACTCGCTGGCGATTGCGCACAGGCAAAAATGCTCCGCCAGCACTGAAAATTTAATCGATTCGTTAGCAGTTAAATAGCGCCTGAATAGCTGGCTCGCTTTGACGTTTTCGGATACAGCATAATCCAATCTGATAGGGTTCGATATCATCGAGTTTAATGCGATTTACCCGCTGACTAATGGTCGAATTATCAAGCACGATTTCCGGCACTATGCCCAACCCGCAGCCTAAAGCAACCATACTGACAATCGCTTCATTACCTGCAACCGTTGCATATACTCGCGGACGGATCCCTTGTTCAGCAAACCAATGGTGCACGATACGTTTTGACGGCCCAGACTCTGGTAAAATAACCGAGTGCTCGCGCCAATCCACTTGGTTTAAACGTGTTAGTTGGGTGTCTTTAGGCGCAATAAGTAATAAAGGAACCTCCCCTAAAGGCAAAAACGTCAATTCTTGGGGAAAGTCAGGAGTATGAATCGCAATTGATGCGTCAACTTCTTGTTGCATGACCTTACTGGCTGATAATGCAGGGTCTCCCGTGCTGAGCTTTATCTCTACTTGAGGATATTTATGACGAAAACTATCAAGTAATTTTGGTAGATGACTTTGACTCGCAGTTACTGAGCAATAAAGACTTAGTTCACCTTGTATTTGATTATGATCTTGTTGTAATTCCCACTTAACTTTTTTCCATTCTGACAAGGTTTGCTGACTAAAACGAAGTAATTTAGCCCCCGCAGCGGTCAGTTTTACTTTACGATTATCACGAACAAAAAGGGATGTTCCACAATCTACCTCAAGGCGCTGAATGATGCGGCTTAACGTTGAAGGACTTACAAACAGGGCTTCGGCAGTTTTACTAAAATGTAAACTGCTGGCCAAATGTTGGAACAATTCGAGGCTCTTAATATCCACATTAATTCCTTATCAAATACAGTATTGCAAAATATGAAACGTTACGTTGCAAATATATCATTTTAATCAACGGAAGAAATACCCTATTCTCTCAATCACACGAGATCGTCACTGACTTGTTGCACTTATAGGAATCAAAAAGAATGGCAAATTATTTCAATACATTATCTTTACGTCAGCAACTAGACCAAATTGGTCGTTGCCGATTCATGCAGCGCAGCGAATTTTCAGAAGGCTGTAATTTTCTTAAAGGTAAAAAGATCGTAATCGTAGGTTGTGGCGCTCAAGGTTTAAACCAAGGCCTTAATATGCGCGATTCAGGTTTAGACGTTTCTTATACTTTACGTCAAGCCGCAATCGATGAAAAACGCGAATCATTTCAGCGTGCTAGCGGTAACGGTTTCACCGTTGGTACATATAAAGAACTTATTCCAAGCGCTGACATAGTGTACAACTTAACACCTGATAAACAGCATTCAAGCGTAGTTGAAGCAATTATGCCGTTGATGAAAGAAGGTGCTGCACTCGGTTATTCTCACGGTTTCAACATCGTTGAAGAAGGGCAGCAAATTCGTTCAGACATCACAGTTGTGATGTGCGCACCTAAATGCCCAGGTACTGAAGTCCGTGAAGAATACAAACGCGGATTCGGGGTACCCACACTTATCGCAGTTCATCCTGAGAATGATCCACAGCAACAAGGCTGGGATATTGCTAAAGCATTAGCAAGTGCCACCGGCGGCGACCGCGCAGGTGTGCTTGAATCTTCTTTTGTAGCTGAAGTTAAGTCTGACTTAATGGGCGAACAAACTATTCTTTGTGGTATGCAGCAAACAGCAGCGGTTCTTGGTTACGAAAAAATGGTTGCGGATGGTATCGACCCAGCTTATGCAGGCGCGTTGATCCAATTCGGTCTAGAAGCTATCACCGAAGCACTTAAAATCGGTGGTGTTACCAACATGATGGATAGGCTATCTAACCCAGCTAAAATCAAAGCATTTGATTTATCTGAACAATTAAAAGATATGTTGAAACCGTTATTTGGTAAACATCAAGACGATATTATCAGTGGCGAGTTTTCGCGCACCATGATGGAAGATTGGGCTAACGGCGATGCAAACCTATTAAAGTGGCGTGAAGAAACAGGTCAATCAGGTTTTGAAAATGCCCCTGAATACAGCGGTAAAATCGATGAGCAAGAGTTTTTCGACAACGGCGTATTTATTGTTGCCATGATCAAAGCGGGTGTTGAACTAGCATTTGACGTAATGGTTGAAGCAGGCATTCTTCCTGAATCAGCGTATTACGAGTCACTACATGAAACGCCACTTATTTCGAATACTATTGCTCGTAAACGTTTGTACGAAATGAATGTCGTTATCTCTGACACCGCTGAATATGGCAACTACTTATTTGCGAACGTAGCCATCCCATTATTAGCAGATAAATTAATGCCAGGCATAGGCACCGAGTTAATCGGTAAGCCATTTGCAGCGTCCAGTAACAGTGTTGACAATAAAAAGCTTGTTGCCGTAAATAAATCAATTCGTGAGCATGGTGTTGAAAGCGTAGGTGACAAATTACGTGGCTACATGACTGACATGAAAGCCATTGTTGAAGCGGTCTAACCCTTCAAAAAATGAATAGTAAACTAAACGATTTCTGTCGTTAGGTGCTGTAAAAAGCCCTTTTTGCCCAGCCAATTTGGCTGGGCTTTTTTATGTCTGTAGCGACAAAGTCAATATGAATTAAGACAATATTCAGCCAATTTTTAAATCACATGTGGCCGATTTTGAAGGTTATTTGTTTATAAATAGCGCAAAAATAATGTCAAAAAGACGAAAAATTTCTCTCTCAACAGTCATTACAATTGATATTCTTGCAATGCAATTAACGTATGAAAACGTCTAATTTTAGTACAAAAAACAATCATTAATTATAATAATTGTGCGCTTATTCAGTCGCATATTGGCTACTAATTCTCAGATGCGGCATACAGAATTTGCTAAATGTTCGCCAGGTCACAATTTATTTTTTTGATTGCTATCAAATACTATTTTTGTCGTAACAACAGATGATAATTATGGTTAAAAGAGAAGGTGTGTAGCTAAAAGCATACAGAGAAAAGTATACTTTTTTGTTATAAAAATCATATACAAAGATATAGACCTTAGTCTAATGGAACAAATTATTAACAATCCATATGAGTGAAATAAGCGATTGTCTCTATATAGCAACACGAAAAAAATTATCCCTGCCGTAAGCCCTTGTTATTAGCGGAAAAAAAACATGGCCTATGTATTGCTTTACACGAAGTTCCCGAACTCCCAAATGTTTACCCACCAAGATAACAGGAAATCCAATGAGCGAAAAAATAACTAGAATGACTAAAATGGGCGATTGGGTCTTTGAAGTAAAAATGGTTAGAGCGTTAAAAGTCGCCAAACATGGAGATCCTTATTCAGCAGTCGCTATGCTTACCGCCAATGGCGAGCAAATGTATATCGATACCCAACTAACCAAAGACAATGAAGAACTATCTAAAAGCGATTTTCTAACCATTTACAAATTTTGTGAGTCGTTAGACATGAAATATGTATGCTATGACCGCATGAAAAATGGTGTTCGTAGTTCAAAAGTTCTTGCTATAGAGCCCACTAAAGTCCAACGTCCTGCCATTCGTTTAGTTAAGTAGTTTTCAATTATTTATCCGTTTCAGAACAACTCGACTACATAACAACGTCGTCCTGCTTTCATTGTTAAGGATAACAATGAGGCACGTTGCATTACGCCCCATCATTATTAATCTTCTTTTAGTTTTTACTCATAGGTATAATCTTAAGCTCTACCCGACGATTTTTCTGACGACCAGCCTCAGTAGCGTTGTCAGCTATCGGCGTATATTCCCCCATACCGAGTGTCGAAATTCGTCTGTTATCGACGCCATTCTGCAATAAGTAATTTTTCACACTATTGGCCCGAGCTTCAGACAAACGTTGGTTCATATCATCAGCGCCGGTACTATCGGTATGACCTTCTACCATTAATGTAGTTTTTTCATACTTGTTAATAACCAATGCCACATCTTTTAATACAGGGTAAAAACTAGCGTCAACTGAGGCATTCCCAGAACTGAACGTAATACTGCTAGGCATATATAAGCGCAAAGTATCGCCCTCACGATAAACCTCAACGCCACTGTCAGCTAGTTCATCACGAAACTCCTGCTCTTGGTTATCCATGTAATTACCAATGGCAGAGCCCGCTAGAGCGCCGACTGCTGCGCCCCATACATAACGGCTCTTGTCGTTGTCGCCAGTGCCCTTACCCAGTAAAGCACCTACGACAGCACCAATACCTGCGCCTTTTTGCGTGTTAGAGGCGTTACCCATGGAATTAGAGGCACACCCGCCTAGCATTAAGCTCGACAAGGCTAATCCAACTACTAACTTCTTGTACATCTGAGACTCCTTAGAAAACAACTTTGACCTAACATTTATTACTACGTTACGTTGGACAAAATTTATAATGCCAATTATCCAGTCTTTAGCTGAACGATATATGAATGCTTTACTAAAGCCTTGAAGCACGAACTGTTCCAAGGCAATTAAGATAGTCCTTAAACAAAAGGTTTAGGGGCATAGAATGAATGGTCGTTATGTTAGTGCTTTTGGTCGCTCAGCAAACCAAAAAAACAAAAATGAAGCGAAGCCAAAACCAACAAAACCAATAGCGATAGGGGTCATGGTGTTTTCAATAAAGCTACCTACAAATACTGCAGAGGGTACAGATATAATGCTACTCAGTGAGCCGATGATCGCTGCACCAAGTCCAGCTGTATCACCCAAAGGTTGCATCGCCATGGAATTAAGATTCCCAAATAAAATGCCAATACAGAAAAATGCAGCAAATAAAATGCTAATTAAGTAATTAAGAGGTGGAAGTCCACCATATATTAAGCACATGATCAGTAATATAGTGGTGAATCCGAGCCAACCAAAAATAGCCCAAGTACATAATTTACGCATGCCCAAACGCATGACTAACGTACCATTAATAAATGATGCAAAGCCAATTGAAAAAGCGAGCAGAGCGAAATAGAGAGGGAATAGCTCCCCTGTATCATATATAATCTGAAATACGGTCTGAGAAGCGCTGATATAGGCTAGAAAGCCACCGAAGACCAAGCCCATAGAGAAAGTGTAAAACATCACGAGCTTATTCCTCAGAATAAAGCGGCTAGAATGATAAAGCTGATGCCAACTAAAGGGAACACGCTTGTCTTTGGGTAACGTTTCGGGTTGACGCAGAAAATACCATACGCCAGTTAGCAAGCCGATAACCAAGAATGATGAAAAAATATGCTGCCATGAAAACCAAAAAAGAACCGCTTGACCGAAACTCGGGGCCAGCATAGGCACCAAAATAAACACCATCATAATAAAGGACATTACTCGGGCCATTGCTTCACCTTTATATTGGTCTCTTATTACTGCTAAAGCTGCAATACGCGGACCTGACACCCCAAAAGCTTGAATAACGCGTCCGATTAATAACACCGTCAAAGACTCGGCAAACATACACACAACCGTGCCAACAGCAAAAATGATCAACCCAGTAATAATAGTATAACGTCGGCCTTTCGCGTCAGAAAGGGGTCCAAAATACAGTTGGCCAAACGCCATACCGATGAAAAAAAGCGAAACAATTAGGTGAGTATCTTGAGGATCCGTGATCGCTAAATCTAACGCAATCTGATTTAAAGCCGGTAGCATGGCATCAATGCTCAATGCCACTAAAGAGGTCATTAACGCCATTAACGCTACGAACTCGACTAATCCTAAAGCAGGTTTAACCTTGGTAGCATTTTTAGAGCGGGCGTTGGGCATGAAAATTCCTCTATTAGATTAAACGTTAATTCTACCATTGACTGAAGTATGACTTGAACGTTTTATCAACCTTACTCGTCATTTACTGAAAGAAATATTTATCATCTTTGACTTTTGGTTAATTGCCATTCAAAAACGCTGATATATCGTAAAAGCTAATGATAAAACATGACATTAGCGCTACAACCTTATTACATATAAGACCAGCTTACGACGTTGCCACTCATGCTAGTATCAGGTGTGATTGATTTAAAACGGTACGATGACACTTTGTGTGATTACATCACCACCGGTGCGCGTCACAATAAACAATCGTCCATAATCTTTCTCCGACAAATCTTTAGCTTGCCCTCCAAGCGCACGGACTAAGTCAGGTATTGTATTACTATGCCCCGCCACCAACACATCATGTTGAGCCGAAATGAGTTGAATAAACGCTTGAGGTTCAGAAGGATCATAGATGGTAACCGACATGTTTTGCTGCTTGGCAGTATCAGCGACGGTTTGCGTAGTACGCTTATAATCGGTTGAGAACACCTTCGATAATGGAATGTAACGAAAGTAATCAGCTAAAGCAGCTGCACGCTGATGCCCCTTGGTCGTTAAGTTAGGATCATCGCCGATTTGTTTTTCAAAATGACGCACAAAATACCAGCGCTGCTCCGCGCTTGCCTCGCCCAATCCTACCGTTAAAGCGAGGGCTAAAAAAGTCATGCAATACAAACGAACAGAGGTACAGCGCATTGATCTTTACCCTTCTACTTTAGCTAAATCTTTGATGCGTCCGTTGCGTAGGCTATAGATCCAACTATGAATACGCACTCGCTGCCCACGTGCAGCGGCATCTTTGAATATATTACTACGACGAATATTATTCGCCTGCTCGATCACGTTTAACTCACATAACCGCGCTGAACGCTGCTCGCCCGATAGTGTTGCAAGCTCTTCTTGATGAAATTTGGCGATATCTTTAATGTTCTCTAGCCAATTATCAATTAAGCCAAGCTGTTGATCCTGAAGCGCAGCATCTATGCCGCCGCAGCCATAGTGACCACACACAATCACATGCTTTACTTTAAGCACGTCGATTGCGTACTGTAAAACTGACAAGCAGTTAAAGTCGGTATGTACCACTAAATTAGCGACGTTACGGTGTACAAATATATCCCCAGGCACAAGCCCTAAAAGTTGGTTTGCAGGAACCCGGCTATCAGAACATCCAATCCACAAATATTCTGGTTTTTGCAGATTGGCAAGCTTATCAAAAAAATTAGGTTCAGCCTCTTTCATCCCCTCTGACCAAATTCTATTATTTTCAAGTAGTTGTAATATATCGCTCATAAACCCTCGCTTGTAATGAGCGCAGCATAGTGAAACTACACTGTGCAACAGTTCTTACCATTGGTCGGCGATTTTCTCGCTAAGCTAAGTGACCGCCGACCTACGTTTAATTGACAACTTCCCCATCGCAATGGCGTTGCCCAAAATAACAAAGAAAACCCCTATTAATGAAGCTAAATACCATTGGTAGCCTTCAAAAATGGTCGAAACTAATAGCGCAACAATAGGATAAACCAACACCACATATGCTGTTTTATCAGAGCCCATCTGACGAACTAACTTCATATATGCGCCAAACGCGATAACTGAACCAAAGATGCTTAAATACGATATCGCTAAGTAGTATTCCCAGCGCGTAGGCAGCACCCAATCAATGTCGCTTACCAAAGCAAAAGCCAATATACTTATGGAACCATAACTCATGGCCCAAAAATTCATCTGCACCACAGGTGTACCATAATCTAAAATACGTTCAGACAAGACGTTACCCAAACCAGCAAATAAAAACGACGTCAGTGCTAATGTAATACCAAAAACGAGTAAAGTATCTGCCTTTAGTTGGGAAAATTCCGGATAAAAAATCAGCCCAATACCAAGCATACCAAATGCCGCTCCAACGACGACTTCCATACGAATAGGCTTCTTCAAAATAACCCGCCTGAGCAGTACATTAATATAAATCATGCCTGAGCTCATCAAGGCGACTAGCGCACTAATAATATATTGCTGACTTAAGTACAGTAAACTGTACTCCAGACCATAAAAACATAATCCCGCTGCTGCCATTTTGATGTGTAAATGCTTAGGCAAACGTAAAGATAAGCCCCTAACCGCGCAGAAAATACCTAAAATGGCAGCGGCAAGAGAAAAACGAATAGCCACAGATAAAATCGGGTGTATCTCACCTAACTGAAATGTAATGGCAATCCAAGTCGTTCCCCATATAAGAGCGACAATTGCAAATAAGGCTGAATTAGACAACTAGATCCCTCGAATCAGATAACGTTATACTCGTTGGCGATTCTATCTTTAAATGAACGATAAGTAGCGAAAGATGAAAAAAATAATAATAAGTTTTAGCGTTTTTATTTTACTGTTAATTGGTCTGCTATTTTATCGAGCCAATAGTTTTTATAGCGACCAACAATATGTGGTAGAAACGCCAATTGAGCCAGTAAAAATTGATACGCAGGCCGCTTTAAACCGCTTTTCACAGGCGATTCAAATACCCACTATATCTTTTGATGACCGTAGTCAATTTGACGAAAAAGCCTTCTTAGCCTTCCAGCAATATTTAAAAGACTCTTTTCCTCTTGTTCACCAACGGGCCAACCTAGATGTGATCAATGACTATAGCCTGCTCTACCATCTAAAGGGGAGTGACCCGACGCTTAAACCCGCTCTTTTTATGGGCCACATGGATGTCGTGCCTGTGGATGAAGCAACAGCAAATCAGTGGCAACATCCTCCTTTTAGCGGAGAAATCATCGAAGGCACAGTTTGGGGGCGCGGCACGATTGACGACAAAATAAGTGTTGTCGCGTTGATGGAATCTATGGAGATGCTGCTGGCACAAAATATTCAACCTAAGCGCAGTATCTATTTTGCCTTTGGCCACGATGAAGAGTCGGGGGGTAAAGACGGAGCGCGACAAATCGCTGCATTTTTAGCGAAACAAAACGTCACCTTTGAGTTTGTTCTAGATGAGGGGGGCGTAGTGACTGAGAACATGTTACCTGGTGTATCAAAGCCAGTGGCGGTGATCGGTGTAGCTGAAAAGGGGTTTGTGAACCTTCGTTTAACGGTTAAAGCAGCTGGTGGGCACTCTTCGCAACCACCAGCACACACGGCGGCCGGCATACTCGCACAAGCCATAGTTAAGGTTGAAGCCAGCCCGTTTAGTGCTGACATGCGCTTTATCCTCGATACATTTCAACATATTGGTTTCGCTACCGACTTAGCCACGCGCATACCCATGTCGAACTTATGGTTATTCTCTCCAGCTGTAGAAAGCATGATGCTGGACAGTCCGAGTTCAGCGGCTAGCATTCGCACCTCAACGGCGGTAACGATGTTAAAAGGCAGTTCTAAATCTAACGTTTTACCCACAGAAGCAGAAGCGGTGGTTAATTTTAGGATATTACCAGGGGATACCGTCGACAGTGTTACTCAGCACATTACCAAAGCGATAGGCGACCCTAGAGTTGAAATCGAAGCCTTTATGACTAATGAAGCATCACCCGTCTCATCCACTGAAACCTATGGCTATAAACTTATTGAGCAAACAATACGGCGTTTAGAGCCTAATTTGCTGGTTGCGCCTTATTTAGTGCAAGGCGGGACTGATGCCTCTAATTTCTATGGGCTGTCAGACAATGTTTATCGGTTTATGATGGTGCGGCTTAATCCGCACACGATGAAACGTTTTCATGGTGTGAATGAGCAAATCGCCGTTGCAGATTACTTGCAAGCCATCCAGTTTTACTACGCAATGGTTAAGCAGGCATCTCAAGGCTAGCCTGCTTTTATTGATTAGCTTAACAAGCGGGCTACGTCATGATGATTCATTTAATTCATCTTGGCGCAGTTTTCCTGCCGCTTGCTCCTCAAGCTTGCGCTTTTCTGATGCAGCAGTCTCACCTATTAACACATCAGATTTAGCACGACTGGCTTCATTTACCCGATAGATGTTTTCGGCGCTGGACAAGTCTTGCTCATTGGTGATCGAGGCAATGGCTTCTCGTTTGCGTAAAAACTGCGTGATTTCCCCTACGATCCCTTGCAGTTCTTGATTGTTTTTATCCATTTGCATGACATAGCGTGGCATCTCTAAGTTCTTAGTCCCCGTTGTAGCAAATGTAGATGTCATCACGCGAGAGGTAATAATCCAAGGCGTAATAGAACTACGAACCACAACGTTCTCAGAGCGCGTAGAGTCATGAATTGACATTCCAGTAGACACTTTGCTCTCGGTAAATGTGCCCTCTGTTTTCATCCACATTAATAAACTACTAAACTGCATCTCCGCCCAAAATAAATTGGTGCCTCTGGCCAGAATAGTTGCCCCTGCAGCGACCGTTAGCCAGCTAAATAACAACACCAAAAAACCGCTCAATTGTAAACCAAAGTCATGCAAAATCGCATCAACGCGTACTTGGCTCATCCCCTCTAAATTAAATAATTGTTGAGCGATAAATTGGTACAGCTGATAACCTTCTTGTACCGTAAAGAACAAAAGTAAAGCGCCAGCAAAAACCAATATTTGCGCGGCAATAGTCGCGAGCAAACGAAATGCATTAAATTTAGCGCTGTAGTTTAACTGGCTAAATTCAGGTTGCGTTTCAATAAGTAACTTGCCTTTGAAACTCCCTTTGCCCTGACTCTGCTCTTGCAGCTTAGGGTCAAATTCCTGATACATACGATTGGGGATTTCTTTGTAACGGCGATTGGCCAATACGATATTTTCAATATTAATGAAAATCTCATTTGGATGTACAGACTCTTGTAAGTTTTCACGAAACTCACTGACCTCTGTACTGGGATTAGCTAGGGCTAAACGTTCCTTCACCATCACCCACGATAATCCTATTACGGCGAAGACCATAACGATCAATAGTAGTAAGTTCCACCATGCATCAAACGCTACGACGTCAGTCAATACTTGCTGTACTTGCTCTGCTAAACGACTATTTAATTGGCTATAAACAAAGCCAATAGCAATCGGAACCACAATCGCAAAGACCAAAAGTTTCGCTAGACTAGCGGCGGTTTTTGCTTGCAGTTTACGCATATTAGGCGCCGCCAACGAATGGGATGTGCTACGCCACTGAGCAATCAGATATACCAATAACAATACAGATAAAATCGGCGTAATAATAACGCCCGCATTGCCCACTAAACCTGAGGCTGAAACGAAATAAGCTGCACCGAAAGCAATTAAGCCAACCACAGTGGCACACACTAGACCACCGAGTTCTTGTACAAAGTTACGGATAGGATAGGGACTAAATATTAGGCGCGGTACTAGCGTATGTATCAATCGCGCGATCCAGCCTTCAGGCTCAGTAAAGGTAGCGTTTTTTCGCCCCATTAACATGGATTCCAGCTCCTGCGCATCGTAGGCAGTTTGAAAACGCTCACGCTGAGCATTCTGTTTTTCGCTTGAATTATGGTTGTAGGCAAGGGACGTAGGCACAGAGCGGCCAACAAAATATTTAAACAACTGAAATAAACCCATCCCAGCATGGCGTAACCCCAAAGTAAGTAAGGTTAACCCGAGTAATGCGTTAACCCACGCTAGTACCATATCGTTTTTCAAATCATCAGCCACACCTAAAAGCGCGATCACCCCAAGCACAACTACGGCCAGCCCACTTAGTGCTTTCGCAGCACCTTCGGGTTTAAACGGATTACTGATCCCGAGCGTGTTGGTACCAAAATCATACGCCATTTTTGCACATCCTTTTATTCACTGAATATAATTTCAGTATATTTTTCATCAACTTAAACTTTATAGTATAAATTATCGAGATCAAAACTACTAATTTTAACTGTGCAGAATAATCTCTCACGTGACGTATGGAAAGGGATATGCCGACGGTGAATGAAATAACATTGTTGATAACAGGAAAGGCGGTAATAGGCTATACCGATCAAAATAGCAGAAAGTTAACGTCCTTCAGAGGTTTTTCGTGAATCGAGTAATGCTTTATACGCTTCTGCGAATCCATTTAGCGATAAGGGCAGGGTAAGCTGTTTACTTTTTTCTAAGGCAAAGGCCACTTTTGCCAATTTACCGTCGCGCAATTCTGCAAATAACGTTTTATCTATCTTGATCACGCTTTGACAGGCCACTGCTGTACATTGAGATAAAGCAACTTGAATGGCTTTATTATCGTCAATTTTGATCCCCACACCACTGGTTTTATTTAAATTGGGTGGCATGCGTAACATTAAAACTGGAAAGCTATTAGACATAGAAAAATTAACATTGGCACCCAATAACACTTTTTTGCCTTCGGGGTCCATAGCCACCAGCTGACTCACAGAACAATTGCCCTGATCGCCGCATAACAAACTCCAAGAACCAAACGTTTGCTGACTTTGAGCATGCGCAACGCCAGATAAAAAGAATAAAAAGGTAAAAGCAGCAAAAATTAACCGCATAAAATCACTCCATAAAGGCAAAAAAAGAGGAGCCATCGCTCCTCTTTTTATTATTCAACTAACGTTAAGCACGATGCTTTCTAGTGCGAAATAGTACCAACAAAGATAGAGCGAAGATACCTAGCCCTGCAGGAGCAGAAACCGCTTGCGTACCACCAACAAACTCAGTAATAGCATTTTGATTGATGTTTATTGTACCCGCAGAATCAAAGGTCAATGCTGTTACAAATGCACTTCCGTCGGTAGGATCAACCATTTCAGACGTTTCAATACCTAGAATACGAAAACGATCCACTGCGGTACCAAAATCAAAAGTAACGCCGCCGAATAAATCTGTATCAGTGTCATACCAAGATGCTAGAGCGTCATCCCATAACCAAAGGTCATAAACGTCATCGCCAAAACCAGTGGGTAACATAACTGATTGCACATTAGGGCCACTGTTAACGATATAGTCATAACCAACAGCTACATCTGGGTCGATGAAAATCGGTGTTTCAGGCTCAATAATGACAAACTCAAAGTTATAGTTTGTAGGAGTTTCGGGGTTGATGACAGGCAAAATAGGGTTCTCAGCGTTGTCGCCTGGTAATTGGCCGTCACGAATAGCGAACTTCCAAATCCCTACTGTACCTGTATTACTATCAGTCGTGTCTAAATTAACAATTTCATCGGTTTGAGAACCAGGCACAGTAAAAAAGTTAACGCCATCGCCAGCGTCGTAACCTGCTTGTGCTGGTGTGCCGCCTAGGCCATCACTGCCGCCAGACGCATCGCCTGTAGTCCAATTAATATCTTCATAACGAAATTCCACATCAAAGTTACCAGCACCGGTGTCAGCACGGTCAATCAACACCAATTGAAAGGTATTTGTGAGCGAGTTATCAGAAGGATAAAAACCAACTTTGTCCCAAGTGATGACTAAGGTTTCAGCATTAGGCGAACCAATAAAGACATCGCCGCAGTCGGTACAACGTGTATCCACATCACCCCAGAAAGGTGCGATCATGGCGTTACTCGTAGCAGGAAATGGATCTGGCGTAAATTGACTAATAGCACCATTAAAACTAATGTTGCCGTTGTTATTTACGTAGAAAGAATCATGACTGTTGCTGAAAAAATTAACACCCGAGTCAAAACCTAAGTCATCAAAACTACTGAAAAGAATCTCTCCACTTGAGCTGTCATCGTTTTTGTCCAATGCAATGTTGCCGAACCCAGATTCACCAGCGCCGGCCCAGCCTTCTAACAATACACTCGCGTTAGCAGACACTGAAGTAACACTCGCAGCAAACACGCCACACAGCGCAACTGCTTTGACCAATTTTTTCAAATCAAACATCTAATACATCCTTTATTTATTGTATATAAATTGAATAGGCTAGCCATTAAGCAATTGTCAGACCACTTGGCAAATACACTAAAAATCAATAACTTAAGACAAAAAGGCTATAATAACTTAATGATATGTAAATTAATCTGACACTTCAAAATTTACCTACGGTTAAAAAAATTCACGGATAAATAACAAAAAGCCAAGAGCAATGTCTTGGCTTTGGTCATTAAAGGAAGATGAGGGTATATTTAGTGTAATTTAAGTTTGGGCCCAACAAATTTACTGACCCTTCTGCTTAGCATGATAAGCACCGCTTTAAGCCAACCATGTACAGAAAATTGATGCATGCTATATAATGAGGTATACACCAAACGCGCAAGCTTACCTTCAATAAACATACTGCTGCTGGATAAATTGCCCATTAAACTACCTACAGTGCTGTATTTACTCAAATGCACCAGAGAGCCGTAATCGCTGTATTTGTAATCTTCTAGCTCTTTACCTTGAAGCTGATTCACTACATTTTTATATACAATCGAGGCCATTTGATGGGCCGACTGAGCGCGCGGTGGCACCCAAGTCCCATCTTCCTGTTGAAATGCACAGCAATCACCCAACACAAAAATATTCTGTAGACCTTTTGCTCTCAGCTGCGGGTCAACTAACACTTGTTGTGCGCGATTGGTCTCGAAAATATCTAACTCTTTAATCAAGTTTGCAGCTTTAACACCAGCAGCCCAGACCATTAAATCAGCTTCAATCAATTCATCATCCGCAGTTACAAAACCGTTTTTCTCAGCACGAATGACTTTGGTATTTTCATAAATTTTCACGCCGATTTTTTGTAAGGCGTTTTTCGCCGCACTGGCAATGCGCTCAGGCAGCGCAGGCAACATACGCGGTCCCGCTTCGATAATCGAAATTTCTAAACGCTGGGCCGACATAGCCGGCATACCATAAGCGCGAGAAAGGTTAGCCACATGATGTAACTGAGCGGCTAACTCGGTACCCGTTGCTCCTGCTCCCACTATCGATACGCGCAAGGTAGACTGTTGGGTATTTGGCTGATTTACCCTAAGCATTTGATTCAGCAAAGCGCGATGAAAACGCTCAGCCTGACCAAGAGAGTCTAAGAAATAACTGTGCTCTTTCACCCCAGGCGTACCAAAGTCGTTACTCACGCTGCCAATGGCCAACACGAGTATATCGTATTCAATATTACGCTCTGGCAATATCAATTCGCCCTCTTCGTCATACAGCGCATCTAGTGCAATTGATTTATTCGGCTTATCAATACCTTTTAACGTACCTTGCTGAAATTCATATTTAAGTCGACTTGCGTGAATACGGTAATCCACTCCATCAGAGTTTTTATCGATTATCCCCGCCGCAACCTCATGCAATAAGGGTTTCCAAACATGGGTTCTTACCTTGTCGACTAAAATCATCTCCACATCAGCATGTTTACGACAATAACGACTCAGTTGAGCAACTAACTCAAGACCACCCGCCCCGCCGCCTACAACGACTATTCGTTTCATAAAAATTACCTTTTAAAGTTGAGATAGAATTTGGTTTACATATGCCATGGGCTGAGGGCTCCAAAAGAGCGAAGAAGGTAGCTACGAACTGGCGTTGGGTTACAGTTAAATAAGATTTAGTTGTTCGATAAACAGTGGTTGAGCTTACTACCCTGATGAAAAAAGCACTCCTAGTTGGTAAGTGCTTACAAATTTTGCATAACAGGGTATTAAAGACAGCATCATACCTATCGAGCAAGCATGCCGATGCTTGAATAGGGTAAAACTGTGCCACCGCCAATAAAATGTACAAAGTGAGCTCCAAAAGGAATGGGGCGCACTACAACGCCCTTGCATGTTTGCTTCGTTATTTAGAGGTTATTAAGCGCGAACTTCACCGTCACCTAAAACAATAAATTTTTGCGTGGTGAGTGATTCTGCACCCATAGGTCCATAAGCGTGCAACTTACTGGTTGAAATACCAATCTCGGCACCTAAACCTAGTTCTCCGCCATCAGAGAAGCGTGAAGACGCATTGGCCATAACTACAGCTGAATTTAGCGTACGAATAAAAGCTTGGGCACGGCTAAAATCCTGGGTGGCGATGACTTCGGTGTGACCTGAACTGTAGGTTTCAATATGCTCAATAGCAGCATCAAAATCATCTACAATACGCACAGCGATTTCCATCGCTAAGTATTCTGCGTGCCAATCATCTTCTGTTGCTTTACCAGCATTATCGAAATAGCCGATACTGCGCTCACAAGCGTGTACTTTTACGTTGAACTCATCAAATAAGGCTCTTACTTTAAGCATAAATGTTGGCGCAATGTCCTGATGAACCAGTAAGGTTTCTAAAGAATTACATACTCCTGTTCGCTGAGTTTTACCATTTTTCAATAAATTCAATGCTTTATCTTCATCAGCCGCATCGTCCACGTACAGATGACAGACACCCTTATAATGCTGAATAACAGGAATTCGGCTATTTTCACTTACGAAGCGAATTAATCCTTCTCCGCCTCGGGGAATAATTAAATCAATGTCTTCATTTAGGGTCATCAATTCATTCATAACTGCGCGGTCAGGGTTAGGCACAACAACAACTGCAGCCGGGTCAATGCCATTTTTATCTAAGGCGAAACTTATACATTCAGCCAATGCCAAATTAGAATGAAGGGCTTCTTTCCCTCCTCTTAGCACTACTGCATTACCTGCTTTAAGACATAACGCTGCAGCGTCAATGGTTACATTAGGGCGTGATTCGTAAATCATCGCAATAACGCCTAACGGAATACGCATTTTACCTACTTGGATACCACTCGGCATTTGTTGCAGGTGCTCAATGCTGCCAACAGGGTCCGCTTGAGCGGCAATATTCAACACAGCTTCAGCTATCCCTTGGATGCGCTGAGGTGTTAAAAGCAAACGATCCATCATGGCATCGTCTAGGTTGTTCTCACGACCCTGCGCCAAATCTTGCTTGTTGGCGGTGATGATCGCGTCGGTTTTCTCCAACATGCGTTGAGCAATGTCGTGTAATAAGGTTTCTTTTTCTATAGCCGATAGTTTAGCTACTTGACGTGAAGCAACACGTGCTGCTTTTGCCGCTTGAGCGATTGAAAATTGCATTCTAATAAGCCTTGTAAAAAGTGTCAGATCCCACCGGAACTCTATCGCTGAACGGCAGCCGACAGATACCCAGAAACCTTAAAGTAAAACCATGTCATCGCGATGTATAATGACTTCACCAGATGAATAACCCAGTAATTCGCTAATTTTATCACTGCGCAAACCTTTTATCTGTACCAATTCACTGTTGCTGTATAAGGTTAATCCCTTAGCTATAATCTGGTCTTTAAAGCGAATATCAACCGCTTCCCCCGCTTTAAACGCGCCCAAAACACTGGTAATACCTGAAGGAAGAAGTGAAGCCCCTTTACGCATCAATGCTTGTTCAGCGCCATCATCGATAACCAGTGTGCCCTTAGAGCGTAAAGTATGGCGCAACCACTGCGTGCGTGCGCTATCGCGATTCTTGCTCGGAACAAACAATGTACCCGCCTGCTTACCTTGCCCAAGTTGTTTGAACACGTCTGGGTTTCGACCATTAACTATCAGAGTTTGAATACCGCTTTTTGCACATTTTTCAGCTGCTTGTATTTTAGTTCTCATTCCACCAGTACCAACACTGGTGCCAGCACCGCCCGCTAAATCATGAATTTGCTGATCAATTTTGTGTACGATCGGAATAAACTTCGCCTGAGAATTTTGTCTCGGATCAGCATCATATAAACCATCAATATCCGAGCAAATAATTAACGTATCGGCCCGGGAAACCAATGCGGTATAGGCGGCAAGATTATCATTGTCACCTACTTTTAATTCGTTGATTGCCACGGTGTCGTTTTCGTTTACGATTGGTAAGGCACCGTTACGGAGTAATTCACGCAGGGTATTTTTAATATTCACATAGCGCGTACGGTGATGTAAATCATCTGCGGTGAGCAAAATTTGCGCACAATCAAAGTCAAACAAACGCGCCCAATTGGCCATCATATGGGTTTGCCCAATGGCAGCCATTGCTTGCTTTTCGGCAATAGACGGATGATGCTTATAGGCTATTTTATTGCGCCCAGCAGCAACACTGCCTGAGGAGACTAAAATAACTTCTTTACCCTGTGCTCGGCTATCACATATAAATTGCGCAATAGGCAGCAAATATTGACTGCTACACCCTTTGCCATCAGGGGCGATTAGGGCGCTACCGACCTTAATTACGGCTCGTTGCCACGAAAGCAGTGACATGTAAAATCCTACCTTGTTAATATCCTATTAGATTACGATAAACCCACTTAGATACAAGCTTTAGTCGTTATAAGCTATGGCCTTTTGAATACAAAATATGCCTATCGAAGCGAAGAAGTTAAAAGCCTAAGTTCACCGAGCTGTACAATTTCCTTACAATCTGTCGCGGAGTAAATACACTCCAAATCGAGATCTTATTGCCTATTTATAATATTATGCCGAGTTGCGCTGACAAATAATAATTAATTCAATGCAGTTCGTACTAAAATGCCAGGGAATAAGATGTTTAAAATAATAATCACCACAGCGCTACTGTCGCTGCTATCAACGAACGCGGCAAATGCTGCAATCGAGCAAACCAAAGGCGACTTTAAAGATAAATTTCGCCAACTCGACGAATCACTTCCAACACCAAACGTATATCGAAATGCAGCGGGTCAGCCGGGACATCAATACTGGCAGCAGAAAGTTGATTACAAAATTAAAGTACATTTAAACGAAGAAAAACATCGTTTAGATGCCAGTGAAGTCATTACTTACAACAACAACTCTCCAGATACGCTTAAGTATTTGTGGCTACAATTAGATCAAAATAAATTCAGAAATGATTCTATGTCAGCCATGACGACTACCTTTGGTGGCATTGGTGCACGTGGACCCGCAACACAAGGCGCAAGTGCAGAGAAACCCGCTCAATTAAGTTTAGCAGCACTTCGTCGTGAGCAATTTGTTGCTGATCATGAGTTAGGCTATGACATACAGAAAGTCGTTGATAAATCAGGTAACCAGCTTCATCACGTCATTGTCGGTACAAACATGCGTATTGATTTAGCCCAGCCATTAACGCCTGGTAAATCAGTAGAATTCGCAATCGATTACGCATATAACATTGTTGAAGAAGATGCCGTTTCTGCCCGTTCAGGCTATGAGCACTTTCCAGATGACGAGCGTGATGGGGGCAACGATATATTCTTGCTAGCTCAATGGTTCCCTCGCTTGCATGCTTATACCGATTACGAGGCCTGGACTAACAAAGAATTTATTGGTCGTGGTGAGTTTACGTTAGAGTTTGGCAACTACGATGTTGAAATGACAGTCCCTGCGGATCATATCGTTAGTTCGACAGGTGAGTTACAGAACCCGAAGCAAGTACTTACTTCTACTCAGCGTGAACGTTTAAACGAAGCACAAAACGCCAAACGTCCAGTATTTATAGTCACCGCCGACGAAGCATTAGATAACGAAAAAGAAGCGACTAACAAAGAAAAGACTTGGAAGTTCAGTGCCAAAAATGTACGTGACTTCGCTTGGGCTTCATCACGTAAATTTATGTGGGATGCCAAAGGTCATAAACAAAAAGGGGCGAACCAGGACTTGGTTATGGCCATGTCGTTCTACCCGAAAGAAGGTGGGGATTTATGGAAAAAGTATTCTACCGAGTCGGTAGTACATACCCTTGACGTATATTCTCGTTTCTCGTTCGATTACCCATACCCGACAGCCCAATCAGTTAATGGCCCCGTTGGCGGCATGGAATATCCGATGATTTCCTTTAATGGTCCCCGTACTGAATTACAAGACGATGGTAGTCGCACCTATTCTCAAGCGGAAAAACGTTTCTTGATTGGTGTCGTTATTCACGAGGTTGGGCATAACTATTTCCCCATGATCGTTAACTCGGATGAGCGTCAATGGTCTTGGATGGACGAAGGCTTAAACAGCTTCTTAGACGGTGTTGCCGGTCGTGAATGGGACCCCACTATTCCTTGGGGTGTTGAGCCGCGCGACGTTGTAGGCTACATGAAGTCGTCATCGCAGGTGCCTGTTATGACCCAATCTGACAGTGTCTTACATCTAGGTCCAAATGCCTATACCAAACCAGCAGTTGCACTTAATATTTTACGCGAAACAATCTTAGGTCGTGAGCTATTTGACTTTGCTTTTAAAGAATATGCCCAGCGCTGGATGTTTAAACGCCCCACCCCGTCTGACTTTTTTCGTACTATGGAAGAAGCCAGTGGTGTCGATTTAGATTGGTTCTGGCGTGGTTGGTTTTACACAACAGATCATGTTGATATCTCTTTAGATAATATATCTAAACTTCGCTTAGACACGAAAAACCCCGATATTGACTTTGATCGTCAGCGCCAAGAAGAATTAGACAAGCCATTATCATTAACTGACGAGCGCAATAAAGCTGAAGGCAAAGAATTATGGGTGAATCGCTTCTCTGATATCACTGACTTCTATGACGAAAACGACCGTTTCACCGTGACTAACAAAGAGCGCAATAAATACAACAAATTCTTAAAAGACCTAGAACCTTGGGAACGCACTGTATTTGAACGTGCAGTTAAAGAAGATAAGAACTACTACGTTCTTGATTTTTCTAATAAAGGCGGTCTAGTTATGCCGATTATATTGCAGCTAACATTTGCAGATGGTAGTACGCAAAACCAATATATTCCTGCTGAAATATGGCGTCGTACCCCCAAAGCGGTTAGCAAATTAATCGTCACCGATAAAGACCAAGAATTGGTCAGTGTATCAGTTGACCCTCGTTGGGAAACAGCTGATGTAGATGTAAGCAATAACGATTATCCACGTAAGATCATTCCATCGCGCATCGAAGCTTATAAAGCGAAGAAGAGCACGAGGAAAGTTTCTCGAGATATTATGCAAGACATAAAAACTGAGTTAAAAAGCGCTGATGATGACGAAGATGACAACAACGACTAGTCATGATTAATTTTGTGAAGCGTACGGTTGCTGGCTTGCTACTTTTATTAGTCGCAAGCTCAGCGTTTTCTCATCAACAGAAAACCGCCATCAGCACAGTACTTTTTAATCCTCGTACTGAAAATATAGAAGTTATGCATAGGTTTAATCTGCATGACGCTGAACATGCTGTGCGGCATATTTTTGGTAAAAGCGCCGATATCATTGATTCAGCTAAAACGCAGCAGCAATTTAGCGATTACGTCAGTGAACGTTTCACGATCGCCAGAGAAAATGGACAGCACATTGCACTAAAAACCGCAGGGTTTGAAGTAGACGGTAAGTTTTTCTGGGTTTATCAGGAAACAAAACAACCTGCTAAACTCGATAACTTAGTGATCAGTCATAACGCGTTACGAGATTTATGGCCAAGCCAAATTAATACCATCAATGTGGAAGGTAAAGGTGATATTCAAACTCTGACTTTTAGGGATTCAATAGAGCTATTAAAAGTCGAATTTGACCATCATTAAGGTAACTTAATTGTCTGATGCTCGACTATTATGGGTCGAGCATTTTTATTTCTATTCCGCGCTGATTTCTCGATGTATCCTATCAGCCGCAGAACGAATAATGACGAGACTTTAATGCAACCACTCCCCACAGATACTCCGCTAAAAACCAAGCGCACAGAGCCAGCATTGTGGCTGTTAGCCCTTGGGGTGTTATACACTTTATATTTTGCACAAACATTATTACTGCCAGTGGTCGTGACGTCTCTTATTGCTCTTATGCTCAGCCCTTTGGTCGGTGCGTTACAACATGCTCATGTACCACGCACAATTTCTGCATTTTTATTGGTCAGTACCTTAATCGCACCTTTTACTTTTTTGGCTAGCGAATTGGCTGAACCTGCACAAAAATGGGTAAAGCTTGTACCTGAATTAACCCAGCATCTTACAGAACAGATCGATTCATTAAGCGATGCAATGGACGGTGAAAATAAGCCCACTGAAGTTCAGGCTAAAGATAATAAAAGCTTTAGTTTTTTCGGATTATTCGATGAAAAACCTTCAGTATCTAAAATCGAACCAAATACAGAAAACACCGTAACTCAGCGTATTAAGCAAGGCGGTATGGAATTGATGATATCCATGCTTGCCACTACCCCTATGATTTTAGCGCAACTAGCGACAGGCATTATATTAACCCTATTCCTACTCATTTTTGGCCCCTCCTTGTTCGAAGCATTTATTCAACACTTCCCAAAAATTACCGACAAAGGAAAAGTACGTAACTTAGTTGCTACGATTCAAAAAGAACTGTCTCGTTATATTGTTACGGTAAGTATCATTAATGCAGGACTTGGGTTAAGTACCGCGTTAACGCTATATATCATCGGAATCGAAGATGCATTGTTGTGGGGCGTATTGGCAGGTCTGCTCAACTTTATTCCTTATGTAGGTTCATTAATCGGCGCCACCATACTGACATTGGCTGGCTTAGTTCAGTTTGGTGTGCAGCTCACGGCATTAATACCGCCAGGTGTTTATTTTTTATTGAATTTAGTTGAGTCACAGTTCATTACACCAACAGTACTAGGCCGCAATATGCAGTTAAATCCGCTGATAGTGGTATTGTGGTTATTGGTTTGGGGTTGGTTATGGGGAGCAGTAGGTGTGTTATTAGCGGTACCACTTCTAGTATGTATTAAATTGGCATTAGATCAGCTTAATATTTGGACTCATTGGTTAAAAATTATTGAAGCGTGACGTCATACCGACGAAGTCTATCTGGTCAATCGCAACCGACCCCATAGGCTTTATTATTGATGTAGATCAGTTTTTAAATAAGGATTTTCGCTAGCATAGTTGTAACAAACTAACTCAGAGGAAATCGATCATGATGGCACTTATATTAAGCGACCCAGTTGCTTGGGGTTCAATTTTAGGCATTATTACTATCGTCGCATTATGTTGCTATTACGCTTATTTATTTGTACACAACACCATTGAAAACCGTTAGTTCAGTGGGGGTTATTACACGTTAGAATGAATTGAAAATGGCAATACCATAATATTGTTAGATTGAGGGTTGCCTACCATTTCATCAAATGGACTGCGATGAATAAGCTCTGCTTTGGCAACAATACACCTACCTAAGGTCGAGCGCACTTGCTCAATACTCCTAAAAACTTTAAGTCGTTGGGTTGATTTTTCATATACCACTCCCTGTTTACCTGCAATGGTTAAGCGCAGTATGTAAACACTCATTTCGTGCGATTCCACGCTGGCCATGTCAATGTTAGGTTCAGTTGCCATTATGTCTTGCAGCATATACCTGATCATTTTAGTCATTTGATTTATTGGCATAAACCGAAAGTTATGTGTCAGCAATATGCTTACCGATCTAGCAACGTGTTAGATCAGTTTGTAGTCACTAAATTCGCCTTTTCATTTGATAATTGGTTATGCTCTTTTTTCAATGATGGCCACATTATGGCACTCAATATAGTAAAAATTGTGAGGGTCATTGTTAACCAAACTGGAATCGGTTGGGTAATCACAACAGTAGCCAATAATAAGTATTTAGCTATTTCTAACCACCAGCCGAGTACTTTCAAGGCTAAAATTTCCCCAACTGATATACTGGCGCCTATTACCCAGGCAATAATGAACAATTGTTGATTTAACGCCAAATTAGTGATGTTGAGCAAAAAGAGTAAACCTACAAGTGTCGTTAACGTATGTTGCAATAAACTGTATAATTTACGCAACGTTGTTAAGGGAATTTCAAACTTTTCAAATCGCGATAAATCTACGCGTTTAAGTGGATAGTCCCGTTCCATATCTGCTGGCCGCCAACCTGTTCTGCCAAACCAAACTTTGCACTTATCTGCCCAGCGTTGCGTGCGCCAACTATCTTTTATAAGTTGTTGATACACATGAGTATTGGCAACAATAGGATTCCAGCTGTGCAACGCCTTACGAATTCCAAAGATAGGTCGTTCGTTATCTAGTTCCTCTTGAAATGAGCCAAACAGCCGATCCCAAATAATAAATACGCCGCCATAATTACGATCAATATAAATTTGATTTTGTGCGTGATGCGCTCGATGGTTTGACGGCGTCACCAAAATCCACTCTAACCAACCAAGTTTACCGATATGCTGGGTATGCACCCAAAATTGATAGATAAGATTAAGCGATCCCACCGTTAATAAAAGTAAAGGATCGACTCCTAAAATGGCTAAAGGCAGATAAAAAATCCAACTTATAAAGCTACCACTGGTCTGGCGTAAAGCGGTTGTCAGATTATACTCTTCACTTGAATGGTGCACCACATGGGCAGCCCACAAGATACTCATTTCATGACCGAGTCGATGATTCCAGTAATAACAAAAATCATATAATATAAAAGCAACGAGCCCCAACCAGATGTTTTCCACAAAAGAAAACAGCCCATAATTGTTATACAAAGTGATATACAGGGCAAAGGGAACCAAAGCCTTAAGAATACCAACCATTCGACTTAGCACGCCAGCAGTAAGGCTACTAATGGCATCGTTGGTACGATAATAATCCGTTTTTCGAACGTACTCGGCGACCAATTCCATTGCGATTAGCAAAAAGAAAAATGGGATCGCGTAGATAATATAACTCATTGAACTAGAACCTTAATCAAACATAATACCGCAACTCACTGAGATAAATTAAGATGTCTGGCTCTCTATGACAACATATTATTAACATTCATTATATATTCATACATTCCCTGTATACTTAGATTGAATTTTGCGTCAGCCTGATTGTCCGAATATTTTTGCGATTCAGAGGGAGAAAACCCTCTTGATAGATTGATCTTTTATCACAACACTATAAGTTACTATCTATTAGTTTAAAATTTTGCTGCTGTAAACTTATGTGCAGACATCCATAGTTTCAGGCCGAGTTATTGCCCCTTAAGGAGTTTTTATGAGTGAAGAAGACGTTAAAAGTAAGTCATTAGCCCCTTACTTAATCATAGCTGTTGTGCTGGTTGTTATTATTGGCGCTGTATTATTTTGGCCTGCACAAAAACCTGACGAGCCTGTTGCGCCAGTTGAAGTCCCAGTAACGACATTACCCGAAATTGAACCCATTCCTGAGCCTGAAGTCGAGCCCGAACCTATTATTGAGCCCGAAATTGATCAGCAAATTGAACCGGAACCGATCCCCGAGCCTGAACCGTTGGATACCAGCGATGCTGCTGTAAAAACAGAATTGCTTAAATTGTCAGATTACGGTGAACTTGCTCGTTTACTGGTTAATAATGACTTATTACAACGTTTTGTAATTATGACTAATAACCTCGCTGACGACGAACTGCCAGCAAATCATCAAGTTCTTAAAGCACCAGAACAATCATTCCGCACGTTCCAACAAGCGGAAAAAGAGTGGATCGATCCCGCTAGCTATAAACGCTATACACCATACGTGGATGTACTTGAATCGCTTGATCCTCAATCTTTAGAGCTGTTATACGAAGAGTATAAACCTGCGATTAACAAAATTTTTGCTGAAATAAGCAGTCCAGGCCAAGACTTTGATGAAACCTTGTTAGATGCCATTGACCTATTACTTGATACACCTGAGGTACCAGTGCCAGTAGAAGTTTATACAAATAGCGTGATGTTCAAGTTTAAAGATGAACGCCTTGAAGCGCTTGCTGCTCCGCAAAAACAGCTATTACGTACCGGACCTGAAAATATGCGCCGTATCAAAGCCAAATTACGTGAATTGAAAACCGCTATTTCAGCGGCTCAAGAATAAGAAGCATAGCCCATGGACTTAGCCACACTGCAAAAACAACTTGGTGATCAACAAGGTAAGCTACCACCTGTCGATAAATGGGATCCAGATTTTTGTGGTGACATGGATTTAGTCATTAAACATGATGGTAGTTGGTTTTACATGGGCACACCTATTGGTCGCAAGGCCCTCGTTAAGCTTTTTGCCAGCGTACTAAAAAAAGTAGATGATAAATATTATTTGGTTACACCTGTCGAGAAACTTGGCATAACCGTCGAAGATGTACCTTACGTAATTACTCAATGGGATAGGCAAGACGACTTACTGGTTTTCACTACGCAAACCGAAGAACAGGTCATCGTTGGTGCTGAGCACCCCGTTGAGCTCAAAGAAGACAGTAAAAATAAGCTCAGTTTGCCCTATATCAATATTCGGCGTAATTTATGGGCGCGTTTACATCAGAATGTTTACTACCAGCTGATAGCGCAAGCTAAACAAGAAGGTAACGCGTTATATATATCCAGTGGTGACTACAGATTTTGTCTAGGCCATCTGTAGTATAACGCTCTGCCTCTGATATGCATTTAATCATTAGTTATAAAAATCATAGTGTTGCTAATTTTATACGAAGTATGCATATATAGGCTTTTATCAGCGGTAATGTGTACTTTGACCTATTGCATGATTTCCCCTAGTCTGAACACTCATTAGCTAAAACGAGAATAATATTATGCGTGTTTCCATTGCCAGCGCGGCTTTTGCTGCCTCGCTTGTTTGTGTCAATTCAGTTGCCGCCACCTACATTCAAGCAGGCAAACTTATCCCAGCGAATTCTAACGATGTGCTGAGTGAAGTGACTGTTGTGATCGATGACAATAAAATTAGTCAAATTAAGCAGGGGTTTGTAACAGGCAACGAACAAGATAAAGTCATTGATCTTCAAGAATACACCTTGATGCCAGGCCTTATGGATATGCATACCCATGTTACATCACAGCATAATGGGCCTGCTAGTTACATGGAGCGCTTTACGTTAAATGAGGCTGACTACGCTATTAAAGGTGTTCAATACGCCAACAGAACGCTAATGGCCGGTTTTACCACCATTCGTAATCTCGGTGATGGTTACAACGAATCAGTCTCCTTGCGCAACGCAATCAACAAAGGTGTGATTGACGGGCCTCGTATTTTTACTGCCGCTAAGTCGATTGCCACAACAGGTGGTCATGCGGATCCTACAAATGGCCAAGCAAGACGTATTCAAGGCGATCCAGGTCCAATAGAAGGCGTCATCAATGGCGTAGCTGAAGCGCGAAAAGCCGTCCGTCAACGATATAAGGATGGCGCTGATCTAATCAAAATAACAGCGACGGGGGGCGTACTGTCCGTCGCAAAGAGTGGTCAAAACCCACAATTTATGGATGATGAACTAAAAGCCATAGTCGATACAGCCAAAGACTACGGTATGACCGTTGCTGTACATGCTCACGGGAAAGAGGGAATGGAACGAGCTATAAAAGCAGGCGTGACCTCCATCGAGCATGGCACCTACATGGACAAGCAAACATTTAAATTAATGAAAAAACACAATACCTATTATGTGCCGACCGTTATGGCGGGTAATTGGGTGGCTGAAAAAGCAAAAATAGAGGGTTTCTTTCCAGAACTCGTTCGCCCTAAAGCTGCAACTATCGGCCCACTAATTTTACAGACCTTATCTAAAGCACACAAAGCAGGAGTGAAAATTGCGTTTGGTACCGACTCAGGTGTATCCGCTCATGGTGATAACGGCTTAGAATTTGTATTAATGGTAGAAGCTGGAATGCAACCCATTGAGGCTATACGCGCCGCCACATATCACGGTGCTATTCTTATTGATCAACTCGACACGCTGGGTACCATAGAGACAGGTAAGTTAGCCGATCTTGTTGCAGTAAAAGGTAACCCACTGGAAGATATTAAACGCATGCAACAAGTCAGTTTTGTAATGAAAAATGGCCAAATTTATAAAACTCCCGAGGCGTAATCTCTTTAATTTATGACCGTGTTGACCGATGCTTGAAAATGAAACTTGAAAGCGTCATTTGTTCTACTCGGTCACTACTTTTGCTAACCATTTTTATTAAAAATAAACCTATCACTTTTCGGAGCACTACATGAAATTAGCACACAATACGTTAACTATTTTTACTGCTGCAAGTCTACTCTTTGCAGGCTCTGCATTCGCTGCTCACCATAGCTTAAAAGAGAACGTTCAAGCCGCTATGAAGAGCGATATCCGTGGCCCCGCCGATACTGCTCGCGACGCGAATAGAATGCCTCTAGAAACCTTAACATTCTTTGGTTTACAACCAAAAATGCACATAGTTGAGCTTATTCCTGGCGGTGGATGGTACACAAAAATACTCGCCCCTGTGGTAGCCGAAGAAGGTCAATATTACGCTGCCATTGGTACGAGTAACATAACGGATAAGTTACTTAAAGCGCCAGGTTTTGAAAAAGCGAAAGTGCTAGCAGAAGACGCCCGAATGTGGCGCGAAGAAGGCGATAGATTATATTCTATAGAGTTGAGTTCTTTGGACGTAACTAACTTGGATATGGTACTAACCTTTCGAAATTATCATAACTTCAACGAGCAAGGTCGACGTAACATGAATGAAGTAGCGTTTGCCGCTCTCAAACCTGGAGGGATTTATGCGGTAGTGGATCACACGGCTCGGCATAATGAACCTGAAACAGCAGCAAACCGACGTAGAGTCGATCCTGTAATGGCCATACAAGAGATTCAACAGGCTGGTTTCGTGCTAGTGGATTACAGTGATCTGCACTACAGAGAAGCTGATGAACTGAAATATGAAGTAGGTGAAAAGAGTGTAACGGGTCAAACTGACCGTTGGACACTAAAATTCAAAAAACCTGATTGATCTATATATCAGTATAATCAATCACTTATATTTTAAATAAAGACCTTTTTTGCATTCTGATTCAAGCCTAAGCAAGGAAGGTTAATTTATTTAACAATAATAATTGATAATCATTCTCATTTGCGTTAATTTGATTTTACGCAATCAATAAGAGAATCGATATGTCGCATAATTTTCTGTGTCCTAACCACCGACAGTGGTTAGCCACTAATCCTCTGGCAGCTTATACGCACCTTCGAGAAACGCAAGATACTGGTCAGTACTATCGGGATCAAGGCGCTTGGCAACAGGCCTTGCCATTTTTAGGCTGCGCATATGAAACGGCAGAAATAGTGCTTGTTCAAGCAGAGAAACTAACCTCAACAAACGTCGTCGACTTTACTGCTACAGCTGTATTATTAGCTGACACTCTTCACAAATTAAGTCAGAAAACCATGAGTTTAGCTATTTATGAGCAAGCACAACTAAGGCTAAAGCCTGAGCTCGTTCTAAGCTATCAGCAACCACAACTTCAGAGATGTATTATTGACTGTATCAAGTCTCTGGCATTGGGAGCAGGTTTCCATAATCAAATGATGCAAGGGCAGATAAAAGAGGAACACTGTATTCATTAGTAAATTTATATAGCAGGGGGGAAATATGCAAAGTTATGCTGTGGGGTCTCTCGACCAAGAACAATTTGTGCCCATTCGATTACGGGTAGATGTGCTCAAACGATTATTAGCAGAACATAATGTTTGCGCCGAAGAGCTACATTGCGAGTGCACTAGAAGTAAACGCATCTTAATGAACCTGTTACTGCAAGCCGCTGCAGTTTAGTGCCGCGGCTTATACAGAATGTTGACTAATATGCGCTGCATATTTAGTAAGACTATTGTTAGCTTTTATCTTTGCGGATCAAGTAACGATAAGGCTTATCTTCGGTCTTGCTAGCAAGTAAAGTATGCCCCATAAAGCGACAAAAGCTAGGTATGTCACGCGTGGTGGAATGGTCATCCGCACAGATTGCCAGGGTCTCCCCAAGTTCCATATTACGAATACTTAAACGCACCATCATGACGGGTTCAGGGCAACGTAGACCAATGGCATCAAGTTGATGATTGGCACTGTCAAAATCCGCTGACGCCACATTAAATCCCATAATCAATGCGATACTGTTTGATATTAGCTAGATGTTCGGCCAACTCAGGTTGTACATCAACTTGGGCTTGCAAATATTCTATTAAATCAGTCAAACTAACAATTGATACGACTTGAGTGGCAAAATCACGCTCAACTTCCTGAATAGCAGATAATTCACCTTGACCTTTCTCTTGCCGATCCAGCGCAATTAATACCCCAGCAAGGGTCGCATTATGAGCTTCAATAATGCCCATCGACTCTCGAATTGCGGTACCAGCGGTGATTACATCATCAACCAGCATGACTTTACCGGTAAGCGGACTACCGACCAAACTACCGCCTTCACCGTGAGTTTTCGCTTCTTTACGATTAAAACAATATGGTTTATCTACGTTATGTTTGTCTGCCAATGCTACCGCAGTGGTGGTGGCGATAGGGATCCCTTTATAAGCTGGACCAAACAGCAGGTCATAATCAATCTTTGAAGCTTGCAAAGCTTGAGCGTAATACTGACCCAATCTTGCTAAATCTCGACCGGTATTAAATAACCCAGCATTGAAAAAATATGGACTTTTACGCCCTGACTTCAAAGTGAATTCACCAAACTTAAGCACACCACGGCCAAGGGCAAATTCAATAAATTCTTTTTGATAATCTAGCATTTATCTACCTATATCTTGAGAAGCAGTTTTTTTATTTTAAAACTTAGTTAAGCGCGATTTTTTGTTCATCGAACAATTCGCGGATGCCGTGTTTTGCTAGTTCTAGCATCTCGTGCATTTCTTCGATACTAAACGGTTCACCTTCAGCAGTACCTTGGACTTCGATCATTTTTCCCGTGTCGGTCATCACCACGTTCATGTCTGTTTCTGCAGCAGAATCTTCGGTATATTCTAGATCAGCAATGGCGTTGCCTTTGTAGATACCCACAGAGATAGCCGCAATCATATGCTTCATGGGGTTCGCTTTGATAATCCCTTTACTACGCATCCACGTGAGGGCGTCAACTAATGCCACACAAGCACCGGTAATCGAAGCAGTTCGTGTACCACCATCAGCTTGAATCACGTCGCAATCTACGACTATAGTGTTCTCACCGAGCAGTTTTAAATCAATCGCTGCGCGCAATGAACGCGCAATTAAACGTTGAATTTCTAGTGTGCGTCCACCTTGCTTGCCACGCGCAGCTTCACGATCAGAGCGAGTGTGCGTCGCACGAGGTAACATGCTGTATTCAGCCGTTACCCAGCCTTTACCTTGGCCCTTCATAAAACGCGGTACGCCTTCGGTCACTGATGCATTACACAATACTTTCGTGTTACCAAACTCAATCAGTACCGATCCTTCTGCATGGCAAGTAAAATTACGGGTAATAGTAACGGGGCGAATTTGACTCGCAGTTCTGTCATTCGGGCGCATAGGTGACTCCTTTAAATAATTTGCGCGCATTATACCGAAATGGTGACAGGGGTTGTTAATAAAATTGCTTAAAGTAGCACTTATCTATGCCTGAAAAAAACTGAACAGATGATAGCTATCGCGCATTGAGTTCACAGAGGTATAATGACGCCATGATTTAAACAAGGAATTAACCTAATGATTTACAGCATGACCGCATTTGCCCGTCGCGAACTTAAAGCTCCGTGGGGAACAGCCGTATGGGAAATCCGCTCCGTTAACCAACGTTTTCTAGAAACCTACTTTCGTCTACCTGAGCAATTCAAAAGCCTTGAACCTATATTGCGAGAGCGTTTCCGCAAGCATCTACAACGCGGTAAAGTTGAGTGTGCGTTACGTTTTGTCGCCAACGACGCGGCTGTGGGCAAACTAAGTTTAAATGAAGACTTAGCACGCCAAGTCATGAATGCTGCAGATTGGGTACAATCTCATGGTCAATCAGCCGGCGTTAATCCATTAGATGTGCTGCGCTGGCCAGGCGTTATTGCCGCAGAAGAAGCTGATATGGAAGGTATACAGGCTGATGTATTGGCTGAATTTGATGCCACCCTTAGTGACTTTATTGACGCCAGGGCGACGGAAGGTAACAACTTGCGGGCGATGATCGAACAACGACTCGACGCAATTCAAGTGGAAGTGGATAAGGTCACCAGCCACATGCCAACCGTGATTCAGTGGCAACGAGATAAAATACTCGCTCGTTTTGAAGAGGCCAAAATAGAACTCGATGCCAATCGCGTAGAGCAAGAAATGATTATGTTGGCACAAAAAGTTGATGTAGCAGAAGAGTTAGACCGCTTGGTATCGCATATAGGTGAAACCCGTAAAATCCTCAAAAAAGGCGGTCCTGTAGGACGTCGACTAGACTTTATGATGCAAGAGTTTAACCGTGAGTCAAATACACTAGGCTCTAAGTCAATTAACAGCGACATTACCCAGTCAGCGGTGGAGCTAAAAGTATTGATAGAACAAATGCGTGAGCAGATCGCGAACATAGAATAGTATAACAAGAGATCTAAAAATATAACGTTTCCCAGTAAATTCAACGATTTAGTTATATTTCAAACTCAATAAGATCTTAATTTAGTCTATACAGTCAAATTAAAGTGGTTACAGGAATGGTTGCAGATAATCTGTAACCACTTTTAAATCCTATGAATGACGCTCAACTTAAATCTCTAGCTGCAAAAGCAGAGCCCTGCATGATATCCGTAGACCGTGGCCTGTATTTTCGTATATCAAAAGAAGGATCCGCTTTTTGGGTATTCAGATATTCCATCGGGGGTAAGCGTAGACAGCTTTTCCTCGGTAACTATGGTCGCGCACCTGCTGGAATATCTCTAAGAGACGCACGAGATCTCGTCGCCCATAAACGCGCAGATGTCAAAAATGGCATTGACCCACTGGCTGAAAAGAAGCGCTCAAAGCTCATCGAAATGACAACAGTCAATCAAGTTGCTGAAGATTGGTTGTTTGAGTGCGCAAAAAGATTAGAACATCCGCAGATCCCAGCAAGGGTTTATAAAAATGATATTGCTCCCGCAATTGGAGAGCTCGCGATAAAAAGGGTAACCCCGCCAGACATTTTAGGCATTGTTAGGAGTATCAATGAGTCTGGCCGTCCAACAATCTCTAATGATGCTCTCACTTATTGTAAGCAACTTTTCAATCATGCGGTGAAGTTGGGGCTGTTTCAATACAATCCAGCACTTGCACTCAGTCCCAAAGATGCAGGCGGAGTAGAAAAATCTCGAACTCGTATTTTGTCACTTGATGAAATTAAAACAGTTTTTCAAGTTTTTAGAGACAATGCACCGATTTTTACTCGTGATAACTACTTGGCAGTCACTTTACTGCTATTACTAGGTGTTCGCAAAGGGGAGCTGATCGCTGCAAAATGGAATGAATTTGACCTTGATAAATTGATTAGGACGCTACCCGCTGAACGCACAAAGACTAAAGTTGAAATAAAAATTCCGCTTCCAGAGCTAACTAGAGAGTGGTTTGTGGAACTGCGTTATAGAACGAATGCATCGGAATACTTATTCCCGTCTAGGCGTGCAAGTAAACGTCGGGGATATATATCTGACGACACATTGAATCATGCTTTGGCAAAGCTTTTTGGATTAAAGGTTGATGGTAATAAAAAACCACTACCAAACTTTTTGGGAAGTGTTGGAGTTGAACATTTTGTTATCCATGATCTCCGTAGAACATGTAGAAGCTTACTCGCTGAACTAGGCATTCCAAGCCGTATTGCAGAAAGATGCTTAAATCATAAAATTCGAGGGATTGAAGGAGTATATGACAGATACGACTATTTTGAAGAGCGCAAAAGAGCACTCCACGGATTATCAGAAACATTGTCAGGCTTTTTATAGCCTAAACTAAGTTATGCATTGCAACTGACGAGATAAATCTAAGCTAATTAATCTTAATGATATCAGCCATCCCTAATGGCAGATGATCGGTTTTGTCATTTATTTGGCTCCAATCCAGTGCTCCTATAATCATAAACGAGCAACGAGAATACGTTAATAAATGGCTAGATTATCGTGTCAAACACCGGATTAGATTAAGCAAAGATGGTAGCGAGCACTATAGAGGGTTAGATCCTGAAAGCCACGTATTTTTAAGCAACTGGCGTGGTACTTGGCAAAACTTTTCTTTAACAAGAAAGATTAGTAAAGACAAAGAATACTTTGTCGCTACTGCTGTGCAAAACTTGCTTACTAAGCTTTACAAAAATTATGGGTTTAGTAATTCAAGCAGTCACACGGGGCGGCATAGCATGGCTAGACTCGCTCAAAAACTATTAAAACGTAAAGATTTGGATGCTGATCCTATAGTACAAAACTTATTGCATCATAGAGATGTTAGAAGCCAGCGAGACTATACAGATGTTGACTTTAACCATATTCGTGAATGTGCAAGAAAGATGATGCCTCCATCAAAGAAAAGAGGTAGATCCAAAAAACAAGTTATAACAATGTGGTAACTCTAAGTTACTGTGCTATAGTTATAACATTGTTGCTACTCATGTAGGTATTTATGGAAATTTGTATTAGAAAAATAGGTAATTCAAAGGGTGCTGTTATTCCTGCGCCACTGCTAAAAGATTTAGGTGTTGATGCGGGTCAAATAATGAACGCTAATGTTGTGGATGGGCGTTTGATTATAGAAAAAATGGATATACCAGAATATTCATTAAATGAATTACTTGCTCAGTGTGATCCAAATGTTATGGCGTTGGATGATGAAGACAAAAATTGGTTGAATGATTCAGCGGTTGGGAAAGAGGTAGTCTAGTGAGTAAAAAATATATTCCAGTTCGCGGTGATATTGTTTTCACAGACTTTGACCCATCGGCGGGGCATGAGCAAGCGCACCAGCGCCCTGCGTTGGTTTTGTCACCTGAACCATTTAATAACCAAATTCAGCTTGCCTTAGTAGCACCTATAACGTCAAAAGTTAGAGGTCATGGATTTGAAGTTAAGCTTGATGGCTCAACAAATACTCAGGGGGTAGTTTTGTGCCAACAAGTCAAAACTATCGACTATGAATATCGGGGTATTAAGTTTATAGAGAAAGCCCCTCAATGCATTATCAACGATGCGCTTGCGCGAGTTCGCGCATTAGTAAGTTGATGTAGGGAAATTTGTCATGAAATTTAAAGTAACTGAAAATAATTATAATAAGGTACTTGATAGCAACGTTTTTTCTGACGCTGACATTGGTAATGTTATCAAGTGTACGAATGAGCTTTGCAGACAACCAGCGACACCAGTTCGCTTGGACGAGGAATCATTCATGTGCATAGGTAAACAGAAAGTTACTGGCATAGATTGCTATCGACTTTTTACAGTTACCAAGATTTGATTGTAGTGTTGGCTCTAAACCTTCAGATTCTGAAGAATAAATTGAGCTAAAAGCTCAAAAACGGATATAGGAAACTTTAACAGAAATCAAAAAAGGACAAGAGCTATGTTCAAAAGAAAAAAAGGAGGTGAGCAGTGGTGGTTGAAAACTGGTTTTTTACAGGGAATGGGTGCTGCACTTATTGCTGGTGTGATTGCCATTGGTCTTCATCTTACTAAAAATGACAGTGCTCCAGCGGAACAAATCTGTAACGGTGATGATTGCATACAGGTAGGAGAAAGTAGCGGCACTATAAATATTAATACCAAGAAAGAGTCGCCAGAGGATGAGCCGGAATGAAATGTTCTTGGTTATTTCTTTTTCTGTTTTTTACCCTTCCAGTTAATGCTATCGAAGTCAAACAAAGCTGCGATGATTGTGTCCAAGTTTATAACAACAAAGGCCAAATAAATATTGAAGGGCGTCAATTACAAATTGGAATAAACCAAGGGGTAGTGAATATTATTGGCAGCGAGGAAGATAAACTTGCTATTGCTAATTATGAAATTAAGTTAGAAAAACTCACTAGTCAAATATCCCGTAATTTGGAAAAACTTCAAATTCAAGAAAATCGGATTTTCAGTGACAGTGAAAAGCTTGATAGCGCCGTAGAATATACCCAAAAGTTACTTTCTCAGTTGACGCATTTAAGTGAACGTATTGCGCTACTTGATAAGCAACATGAATTGACTCAACGCATCATCGAAGCGAAAAACAACTTTGATGTGCCGTTTATTAAATTGCTTTTAACAGAAAAAATGCAATTGGAAGATAAGCAATTGGCAGAGACGGCATTTGAATTGGCTAACTTTCAAGAGCTTGATTTAGAGTACGTTGAAGCACAAGTTAATTATGAGAAAGCAGCTCGTCTTCAACCTGGCAATTCTTTGTATCAAAATAGAGCCGGTATGATTAACGCTACGCTAGGCAATTACAGCAAAGCCATCACCTATTATGAGTTGGCCTTAAAAAGCGACCTCATTACGTTTGGAAAAGACCATACCAGCGTTGCCACAGACCGCAATAACCTAGGCATGGCGTGGCACGCCAAAGGCGACTACGACAAGGCCATCACCTATTTTGAGTTGGCCTTAAAAAGCAACCTGAAGACATTTGGGGAAGACCATCCTAATGTCGCTATTAGGCACAATAACCTTGGCGGTGCGTGGGGAGACAAAGGTGATTACGACAAAGCCATCACCTATTATGAATTGGCCTTAAAAAGCGACCTAACGACGTTTGGGGAAGGCCATCCTAGCGTTGCCAGAGACCGCAATAACCTAGGCGGTGCGTGGCTCGCTAAGGGCGACTACGACAAGGCCATCACCTATTTTGAGTTGGCCTTAAAAAGCAACCTGAAGACATTTGGGGAAGGCCATCCCAGTGTGGCCAAATACCGCAATAACCTGGGCATTGCGTGGGGAGACAAAGGCGATTATGACAAAGCCATCGCCTATTATGAACTGGCCTTGAAAAGCGACCTAACGACGTTTGGGGAAAACCATCCCAGAGTAGCAACAAGCCGCAATAACCTTGGCTCGGCTTATAAATCATTAGGGCAATACGACAACGCCATCACCTATTATGAATTGGCCTTAAAAAGCAACCTGAAGACCTACGGTGAAGATCATCCCAGTGTTGCCCTATACCGCAATAACCTAGGCGGTGCGTGGCTCGCTAAGGGCGACTACGACAAAACTATCACCTATTATGAATTGGCCTTAAAAAGCGACCTCATTACGTTTGGGAAAGACCATCCCGATGTTGCCTCAGGGCTCAATAACCTTGGCAGGGCTAATCAGTCATTAGGGCAATACGACAAAGCCATCACCTATTATGAATTGGCCTTAAAAAGCAACCTCATTACGTTTGGCGAAGACCATCCCAGTGTTGCCACAGGGCTCAATAACCTAGGCAGTGCGTGGCAAGACAAAGGCGATTACGACAAAGCCATCGCCTATTATGAATTGGCCTTAAAAAGCGGCCTGAGTACCTTTGGGGAGGACCATCCTAATGTAGCTAATCGTCACAATAACTTAGGCAGTGCGTGGGAAGACAAAGGCGACTACAACAAAGCCATCGCCTATTATGAGCTGGCCTTAAAAAGCGACCTCATTACGTTTGGGGAAGACCATCCCAGTGTTGCCAGAGACCGCAATAACCTGGGCAGTGCGTGGCACGCCAAAGGCGACTTCGACAAAGCCATTACCTATTTTGAATTGGGGTTGGAACGTTTATCGAAAACACTCGGTAATAGTCACCCCAACACAAAACTTGTTGCGGGTAATTTGACTCAGGCGAGAGCCGAATTGGCGAAAAAAGCAAGTAATTAACGGGATAGGAAACATGATGAACAATATACAAGGAGGCTTATGTATTGAAAAAATTCTTAGGACCTCTAATCGTCAAAGTTAAGGTCACCATAGGTGAATACAAAAAAAAGGCTAGTCACTTTCTAATTTTATTGCTTAAGCACTTTAATTCATTCGAAAGACCAAGCGATATGCGCCGGTTAATTTTCTGGACACTCCTTGGTATTTATAGTTTTAGTTTAATCGTATTTCCTGTGGCTAGTTATTTCCAATATCTAAATGTTTTTGCTGATGACCCTGCCATATGGTTCCAGAGATCTGGCTCTATAATGGTACTTAGTGGTGTAATGATTGAACTGTTTGGAGATAAGTTACATTTTTTAGATACCAAGCGTTATATGGAAAAGCATGAACAATATATTGCATCTTTTGCTACAGGACTTGTTTCGTTAGGATATGTTGGTTGGGGTACTGCGATCTGGGGCTATGGTGATTTAATGTATGTATGGTTTAGTTCATAGGAAACTTGAACGATGGAAGACAAAGATATTCTCAAGCTCAACCAGCTTATCAACCAATCAACTGAAGAGTTTGGTTTAGATATGATAGTCGAAGTTAATTCCATTTCAAACCCTATTAGCTTGGAGGTTGGAGTAAGAGGACTTGGATCATTTAACTTTAAGGAAAAAGAAGCCTTATTTTTCATTCTTGACCCAGCTATGCAACTAGCAAAATTCCACAACGTGTCTAAGTCTCACTTACTCTCTTTTTATACTGCGAATAATAATGATTTAAACCGATGTCAATCACTTACAAAGAAAGGGTCACGTTGTACTAGGCCGAGTATTGTCATTGTAAGTGGAGTTAAAGATTATGCTCCTGGGAAAGTGTACCTATGTCATCAGCATGAAGATCACGGGTATTTAACTAAATAAACCAATTTATTGAGATAGAATATTTAGCTATGAGAGTTGTTTTAGGAACTATTATTTGCGCATGGTGTATTTTTGCAATACTGGGGCTTTTGATTGCTTTACTGTTCGATGAATTTAAGGGCGTTGATAAAGTCACTGTGTTTTCAATACGGCGCTTTAGTTTGGGCTGCATTGGGTCCTGAAACCATCAAAATGATCCACGAACATACCGATATTAACCGTATTCGTGATGACATTGATGAGTTGGTGATGGATGAACATGCCATTTTTACACTGACCGAAAAAGAACAGCTGCAGCGCGCTAACAAGTTAGAAATTGATTTAATGGGACGTTTACGAGGTAGCGACGAGTCTAAGTTTGTTGAGCTTGGCGAGCGATTAGAGAAACGTCGCCAAGAATATGAAGCTGGCGTCATTAAAGCCATCGATTGGTTGAAAGGGCTACTAGATGCAGCAAAAGACACCGTTCAAGCTGAGCGAGAGACTGGTGATAAGGTTATAACAGAAGAAGATAATGTACAGGCGCTCACTAAATTATTCCTAGAAACACGGCCAAACAGTACACCCAAGGTCATTCATGATGTTGTTGATCAAATAGATAAAATTGTAAATGCTACTCGCTTTGATGGCTGGCAAAATTCTAATAGTGGCCCTCGTGAAATTCAGAAAGCTTTGATGCTTACATTCGCCCAATTTGGGTTAAGTAAGGACAAAGAGTTATTCAATAATGCTTATGTTGAAGAACATTATTAAGGAAAATTTTATATGCCATGGACGAATGAACACTTGGATTGGCTCGTAGATACAGGTGAAGAAATAACTACACAATGTGGTAAAACAGCGAAAATATTTAGGTTTGATTACGATGTAAGCAATCAGGATATAATGACAAAGTGGGCAAAGCACTTTAGAAATCATTACTGCTGCGATGGGCATATTGATATTCTTAAAGGCCCTGCACAGAGTCGAACCGATTACTTGCTCACTATGAAATTTCCTGATCCCGCAAAAGCACCAGGTCCTAGTATTAGAGCAGGTGATTTTGCAGAAATATTAGTTGCAGATTATTTAACTTACCTTCAAGGTTATACAGTCCCACGTACGCGTTATGATAGAAAAGGTGTACCAAATGAATCGACTAAAGGTTCTGATGTTTTAGCTTTTAAACAAGATGCTACAGATTCCTCTAAAGATGAACTGCTAGTCTATGAAGTTAAAGCGAAGTTAAGTGCCAAACCTAAACCAATGTTACAAGAGGCAATTGATCACTCAGCTAAAGATTATTTAAGGCTTGGTGAGTCACTGAATGGTATTAAACAGCGGATGTTTGATCGACAGGAATTGCCAAGCATAGTTTTAATTAATCGCTTTCAAGACTCTGTTAACCAGCCATACAAAACCAGGTTTGGTGCCGCTGCTGTTTGTTCTAATTCGGCTTTTGATAAGGACGTTTTAGCAGAGGCTGACTCGAATCTTCATCCATATACCAATGATTTGGAATTAGTTGCTTTTCATGGTAATGAATTAATGTCGCTTGCACATGCCTTATACGAGAGGGCTGCTCATGAGGTTTGAAAATTCATCTTCAACTTTGCTGTCTATAACTAAAGCAAAAGCCAAAATGTACGAGCTCGGCATTGAAGAAGAGCACCATATTCGCTTGACAACTAGCCCTAGTAAATTGTTAATCATGACAATTGGAATACTAGGTGATTTATGCCATTTACAATTATCAGAAGAACAAAATCATGAGTTTCTTTTAGAAGCTAAAAATGAGTTACGTAGTGTCGCCAGGTACTTTGATTCTTTAATTCAGACACAGCTTGAGCCTAACTATGAATATTACTTATACCTTTTAGGTTCCGCTTCGTATTATTTGTCAGATATGCCAGGAAGTGCATCTGTAATTTCTAGCCAGCTAAAAAACAACCGTAAAGTTTTAACTAATATTGGCCTAGAGTTTTTACTTGAACAACTATTAACGGCCCCTCAAATACCACAATTAACAATTGTTAATAGAGAAATTATAGATGCAATAAAAATGGGAAGAACATCACCTTCAGAATTCCCATCTCCTCCAATAATCGATATTCCGTTAGTAATGAGTTTAACTAGCTCATTATTAAAATTTTACGGTCAATCGAATATGCGAGAAGGACAAAATGCAAAAAGGTTTGCGTTGCAACTGCGAAACTATGTTCATGATAAGGGCGGTGATAGAGAAATTTTAATTGCTGATATTATTGCTGCAATTGTTGAGAAGCGTGTTGATAATTCAGTTGTATCACTTCTTCCTGAGTTTAGTGGTATTTCCCTGAATGAATGGATGCCTGCCTTTGGTAAAGATACATTCATTGATGAACTGTGGCCTGCTCAACGGCTTTTAGGTGAAAATGGTGTTTACAAAGGGAAATCTGCTGTTATTCAAATGCCGACAAGCGCAGGGAAGACCAAGTCTGCGGAACTTATTATTCGCTCGGCGTTTTTAGCTGAAAGAACAAGTGTAGCAGTAATTATTGCTCCATTTAGGTCTTTATGCAGAGAAATTAGTGATTCTTTATCAGAAGCGTTTTTGGGTGAGAATGTACTAATTAATCAACTTAATGATGTTCCTCAAGTTGATGCTTTTGACGAAGAGTTATTTGCTCAAATATTTTCTTCAATAGAGCTAGACGATCGAGGTTCAAGTATTGTAGTGAGTACGCCTGAAAAGTTTGTGTATTTATTGCGGCATAAGCCAGAATTGGCTGATCAAGTATCATTAGTCATTTATGATGAAGGCCATCAGTTTGATACAGGACAGCGCGGTGTAACTTATGAGTTGTTATTAACTTCACTAAAACAAAAATTAAACCCGGCCACTCAGCATGTATTAATCTCAGCCGTTCTTTCTAATGCCGATTCTATTGGTGAATGGCTTTATGCGGAAGAAGGAACGTCTGTTAATGGTTCAGAATGCCTGTCTACTGAACGAAGTGTAGCTTTCTGTAGTTGGACTAGGCAACGTGGCCAGTTTCACTATGTCAAACCACTAGAGCCAAACTCTGAAGAGTTTTTCGTCCCCAGGGTATTGGAACGAATACAGATTCCATTGATAGGTAGGGAAACAAAGCAAAGATATTTTCCTGATAAGTCAGATAAAAGCAGTATTGCCGCATATTTGGGAGCAAAACTATCGGAATTTGGCCCAGTAGCTATATTTTGCGGAACAAAAATAACTGTTAAGAAAATTTGTAAAGCGATTTCTTTAGCAGCAGATCGAATTGATGACCTATATCTACCAATGATCTCGTCTGCTGAAGACGAATTGACAAAGATTGCAAAGCTATCAGCATTACATTTAGGTGAGGGTTCAGTTCTTACCAAAGCAATATTACTAGGTATATTACCTCACAGTTCTGGCGTTCCTAATGGCCTTAGGATATCAGTTGAATACGCCATGGAACATGGTTTAGGTCGATGTGTTGTTTGTACTTCTACTTTAGCACAGGGCGTAAATTTACCGATTAAATACTTAATTGTTTCTGGAGTATTTCAAGGACAAAAACGCATTTCTACACGTGACTTCCACAACTTATTAGGTAGGGCTGGGCGCTCAGGTAAACATACTGAAGGTAGCGTTATTTTTACAGATACAGAGCTGTTTGATAAAAGACACTCTACTCAAAGGTGGCAGTGGAAAAATATGCAGGCCATGCTTGACCCTTTACAGTCAGAACACTGTTCAAGCAGCTTGCTAAGCTTAGCTAAGCCATTTGAAGATGACCCTTTCGATATAAATCCGATTAAATTCATTCAAGACCCAGACAAATACATTCAGTTAAGTATTAAGGCTGCCAAAGGACAAGATATCTCAGGTTTGCTTGCTCAAATGGATTTGAGGAAAGCTTATTTTAAAAGTATCGAGAGCTATCTTTTAGCGAACTCTTCTGAAGAAGACCTGATTGAAAGTAAGATACTTGAACTTTATTCAAGCACCTTAGCTTACTCCTTAGCAAATGATGATGAGAGGGTAAGTTTGCAATCAGTTTTTACCATTGCTGCTACATCAGTAAATACTGTTGAAGTGGGAAAACGAACTGCATTCGGTAAAGCTCTGTTGGGTGTTGCTGAGTTGCATAAAATAGAAACTTGGATCAATGAGAATATCGAATTATTGTCTGAAGAACTCTTAACTGATCACTTGCTTGACGTTTTGTGGCCATTGGCAACTGATGTTGCCCAGAATAAAGTATTACATAAGTTAGTAGGAGAGAACGCAGGTATTTATATTGCTAAGCAGTGGCTTGCTGGTGATAGTTATATTGATATTTTGAATCAAGCAAATGAGCGGGAATACCAGTTTATAGCTGGTAGTCAGCAACGAGCTCTCACAATCGATAATATTTTGAATGTGTGTGACAGCGCATTGGGTTATGACGTCATGTTGGTAATTGGTGCAATAGCAGATTTAATGGAAAGCCAGGAGCGTTTAAAAGCTCACTCTGAGCAAGTAAGAAACTTACAGCGCTCTCTTAAACTAGGCTTAAAATCGGATGTTGAACATTTACTTTACGCTAAAGGCTTATCGGATCGCTATGTATGTAGATATATCGGTAATCTCATTATGTTGACCGGCGGTGACAAAACTATCGGTGAATCTTTTTTTGAAGATGCTCGAGCTTATTTAGAACCAGCTTTACAGCAATTTCCAAGCGTATTTGCTAAAACGATATACGGCTAACCACAACCAAATGCTAAACATCTCTAGTTAGGGGGCCAAATTAACTACGCCACTTCAAGGTGGACAAATTTGTGGGCAAAAACATTAATCCCACAAAAACCACTGCTAACCTTTTGTTTTTAAAATAAATATATTTATAACTCAACAAACAGATCGCGAATATCGAGTAGGTAAAACAATTCGCTATTACTCTTATAGCCTCTATTTTAGAGGCTTTTTTATGTCTAGTTAGGTCGAATATAAAATACTTTTTAACCAACAGTCAGTTTTTCACCTAGCAACGCTCTATGTTTGAACTGCTAAGTTACCCAAACCCATCGACCGACATCTCCGCCCAACAGAATTGGTGACTGCTAAACATGGTGATCTTAGTTTCATGTATGACATGCATTGAAGCGGATTGACCAACTTTCATTTAACAACTTACTCGTGTTTGTTAGCGATATATTTACGGCGTGAATCATGCAGCCTAACTTCTGCTAAAGCGGGCTATTACGTTTTAACAACCTATCTGAATATATAAGCAGCATTTTAACTGTTGAAACGGTTCTCTTATCTTTGCAACTACCCTAGTATGCGCACACATCGATTTACCATTCGCAAAGGCAGTTATATTCGTCATCAAAGCTTGCTTTTCTAATCTTTAGTCTATGTCAAAATTTTTAACAATGACTGGGTGACAAAAGGAGCTGCATTCTTAACAAGCTGATTTATATTACTTTTAATTAGATGGCTTGCTATATGCAGACGAGTATTAGCATGGTGTAGCCGCGATTTTACCTGATATAGTTTACGTTGCGGATGCGTACTTTAAATGAAAGATAATTAACTGGTTTAGATGTACAGATGTCTTGTTTAACACGAAAATTACAGCAACAACTTACGCGTTATATTCAACGCAATAGCAACGCGCTAGCTGCCGATAATGCCGAGCAAATTCGTCATACATTGGTAAGTAAGGGAGTATGCCCTTCGGACGTTACAGCGGATCAGGTAAAAGTGATTCTACAGTGCGTAAGAAGCAGCTAGAGAGCTATTGATTCATTGAAGTACCGGTTGAAATCTAACTTGAATTCACTCGCCATTACCGCTTTTTCAACTCGGTATTGAGAGTGTAATAAGTCAATTTCTACCGGAGATAAGTAATGCGCACTGCGTACAGAATAAAAAACCTTCACTAAAGGTTTGAGAGGGTGGTTGTCGTTCTGTTTAATCACTACCGCTATTTTCTCACTGGATAATTTCACCAAACTGCCGACCGGATATACCCCAATACATTTAATAAACTGCTCAACTAGATGCTGGTCGTATTTAACGGGTGTGTCTGCGTGCAGAATTTTCAGTGCTTTTTGCGATGGCACTCCTGCCTTGTAACAACGATCAGCGGTAATAGCATCGTAAGTATCAACTATCGCTATCATTCGACCAAACAGGCCTATCTCGTCGCCTCTTGCACCTTCAGGGTAACCGTAACCATCTAACCTTTCATGATGCTGGGAGATAGTTTCAATAATCCGTGCAGGGATCCCCATATCTTCTAATACACGCACACCGAAATAAACATGATCACGCATCACAACCAATTCTTGATCCGTTAGACGACCAGGTTTATGCAAAATATTATCAGGTACCTTAATTTTACCAATATCATGTAGAAACCCAGATAAAGCTAACTCTTGCACTTCGTCTTCAGGCATTTCTAGGTAACTTGCAAAATTAGCTAATAAAATAGCGACGTTTAATGAGTGTTCAAGTAAATAACTGTCTTTTTCGCGAATTTTCGTCATGCACAACAACGCATTGGGATTGCGATTAATAGACGATACCAGTTTAGTGGTAAATTCCTTTGGTATAGCAATGTCGATCGGTAGGCCTTTGTTTACCGATTGCAGTAAGCGACGTTGCAGAACTTTACCCTTATCATGCAACTTGGCAGCCTTACCTATTTCATCGGCAAAACTAATATCTATATCTTTAACGTCTTCAACTTGAGGTAGGGATTCTTCAGGTTTAGGTAACTGCTTACTCAAATCGATAATCAAGGATACGATCCCTTGTTTTTTCATTGCAGCAATAGCAGCGTCACTTGTCACTCTTCCTCTACTTTTAATTTTTAGGTTACCGTTTTGCACTGCAATCGAGTCAACATACATGCCGATTTCTAGTTCATTTACCGGGATAGTTTTCAACACTAAAAATATATTCCAAATAGACGGAAGACCGAGGATGCGAGAAAAATAAACGATTTTGCATATTTGCGCAAATCCGATAGATGGTTAAACAGCAATAATTACCTTTTCATTCCGTATTACTTTCTCAGCGAATTTATATTAAGCGGATCAATTCAGGCTTATCGCTGACTTTATATTCTCCAATTACGTTGCAAAGTAACAATTCACGAAAAAAAATAAATTAATAACAACTTTTGTTAATAACAAGTTAAATATGGCGCATTGACATATAGTTAACATGACTTTAACGTAATCGTGCGTTTACATCTTGCTGTTACCGTAAGGCTATTTGCAGCACCAAGGTTTGCGCCTCTTTGGATGATTATCAACCAGGATCACAAGGTACATTTATGAATTCACACACTAAATTTAAAAAGTCATTGCTGACGAGCAGTATTTCACTGCTACTCAGTAGTGCAGCAGTTATGCCTGTTATGGCTCAAGAGCAAGCAGCCCAGCAAGATGTAGAAGTTATTCAAGTCAGTGGTATTCGCGGCAGTTTATTACGCGCCATGGATATAAAACGCGACTCAAGTGGCATAGTAGACGCTATATCCGCAGAAGACATGGGGAAATTCCCTGATTCTAACCTCGCCGAATCACTCCAACGCATTACGGGTGTATCGATTGACCGCGCCAGTGGTGAAGGCTCACAAGTCACCGTTCGAGGCTTTGGTGCAGCGAATAATCTTATTACCTTAAACGGCCGTCAAATGCCTACCACAACAGGTAGTAGAACCTTCGATTTTGCTAATATTGCCTCAGAAAGTGTATCTGGTGTTGAAGTTTATAAAACCGCAGATGCCAGCGTAACGTCTGGTGGTATTGGCGCAACAATTAACTTGTCGACTCACCGCCCATTTCAGTCTCCAGGAACAAAAGCGACTTTTGGGGCTAAATTAGTCGATGATAAATCGACTGATAAGGGCGACAAAACTCCGGAAATAAGCGGTTTATATTCGCAAACCTTCGCTGACGAAACTTTTGGTATATCTATATCTGGTAGTTATCAAGAACGTGAAAGCGGAATGCAAGAATTTATTGATACCCAAGGCTACCGAGCAAGTGAATATACCAATACTGGTTGGGGTGGTGTACCAGCTGGTGCAGAGGGTGGAACAAATCGTCCTACGTCAGGTATCTATTCAAACCCCCAACAACCTAGATATGTATTTGAAGAACGTCAAAGGGACAGAACCAACGGCCAACTTGTTTTACAGTTTAGGCCTACTGACAACATCACTGCGACATTAGATTACACTTTGATCCGCAACAACATAGAAGAGCAACACACCGACGCTTCAGTATGGTTTGGTTATGCTGGTGATCGCAGCGAATCAGTTTGGACCGGCGAACCAAACGCAGTGCCGCTGATATACTCGGAAATTTATGAAGTTAACAGTGATGCGGACTTAGAAGATACCTCATTGACAGTTGGCGCATGGGGTCGTGAAGAGAGTATTGATTCAATAGGCCTTAATGTAGAATGGCAGGTTAATGACGACCTTGAGCTAACATTAGATCACCACAGTTCGGAAGCTGAAATGAAGGCTTCAGACCCTCGCCATGGAACTCGTAACAATATTCAATTACCTTCTTACACTCGTCCCCGGACAGGTTTAGATCTTACAGGCGAGTTACCAGGTATTGCGACTGGTGATATTGAAAACTTCAATCCAAATACCATGCGCTTGTCGGGCAGTTGGTTTGCCAATGATTTCTATACATCAGAAATAGACCAAACCCAAGTGAAAGGTAAATACGTATTAAATGACGACGCCAGCATCGACTTTGGTGTATCAATAAATACGGTAAACAATCGCTACCGCCATACCCAAGTTCAACGCGCCGACTGGGGCGGTGTAGGAGTAGAAGGTGACTTTGCTGACGTAAACTGGACTGAAGACACTATTCTGGATAAATTCGATGCTAAAGCAGGTAATTTTGAGGGAACGGCAACTCAAGGTGAATATGATTTATTTAATCGTATTTGGTATGCCGATTTCGATGAAATAGTTCGTGCTGCTGAATTTGCTGATCCAGTGGCCAACGTCGATACTGTATGGGGAGACTGTTTAGCTCCTGACGGAGCATCTGCGGGTCCAAATGGTGAAGGGCATTTTTGTGCTTCAACCAACTGGGACGCTGAAACTAACCGCTTTACTGAAGAAGAAACGACAGCCGCGTTTGTGCAATTCCACTATGATGGCGAGTTAGGTGATATGCCGTATAACGCTCATCTAGGTATGCGTTATGAAAAAACGGATATCACCTCAACTGCATCAGCGCCAGGGTATAGTACAGTGGAGTGGTCAGAAGCGACCTCTACCGCTGTAACTGGCGTTACCGGAATAGAAACCCTTAAGCAATCCGCCGACTATTCACAGTTCTTACCCAGTTTTAATTTTAATCTGTCGGTCACAGATGACATTATTTTGCGCGCTGCGTTGGGTAAAACGATTTCACGTGCTGGTTACGGTGCCCTACAAGGCGGTACGACTATCAGCACGGCGGGTAGCTTGAGTGGTTACTCGGGGAATTCAGGAAATCCAGGACTTCGTCCATTAGAATCGGTAAATTACGATTTATCTGCTGAATGGTATTACGAAGAAGGCAGTTATGTATCCCTAGGGTATTTTAGAAAGGACGTAAAAAATTGGATTACTACAGGTACCAGCAATTCAACGATTTTCAATCTTGCGAACCCATTAGATGGTGAAAAATTTGATGCTGCGGTAGCTGCATTAGGTGCCGGTGCGACAAACCAACAGTTACGCACATACATCTTTGAGAACTATGCTGATGATCCGAACGTTACACCCAAGTTTGACGAAAATGGCGAGTTGGACGGCGGAACAATATTGGGCGATTCAGCCACTGACAACCTTGTTAACTTTAGAATCAATGTTCCGGTAAACGGTGATACCGAACACACCATAGACGGTATTGAATTTAATGTTCAACACCTATTTGGTGAATCTGGTTTTGGCGCAATAGTTAACTACACAATGGTTGATTCCGGACTAGAGTACGATAAATCATCATTAAGTGACACGGAAGCACTCGTGGGTTTGAGTGACACCGCTAATCTAGTTGCTTTCTATGATAAAGACGGTTTACAAGCGCGAATTGCCTATAACTGGCGTGATGAGTTTCTAAATGAACGCCGAGTAAATGGTGATTTAACAGCGCCTATATTTACCGATGCTTATTATCAAATTGACTTTAACGTAAGTTACGAAATAAAACAGCTCGAAGGACTGACCGTATTCTTAGAAGGCATTAATATTACTGATGAATATATCAATGAATTCGGCCGGGATAATCGTTTGATTTACAAACTGACACAATCAGGCGCTCGTTATAACATTGGAGCTAGATATACCTTTTAATATTAAATTTTAAAAAGTGCGTCGCAGTACTTAAAAAGTACTGCGGCTTTTGTCTAATTAAGCGAATAAATAAAATAATTAATAATGAGCATTAATTGGCAACAATAAATAAAGGTGGGGCTTATATGGCAAACCATGCATTACTAAATAGTATTGAACATAGCGATTTACGGGTGCTCACCAAAAGAGGTGAGCAGTATGCTGATAACCTTTGGTTTACGCCTACATTCGTGGATGAAATACGCAGCGTACAAGCACATTACCCTATTGTATTTCATAAAGATCCTGAAAGTGGTCAATTCACTCCCATCACTTTGTTTGGTTTTGAACAGCATGAAAACCTATTTTTACATGATGATAAATGGGATGCCGCTTACCTACCTTTGTCAGTTCAACGATTGCCATTCTTTATCGGTACCCAGGATATAACCACTGATGGCATAACAGAGCAGCAACGCGTTATTACCATCGATTTGGATTCCCCCCGATTAAGTAAAACCGAAGGCATTGAATTATTTTTAGAGTACGGCGGTAACAGTCAATATTTAGAAGATATAGCCGCCATATTAGAAACATTACACCACGGACTACAAGGTAACCAAGCATTCGTCAGTGCTTTAACCACGCTCAACCTACTTGAGTCGATGACGTTAGACGTCACTCTAGATAGTGGCGAAAAACATCAATTAATTGGCTTTTATACGATTAATGAAGAAGTACTTAATAATTTAAGTCCGGAAAATATAGTGCGCTTACACAACACCGGTTATTTGCAAGCAGCCTATCTGATTTTAGCCTCACAAGTACACTTTAGAGATTTAGTCGCCCGTAAAAACCAGCGTATTAGCCATGCTATAGATGCGTGATTTGTGAATTCTAAGGTAACAATTACGCATACTTCTCACGTTACGCAAAAGGTAAAGTGTATTGAAGGTATGTCTCCGGACAACTTACCATCAGTCTTACTTGTAAGCCAAGAGCCAATCATCTTAAAAGGCTATTGCCAACATTGGCCACTTGTAAAGGCGGCTAAACAATCTGATCTGGCAGCGGCACAATATTTATTACAGTTCGATCAAGGTACACCGTTCAATGCCAGTTATCTGCCAGCATCTGAAAAAGGGCGAGTATTTTATAATCGCGATATGTCGGGCTTCAATTTTCAGACAAAGCAACAGGCATTAACCCAAGTATTGGACGAGATACTCAGACGAGGTAACGGTGACAACCAAGAATGTGTCTATGTTAGCGCCACCAGCATTGCCCAGAGTTTACCTCGATTACTCAAAGACATAGAACCATTACGTGACGTTAACGCACCGCTGGTAAATATTTGGTTGGGCAATGCTAGTTTCATTGCAGCTCACTATGACTTTGCCCAAAATTTAGCCTGTTGTGCAGTAGGCAAACGACGCTTTACTTTGTTTCCACCTGAGCAAATTAAAAATCTGTACGTTGGTCCAATAGACAAAGCACCCGGCGGACAAGCAATTAGTACCGTAGATTTTGCCGATCCTGATTTGATACGGCATCCCAAGTTTACTGATGCCCTTAAATCAGCCCAAGTAGCAGAACTAGACGCTGGTGATGCGCTTATTTTACCCAGTATGTGGTGGCATCATGTACAAGGGTTGAGTGGATTCAATGTGCTTATAACGCATTGGTGGCGAGATACACCAGCACAAATGGGCAGACCTACCAATGCCTTGTTACTCGCCATGATGAGCCTACGAGATTTACCCGAGCATCAGCGGGATGCTTGGCGACATTTGTTCGATCATTATGTATTCGATTATAACAAAAGTGATTACTCACATATCCCAGAGAATGCTAAAAGTATACTAGCTAGTCCAATGGATGATTTAACCTTACGTAAGTTACGTGCCGACTTACAAAACAAGCTCAGACGTTAAAAGGCTGTGCAGTACAGGTAAGAATAATGAACGAACACGCTATTAAAAAAGTGGTTATTGCTGGTGGTGGCACCGCAGGCTGGATGTCTGCAGCCGCTTTTGGTAAGTTATTTGGCAAAAATATTCAAGTGACGCTCGTTGAATCTGATGCTATTCCCACAGTAGGCGTTGGTGAAGCGACTATCCCTACTCTGCATTTATTCCATGATTTACTAAAAATCAACGAGGCTGAATTTATGGCAGCCACAAACGCCACCTTCAAACTAGGTATCAAGTTCGAAAACTGGCTAGAAAAAAATCAATCTTATTTACATTCATTTGGACATTTCTCTCACGGGTGTTGGGCTGCAGGCTTTCATCATTTTTGGTTACGAGGCGATAAATTAAACATTGCTAGTGAAATTGGCGACTACTGTACCGAACACCTTGCATGCAGATTAGGGAAATTTGCCACGGCTCCTAAGCAAAATAGAAACCACGCTTACCATTTCGATGCTAGTTTATATGCCAAATTTTTACGCGATCTTGCGCAAAAGAACGGAGTAATTCGGGTAGAAGGTAAAATTCAGCAGGTCAATTTGGATCAAAAAAATGGACAGATCGAATCATTAGTTCTGGAGAGTGGACAGGTATTCGATGGTGATCTCTTTATTGATTGCAGCGGTTTTCGTGGTTTATTGATCGAACAAGCTCTTCACACTGGCTATGAAGACTGGAGTCATTGGTTACCCTGCGATAGCGCCGTGGCCATACAAACTGAGTTGCACAATGATAGCGTCCCCTATACCCGCTCAATTGCCCACGATGCTGGGTGGCAGTGGCAAATCCCATTACAGAACCGTATGGGCAATGGTATGGTATTTTGTAGCAAATACATAACCGACAGCGACGCCCAAGGACAATTATTGGCCAATATTCAGGGAAAACCTTTGAATTCACCTCGCCTGATCAAATTCAAAACCGGTGTCAGACGTAAGCTATGGAATAAAAATTGTGTCGCTATAGGTTTAGCGGGTGGCTTTATAGAACCACTGGAATCAACCAGTATTCATCTTATTCAACAAAGTATCATTCGTCTTATGCAGTCTTTGCCCACAAAGCGCATGGAGCCAGCCTTAGTGGAAAAATTCAATTCTACTATGCGTAATGAAATCGACAATATTCGAGATTTTATCGTTTTGCATTACCACGTTACTGCTCGCAAAGACTCTAGATTTTGGCGCCACTGCAAGCAGATGTCGATACCTGATACATTGCGCACACGCATTGAACAGTTTTCGCAACGTGGTCATGTCTATCAGGGTGATGGCGAATTGTTTGGTGAAGCATCATGGTTACAGGTAATGCTGGGACAAGGCATAAAACCAGAAGCTTACCATCCCATAGTCGATTCGATGTCTGAGCAAGAATTAACAATGTTTTTAGCACACAGCAAACATCACACAGCGAAGCGAGTGAGTTCGTTACCCAACCATTTAGATTTTATCCAACATTACTGTAAAAGTTCTATTGCTTAAAAAATCTCTTAGTGTCTTAAACATTACAAACGTACTTTACTGTATTTATGAAAATGTCAGTAAGTGAACACTTTTCATTAGAGCATTTAATAACGAAGGTTAAGAAGTTAGCTTCCAAAGCATTTCATCTAGCGTTGGTTGCCATTGAAAAGTAGCGAGTTTCACTCTATTTGCGATAACCGCTACATTTTCTTCCTGTAATAAACCAGCTTGATGCAACGCTTGTTCAGAACCTAGGGGAAAAGCAAGTTGGCCAGTTGAACGCAATACACGGTACCAAGGAACAAACATATCCTTGGGTACAAAACCAAGAGATTTTCCAACTAGTCTCGCGCGTCCCGGTAATCCGGCCAGATCTGCTATTTGCCCATAACAGGCAACTTTTCCCTTTGGGATAGCACAAACTGTTTGCCAAATTTGGCTATAATATGTGTTTTTCACTATAAAATATCTCGATAGAATAGTCGTTCAGCGCCATTATGCCTTCATCGATAAGAATACCCATGCTCAAACACGTTTATTTGTCATCCACATCAGACTCGCAACTACTTGGTTTAGCGTTATGAGGAGAGTTTTATGTACACATTGCGGTTATCCACAGTCAGTATGCGTATGTAGTTTGCTGTGTACTGTTAATAGCACTCAGAAAATTATTATTCTGCAACATCCCACTGAAGCGCATCATGCTAAGAGTAGCGTGAGATTAATTCGCTTATGTGTGCCCAACTGTCAAATTTGGGTGGGTGAGAAGGCCCTCGATTTTTCCCAGCTTACCCATAATTTGAAAGAGCAAAAGCGTGAAGCCTATGTGATTTACCCTAGTCAAAATAGCATTCCATTGGAATCGATAGATAAGGGGGAACGGCGCAAAATTGATACACTTATATTGCTCGATGCTACTTGGCGTAAAGCTTATAGAATGTGGCAATTAAACCCTTGGCTACATGATTTATCCGCATGCCATTTTGCTCAGCCGCCCCAAGGAAAATACCACATCCGCAACACAACAGTAGGATCAGGTTTATCTACACTTGAGGCGTTGGCCCAAACGCTGTATCTCACGCAAGGAATTGATACAGGACCATTACTCGAAACATTTTTGGGTATGCAAGCGCGAGTCTTCGCACGTCATATAGCGATGCAATCGAGCCAAGACCAGTAAAATTTTTAATAACCACACATATTTTAAGGAAAAACACCGTAAACGGTAAAAACACTAACCTCTTCTAGGCTTTGTCATGCATAATTTGAATTAGTCGTTGATTGGCGACAATATAATTTATGGTCGTACAGTAGGGTCGACCGCGCTTTTGTGACCTTTGAAGTAGCAATATAGAGAGTTTAGTTAGTATGTTGGTGTTATTTTGAAAATAGCTTTTTTTTTGGCTTTTATGTTGTGCTGCTTTTGTGCCGAAACGAAAGCGCAAAGCGTATTAGTTCCGCACTTTTCAACATCAGAAATAACGCACAATGATATTAGCACTGAGCTAGCGTACTTAAGTGTAGGTAGCGCTCAAATTCCTAACTATCAAAGTACGTTGAAAGACTGGCTACATTCATTCAAAGATCGGAATATGAGTAGTCTATTTAAAGACCGATACGTTACCGTTTTCGAAATTTATAACGATACTCAAAACCAAAATTGGTTTCTTCATCCCAACGGTTCAGTTGTCGAGACGTTACAAATATCTGTTTATAAGAGTAACAATGCAGCCCTGACAACACTATCTGGACTAGACCATGAAAATAGTTACCCGTTACATTATGGCAGTCATATAACCATACAACCTGGTGAAACAGTTACAGTGTTAATGTTATTCAGCAGTGACTTTTTCTTTGCACCGATGAAGATAACGCTACAAACTCAAGATCATATGAAGCATATTGTAGCTATTCATAATGTCACCTTATTTATCTGCTTTGGAATATGCTTAGCGCTGGGTTTATACAACCTATTCATTTTTATTGTAATGCGTGACAATCAATATCTTTATTACGCACTATCAACTTTGTTTTATGCCAGTGCGTGGGCTGCTCTTTTCGGCGTATTTGAGTATTTAAATCTATTTAGCACTAAAATTTGGCTAATGCCCGGATTTTTACTCGGCTCGGCGTTTTCCGCATTTTTTCAAATTGCATTTTTCCGCCTAAATATTACATCAAAACGTACGATGTACCTGCTATTGGTAGTTGGGTGCCTTTGCTTACTGCTACTACCGCTGGCATTTTATAGTCAAGCTATGGGTTTAATAGCCGTATCCATAATGAGTACAGCCGTTTTATTGATCGGTCTAATTGTGGGTATTGTTGCATGGAAACAAGGTTATAAACCGGCGCGTTATTTTGTATTTGCCCTAATTTGTGTCATAGCGCCAAATATCGTCGGTAACTTATTAAATTTAAGAATATTGCCTGGTATTGGAAGCATAGATATCTATTTATTAGGCTTTGTAGGTATTGCTGCAGATTCCTTAATTTTGGCATTTGCCCTTGCTGAAAAGATGCGGCTAATAAATTTACGCAATATTCAACTCAAGTCTCAGCTTGAACAAGCCGTCGAGTTCCGCACTCAGGCCCTACGTGAAGCCAATCAGAATTTAGCTTTGTCTAATCGCAAGCTTGTTGAAGCTAATTCAGCTAAAGATCATTTTTTAGCCAATATGAGTCATGAGATCCGCACGCCTCTAACTTCCATCATGGGATATGCAGACGGTATATTACTCGGTGATATCGATAAAGCGGAGCAAGAGCGCGTAACAAATATTATTTATCAAAACGGCGCGCATTTACTGCATATTATTAATGATATTCTTGACCTCAGTAAAATTGATGCCAACAAACTCGACTTTGACGCCTCTCCGTGTCACTTGTTTTCCTTACTTGGGGAAATAGAATCCGTAGTGAGTAAAAGAGCAAAAGATAAAGGCTTACGTTTTCGCATAGATTATGCGTTTCCTCTGCCTGAACAGATTATTACCGACGCGACGCGACTCAAACAAATATTATTTAATTTAACGAATAACGCGTTGAAGTTTACGGATCACGGGCATATTCGTTTATATGTCAGTATTGTCGATTCGATGTTAGTAATTGAAGTAATCGATTCAGGAGAGGGGATCAGTCAAGGTAATTTACATAAGCTTTTTAATCCTTTTACTCAAGCCGATAGCGTAATCAATCGCCAAGTAGGAGGGACAGGTTTAGGACTGAGTATAGCGAAACGCTTAGCGCAAGGATTAGGGGGCGATATCAAAGCTAAAAGTCAGCCCGGTCAGGGTAGTACCTTTGCTATTACAGTTAAATTGGTTACCCCTAAGGATACACCTTGGTTAAGTACCGCTGAGGAAGCTGATCTTTCAAACATAAATCAAGTTGTTCATTCTCCCAAATTACCTCTTTTAGGTGCTTGTAAGGTGTTACTCGCAGATGATCACCCCAACAATCGAGAGCTAGTCGCCTTACTGCTAAAACGTATGAATATCGCGGTAACTGAAGTGGCAACAGGTCGTCAGGCATTAGACGTATTAAAGAATGAACAATTTAATTTGCTTCTACTTGATATTCATATGCCTGAGCTTGATGGTGTCGAAACCCTCAAATATATCCGTAAAATTGGAATTACTACGCCCGCTATAGCTTTGACCGCTAACACGATGAAACATGAAGTCGATCATTATTTACGAATTGGTTTTACCGATCACTTAGCCAAGCCCATTGAACGAAATATATTTGTTAATAAAGTCAGCCGCTACCTAAACTTGACGACTCCGGATAAGGTGAAAGTCGCTGACGACAAAATGCGACCGCTAATCAATGGGTACATTGCAGATTTACGCAAAGAACTGGCTAGCATAGAGAAAGCTTGGGTAAATAAAGATTTAAACGCGATCATTGAATCAATTCATAGAATAAAGGGCGCTGCTGGCTCATTTGGCTTAGCCAATATAAGCGACGTATTTAAAACTTTTGAAAGGCACATAGCGAAAAATGACGAGGTTGCATTAGAAAAAAGCATAACGAAAACACTAAAATACGCCTATATGTGCATTGGTCTGCCTGGAGTAGACGTCACTCAGGCAATCGTAAACTTTAATCAATCCTTTGAAACATATCTAGCACAATTGCCCACCGCTATTTCACGCAGTGAAGCTATGCTTGATGATATTCGTAAACTGAGCAAAAAAGGTGACACGCTTTTAGCGATACAAGTAGTTGCTTCTTTGCAGCAAGCCTTTACAGACAACGCTTGGACACACGCCAATGTCTACCTAGCACAGCTCTCGTGCGTACTTAACGAGGGTGAAAAAAACATAAATGTATATGAGCATGCCATTAAAACGATTCATAGTGCTCTTCAGAGACTATCAGAGGCCCTGAAGTAAAATATTAATCTACTGGTTACGTTTGGATACTAATAATTGAGTAGTGATGCCTTAGCGAGCATTTTACTGAACATACTAAACACAAAAAACCCGGCTTATAGCCGGGTTTCACATGAAACAATTTAGCATTTCAATTATTTGCGAAGTTTGCGAATCAATCGTAACTGCGCGATGGTTTCGGCAAGCTCTGCAGCAGCTTCTGCATATTCGAAATCAGCACTTGGATTTGCAATATGTTCTTCTAGACGTTTTTTCGCCTCCAAAACGGCTTGCTCATCTAAGTCTGACGCGCGTACTGCTGTATCAGCTAGTACTGATATGTGACCAGGTTGTACTTCAAGTACACCGCCAGCAACATAAATCAATTCTTCTTCGCCGAACTGCTTAACCACATTAACCATTCCAGCTTTTATGGTAGTAAGCAAAGGAGCATGACCATACTGAACACCAAGCTCACCTTCACTTCCGGTAACTTGAATGCTCTGTACGAGTCCAGAAAATATACTATCTTCTGCGCTTACCACGTTCAGTTGAATTGTCATTGCCATAAACCCTCCTAACAAAAAAAATCAAACGTATCCGAAGATACGCTTACATTTTTTTGGCTTTCTCAGATGCTTCTTCGATTGAACCAACCATATAGAAAGCTTGTTCAGGAAGGTGATCAAATTCGCCTTCAAGAATGCCTTTAAAGCCAGTGATGGTATCTTTCAAAGATACGTATTTACCAGGTGAACCAGTGAATACTTCTGCTACGAAGAAAGGCTGAGATAAGAAACGCTGAATTTTACGAGCACGTGAAACAGACAATCTATCTTCTTCAGATAGCTCATCCATGCCCAAAATAGCGATAATATCTTTAAGCTCTTTATAACGTTGAAGTACCGATTGAACGCCACGTGCAGTGTCATAATGCTCTTGACCAATAACAAGCGGATCAAGTTGACGTGATGTTGAATCAAGTGGGTCAACAGCAGGATAGATACCAAGAGAGGCGATATCACGTGATAATACAACCGTTGCATCTAAGTGAGCAAACGTTGTAGCAGGTGAGGGATCGGTCAAGTCATCCGCAGGTACGTATACCGCTTGAATAGACGTGATTGAACCAGTCTTAGTTGATGCGATACGCTCTTGAAGCACACCCATCTCTTCAGCCAATGTTGGCTGATAACCTACAGCAGATGGCATACGACCTAACAAAGCAGATACCTCAGTACCAGCAAGTGTATAACGGTAGATGTTATCTACGAAGAAAAGTACGTCACGACCTTCGTCACGGAATTTCTCAGCCATGGTTAAACCAGTTAACGCTACGCGTAAACGGTTTCCAGGAGGCTCATTCATCTGACCGTACACCAACGATACTTTATCAAGTACGTTAGATTCGTTCATTTCATGATAGAAATCGTTACCTTCACGAGTACGCTCACCAACACCAGCAAATACCGAATAACCGCTATGCTCGATAGCGATGTTACGGATAAGCTCCATCATATTTACGGTTTTACCAACACCAGCACCACCGAACAATCCAACTTTACCACCCTTAGCGAACGGACATACCAAGTCGATAACTTTGATGCCTGTTTCAAGTAGTTCAACTGAACTTGACTGTTCTTCATATGTAGGTGCAGCACGGTGAATAGACATACGTTCTTCTTCACCGATAGGGCCAGCTTCATCGATAGGGTTACCCAGTACATCCATGATGCGACCAAGTGTAGCCTTACCCACTGGAACCTGAATGGCTTCACCGCTGTTTTCAACAGCCAAGCCACGGCGCAAGCCGTCAGTAGAACCCATGGCGATTGTACGTACTACGCCACCACCTAGTTGCTGCTGTACTTCTAGGGTCAAACCTTGCAAATCACCTTGGGCAATACGCAATGCGTCATATATTTTTGGAACCGAATCTTGTGGAAATTCAATGTCCACAACGGCGCCAATGATTTGGACGACCTTACCTTGACTCATGTTAATTCCTCTTAAATTCTAAAACCTTTGCCTACACCGCTGCCGCGCCGCTTACAATCTCACTAATTTCTTGTGTGATTGCTGCTTGACGAGCTTTGTTGTATATCAGTTGTAAGTCATCAATTAAGTCACCTGCATTATCCGTGGCCGCTTTCATAGCGACCATACGAGCAGCTTGCTCGGAGGCAGCGTTTTCAACTACGCCTTGATATACTTGAGACTCAATATAACGAACCAATAATGTGTCCAAAATAGGTTTTGGATCCGGTTCGTATATATAATCCCAACGGTGCTTTAATGCTTTATCGTCAGATTTAGGCAAAGGTAACAATTGATCGATCAGTGGCTCTTGAGCCATGGTGTTTACAAACTTGTTGAACACCAAATACAGGCGGTCGATTTTACCTTCGTTGAAGGCCGTTAGCATAATACGTACTAAACCAATAACATCTTTCACACTTGGTGAATCACCAATGCCTGATTCAGCGGCCAACATATTGCCACCGAAACGGTTGAAAAATGCACATGATTTAGAACCCAGTGCTGCAAAATCAACATCTACACCTTGTTCTTGCCATTTTTTCGCTTCTTTCGTGACCTTCTTGAATTCGTTGGTGTTTAAACCACCACATAATCCACGGTCAGTAGAAATAACGATATAGCCGACACGCTTTATCTCACGGTCTTCTAAGTAAGGATGGCGATATTCAAGGTTAGCGTTAGCCAGGTGACCGATCACGTTTCGAATATTCTCAGCGTATGGACGACTTGCAGTCATACGGTCTTGCGCCTTTTTCATTTTAGACGCAGCAACCATTTCCATTGCACTGGTGATTTTCTGAGTATTTTTAATACTCCCGATCTTACCTTTTATCTCTTTACCGCTAGCCATAAATCTATCTCCGATTATTCAACGAATGCACTGTCCGCGAAGACAGTGCCATTGATTACCAAGTTTGAGTTGCTTTAAATTTCTCTAAAGCTTCAGCTAACATGGCTTCAATTTCAGCGTTGAAATTACCTGTATCGTTGATAGTTTTTATCAGCTCAGCGTATTCGCTGTTCATGTACGAGTGCAACGCCGCTTCAAAATCTAAGATTTTATCTAGCTCAACGTCTTTCAAGTAACCTTTCTCAACAGCGAACAATGAGAGAGCCATATCAGCCACTGAAAGTGGAGAATATTGGTTCTGCTTCATTAATTCCATTACACGCTCACCATGCTCAAGTTGAGCACGAGTCGCTTCGTCAAGGTCAGATGCGAATTGCGAGAATGCCGCTAATTCACGATACTGAGCAAGTGCTAGACGGATACCACCACCTAACTTCTTAACGATTTTAGTTTGTGCAGCACCACCAACACGAGATACTGAGATACCAGCATTAACCGCAGGACGAATACCTGAGTTAAACAAATCAGTTTCTAGGAAGATCTGACCATCGGTAATTGATATTACGTTGGTAGGTACGAATGCTGATACGTCACCAGCTTGGGTTTCGATAATAGGCAATGCGGTCAAAGAACCTGTTTTACCTTTTACTTCGCCGTTGGTGAACTTCTCTACGTAGTTTTCATTAACACGTGCAGCACGTTCTAGAAGACGTGAGTGCAAGTAGAAAACGTCACCAGGATAAGCTTCACGGCCTGGCGGACGACGTAGTAATAGTGAAATTTGACGATAAGCAACAGCTTGTTTAGACAGGTCATCGTATACGATTAACGCGTCTTCACCACGGTCACGGAAGTATTCACCCATAGTACAGCCAGAGTATGGTGCTAGGTATTGCAATGCCGCTGATTCAGAAGCAGATGCTGCAACAACAATGGTATGAGCCATTGCACCGTGTTCTTCAAGCTTACGCACTACGTTAGCAATCGTTGACGCTTTTTGGCCAATTGCTACATAAACACATTTAACGCCAGAGTCTTTTTGATTGATGATCGCATCGATGGCCAAAGCAGTTTTACCTGTTTGACGGTCACCGATAACCAATTCACGTTGTCCACGACCAACTGGGATCATGGCATCAACCGATTTATAACCGGTTTGAATAGGTTGATCTACCGACTGACGTTCAATAACGCCAGGGGCAATTTTTTCTACGGGTTCAAACCCATCAGCTTCAATTGCACCTTTACCATCGATTGGGGCACCAAGTGTGTTTACAACACGACCTAGTAAACCACGACCTACTGGTACTTCAAGGATACGACCTGATGAGGTTACCTTTGTGCCTTCTTGAAGGTCAGCGTAAGGGCCCATAACAACCGCACCTACAGAGTCACGCTCTAGGTTCAATGCGATAGCGTAGCGATTACCAGGAAGCTCAATCATTTCACCTTGCATTACATCTGCAAGGCCATGAATACGGATAATACCGTCGGTTACACCAACGATAGTTCCTTCGTTACGAGCTTCACTTACTACTTCAAACTGTTCAATTCGCTGTTTGATCAGTTCTGCAATTTCAGTGGAATTCAGTTGCATGCTCTTTTCCCCGTTATGCTTGTAACGCGTCTGTGAGACGGTTTAATTTACTTTTAACCGATCCATCAATCACTGTATCACCGGCTTTAATAACTACTCCGGCAATCAGCGTAGGGTCGACGCTACAATTAAGCTTAACTTTTCGTGCAAGACGCTTTTCAAGGGCTGCGCTAATATCGGCTTTTTGTTTAGCATTGAGTTCGCTTGCTGATATAACATCAGCATCGATCTCTTTGTCGAATTCAGCTTTGAATTCGTTAAACAAAACAGAGATTTCAGGAAGCGCTTGAAGACGTTTATTTTCAGCCAAAACCTTTACTAGGTTCTGACCATGTTGGTCGAGTTGCTCACCACAGACTTTATTAAAAATCTCTGCTAGCGAATCAGGCGCGACAGCCCCAGACATTAAGTTTTTAATGTCTGGATTGGCCGCGACTTGCGCTGCAAAGACCAGCATTTCTTGCCAGCCCGCGATAATTTTCTGCTCAACCGCATAATCGAACGCAGCTTTTGCGTAAGGGCGAGCAATGGTAGTCAATTCAGACATAGCTCAAATTCCCCTTATAGCTCGGCGACAAGTTTTGCAACTATGTCACTTTGCGCTGCTGCATCAATTTGACGCTCAAGAATTCTCTCAGCACCGGCAACAGCTAACGCTGCGACTTGCTTACGCAAATCTTCTTTTGCACGGTTACGCTCAGCTTCGATTTCAGCATGACCTTGAGCAATGATATTCTCACGCTCTTGGTGGGCACGTTGCGTTTCCTCATCAACAATTTGAGTACCACGCTTCTTAGCCTGCTCGATAATTCCAGCTGCTTGAGTTTTCGCCTCTTTTAACTGCTCAGTTGCTTTCTCCTGAGCTAGTTCTAGATCTTTTTCGCCACGTTCAGACGCAGCAAGACCGTCAGCAATTTTCTTTTGACGTTCTTCTATCGCGCCCATAATTGGGGGCCATACAAACTTCATGCAGAACCACACGAAGAAAATAAATGCTAGAAGTTCGCCAAATAGAGTGGCATTGATATTCAAAACCGCTCCTCCTATATTCGTTATTGTCTAGTTAGGTGCTTAAACAGCAAACTTCGCGCTTTCAACGAACAATAAGAAAAGAGCGATTGCTACACCGATCATTGCGATTGCATCGATAAGACCAGCAACAATGAACATTTTAACTTGTAGTTGAGGCGCTAGCTCAGGTTGACGAGCTGCAGACTCTAGAAATTTACCACCTAGTAGTCCAAAACCAATCGCTGGGCCCAATGCGCATAGTCCTATCAAAATACCAACTGCGATATAAAGATTACCTAAGATTTCCATAGATTTTCACCTTTGTGTTTAAGTTAATGTTAAAAGAATAAAACGTTGTAAAACTAGTGTTCTTCACTTGCTAAGCTTAAATACACGATGGTTAACATCATGAATATAAACGCTTGTAATGGAATAATTAACAAGTGAAATGCTGCCCATAAGAAGTGAATTGGCAACTGCCAAACGCCTAGGGTTCCTGCAATAAGAATAAATATCAGCTCGCCGGCATATAAGTTACCGAACAAACGTAATGATAAGGACAATGGCTTAGCGACCAAAGATACCGTCTCAAGAATAAAGTTAAACCAGTACAACCAAGGCGTATTAAACGGGTGAGCATAAAGCTCTTTCAAAAAGCCGCCAACACCTTTGATTTTTATCGAATAAAAAATCATAAGTGCGAATACACCTAAAGACAATGCAAAGGTCATGTTTACGTCAGTGGTTGGTACGACCTTCATGTAAGTATGAGATTGGCCAGCGGCAATCACATCCATAGACTCGCCTGCTATCAAGGAAGCCAAAACAGGAAGAAAATCTACCGGTATTAAATCCATCAAGTTCATCAGCAATACCCATACAAAAATGGTTAAGGCTAAAGGTGCGATTAATTTACTTTTACCGTGATAGGTACTTTTCACTGTGTCGTCAACAAACTCAACGATCAGTTCAACACATGCTTGCCATTTGCCTGGCACGCCTGCGCTTGCTTTTTTCGCCACAGCGCGAAAGCTCAAAATAAAGACTAATCCCAGTACCACCGACCAAGCTAAAGTATCGACGTGAAAGGTCCAGAAACCTTCGCCAACAGTTGCATTGGTTAAATGGTGCTGAATATAACCACTAATGGTTTGTTCGCCAGCAGATCCTGCCATTTTGCCACCCAAGTATGTAAAGTTAAAAAATTTGTATTAGTCTCGTTATTCTCTAACGCGACCTAAAAATAATATTGCTGGCCATTGACTCACTAAGGTCACTACATAACTCAACAACAATGGTAGCGGCTGCACGTCGTTCCATTGATAAACCACAATAAAAAAAATGATAGTGGTGAAAAATTTGAGTTTTGAGCCTTTATTAAACTGTTGCACTACCAGTTTATTTTTACTGGCGCCAGCATATCTAAAAGCAAAATAGGCGAATATGACGCCGGGCAACATACAAATAAGACCACCCAACAGAGATGATATAGCCGAGTTATGACCAAAAAATACCGCGAAAAATACACTCAGGACGATAATAACAATCACTTGGCAATAAAAAATACGTTTTGCCAACGCTCGACCCGATGCGGTTAAACTCGCTATCAACTTATTCCTCTACTTGCTGATACCTTCAAAAGCGCCGAAAGTATACTTATCTGCGACGAATTTACAACTGAAAAGGGTATTTCGTCTGCCTATTTGTAACATTACTTTATGTGCGACAAAATTCCGTCTAATTCGTCTAAACTAGAAAAATTGATAACGACTTTCCCTTTGCCTTTAGCGTTATGGGCAATTTGCACTGGTGCGCCTAAATTTTGCGCGAGTTTATCTTGCAAACGCTCAACATCAGGATCAATTTTTTTATCTACTTTAGGGCTAGCTGGTTCAAGAAATTTACGTACTAAATTTTCGGTATCACGAACGGTTAACCCCTTACCAGACACTATATGTGCCGCTTCTAACTGTGAATCACCGTCAAGACCAAGCAGTGCTCTAGCGTGGCCCATCTCAATATCTCCGTGTTCTAGTAATAACTTTACATCTTCATGGAGATTATTTAAGCGCATTAGATTAGTCACTGTAGTGCGTGACTTACCAACAGCGCTAGCAACTTCTTGGTGAGTTAATTCAAATTCATTCATCAGACGCTCAAGTGCTTGGGCCTCTTCCATAGCATTTAGATCTTCACGCTGAATATTCTCAATCAACGCAATTGCAACAGCGGCTTCATCTGGTACATCTTTGATTAAACAGGGAACGGTTTCTAAAGCTGCAAGTTGAGATGCTCTCCAACGTCGCTCACCCGCAATAATTTCGAATTCGTTGTTGCCAACCTTGCGTACAATAATCGGCTGAAGAACACCCTGAGAACGAATAGAAGACGCCAAATCTTCAAGTGCGTCAGGCGACATATCTTTACGAGGTTGATATTTACCAGGTTTGAGAAACTCGATGGCTAGGTGTTGTAATTCGCTGTCGTTATGCTGAATTTGCTGACCTTCAGCATTACGCGATGCCTGGCTCGTCGCCAATAATGCATCTAAACCTCGCCCTAATCCTCTTTTTTTCACTGACATGTATTTCTCTATTCAACCGGTATTAATATTGAGTTAACTAACTTTGCCGACGGTTTCTTTTTTACTACGTCGTAGTATTTCACCAGCAAGTGCCAAGTAAGCTTTAGATCCTGTAGAAGAGCGATCATAGTACATTGCTGGCGTACCGAAGCTAGGTGCTTCAGCCAAACGAACATTACGTGGTATTACTGTACGGTATACTTGTTCACCAAAGTGACGCTTAAGCTGCTCTGATACGTCATTAGCGAGGCGATTACGTGGATCGTACATGGTACGTAAGACCCCTTCAATTGTTAATGCTGGATTGACCACTGAAGCCAATTTTTTGATGGTGTCCATTAATGCTGTCAATCCTTCAAGTGCGTAGTATTCACACTGCATCGGCACCAACACCGAATCTGCGGCAGCCATCGCATTGACCGTCAATTGATTTAGCGAAGGTGGGCAATCAATAAAAATAAAATCATAGTAATCTCGTACAGGTGCTAACGCGTTACGCAAACGCAGTTCCCGTGCGAACACTTCCATCAACTTAATTTCAGCGGCAGTCACATCAGCATTAGCGGCAATAAGATCGTATTTACCGGTAGTTTCTGAAATAACGACATCTTTGAAGGGCTTTTCTTCGATCAATAATTCGTAACAAGTATTAGGTGCATCGTACTTGTCAACACCGCTTCCCATGGTGGCGTTACCTTGCGGATCTAAATCGATCAATAAGACTTTACGCTTGGTAGCTGCCATTGAAGCAGCTACATTCACCGCAGTAGTAGTTTTACCTACGCCACCTTTCTGATTGGCAATTGCAATGACTCTTCCCAAAATAGTATTCCAGTCGTATATATTGTGTATCGGTTACACATAACAGATACACGTATTGAAAAAATTATCTAGCAGAAGATAAAGCTTTTGCCGCTAAAAGGGAATGCTCGATTAAGACTTAACAATCTTAATTAAATGTCTTTCGCCGTCTAATTCGGGTACTTGTAATTGAATAATATTCGCTACCGTAAAGCCTGCAAGTAATTCATCTATCTCTTGTTGGGGTAATTGACCTTTAAGAGCAATAAATGAACCCTTTTCATCGATTAAGTGCTGACACCAATTCAACATATCGTTCAACGAAGCAAAAGCGCGGCTTAGTACACCATTTAACTGATGGGGACTAACAAAGTCTTCAACTCTTGATTGAACGGGCATAATATTATCAATCTTAAGCTCATAAGCCACTTGTTTCATAAACCGAACGCGTTTACCTAAGCTATCTAGCAAGATGAAGTGTGTGTCGGGAAGCATGATCGCTAACGGGATCCCAGGTAAACCTGGACCCGTGCCTACATCGATGTAATGGCTTTGATTCAAATGGCTAGCGACCACAATTGAATCCATAATATGTTTTAACAACATTGATTCTACATCGCGCACTGACGTCAGATTATAAGCTTTATTCCATTTTTGTAATAGCTGTACAAAACCCACTAACTTACGTATCTGGATCTCACTAACCTGCAAGTCAGTTTTGCTTACGTGGCCTACTAATAAATTAACTAAATATTCGGTATTGTCTGACATTAGGCCGTTTTACGCTCTGACTTTCTTAGGAGGCCATGCTTTTTTAAGTAAACCAAAAGCAATGAAATAGCCGCTGGGGTTATACCTGATATACGTGATGCTTTACCTAACGTTTCTGGTCTGGCATCGCTAAGTTTAGCGACCACTTCATTTGATAATCCTGAAATTTGACCATAATTAAAGTCAATCGGGATCAAGGTATTTTCATTTTTACGTGATTTAGCGATCTCATCTTGCTGGCGCTCAATATAACCGGCGTATTTGATCTGTATTTCAACCTGTTCTGCCGCTTTAGGATCCGTTAACCCAGGACCAAAATCCGTCACCTTCATCAAGGTATTATAGGTCATTTCAGGTCGTCGAATTAGATCTTCTAAAGTGTTTTCCTTGCTTAGAGGATTCTTCAATAGCGGATTAAGCGCTTCTGCCGATGCGTGTTTCGGATAAACCCAAGTATCCCGTAAACGTTGACGTTCTAGCTCAATCGCTTCAAGCTTAATGTTGAACGCTTGCCACCGTTCTTCGTCAACCAAACCCAATGCATGACCTTTAGCTGTTAAGCGAATATCAGCGTTGTCTTCACGAAGTAACAGACGGTATTCAGCTCGACTGGTAAACATACGATAGGGTTCTTTCGTGCCCATGGTAGCTAGATCGTCGATCAATACTCCCATATAAGCCTCGTCTCGACGTAAGATCAGTGGATCTTTACCTTTAGCTTGCAGGGAAGCGTTGGCTCCAGCCACTAAACCTTGTGCCCCAGCTTCTTCATAGCCTGTAGTACCATTGATCTGACCAGCGAAGAAGAGTCCCTTAATAAATTTTGTTTCTAAGGTTTGCTTTAGATCCCTAGGATCGAAGAAATCATATTCGATCGCATAACCCGGACGTATAATATGCGCATTTTCAAAGCCCTTGATAGAACGTACTAGGGCAAATTGAACATCAAAAGGCAAGCTAGTCGAAATCCCATTAGGGTAGACTTCAATGCTGTTTAAACCTTCAGGTTCAACAAATATCTGATGAGAATCTTTATCGGCAAAACGATTAATTTTATCTTCGATGGACGGGCAATAACGCGGACCAATACCTTCAATTACCCCAGTGTACATTGGCGATCTATCTAAGCCTCCTCGAATAATATCGTGGGTTTTGCTATTGGTATGTGTGATGTAACAAGCAATTTGTTGAGGATGATCTTCTACTTTGCCCATAAAGGAAAATACTGGAGTAGGGGTGTCTCCAAGTTGCTCTTGCATCACACTGTAATCAAGTGTTCTAGCATCTAAACGGGCTGGTGTACCTGTTTTTAAACGAGAAACACGAAAAGGCAATGCACGTAAGCGATCAGCTAACGCAATCGAGGGAGGATCTCCTGCGCGTCCACCTTTATAATTTTCCATTCCAATATGGATCGTACCACCTAGGAACGTACCAACGGTGATGACAACTGTCTTGGCACGGAATTTTAAACCCATTTGAGTTATTACGCCGGTGACTCTTTCGTTGTCTACAATCAGATCATCACAAGATTGCTGAAAAATGGTCAGGTTGTCTTGGTGTTCAATTACATTTCGAATTTCTGATCGATATAATGATCTATCCGCTTGCGCTCGTGTAGCCCGGACCGCTGGCCCTTTACTGGAATTCAAAGTACGAAATTGGATCCCGCCTTTGTCGATAGCTTTTGCCATCGTACCGCCTAGCGCATCGATTTCTTTAACTAAATGCCCTTTGCCAATCCCACCAATTGCTGGGTTACATGACATCTGACCTAAGGTTTCGATGTTGTGAGTCAGTAATAATGTTTTTGAGCCCATACGTGCTGCCGCAAGGGCTGCTTCTGTGCCTGCATGACCTCCACCAACTACGATTACATCAAACTCATCTTGATAAAACATTTCAAACCTCTTCAATCATGTATATCCCAAAAAAGGGGGACATATTCTATATGTTATTTAGCATAAGTTAAATGCTTAAAATTCATTCAGAAGATCGGTACGATCTTTACTAATCTTTATAAGATCTATTTAGATCTTTACTTATTGTTATTATTATTAAGCAGCGAAGGATCGGTGTGTAAGTCAATTAAATACTTAAATATCAGTGAATTACGAGCTTAGTTTTGTTGTGATCATCCGTTGATCTGTTTTGTATAGCTTGGGGGTAAGTAGCGATCTTATCCACAGGGGGATCTTGGTCAATTATTATCAAGTGGATATGTAACGATTATACAGTAGTTATACAGCATATTGTCCACATTAAAGGATAAGGTTTGATCAAACTGTGCATAAAGTGTGATCATAACTGTCACGATCCCAATGCATAACCCGTAATATAACACTATTAGGTTTTCGATCATGATCATCGATCCTCTTGTGTATAAGTGTCGGATCTAACGATAAAATAAATTTAAATTATTTTTAAATAAAGCAAAATTCTAGTTAAATTTGCTCTGCGCAGGATGGATAAAGGGTTTTCGGCAGCTTGGTTTACTCATTTAAGAGATGTAAATGATGGTGATAGAAGATGAAAATAGGCGTTTAAAGGATCGTTAAAGAGATCCAATTAGGCAGGATCCTTTAAAAAAGGATCCTCTTTAAGGCTGATGTTGATAAAACGCGAGCTGAATAAGTTCGCTTATATCACAATTACGATCGTCACTTAACTTGGTTTGGTTGATACCCTGTGGCTCTGTGTGATTCGATTTGAGTCGGTATGATTTCTTTCCTACGGCTAGGGCCTTCAAAACGAACTTTATAGGTGTCGTACTCCTTTATGGACTCAAAACAGTAACTACCCAAGGCCTTTTCAAGTTCAGCGAGGTTGTGATTAGTTATTAAAATACAATTTTTATTATGGGCTAACCGCTGTCGGAGTATGTTGCCTAGCCAGCTTTGAGCATTCTTTTTAAGGGCTGATTCGTTAACACATACTTCATCTAAAATAAGCAAATCTACATCGAGTAACTCTTGGTTTATTTCTCGAAACTTTTCACCTGCTTTATCTGTTGCGCTGTAGTCATAGGAGAAAAAACGCATTTCTAGCAGGGTTGATAACTGCCTATATAAAACAGTTATCTCATACTGATTTATTAATTCGTGGGCGATCGCGCCTGCAGTATGTGACTTACCTCGGCCGTAATCACCATAAAATATCATCATGTGTGATCCACTTTTTCGCCAAGCGGGATCTTCATGAGCTGCGATAAATGAATGAGCAATACTTATCGCTTCTTTCACATCATCACTGTCCTCAATTAAATTATCGAATGTCCATTTGGGATTTAAATCTGAGCGCCCATGTAGTTCTAATATTCGGCTGCGCTTACCTTCTTTTTGTAATTGGCGCACATCACGGTTTGCTAAGGTTTCATGTTCTAATCTCACCGTTTTATAATCGGTATAAGCGTCAGGAATGTGCTTCTTACCAAGTGTTTTACCGAGTTGTTCGATTCTATCTTTCAAACTTTTCATGGCAATATTCCGATGATGATTATGAGTTGGAGGTTGTTTTGATTTTATTACTGTACTTAGCAACTAGGTTTTTGGCGTTATCGTCTGCAACCACACCAGCTTTAGCAGTGACAATTTGACTACCTACTTTATGAATAGCTTTAATATTCTTGGCTAATCGCTTTTGTTTTACGTTAAATACGAATTTTTGGGTCCACTGAAATTGGGTAAATTGTGTTTGTGGTCGTCCTAGCCAATAAGCGACAAAATCGCCGAGTTCGTATGATGAAAATTCATTATCAATAATACCAACAAGCTTAGTGAGATCTTGGTACAGAATAGGGTTTGGCGACCAGTCAGGGCTCATCTTTTGCCACTGTAAATGTAGTTGCGCATAGTCATCTGGTTTAATCATCAACAAAGGCAAAATTAATACTTTTCCATTAAAGCTCTTATTTAAATCAACTTCGTCGATAAAACTAACGAGTTCGACCTGGCTTAGCTCCTTAATAAGGCTATTTACCTGACGACCTAAGGTAAACTTGCTTTCCTTAGCATTAAGCATAGTTAATAGCTGTTTATAATTTAATGCTGATGTTTTACCGGTTGTTAAATCGACAGTAGGTTTTAACCCCAATAAGTATAAAACTCGAGCGTCGTTACTGAGGGCTTGGCTCAGTGCTTTTTGTTCCGCTTCATTTAGCCACTTATTCAAAAGTTACCCTCTACTACTTAGCCAGGTTCCTAACCATTGAACAGCCGCATGTTCAGGTATAGGTTGATTTAGTACATCTATATTAAGTGCTGGGGCGATCATTCTAGCGCCACTTATTTTAAGTTTTTGTTCTATCTGTAAAGCACCGTAGCAGAATGTGTCGTAACTGCTATCCCCAAGACCTACCACCATAAATGAAGTACCTGTTAAATCGGCTTCTTCAATTTGCTTGGCAAATTTATGTATATTGTCAGGTAGGTCTCCGGCCCCATGAGTTGATGTACAAATAATCCAAGTTGCCTTCGGTGTTATGTCGATTAAGTCCGGTGACAAATGAACTTGAGCGGTTAGTTCATGCTCATTCAATTTTTCCTCTAAAGCCTCAGCAACATACTCACTCGCACCTAGCACACTACCTACTATTATTTCGAAATCTACCATGGCGTTGTTTTTCTCACTTTATAATAACTCTATTGTACCTTGCATATATTGGCGCGACTACGCCTTAACTCAAGCGTTAGTTAGATTTCAGTCAATATAAACACAAAGGTAATTAATATAACCATAAGTTAACTAATATTAACTTATGGTTAAGTTTTATTTACTTATGGCTGATTTTGATAAACACATTTTTTAGTTAATGTTAGTAAGACGATTTATCTTGTGCACTGTAGGAGTATAGGTATATAAACGAATCAGTTGGTGTGCGGATAAATTAGCTATTTTCTGTGTTGATGAAATACTGGATAAATTAAAGGCATTCCAAATGTAGAACACCCTTTAGTGACAAAATCTACGATTAGACTTAACACTCTATTTCTATCATTTCCCTATGCAGAAAGATGAGAATATTTTTCCTAGTAAATCATCTGAGCTAAATTCACCGGTTATTTCACTTAGATAGGCTTGAGCAAGTCGCAACTCTTCCGCTAATAATTCACCAGCAAGGTTGTCTTCAAGCTGATACTTTCCAAGTAGAAGATGTTCTTCGGCTCTTTCTATGGCGTCGATGTGACGTCGACGTGCGATGAATTGTCCTTCGTTCGATGAGTGGAATCCCATACACTCTTTCAAGTGCTCTGCGATTGCTTCAATTCCTTGCTTTTGACTAGCTGAAAGCCGAAAAACGTCGTATCCGTTGATGTTTGTCTTACCAATACTTTCACCAGATAGGTCAGCCTTGTTTCGAATAACGGTGAGCCCCATATTATGAGGTAACTTATTCATAAAATCGGGCCATATTTTATGGGGATCGCTTTCACTAGTTTCTGTGCTGTCTAGCATAAATAACACGCGATCTGCTTGCTCTATTTCTTGCCAAGCTCGTTCAATTCCAATCAGCTCTACCTCGTCAGAGCTTTCTCGCAATCCCGCTGTATCGATAATATGTAATGGCATACCATCGATATGAATATGTTCTTTTAACACGTCTCGGGTTGTGCCAGCGATGGCCGTTACTATAGCTGCATCTCGGCCTGCAAGGGCATTCAATAAACTTGATTTTCCAGCGTTAGGTCTGCCTGCTATTACCACGCGCATACCTTCTCTTAATAAACTGCCTTGCTGTGCTTTATTTTTTACCGAAATTAGCTGAGCATTTATAGTCTGTAAATCTCGCTGAACCTTGCCATCGCTTAAAAAATCGATTTCTTCATCGGGGAAATCAATAGCGGCTTCTACGTAGATACGTAGATTAATTAATAACGTGACTAAGTTATTTATTTGGGTTGAAAACTCACCTTGTAAAGAACGCAAAGCACCTCGAGCAGCTTGTTCAGAGCTGGCATCAATAAGATCAGCAATGGCTTCTGCTTGCGCTAAGTCCAGTTTGTCATTTAAATAAGCGCGCTCACTAAATTCCCCTGGACGCGCGAGACGCACGTTAGGCACAAGAAGGGTGGCTTTAATAATCATGTCTAATACGACCTGCCCACCGTGTCCTTGTAGCTCTAAAACGTCTTCTCCGGTGAATGAGTGGGGCGCTTTAAAGAACAGTGCAATTCCTTGGTCAAGTGCTTCACCATCAGCTGAAACAAAGGGTACATACTGGGCAAATCTCACAGGAGGAACATGACCGATAATTTGTTCAGCCACCTTAGCCGCCAAAGAGCCTGAAATTCGTACTATGCCAACTCCACCACGCCCACTAGCTGTTGCTTGAGCAACGATGGTGTCTTGATTTGAATTTTCTTGCTGGAAGGTCACTATTTTGCTCAATCTCTAAAATTGGTAAATTGTAAGGGTTGCTCTACATCGTTCTCTTTTACCAATGCCATTACTTGCTGTAAGTCGTCGCGCTTTTTACCTGTAACCCGAACTTGATCGCCTTGAATTGAAGCTTGAACCTTAATCTTAGCATCCTTAATTAGTTTAATTAATTTCTTGGCCGCAGGTTGTTCTATGCCCTCTTTAAATGCGATAGCTTGTTTGTATATTTTACCAATATGCTGAACATCCTTTTCTTCAAATGCTGCAGTATCAACTCCACGTTTGACGCATGTACCACGTAAAATATCGAGCATTTGTTTGAGTTGAAAGTCGCTGTCTGAAGACATAGTAACGATGCTTTCTTTAAGCTCAAAGCTTGCTTCCACACCACGAAAGTCAAAACGTGTGGCAAGCTCTCTATTCGCGTTATCGACGGCATTTCTTACTTCTTCTAATTTAATTTCTGAAACAATATCAAATGAGGGCATGGTGTTTTCCTATGGATTTAAGGGGACATTGTAATGCCAGGCACAAATATAAAAAAGCCCGCGTCTCATTGTTACAAGATGCGGGCTAATAATGTTTGTCGACTTACTTCGTTTTCAGTCCTCGTTTTTCCATTGAAGCGTAGATAATCTTCGCTTGAACCAGAGTAATGAGGTTACTGATTAACCAGTAAAGTACTAGACCCGCAGGGAATATGAAGAAGAAAAGGCTCATCGCGACAGGCATAAACTGCATTATTTTCTGTTGCATCGGGTCCGTCATCGTCATAGGTTGTAATTTCTGCAGTAAAAACATACTTATACCAGTCAAAATAGGTAGCACAAAATAGGGGTCTTTAACCGATAAATCAGTGATCCAAAAGATAAAGTCTGCATGACGTAATTCAACACTTTCAAGCAGTACCCAATATAAGGCTAAGAAAATTGGCATTTGTAAAAGAAGAGGGAAACAACCACCCATAGGGTTAACTTTGTCTTTTTTGTACATTTCCATCATGGCTTGTTGCATTTTCTGCTTGTCATCACCGTAACGTTCTTTTAATGCATCCATTTTAGGCTTGAGGGCGCGCATCTTCGCCATTGATTCATATTGTGCTTTCGTTAACGGATACATCGCGCCTTTAACGACTATGGTGATAATGATTATCGAGAAACCCCAGTTACCTATTAAGCTGTGAATGAACTGCAAGAAGGCAAAGAGATACTTCGAAATCCACCAAAGAAAGCCGTAATCCACAGTTAAATCTAGTCCGCGAGCTATTTTTTCTAACGTGTCTTGATCTTTAGGGCCAAGATAAAGAGAGCTTTGAATATCAACACTTTGACCAGGCTCTATGTCAACAGATTGACCTGTAAAACCGATAATAGCATTGCCACCTTGTGTCATTTTACTATATATATTATTAGTTTCGTCCTGTGGTGGTACCCAGGCAGAAACAAAATAGTGCTCAATCATTGCTGCCCAACCAGCCGGTGTTGATTGATTCAGATTTTTGTCTTGCATGTCATCAAACGAATATTTTTCGTAACGCTCATCTTCAGTAGAGAATGCACCACCGCGATAAGTCGGCATAAACATGCTGCCACCTATGTCTTGTGTACTTTGTTTTAATTGGCCAAATTGTTTAACGCTTTTAACGTCTGAAGAGGTGTTTTCTACATGATAATTCACTTTTACATCATGACTATTTTTATTAAAAATGAACTCTTTTGTGACAACTAAACCTGATTTAGCCGTATAGGTCAGTGGTACAGTGAGTGTGTCACCTTGCATTACAAAACTATCTTGGTTGACGGAATAAGTAGGTCTGGTACCTTTGTCTATGCCATTTGGGCCGACAAGGCCACTTTGAGCGACAAAAATAGAGGGGCCATTTGGGCGAAGCAAGCTATATGTGCCTTCAGATCCTTGCTCAAGCGGATATTTAAGCAAATTAGCTGAAATAACATCGCCGCCAACAGTATTAATGCTTAGTTGTAACGTATCAGTCGTCACTGAGATGACTTTACCTACTACACTTTGGGTTGGTAACGCATTTTGGCTTGTTGGCGTAGCAATGGGAAAATCACTATTGCTGGTTGGAGCATCACTACCCACTGTTTGTTGACTTTCTAATGGCTGCACTGGTTGAGGGCCGTAATCCACTTGCCACTGTTGCCATAAAAGAAAGCTGACCATGGCAAGGCCAATTAATAAAAAGCTGCGTTGGGATTCCATAAAATACTCTATATTAACTACATTATTAATTTAAGCCGTATTGCCTAGGCGACGACCTTCATTCGTTTCTATGATTTTGACCCTATTGGTTATATGGCCAAATTCAAACATTTCAGTGCTTGTTGCACTTCCTCTTTTCAGGCACAAGATCGACTCCACCAGAATGTAATGGATGGCATTTTAATATGCGTTTTATGCTTAACCAACCACCCATTAGGATCCCGTGTGTTTTTAACGCTTCAATTGCATAGTAAGAACAGGTCGGATGAAAACGACAATTTTGACCGAGCAATGGTGAAAGCCATAGCTGGTAGAGTCTAATCAAACCTATTGGGATTTTTCGCAGCGCTTGGCTAACTTTTTCCATAACTTACTTAAAACTAGGAATAGTTCCTGATTTGAGAGCTTATCGAGCCCACTTTTACCGACCACTACTATATCAATGTTAGGTAAGCTTTGCTGATGATTGCGAAAACTTTCACGAACAATCCGTTTAATACGATTTCGGTCGTGTGCTTTCTTTACTCGCTTTTTAGCTACAGTAATACCTAGTCTTGGATTTAGACCTTCGTTATATCGAGCAAGTAATGTTAGATTTGGAGATACGGCAGGAGTGGCGTTTTTAAAAACAAATTCAAAGTGGGTGGGAGTTAATAGTCTTAACTCCCGAGAAAAATGATTTTCACCCACTTTCAATTATTAAGCTGTTAAACGAGCACGGCCTTTAGCACGACGACTGGCAATAACCTTGCGGCCATTTTTAGTCGCCATACGGGCACGAAAACCGTGTGAACGCTTACGCTTTAAATTACTTGGTTGAAAAGTTCTTTTCATGACCTAGTTCCGCTACATAAGGTTAAAAACAAATGAGCATTTACATGCTCAAAAAGGACGCTGAATTCTAGAGATCTGCCAGACGTTTGTCAAACGGTTATCTAGATCATTGTGTAATTAATGATCATGTAACAAAATTGTACTTCTTTGGGTAACTTGTAGTACTGCAGTATATTTATCCACAAATGTATAAATATTAATGGATAAAAAAGCTGATTGTGGTCTGATTATTGAATGTATAGCAATCTGTTATTAGAAGCGTGATTATTATATTAAATAAAAATATACTTTATTTACAGTTACTTAAACATATTGCTCGGTTTCATTGAGTGAAGTTATAATCCGATATTTACTTATGCACAGTTTAAAGAGATAATTAGGGTGTATTCAGTGCTGAGTGTTGAATATTTAGTCGTCTAAGCCCTTTTTTTGTTAATCTTCTTTTTCCGTCTTCTTAAATCGGTCTTGTTATTTTCCCTATATTTTGTTGTTTCGGAGTAGTTTTTTAATGTCTTTATGGAATCGTTGCCTTGAAAGGCTTCAGCAAGATTTACCGACTCAGCAATTTAGTATGTGGATAAGACCCTTAATCGCTAATGAGGAAACGGCTTCTATTACCCTTTTTGCGCCAAATCGGTTTGTATTAGATTGGGTACGTGATAAATATATCGCACAAATTGAAGCCTTATTTGCAGAGTTTTGCGCCACCGATTCGGTACCTCAGTTGAGAATAGAGGTTAGACCATCTACGACCGTTCAACAAAGTCACTCTTTCAGTTCACCAGCAAGTACAAATTCTTCGGCTGTAGAGAACAGTATAAAATCTTTGCAAAGGCACCAGGCTGCGCGTAGTAATGTTCAATCAGATACAGTAAGTCCTCCAAACGTTAAAATTGCTGCTTCGCATAAAAGCAATATTAACTTTAATTATAAATTTGATAATTTTGTAGAGGGTAAATCTAACCAATTAGCGCGGGCTGCTTCGCGACAAGTAGCTGATAACCCAGGAAAAGCTTATAATCCATTATTTATTTATGGTGGTACAGGGTTAGGTAAAACTCACCTCTTGCATGCGGTGGGTAACGGAATAATAGACAATAAAAAAGATGCTACAGTGGTTTATATGCATTCTGAGCGGTTTGTTCAAGATATGGTAAAAGCCCTGCAGAATAACGCTATTGAAGAGTTTAAACGCTATTATCGCTCTGTTGATGCTTTACTTATTGATGATATTCAGTTTTTTGCTAACAAAGAACGTTCCCAAGAAGAATTCTTCCATACCTTCAATGCATTATTAGAAGGTAATCAACAAATCATTCTTACTTCAGATCGCTACCCCAAAGAAATTGATGGGGTAGAAGACCGTTTGAAATCTCGCTTTGGCTGGGGCCTAACCATTGCAATTGAACCACCAGAGTTAGAAACGAGGGTGGCTATTTTAATGCGCAAAGCATTAGAGAATAAGATTGTATTGCCTGACGAAGTGGCTTTTTTCATTGCTAAACGACTTCGCTCAAATGTACGTGAATTGGAGGGGGCACTTAACCGTGTTATCGCCAATGCTAATTTTACCGGTAGGCCTATTACAATAGATTTTGTACGTGAAGCGTTACGGGACTTATTGGCATTACAGGAAAAGCTAGTCACTATAGACAATATTCAGAAAACGGTAGCAGAGTATTACAAAATTAAAATGGCAGATATCCTATCTAAGCGCAGAAGTCGTAGTGTTGCTCGTCCTAGGCAGATGGCTATGGCGTTGTCAAAAGAACTGACGAATCACAGCTTGCCGGAAATAGGAGATGCTTTTGGTGGGCGAGATCATACGACAGTGTTGCATGCGTGTCGGAAAATTGTGCAGCTTAGAGAAGAGAGTCATGATATAAAAGAAGACTATCAAAATTTAATTCGCACCTTATCTTCATAAAAAAGTTACGAGAATTTAGATGAAATTCAGCATAAGCAGGGAAAACTTTTTACAGCCGCTACAGTTAGTTTCTGGCGCTGTTGAGCGCAGACATACCTTACCCATTCTTTCCAATGTATTGATCAAAGTCAGTGAAAATGCATTGTGGTTGACAGGTACCGATTTAGAAGTCGAATTAATTTCTAACGTTACCCTTACCGGTGATTTTGAGGAAGGCGAGATTACAGTGCCTGCCAAGAAGCTGTTAGATATTATTCGTGGATTGACTGAAGGTAGTGAAATTAGCTTTCAGCTTGATGGTAATAAAGCGATTTTACGCTGTGGACGCAGTAAATATAGTCTATCAACTTTATCGGCAACCGATTACCCTAATCTAGAAGATTGGCAGGGGGAACTTGAATTCGAGATTTCCCAATCGAATTTAAAACGATTAATCGACAGCGTTCACTTTTCGATGGCACAACAGGACGTTCGATATTATTTAAATGGTATGTCCTTAGAAACTGAGGATAATGTTATACGCACGGTGGCTACAGATGGACACAGGCTTGCTTTGTGTCGCTTAAATTACACTGAAGCCACACTGCCTAATCGACAGGTTATTATCCCTCGTAAAGGCGTCATGGAGATTATCAGGCTTATAGAAGATAGCGATAAGTCATTGAAAGTTCAGGTTGGCTCTAATCACATTCGCATATTTTCTAATGATTTTATTTTTACCAGTAAGTTAGTCGATGGGCGTTTCCCTGATTACCGTAGGGTTTTACCCAAGGACGGAGACAAAAATATCGTCGCGAGTAAGCTGGCCCTAAAGAACGCTTTTTCTCGAGCTTCGATCCTTTCCAATGAAAAATTTAAAGGTGTCCGTCTAAATCTATCATCTGGTGAATTGAAAATTACCGCCAATAATCCTGAACAAGAAGAAGCGGTAGAGATTGTTGATGTGAATTACCAAGGAGCTGATTTAGAAATAGGTTTCAATGTAGCTTACTTGATCGATGTACTTAATGCGGTAAACGCAGATGAGGTTAAGTTCACCTTAGCTGATTCTAACAGTAGCGCATTAATTGAAGATGGAGCCGATGACTCTGCTTTATACGTTATTATGCCAATGAGGCTATAGTACATTCCTTGTTGATACTAATATGAAGCTTGATGTTGTGCAGATAAGCAACTTGCGAAATCTGCAAGATGTAGTACTCAAACCAAGTCATAGCGTTAATTTTATTCTTGGAAAAAATGGTAGCGGAAAGTCTTCTATTTTGGAGGCTATTCATTACCTAGGCTTTGGTCGTTCTTTTAGAACAGCAAAGCACAAGCATGTTATACAAAATCAAGCTCATTCATTTACTGTTTACTGTGAATGTTCAGAACAAGATACAAGGCAACGCTTAGGGTTATCTCGTGATGTTAATGATGGCGTCAACGTAAGTATCAATGGTTTTAAAAGTAATAAAATTTCAGAATTAGTCAGCAAACTTCCCGTTCAAATTTTTACTCCTCAAAGCTCAGATATTCTTTTAGGCGCACCTAAACTTAGAAGAAAGTATTTGGACTGGTGTTTGTTCCACGTGGAACATTCATTTTTAATTTGTTCTAACAGCTATTCCAAGCTTCTTAAACACAACAACGCACTATGCCGAAAGCACCAAATGGGCTATGCAAATCCACAACGCGTTTATTGGACTGAATTACTGGCAAAGTATGCTAATGAGCTAACTAATTTTAGAAATCAGATAATGTCTAGCTTAATACCTCTAATTAACTCAAATCTAACGCATTTTTTACCTGAGTTTTGTGTCGAAATCTCGTATTATAGGGGGTGGGAAAAAGGTCTGAATATTAGCGAGGCGCTAGATAAATCAGCAGACAGAGATTATAGAAATGGTTTCATAAGTGTTGGCCCCCATAAGGCCGATGTTAGATTTAGAATCGATGGCAAACCCGCTCATGAGGTTTTGTCTCGAGGACAACTAAGAATGCTCGTAGCAGCGCTACAACTGGCTACTACTCAGTGTTTAATGTCCTACACCGAAAAGACCTGTATTTTCTTACTAGATGATGTTGGGGCTGAATTAGACGCAGCAAAACGAGAAGTCTTTATTGATAAACTGCTCGAATCAAACACTCAACTTTTCGTCACTGCGATAGAAGAGCATCAGCTAGAATTTATAGATAAATACCAAAATAAAAAATTGTTTCACGTGGAACATGGCCAGGTGAGAGAGGAGATTTAATCAAATGGCAGAAGAGAATAACTACGATTCGTCGAGTATTAAAGTATTAAAAGGGTTAGATGCGGTACGTAAACGCCCAGGTATGTATATAGGTGATACTGACGACGGTACCGGTCTACACCACATGGTTTTTGAGGTTGTAGATAATTCAATCGATGAAGCATTAGCTGGTCACTGTACTAACATAAACGTAAAAATTCATACTGACGGATCTGTTTCTGTTAAAGACGACGGTCGTGGAATTCCGACAGAAATACATGAAGAAGAAGGTATTTCCGCAACAGAAGTTATTATGACAGTATTGCATGCCGGTGGTAAATTCGATGATAACTCTTATAAAGTATCAGGCGGCTTGCACGGTGTGGGTGTTTCGGTTGTAAATGCGTTATCGCGTAAATTACAGATAATGATTCGTCGGCAAGGTAAAGTATACGAACAAGAGTATCGTCACGGAGTGCCACAACAACCCTTAGAGGCCATCGGTGAAACTGATTCAACTGGAACGACTATTCGCTTCTGGCCAAGTGAAGGGACTTTTAATGGAATAGAATATCACTATGATATTTTGGCAAAGCGCCTGCGTGAATTGTCTTTTCTTAACTCAGGTGTAAGTATTACCCTTGAAGATGAACGTGATGGCAAAAAAGATCACTTCATGTATGAGGGCGGAATTAAAGCATTCGTTGAATACTTAAATCAAAACAAAACACCAGTCCACCAGCAAGTGTTTCACTTTAACAGCGAACGTGAAGATGGAATTTCTGTAGAGGTCGCTTTACAGTGGAATGACTCCTTCCAAGAGAATGTTTACTGCTTTACTAATAATATTCCACAGCGGGACGGCGGAAGTCACTTAGCGGGATTTCGAGGCGCTTTGACTCGTACCCTAAATACTTTTATGGAAAAAGAAGGTCATAATAAGAAAAATAAGACCAACGCTAGCGGTGATGATGCTCGAGAAGGGTTGACGGCTGTTGTGTCAGTTAAAGTACCTGACCCCAAATTTTCGTCGCAAACAAAAGATAAGTTGGTTTCTTCAGAAGTGCGTCCTGCTGTCGAAACAGTCATGGGCGAGAAGCTGAATGAATTTTTATTAGAAAATCCAGCCGCCAGTAAGATTATCATAGGCAAAATTATAGATGCGGCTCGAGCGCGAGAAGCTGCACGTAAAGCACGTGATATGACAAGACGTAAAGGTGCGCTTGACCTTGCTGGATTACCGGGGAAGTTAGCAGATTGCCAAGAAAAAGATCCTTCTCGTTCAGAGTTATATATAGTGGAAGGGGACTCTGCTGGCGGTTCAGCCAAGCAAGGAAGAAACAGAAAAAACCAAGCTATACTGCCATTGAAAGGTAAGATACTTAACGTCGAAAAAGCTCGCTTTGATAAAATGTTATCTTCGCAAGAAGTTGCAACGCTAATAACCGCTTTAGGTTGCGGTATCGGTCGCGATGAATATAACCCGGAAAAACTGCGTTACCACCGTATCATTATAATGACGGATGCAGACGTAGATGGGTCACATATTCGTACTTTGTTACTGACTTTTTTCTATCGTCAAATGCCCGAAATAATCGAGCGTGGATATATCTATATCGCTCAACCACCTTTATATAAAACTAAAAAAGGTAAGCAAGAGCAATACTTGAAAGATGATGATTCACTAACAAAGTATTTAACGACTATTGCTTTAGATAACGCATCTATACACGTTAACGAAGAAGCACCTGGTCTTAGTGGTATAGGTCTAGAAAAACTAGTTAATCAATACCAAAACGCCATGAAGATGATCAAACGAATGAGTCGTCTTATGCCCGAAGTTATTTTAAGTAGTTTAATCTACAGTAAGGTTATTACCCTTACTGATCTACAAGATAAAGATAAGCTGGAAGTTATTGCTAATAGCTATAGCGAAAGCCTGACTCGAAATGAAGTAGATGGTGCAACGTATCGTTATGATATAAGAGAAAATAGTGAGCGCAACAACTGGTATATCGCGCTGATAATTCGTTTGCATGGTATTGATACCGAATACAAAATCGATCAAGAGTTTATCGAGTCTATCGAATACACTCGTTTACGTGAATTAAACGAATCTATCAATGGATTAATCGAGGAGGGTGGTTACGTTAAGCGTAATGATAAAGTTAAAGTTATCACTTCTTTTGCTGAAGGCTTAGACTGGCTAATGGCCGAATCTAAAAAAGGTCAATATATACAGCGTTATAAAGGTTTAGGTGAAATGAACCCAAGTCAACTTTGGGAAACCACTATGGACCCTGGCTCGCGCCGCATGCTTCAGGTTAAGATTGAAGACGCCGTTAAAGCTGACCAATTGTTCACTACATTAATGGGCGACCATGTAGAGCCAAGACGGGCATTTATTGAAGAAAATGCCTTAAGAGTGGCGAACTTAGATGTATAGCGTTTTTGCTTTTATAGAATAAGTAAGTAACATGATGATTAGCCCGCTCGAGATGCGGGCTTTTTTTTGGTTGTTTTTTGGTAAAAACGAATAATATTATTGTGGATTGGACCTACGACATAACAGGGTCAACCTGGAGCAGTATTTAACCTATGAAATTATGCTTATAATAAATTAAGTTTTATCTGAATATATTAGAGTAAATTAATGAAAACGATCGGAATGTTAGGTGGAATGAGTTGGGAATCTACTGCCCATTACTATCAGCTGCTAAATAAAGGAATTAACGAAGCTTTAGGAGGGCTCCATAGCGCTAGAATCTTACTTAATAGTGTAAACTTCCAAGACATAGAAACACTACAAAGAACGGGGAATTGGAGCGATACAGCGCTTATATTAGGTCAAGCAGCGACTACAATAGAGAAAGGAGGAGCGGACTTTATAATCATATGTACTAACACTATGCATAAGGTAGCAGATGAAATTAGTCAATTTACCTCATTACCCATTTTACATATAGCAGATACAACGGCAGAAACATTGCGTTCGGCAAATATCAAGCGAGTTGGGTTATTAGGCACTGCATTCACGATGGAACAAGCATTTTACAAAACACGTATCCGTGAAAAATTTGGGATTGAAGTGACAATTCCTTGTGAAGAGGACAGGGCGTTTGTGCATAAAGTTATATATCAGGAATTGTGTAAAGGCATCATCTCAAATGAATCTAAACTACGTTTTTTAGATATTATCAATGAATTGTATTCACAAGGCTGCCAAGGTGTCATTTTAGGATGTACTGAAATTTCTTTGCTCGTTCAACAGGATGATACAAATGTGACACTTTTTGACACGACTGCTATCCACGCTAAAGCTGCAGTGTCACTAGCATTATCTTGCTAATTGAAATTTACTACTACTAGCAGAAATTATATCCAATCAGGGTCAAAAATTTCAAAATGACCACGACCATTCTGTTTTACACGGTACATCGTTTTATCAGCACATGCGATTAAGTCTTTGGTATTATCGGCATGAGTAGGGGCAATAACAACACCAATACTTCCACCTATCGTGCAGCTGACATCATCAGATAAGTCGATAGGATAGCGTAAACTATCAAGTGTGGATTGCGCTAAAGCGCGAATTTCGTCTATATTTACCTCATTGACTACGTATGCGGCTACAAACTCATCTCCGCCCCAGCGACTACAGAATTCATTCTTGCCATCGAATACAGTTTGTAAACGTTTACCCACTTCGATGAGAACTCGGTCACCGGCATCGTGTCCATGATTATCATTGACGGGTTTGAAATTATCGAGATCAATCATAAACACGACCAAGCTTAAATCCAAAAAGCTAACTGTTTGTAGCAAATTTTCTATTTCTGCTTCTCCGGCGCGTCTATTTTTTAGATGAGTCAATGCATCATGGTCTGCTTCGAAACGGGTTTTATGCTCTTTTTCAGCGCGTTCAGTCACATCATACATAATGACTTCAATAAGTGGCCCTTGGGCACCAGTATCTGACTGTCTCACTTCAGAACGTTGCGTAGTTACCCGAGAGAATAAGCAGTGAACCCATTTCTTATTCTCACCCAAAAGAGATTTACACTTAAGGTCGATAGATAAGTGGTTAACGGATTCCTCATTACGTATTCTGATAAGCAAACTTGAGAGCTGATCGACATGTTCAAACAACTGGATAAACGTCGTATCATCAGACGAATTTGGTAATATATTATTAAAAGCTGGATTTGATGCACTAATCATATTATCAGCATCTATTAAACAGATACCTGCACTAGCTTGCTCAAAGATTAGGCGAAATTTACTCTCTAGCGCTTGGGTTTGAATACGCAAATCAGTCTCATTTTCTAATGTGCTTTTGAGTTCTCCCATTAGATCATTGATACCCTGCACCATCTGGCCAATTTCGTCATTTTCGTTATGAATTAATGTACGCATTGTTTCAGTATTACGCGGGTCAATCTTCAAGAAACTAGCAGTCAACTTTTGTAATGGTTGGGTAAGTAGTTTGTGCACAAAAACTGACACAAAAAGTGCAACAATTGCAGAGTAAAGGAGTAATAGTAGTGCGTCGTTGACCGCGTTTTGCTTTGCGATACTTTGAATATAATTACGATTAGGGTATATCAGAAGCTCACCAATCGTTTGATTGGGAATGAAAGGGTGCTGAATTTCAGTCTTTATAAGACCTTTGTTACCACTAGTAACGCCAAAAGTAACATCTAAACTTACAGAGTCAGAAAGTTTTGCGCCGGCAATAAGATCATTAATAACCAAACCTTGCACAATTTCCTGGCCTAACTCTTTATCCTGTACATACAAAGCAATAGAAGCAGTGCTGCGTATTGTGGCACCAATTTGCTCAATTAATGCTTGGGCTTTACTCTGTTCACTGCTGACCGCGTTGATATACAATAATACCGACGTAACAAGTGATGTGCCAATAGCACCAATCGCAATTGCTAACGCAACTTTGATATAAATTTTGCCACTAATACTTTTCAAAATAGAAGTTCACCTATCAGTACATGTATTTAAGTTATTGATATATATAAAAATAAATCAAATAATGAATAATGAGTATCAAATCATAATCTATTTACGGTTACTGCTGGTTTGTCGATATTGGAGAAGTTAATGGCAAATTCGTATAAGCCAGTTTCTTTAGGGACAAACCTGAAATTTTCATCAGTAGTATTACAATCAGCATAGACTGTTTTACCTAATGTTACGCTCTGATCCCTATACTGACTCTTGTAACCGCAACTTGAACCAGGTGTCCAATTCTTATCTGCGAATTTAAAGTCATAGGGTTGCCCATCAGCAATCAACTCAATGGTGGTAGCATAAGTGCTACCACCTTTAAGTGTAAGCTGATACTGAGGATCGGCTTCCCACCAAGTAAACACACCCCGTAAGTACATATCAGGAAGTTGCTGAATATCTTTATAGGGCTCAACTGTATAGCTAGCACAGCCACTAATAAGGCAAACTGCAAAGGCGGAGTATAGATGTTTGAACTTGGACATAAATGGGTACCTAAAACTCATGTATTCAGTGATTCTTTAATTACTGCTGATTCAAAATAGAAATGTCAGCAACTAATAAGAACAAGGTTCTTAACTTAGACAATAAAGCGAGGCGATTATTTCGCACCAGTTCGTCTTCAGCCATGACCATAACGTTATCGAAGAAATTGTCTACCTGAGTATGCAGCGTAGCTAACTCAGTAAAGACGCCTTGATAGTTACCATCGCTAACAAGGGCTGTTACCTTTCCCTCAATGCCGTTCAAAGCTTCAGCCAATGCCTTCTCTTGTTCACTATCGAACAATGCAGGATTGATATTATGAACACCTGTCACTTTATTCTTAGCCAAAATATTGGCGACACGCTTGTTTGCAGAAGCAAGGGCAAGACCTGATGCCAAACGCTTGAAGCCTGACACCGCTTCGATTCGGGCTGCAAAATCAGCTGGTTTAGTCGGGCGCCTGGCGGCAACGGCCTGAATTACATCGATATCGATTCCTTGCTCCTGATACCAAGCTCTAAAACGGCCTAAGATGAAATCAACGACTTGAGATTCTATGTTATCTGAATGGGTTAATTTGTCACCAAATAGGTCGATAGAGGCGCGAACTAAATCAACAAGGTCTAATGGTAACTTCATTTCAACTGTAATGCGCAACACGCCGATAGCCGCGCGTCTTAGCGCGAAAGGGTCTTTATCGCCTTTGGGCGCTTGACCAATACCAAATATGCCGACCAAGGAGTCGATTTTGTCTGCTAAAGCAACGGCACAGCTGATATGAGAAGTAGGGAGTTTATCTCCAGCAAAGCGTGGCATGTATTGCTCGTTTTGCGCTAAGGCTACGTCATCCTCCTCACCGTCAAATTTAGCATAGTGCATTCCCATAATACCTTGAACATCGGGGAATTCCATAACCATGTTGGTCATTAGATCTGTTTTTGACAGCAAACCTGCGCGCTTTGCTATGGTTGAATCACAGCCTAACATCGCTGCTATACTGCCCGCTAGTTCTGATATGCGCTGAGACTTTTCATAGAGTGTGCCTAATTGCTTTTGAAACAAAACAGTTTTTAAGCTATCGAGACGCGACTCTAGGGTATGCTTTTTATCAGTATTAAAGAAAAATTCTGCATCCGCTAGGCGAGGGCGTATTACCTTTTCATTACCACTGACTATTTGAGTTGGGTCTTTACTCTCGATATTTGTCACAAACACAAAGCGTGATTTGAGCTGACCATTTTGGTCGAGCAATGGAAAGTATTTTTGATCATCTTTCATGGTGTATATTAGTGCCTCTTTAGGCACCTCTAAGAAAGATTCGTCAAAACTAGCTGTAAGCACTACAGGCCATTCAACTAACGCTGTTACTTCATCGAGTAAAGCATCGTTCATGTCTGCCGTAGCGTTTTCGTGTTTTGCTGTAGCGTTAACCTGTTGCTGGATTTTTGCTTTACGCGTTGCAAAATCAGCTAATACGTAATGTGCTTCTAACTGTGTTAGATAATCATCTGCATGTGCCAAGTTGAATTGTTTTTCACCATGAAAACGATGACCGTAGACGACGCGATCTGAATCTATACCTAAGATATTCCCTGCAATTATATCTTGACCAAATAACATGCAAACCGTATGTACAGGACGAATAAACTGCGTTGGGCTGCTTCCCCACCGCATTGGTTTAGGGATCGGTAATTTCTTAAGTGAAGATTCAACCATTGCCGGTAAAAGCTTAGTGACTTGCTCGCCTTTTGCCTCGCCCTTAAATAATAACCACTCGCCTTTATCCGTAGTTAAACGCTCCGCCTGTTCTACCGTAATACCATTAGAACGAGCCCAGCCCTGAGCCGCTTTAGTCGCTTCACCTGAAGCATCAAACGCAACGGATACAGCAGGGCCTTTCTTTTCGATCAACTTGTCTTCTTGTTGTTCTGCTAGACCTAAAACGTTCACTGCAAGACGGCGAGGGGACGCGAACCATTTGACCGATGAGTATGTTAACTCAGCGTCATCTAATGCAGCTTGAATGTTGTCAGCAAAAGCTTGGGCCAATTTACCAAGTGCTTTAGGTGGCAATTCTTCGGTACCAATTTCAACTAATAAATTTTCGCAACGCATGAATTAAGCCTCCTTTTTACACATTGGGAATCCAAGCTTCTCTCGAGCTTGATAATAGGCTTCTGCACACGCTTTGGAAAGTGCACGGACACGCAGTATATATCGTTGGCGTTCCGTTACTGAGATGGCGTGGCGAGCATCTAGTAAGTTAAACGCATGAGATGCTTTCATTACTTGCTCATAAGCGGGTAAGGGTAATCCTGCTTCAATCATCTTTTGGCTTTCTTTCTCGCAGTGATCGAAGGTGCCAAATAAAGCGTCAACATCTGCGTACTCGAAGTTATAGGTTGATTGTTCAACTTCATTTTGATGGAAGACATCACCATAGGTCACTTTACCTAAAGGCCCATCTGTCCAAACTAAATCATAAATGCTATCTACACCTTGTATATACATAGCTAAACGTTCTAAACCATAGGTAATCTCACCGGTAACAGGTGAGCACTCGATTCCGCCTACCTGTTGAAAATAGGTGAATTGGGTAACTTCCATGCCATTCAACCATACTTCCCAACCAAGTCCCCACGCACCTAAGGTGGGTGACTCCCAATTATCCTCAACAAAGCGAATGTCGTGTACTAGAGGATCAAAACCGAGCTCCTTAAGTGAACCTAAATAAAGCTCCTGAATATTGCTGGGAGAGGGTTTAAGCATTACTTGAAACTGATAGTAATGCTGCAATCGGTTTGGATTTTCACCGTAGCGACCATCTGTAGGTCGACGACAGGGTTGAACATATGCACTACTGATTGGTTCTGGACCAATGGAACGTAGGAATGTCATAGGGTGAAAGGTGCCTGCGCCAACTTCCATATCTAAAGGTTGAATGATTACGCAACCTTGTCTTGCCCAGTAGTCTTGGAGTGATAAAATCAGTCCTTGAAAGGTTTTACTATCAAACTTATTCATTAATTGCTGCCACAAAAATAATCCGAAAAAACGCCGGTTAGTATACCTGCTGTATACCGATCAATGTAGGATAAATAACCATATTAATGCCCCAATAGGGTATTAAAGGACGAAAAAATGCAACAGACTCGCTGTGCTTGGGTTTCTCAAGATCTGATTTATCAAGATTATCATGACAATGTATGGGGGCGCCCAGTAAAGGATAAATACGAACTATTTGCTAAATTATGCTTGGATGGACAGCAAGCAGGACTGAGCTGGTTAACTATTTTGAAAAAACAGCATAATTATTACCAAGCGTTTCATAACTTTGATCCACTGCTTATAAGTGTCATGACCGAAGATGATGTTGAGCGCTTAATGCAAAATAAAGGCATTGTACGTAATCGCCTTAAAATAAATGCCATTATTAAGAATGCTAGGGGTTTTCTTGAGATTGAGCGGGAAGGCATAAGCTTCGCAGATTATATTTGGTCGTTTGTTAAAGACGAACCAATAATAAATACATGGATCGACAAAAATGAGGTACCGAACACAACAAATGAGTCAGACGCAATGAGTAAGGCGTTAAAAAAACGAGGTTTTTCTTTTGTAGGAAGTACTATTTGTTATGCGTTTATGCAGGCCGTAGGGTTAGTGAATGACCATACTACAGACTGCTTCTGCTATCTCACAAACCCAAACGCCTTTAAGGCGTAAAGGTCCGTAATTTTGATACATCACGCAGGATCTGGCTTTCAAATTCTACCTCTGCAGCTTCTCTTTCGTCGTCCTGTATTTTTCGTTCAAGGGATGAAAGTTTATCTCTAGCTTCATGGGTTGGAAAATTACTAACCTTTATATACAACGTATAAAGCCCTGGATATTGAGATTGATAGTCAGGCTTGTTATCAATAGGTAAGCTTTCGTGTAAATGATACAAACGAATACTACCTTCCGATAAATTGCATTGTTGCTGTTCCACGGCCATGGCAATTGTATGAATACTTTCCATTAACCGTGTAATGCGTTGTTGTTTCGTTTGTGCCATTTTTTTGTTTTGCTTAGTAAGCATAAACAAAAGCTTGCCGGCATAAAAAGCCAGACCGGCGATTATCAATAATGCAATAACGATAAGTGAAATAACAAAATAACTCATTTTAAAAACTTATTTAAATTTGTTGATATCAATAGACTCAAATTGCGTATAAAGATCATCTTCAGATGAATCTATAGATTGGTCTTCATCGTTTGATATGCCAAGTAATTCACATAGTTCCTGATGTCTCGCCGTCAATCTGTTAACAAATGCCCGCTCTTCTTTGCTTAATGTTTGCTCTGCATCGAGTTTTTCAAGTAACATTCCGAAGCGTTCATTCTGCTCGATACTCTCGAGTTCTTGAGCAGGTGAGAAATACTTAGGTTTCGCAACCTTAACTTTTGGTTGGTCATCTATGATCAAAGGGATAGGTTTTTTACTGCCTACTCTAGGATCTTTGATAGTTTTTCTCTGCTGGTTAGACGAGCTGGTTTGTTCTGGATTATTTCGACTACCAGAAGCCTTACCCAACGTTTTTTTATTTCGTTTAGGTGCTACCGGTGCTGATTTACGTTTTGTTTTCGGTGCTAAGGGTGTACCAATTTGACCAATTTTTCGAGACTTCTTTTTTCTAGGCATAAATAACCTCCACAATATTTGCGCGGATTTTACCCTAAAACAGACTGGTTAAATATGGTTCATAAGATAAGGAGTGAAATTTAGCTAAGAAAAAGGGTAATAGCCAAAGCTATTACCCTCAAATCACAGATGTGTCGTAAGACACCGATCTCGACAGTCGTTCATCCTGAACAGTTAGTGGTGGTCCTTCATGTTTTCTCTTTTTATTAATTTTAACGAAAACAGTATATAGTTTAGGGTCTTCCTGACGCTTTATTATTGTCGTCCTTGCCTTTTCACCAAAGGTTTAAAGTTTTAGCACTGCTTGCTAATAATCTTCCATGAGCAAACTTTCGTTTGTTGTCCCTGTTGTTTTTCAGGGACAGAGAATACACGATAACCAAATATTTACAACTTGTTTACATAGTATTCTGTTATTACTTTTAATCATTAATACTAGTTTCTTCGCCGATAGATAAAAAAAACGACCTAATTAGGTCGTTTTTTGCCGTTGCGTTTACGCAAGAAATTTTTAATATAGGCCAGCTATATATTTTGATAGTACGTCAATATCTTGGTCACTTAGGCGTTTAGCAATATCAGCCATCATACCATTATGTGAGTTTGCTCGTTGACCAGATCTAAAGGCTTCTAATTGAGCTTTTAAATAAGTTGTATGCTGTCCACTGATATCAGGAAAGCCAGAAAGACTAGTGCCATTACCTCGTGGACCATGACAAGCAGTACATGCAGTAATTCCACGTTCTAAGTCACCACCGCGATATAACTTGCTACCGGCTACAATTGCATCTTCAGGCGCCTCGCCTTCTTTGGCCGTTTGGCTCGAAAAATACGCCGCAATGTCCTGCATGTCCTGTTCTGATAGGGCGGCAGCCATACCATTCATCACAGCATTATTGCGACCTTCCTCACCGCCCGTTTGCGAGGCAAGCTTAAATTCTTGTAGCTGTTTAACTAGGTAATCAGCATGCTGACCAGCCAGTTTGGGATTCATATCTATCATGCTGTTTCCATCAGCACCATGACAGGCCCCACAAGCAACAGACTTTGTTTTCCCTGCTTCAATATCACCGGCTGCCATCGCACTAGCAGATAAACCTAAAAAAACGCTAACTAACAAACCCATCATTTTCATATTCTTTCTCATTAAGCTGCTGATTGTTTAACCATTATCAGAATAGTAATTGGTGTATTTTACACATTTACAGCGCCAGTAAAATATATTCCATACTATTAGCGCAATATTATACGACATAACAACCACTTTCGATTTGTATTTACCTGATATAATGGACAAATCAATAAAGGTAATGATCTAGAATCGTTTTATGACTAGGAGTAAGTGTGAGTCATTATAGTCAAGCTAAGTTTAATTTAAGTGCTCCAGATATCAGCCACCTGTGCGCTGATGAGGGAGTTGAGGTTGCCTTTGCTGGGCGTTCTAATGCAGGTAAATCAAGCGCGCTTAATCGCCTGACACGCCAAAAAAGCTTAGCCCGTACCAGTAAAACTCCAGGTCGAACACAATTAATTAATGTTTTCGACTTAGATGAGCAACGTCGCCTTATCGATTTACCTGGTTACGGTTATGCCAAAGTACCTATGGCAATTAAACTTAAATGGCAAAAGTCTTTAGGTGAATACCTACAGAAACGTGACAGCTTGAAAGGTTTAGTGGTGTTGATGGATATACGTCATCCGTTTAAAGATTTGGATCAAGAGCTGATTCAATGGGCCGTTTCAGCTGATTTACCTGTTTTGGGTTTATTAACTAAAGCTGACAAGCTGAAGTCGGGGAAACGTAAAGCGCAACTACTGATGGCTAGAGAAGCGTCATTGGCGTTCTGCGGTGATGTAACCATCCATCTGTTTTCGTCATTAAATGGTTTAGGGCTAGACAATTGCGAACGCGTATTGGACCAATGGTTTGGCTACAATCAAGATAAAGAGCATGAGCAAGAATAAGCGCAAAAAAAAACCTTGTCGGAACGACAAGGTTTTAAAACATCTAGAACACACACCAATTCTGAGTCTTGAACTTGATATAAGTTCATTCAAAGTAAAATTATTTTTATAAATTGTTATTTAATGCTTGTAGTGAGTACATTTCAGTCAATATTGTGATGAATTAAATTCTTTAGGGCATAAAAAAAACCCCAGCAAATGCTGAGGTCGAAGCAAAGGTCTGAAAATACATACCTCTGTACCCTACAAGACAGATATTATGCAAAGATCGCTAGAATGCCAACCGATTTATGTAATTAAATTACATAAATCGCTTATTTTTACTGTTTATTGAAGATTTAGTTAGTGGGCTTCGTCCCAATTCTCGCCAACTCCTGCCTCAACTATAAGTGGAACATCTAGTTCAACTGCATTTTCCATAAGTTGAACGATAGTTTCTTTATGTTTTTCTAAATTTTGTTCTTTTATTTCAAAAACCAACTCATCGTGCACTTGCATGATCATACGTACTTCATCGTAGGGCAGTGAATCAATCCAAGTTTCTACTTTGATCATAGCCTTTTTAATAATGTCTGCTGCGGTCCCTTGCATTGGGGCATTAATTGCTGCTCGTTCAGCGCCCTTGCGACGCAAGCCATTACTGGCATTTATTTCCGGTAAGTATAAACGGCGCCCAAAAACCGTTGATACATAACCTTGTTCTTTGGCAATTAGTCTCGAGTTTTCCATATATTTAAGTACACCTGGATATCGTTCAAAATATAGATCCATATAGTGTTGTGCATCATGGCGCGAAACGTTGAGCTGTTTCGCTAAACCGAATGCTGACATACCGTAAATTAAACCGAAATTGATGGCTTTAGCATTGCGTCTTTGTTCAGTTGTTACTTGGTCTAGTGATACGTTAAAAACCTCAGCTGCAGTTGCAGTATGTACATCTTTACCATTTGAGAATGCTGTTAGTAAGCCTTCATCCTTTGAAAGATGGGCCATTATCCGCAATTCTATCTGAGAATAATCTGCGGCCACTATTTTATAACCTGGGCGAGCAATAAAAGCTTGTCGTACCCGACGGCCTTGCTCTGTTCTAATGGGTATATTTTGTAGATTTGGATCAGTCGAAGACAATCGGCCCGTTGCAGTTATTGCTTGATGATAAGACGTATGAACCCTTCCCGTGCGTGGGTTTATCATCTTCGGAAGCTTATCTGTGTAGGTGTTTTTTAATTTACTTAAACCCCGAAATTCCATTAAAAGTTTGGGTAAAGGGTATGTAAGCGCTAACTCTTGCAGTACCTCTTCCGACGTGGACGGTGCGCCTTTCGGGGTTTTTTTGAGTATAGGTAAAGCTAATTTTTTAAACAGTATTTCTTGTAACTGTTTAGTTGAGCCTAAATTAAACTCTTCGCCAGCCATAACATGCACTTCGGTTTCTAATTGCATGATCCTCGCTGCAAGATCCTGACTCTGCTGACTTAACTTTTGGCTATCGATCAATACACCAAATTGTTCCATTTTGGCTAATACCGACGCCAAAGGCACTTCAATGTCGCGCAATACAGCAGCCAGTTCAGGCTCTTTAGAAAGCTGTTGCCATAAATGGTTATGCAGACGTAAGGTTATATCTGCATCTTCAGCAGCATAGGGGGCCGCCTGCTCAAGAGGAATCTGATTAAATGTTAGTTGCTTGGCTCCTTTGCCTGCGATGTCTTCAAAATGAATGGTTGTTAGGCCTAAGTAATGTAGCGCTAGACTATCCATATCATGACGAGTGGCTACGCTGTCTAGAATATAAGATTCAAGCATTGTATCGAACGCAATACCTCGAAGGTTAATATCGTAATTAGCTAACACATTTTTGTCGTATTTTAGGTGCTGGCCAACCTTCGCTTTGTTTGAATCTTCAAGAATATCTTTAAATTGGGCTAACACTTCGGCCCGATCAAGTTGTTCTGGTGCATCTACATAATCATGCGCTAAGGGCAGATAAGCCGCTTTTCCAGCTTCTATACAAAACGACATGCCCACTAATTCGGCTTGCATGTAATTTAAACTGGTTGTTTCTGTGTCGAATGCGAACAGGTCTGCAGATTTTAGTTTTTTTAACCAGCTATTAAGAGCTTCTTGGGTCAATATAGTTTCATAACTGACTTGAAGCTCATTTATATCGACTCTATCGACGCCTACTGAATTAGACTCGTTTTTTTGTTCAGTGTTATTTAATGCGTCGGTAGCATCTTTTAGCCATCGCTTGAATTCTAGTTCAGCAAATAATTCTTTTAGTGCGCTGTAATCTGCTTCAGTAGGCTTCAAATCCGTTGGACTACAATCCATTTTAACGTCTAGCTTGATTGTTGCTAAGGTGTAAGAGAGTCGAGCTTGTTCCTCGTATTCGCGCATTTTATCGGCCATTTTTTTAGCACCGCGAAATTCAAGGCTAGCAATCTTTTCAAGATTTTTATAAATTTCATCTATGTTACCAATACCTTGCAACAATCCCAGTGCGCTTTTATCTCCTACACCTGGGACGCCTGGAATGTTATCTACCTTGTCACCCTTAAGAGCAAGAAAATCGATGACTAATTCAGGCGGGATCCCGAATTTTTCGATGACACCTTGTGGATCCATAACATGGTTGTTCATAGTATTGATTAGGGTGACGTGTTCATTTACAAGTTGAGCCATGTCTTTATCGCCAGTACTGATCAAGGTGGCGATCCCAAGTTTACTGGCTTGGTCTGCTAGTGTTCCGATCACATCGTCGGCTTCAACGCCTGATTCAACAATGATCGGTAAGCCCATTGCTTTAATAATGTTATGTAGCGGTTCGATCTGTCCTCGCAGCTCTTCAGGCATTGAAGGACGATTGGCCTTATATTCACTATAAATATCATCGCGAAATGTTTTACCTTTTGCATCAAACACCACTGCCATGTGTGTAGGATTGAATTGTTTGATTAGGCTGCGCAGCATATTGATTACGCCGTAGACTGCGCCGGTATCTTGGCCTTTAGAGTTGGTTAAGGGTGGCATGCCATGAAAGGCGCGAAATAAGTATGAAGATCCGTCAACCAATATAAACGGATTATTCGGAATAACGGGCGTAGAAGAGGATTCTGTATTACTCATGGATATTTGATTCTCAGGATTTAGGTAAACGCGTAAAGGATGCCACACACAGAGCTATTCATCCACGCAGAGATCGGATCAATTTGTGGATAACTCTGTTGAATAAAATTTTAGATGTGTGCGTGATGGATCACTTTCGATCAACAAGTCGATCTACAGCCCTTGAATTTATTGGGGTGAATTTAATCTGTATAAATATATTATGCTGACTTAGAAGAATTTCCCGATGTGGATAACATTATTGATAAATATTATTAGGTATCCAAAACGGGAGGTGACTTTACACGCAAATTAACAGCGAGGGAAGACGAAATGTTAAACTGTTTTTGTCTGATAATTGTACAATACCTTGCTGTAAATGCATAAGACTGAGTTGACAAGGCTTCTAGGGTAGTGATGTAACAATTTCATAACAAATCAATTACCTTGCCTATCGCTTTTAGCTTAAGGTGGCATAATAAGTGAAATATTTAGGAGTGGGGTTTGAGTAGTGGTTAAATTTTCACTTCCCAAAGTTCAGCACTATATCAGCACTATAAAAGTTGCCAATCTTCTTTTCTTATTTTGACTAATGGATAAATATCTTAAAGCTAGTATAGCTAAGTATCTGCTAACGTTAATAAAAAGTGTGTTTAACGTATTATTCAGCTTTGTGTATTGCTTTTGATTTTGTTGGAGTGGACAATCCCTATACATCTATTGGTCAATAATAAAATTAAGAAAGAACGATTGCTAATGTTAGTATTTTTGAAACGCATTAGATTGCGTACTTTAGTGGGCTATAATTAAAAGATGCAATACCGAACGATTACTCGGATATTAGGCCTACTAGTTGCGCTGTTTAGTGTGACTATGGTCCCCCCGGCAATTATTTCTTTGTATTTCAAAGATGGTAGTGGCCTCCCTTTCTTTCTCGCCTTCTTGCTGTGTCTTGGCACCGGCTTGCTGTTTTGGTATCCGAATCGCCTTCATCGCAGAGATCTACGGGCCAAAGAAGGTTTTCTTATCGTCGTGTTATTTTGGACCGTACTCGCTAGTTTTGGTGCGCTACCTTTATTGTTGCTTGAGCAACCCGAAATGTCAGTTTCTGATGCGTTTTTTGAATCTTTTTCAGGATTGACAACAACCGGTGCCACAGTGATCCAAGGAATTGACTATTTACCTAAGGCTGTTCAGTTTTATCGCCAACAGTTGCAATGGCTAGGTGGAATGGGGATTATTGTGCTCGCAGTCGCTATATTACCGATTCTGGGTGTAGGGGGAATGCAGTTATACCGAGCTGAGACCCCTGGACCGGTTAAAGATTCGAAAATGACGCCGAGAATTGCAGATACCGCAAAGCATTTATGGTACATCTACCTGACCTTAACAATATGCTGCGGCGTTGCGTATTGGTTTGCGGGCATGGATTGGTTTGATGCTTTGTGTCATGCATTTTCTACTGTCGCCATAGGGGGATTTTCAAATTATGATGCGAGTATTGGTTATTTTGATAGTCCAATGATCAATATAGTCTGCGTAGTATTTTTATGGATCGCAGCCCTAAATTTCGCACTGCACTACGCAGCGGCTAGTGGTCGGACCCTAATGGGGTATTTCTATGATCCTGAACTCCGCGCATTCTTTCTTATCCAATTCGTATTAGTGGCTGTTTACTTTATTGTACTGATGAATTTCAGTTGGTTCGACAATGCAGGCACTACGTTTGATCAAGCGCTCATTCAATCTGTTTCTTTTAGTACAACAGCTGGTTTTGCTACAACTGATTTCTCACATTGGCCAGCGTTCTTGCCTATTATGCTCATCTTTTCAAGTTTTATTGGTGGCTGCGCAGGTTCTACTGGTGGTGGTTTGAAGGTTGTGCGTGTTCTTTTACTCTATCTACAAGGTAAGCGTGAAGTAGACCGCTTAATTCATCCTAAGGCAGTCTATACCGTTAAGCTCGGCGATCGTGCATTGCCTGATAGGGTAGTAGAGGCGGTTTGGGGCTTTTTCTCGGCGTATGCGATGATCTTTGTCATTATTATGGTCTGCCTAATTGCGACGGGTATGGATGATGTCTCTGCGTTTACTGCTACAGCTGCAACGCTAAATAACTTGGGGCCCGGGTTAGGTACGGTTTCTGGTTCGTTTGCAGACGTATCAGATATGGGTAAGTGGTTATTGATACTGGCTATGTTGTTTGGGCGATTAGAAGTCTTCTCTTTACTTGTGCTATTTTCCCCGACGTTTTGGCGAAGTTAAGCAATTACATTCACTTGGTTCGCTTAATCATTGATATAACGTTTGTTGTTTTTTTAATCTGCTATCCTAAGCAAACTTCTTTTCATGAATATTTAGTGATTGATTACTATCGGTAAAATAGACTTACAAAAAAACGGCTATCCATCACTGGGTAGCCGTTTTTATAACGAGAGAATTTATCCCACTGAATATATCGTTAGAAGAACGAAGCCATTGCGTAGGCCGTCTTTTCAAACATGAGTGGCTGAGCCTCTTCAAGTTCTAAGTTCGCTTTGTTGGCTGTTGTTACCACACGTGTACGATACTCTTTCTGATTCGTTGCTTCAGAGTATGTTTGAGTCGTGCCACCATCATCTGAAATTTTAGTATTTACTTTCGAGTCGCGACGCACAATAACACCTTTCTTCGCGCGTTCACGTATTTGAATATCAGCCACCAATAAGTACGTTACATCTTTTACAAATGCATTTGCCGCGGTCGATGCTAATCCACCGATCAAACCTGCCGCTGCAGCACCACGATAACTCCCTCCTGTTGCATAACCAATCGCTGATCCAGCAGCAACGCCTTGAAAGCCACTAGAAAGATAATTTTCAGCTGCGCTAGGCGAAGCCTTTTCAAGGTTACGTACGAATACACTCATGGTGTATTGGGCCTCATCTGGGCTGTCAACGAAAGTATAACCATTTCCACTGCCGGCAATCTGTTCATTTAGGGCTACTCTGAATGCATTGCGATCAAATTCCATTACAGCAGAGCGAACTTCTAAATAAACTTTACGTTTTTCTGGGGCAACGGTGTCAACAAAAATTGAAGTGCTGAGTTTCGTTTGAACATCAAGGTCCTTTTTTGCGATTGATGTATGAACAGCAGCACAACTTGTTAAGGTCAAAATCGTTAATCCAACAAACGCCATTTTGACAGTACGAGCATAGTTTTTCATAGTAATTACCTTTACTTATGTTATTGATTAATTGTGGTTTTAGTAATAATAGCGACCGTGGTATCGATGGTAGTATCGACAGTTGCGGTATTGCGTCCAGTCATAACGTAATAAATCACGACAGGTGTAACCTTGGCGCCAATAGGTTCCTTGGTATTCTTGAGGTTTAACATTTTTCTTAAGCATGCTGTCGATATAGCTATCGACTTCTTTGGGACGTTCGGCCAAAAATGGACGAGACATTACCTCGGAATTCAGTTGCGCTTGCATCTTGGCTAAAGCATCTTCTTCCGACTCATCTTGTGCAACAGACAAAAACGATAAAAACATACAGCAAATGCTAAACAGTAAAAACGGAATTGAGAGTAATCTTTTGGTGGTTAACTTGATAGTTTGCATAATATTCCTCCATAAATTTTTCGTGACAAATAGGCTAACACGACCTCTTCCTGAGTAGCTTTAAAAACCTTAACTCTAAATTGCCTTAAAGCAAAGTCCATTTAGGTTAATTTTTGAGGTTTTAGGACTAAGTTTCAGTATAGGGTAAATTTTTGAAACTAAATGAGACTAACTGAAATAAAAAAAGCCACAAAGTGGCTTTTTTAAGTGAGTCATGAAGGCTCACATAAACATCTCTTTCTTTTATGAGTTAGTAAGAAGCTTGCCTAAACCCTGAGTAAGCAATTGTTTCGCTTGCTGTCCTTCAGGGGTGTCTAGATATGCTTGAGCCTTACTCACGAATTGGGTAATCATTTCTGGTTTTAAACCAAGCGCTTCGAATTGCTTTTTAACGTCGTTAAGTGCTTTTAGTGAGTCATTATAGCTAGCTGCTTTATCTAAAATGCCCCCTAAACCACCTTCACTAGTCATACTGCTGATATCTGGAACTGACTCGAGTAGACCACCTACACCAGGAAGGGCATTGGCTAACTGACTATATTGCTCAGATGAAATATTATCTTTTGCATAGTTAAATATGGCACCTAAACCGCCAGAGGCCTGACTCTGTGTGACGCCTAATGAATCAGTCACCGAAGATACCATGCCAGTTATAGAAGGCGTTGCAGCTTCTTGCTGAGTTTCCATACCGAGCATATTTTTAATTGAGTCTAACCAACCTTCAGCATGTGCCTGAGGTTGAATACTGAGTGCTGCTACTGTGAGAATTATACTTAATTTTTTCATTATCATTCCTTTAATTTGCCTTTAATCTTGAGGCGGATTTTAGATTATTTCGTCACGTTCGCCAATCTAGCCTTTAGGCTAAGATGCACTTTATCCCTTAGCCAAAAAAGAAAGCGCTAGGTTGGAAGAGCTTTTCGACGTGACTGATAAACTTCTTATCAACTAAAAATAGAATAACGTGATCATTCGCTTCTATCATAGTGTCACTGTGGGCAATGATTACTTCATCTTCTCTTACAATGGCACCAATGGTCGTGCCTGGCGGTAATTTAATATCGCGAATTTCACGTCCAACTACTTTCGAAGTATTTTTGTCGCCATGGGCAATCGCTTCTATCGCCTCTGCAGCCCCTCGTCTTAATGAGTAGACATTAACGATATCTCCACGACGTATATGAGTCAGCAAAGCGGAAATAGTTGCCTGTTGTGGTGAAAAAGCAATATCGATTTCGCCACCCTGGACTAAATCTACATACGCACTGCGTTGAATGAGTACCATCGCCTTCTGTGCCCCTAAGCGTTTGGCGAGCATGGCAGACATAATATTTGCTTCGTCATCGTTGGTCACCGCAATAAAGGCGTCCACTTGCTCAACATTCTCTTCGGTGAGCAGTTCATGATCGGAAGCATCTCCGCAAAAAACAATGGTTTTGTCTAAATGCGCTGATAGATACTTGGCGCGCTCTTGACTGAACTCTATCAATTTGACGTTGTGATTATGTTCTAGAAGCTTTGCAAGCCCAGCACCAATGAGGCCGCCACCAGCGATCATGATACGCTTGTAGCTAGATTCCAGTTTTTGCAATTCACTCATTACTGCGCGAATATGTTTGGTTGCTGCAATAAAAAATACTTCATCATCTGCTTCGATAACAGTCGTACCCAGTGGCCGTATTGGCCGTCCTCGTCGGTAAATAGCTGCTACACGGGTTTCAACATTAGGCATATGCTGCTTTAACGTTGAGAGAGCATGCCCCACCAGCAAGCCTCCATAATAAGCTTTGACGGCGACTAAACTGGCTTTACCATCAGCAAATTCGACAACTTGCAGTGCCCCTGGATAATCAATTAAGCGTTTAATTGCTTTGGTAACAAGTTGCTCAGGGGCGATTAAGTGATCAACTGGTACATCTTGGTGCTTAAATAGTTGTTCTTGATAAATAATGTATTGTTCAGAGCGCACCCGAGCGATTTTAGTCGGCGTTTTAAATAGGCTATAAGCTACCTGACAGGCCATCATATTACTTTCGTCACTGCTCGTTACTGCGATGAGCATGTCAGCGTCTTCTGCACCTGCCTTTTTCAGTACGTCGGGATGTGAGCCAACGCCATTTACGACACGTAAATCCAATCGGTCTTGAAGATGCCTAAGGGTATCGTGATCGGAATCTATAACGGTGATTTCGTTCATCTCACCCACTAAGTTTTCAGCGAGTGTTGCACCTACTTGGCCAGCGCCAATAATTATTATTTTCATTATAGAATCATTCTAACTTATTGCTCTGTATAGGTAATATACAATTATTAGGACTTTATTAGTCGTGCGTAATAAAAACCATCCATGTGCTTATCTCCAGGTAGAATTTGCCTGCCTGGTTTGTCCGGCGCATCGTTATTAAAGCTAACATCCACGCTGGCATCTGGCGTTCTATTTAAAAATTCCGTTATTTGTAGCTGATTTTCTGCTGGTAAAATTGAACACGTTGCGTAAAGCATCGTTCCGCCAGATTTTAACAATGGCCACATGGCATCGATGATTTTTGCCTGCAAAGCAACAAGCACCTCGATGTCACTAGATTTACGTAACCACTTAATGTCCGGATGTCGCCGAATAATACCCGTCGCGGAACAAGGAGCATCCAGTAGTATGCGGTCAAATTGTTGCTCATCCCACCACGTATTAGGTTCGCTGGCATCACCACATATTAGTGTTGCTTTATGGCCTAAACGGGCTAAATTCTCTTCGATACGTTGCAAGCGACTACTTGCTATGTCTATCGCTACACATTGGGTTATATCGGGTTCAAGTTCTAATATATGGCATGTTTTCCCACCCGGCGCGGCGCAACAGTCCAATACACGATCGCCAGGTTGGCAATTTAAAAAGGGTGCAGCTAATTGAGCCGCGCCATCCTGAACGGCAAACCAACCCTCGTTATAGCCTGGAAGCAACGTAATATCACAGCCTTTCGATAAAATAATCCCATGGGGTTGCTGCTCTTCGCACTCATACGCGATAACTTGCTGATCCAGTAACTGGCAATACTCGGCAACGCTTTTATGCTTAACATTAACACGCAACCAAATTGGAGCCTTGTGTTGCATTGCGTCCAATATAGCTGGGTAATTATTAGGGTAAGCACTAACTAACTTTTTATATAGCCATTTTGGTTGGCCACTTAAAATTTGTTCACTGTCAGGTAGGTTTTGTGCCATATCCTGACGAATAAAGTTGCGTAACACTGCATTAACTAAACCTTTTGTGGCAATAGCATTAAGAGGGGCGCATGCGTTAACGCATTCTGATACGGCTGCATGAGTAGAAACCCGAGAGTAAGCTAATTGGTAAAACCCTAGCATGATTAAATGCTCGACCACTTTAACGTCTTTTTTTAATGGTTTATCCAACAATAGTCTCAACCAATGTTGCAAGATAGGAAGTTGGCGCAATACACCGTAGGTCATTTCTTGCAACCAAGCTTTATCTTTTTCATTATGTTGCAATTGGGCTGCAGGAAGGCATTCTCTCGCTGACAAACCTTGCTCTAATATTTGATAAAGAACCCTGGCTGCATCTGCGCGCAAATTTGGCTGGTATCGTCCTTTGGAATGATTCATGACAATACGTTACCTTTGGCGAACCAGTCGCCGTGCCCATTCAGTATATCTTGACATGCCAGTGGTTTTTTACCTGGTAACTGCAATATTTCAATAAGCAAAATACCATCTCCAGTCTGAACACCAATAGCGTATTTGTCAGCTTGGACTATTTGTCCAATTTTTTGGGGGGTATCCAAAGCAGATTGGCCCACTTTGGCGCGCCTTACTTTTATGGCTGCGTCTTGGGTTTCGAAATACGCAACGGGCCAAGGGTCAAAAGCACGGATATTACGTTCCAGCTGCTTGGCTGACATGCTCCAATCAATTTTTGCTTCTTGTTTCGATAGTTTTTCAGCATAGGTTGCCAAGCTATTATCTTGTGGTTGCGCAGTAATATTATGCAAATTCTGTAAGGTTTCCAATAAACCTTTAGGGCCGAGCTCAGCGAGTTTCAGGTACAACGTTGCGCTGGTATCTTCAGGTTCAATCGGTATACGTAACTCACTAAGCATATCACCCGTGTCTAAACCTTTGTCCATTTGCATGATGGTGATACCTGTGTGGCTATCACCGGCCCAAATGGCCCGTTGAATCGGAGCCGCTCCTCGCCATTTTGGGAGTAGCGAGCCATGCACATTCAAACAACCATACTTAGGCGCATCTAAGATGTTTTGCGGCAGTATAAGCCCATAAGCCACTACGACCATAACATCCGCTTGTAAATCCGTCAGCTGTTGATGTGCTTCGTCTGATTTAAGGGAGGCGGGTTGATACACAGGTATGCCATGTTGCTCAGCAAGTTGCTTCACTGCACTGGCATGCAACTTTTTGCCGCGCCCAGCTGGCCTATCGGGTTGGGTATAGGCTGCAATGACATTGTGTTCAGAATGTATAAGCGCGGCTAAATGGGTGGCTGCAAATTCCGGTGTACCAGCAAAAACAATATTAAGACCTGATTTCAATGTGACCTCTTAGAGTCTAGCTGCTAGACGTGCTTCTTTTTCTAACTTAGTGCGAATGCGTTGACGCTTTAGTGGCGACAAATAATCTACAAAAAGCTTACCTTTCAGGTGATCCAACTCATGCTGAATACAGATTGCTAATAAACCATCTGCCTCCAACGTAAACTCATCCCCATGTTCATTTAGCGCGTTAACCGTGACTTTCTCGGCACGTTCGACTTTTGCGTAGTTATTGGGTACCGACAAGCAACCTTCTTCACTAACTGTTATGCCATCCATATGGGTAATTTCAGCATTGATAAAAACTTGTGGTGTGTCTTGCTTCTCAGAGACATCGATCACAACAACACGTTGATGCACATCAACCTGTGTTGCTGCTAAACCGATACCATTTTCATCCTTCATGGTGTCGAGCATATCACTCACAAGGGCTTTAATAGTGCTGTCGATTGTTTCAACAGGCTTGGCAACTGTGCGCAAGCGCTCATCTGGAAATTGTAATACGTCTAATATGGCCATGTTCTATCTTTAACTCATTTTGCTTCCCAAAGATCATCTGTGAAATTTAATGGGAAGGTGTTCAAAAAATATCTTACCTAGTACCGTATTCCTGCAACTGTAATTGAAGGGTAGGGTTGTCCTTGGTATTAATAATCATACGAACCTGATCATCAGGCTATTTAATCTTTGCGATAACAAGCTATTCTAACCGATATGGAATAAAAACATAATAGCCACAAAGGCAAGGTAGCGCGCACCTCATGTTTAATAATTTAAAAAGCTTTACCATTGCCTTGTTATTTACACCGTTTTTTCTTTATGCTGAAGTGATTAAACTGAAAGTTACGGCACCAACGGTCTATATAGTAAAGACTGGTGATACCTTATGGGATATTTCAAATCTCTTTTTAAGCAAACCTTGGTATTGGCCTGAAATTTGGCGCACTAATACGCAAATTATTAATCCCCACTTAATATTTCCAGGTGACGAACTGAGGCTAACTAAAAATGCCGCAGGTGAGCCTATTATCGATTTAGTCAGAAGCCAGCAAAAACCTTACATTGTGCGCTCTCCCTCCGCTAAGCAGGTACCAAAATATAATCAGCCAATTGCAGTGCTCCCTTGGCATAAAATTACGCCTTATTTTAATCATGAGAAAGTCCTCAGTGAACAAGAGTATGCGGCTTTACCCTCAATCATTGGTAGTACCGAAGGCTCTGAATACTTTGCCAATGGCGACTTGGTATTAGTTAATAAAGAAAGCATGACCAGCGGCCATTATGAAGTCGTCCGTAAACAGCAAACGTTATATAACCAAGAGGGCGATTTTTTAGCTATTGCGATTCGACATATTGCAGGTGGCCAGGCGCTTGTAAGTTCAATACCGAAGCAGTCTTTAGTGTTGCTTTCAGCGGCTAATCTTGAAGTTAAGCGTGGTGATAAACTACTGAAGTTCAGTGAAGTGAATGATACCCACCCAATCGTGCAGATCAAAGCTGCCACTGACCAAAAAGCGCAGATTATAGCCGCTCTCTCACAATATCAACTATCAAGTAAGTACAGCGTTGTCATTATCGACATAGGGAACAATGACGTAGAAGCAGGCATCGTGATGGGGATCTATCAACAGGGCGCTGCAGTCTTAGACAGTGAACCTGCACAGTACCTGAACGAAAGTCAGACATTAGAGCGCGCCTTTTCGTTCAACGACGTTTTACCTCAGCCGTGGATGAAAGTTGGTGAATTACTGGTATTTAAAGTCTTTTCTAAGGTGAGTTATGCACTCGTCACGCGTTCGTCTACAGTTATTCGTAAAGGCGCTATTGTTGCAAAACCTTAGGGCAATCATAATAAGTGGAGTCCTAAGTTGCGAGAAACAGCAAAGGTTAAGAACCAATCGAATGCAGAGACCGATCGTCAATGGCTGACGTTAGCTCAGCTTCCCCGTTTCTCATTAACCAAACTTGCCATTATCCTGCAAACTAATAACCTTCAAGTTGCTGATTTATTCGCTATGGACAATGAGCAATTACAATTTATAGGCTTTTCTGACGTTCAAGCACAGCGCTTGTTAAACCCTGATATATATCTACTTGATAAAAGTACACAATGGCTTTGTCAGCCACAGAATATGCTTATATGTGTTGACTCTGAGCTATATCCACAGCCACTGTTGCAAACTGACAAACCGCCCATATTGTTATATGGAAGTGGCGACATGCAGTTATTAAATACCCATCAATTGGCCATAGTCGGTAGCCGTAATCCTTCGGCGGCGGGAAAACAAAATGCTAAGTATTTTGCTCAAGGCTTATCACGAAGCGGCTGGACAGTAACGAGTGGATTAGCGTTAGGTATTGATGGCTTAGCACATGAAGGTGTATTGCAAGCCAATGGCAGAACCATTGCGGTGCTTGGCACCGGATTGAATAATATCTATCCTAAGCGTCACAATAATATGGCGCGTCGAATACTTGATCAAAGTGGTGCGTTGGTGTCGGAGTTTGCCCCAGATACGCCTGCTAGACCTGAAAATTTTCCCCGCCGAAATCGCATCATCAGTGGCATGTCTTTAGGTACTCTGATTATCGAAGCGGCAATAAAGAGTGGGTCATTAATTACCGCTCGTTATGCTATTGAGCAAAATAGAGATGTATTTGCTGTGCCGGGCAATATCCACAATATTTTGTCTAAGGGTTGTCATTACTTAATTAAACAAGGTGCTAAGCTAGTAGAGAGCGTGAGTGATATTAACGAAGAATATCAACACTTAGCACTTAATTTCTTGAATACTCAACAGAATGATTTGCAAAAAAGCGCGAGACAAAGCTTGGCATCTGACAAATTGTTAGATAGTGTAGAATTTGAAACCACACCGCTAGACTTAGTTGTTGAGCGATGTGGCATGCCAGTTGCTGAGGTTATGTCTCAATTGTTAGAATATGAATTGCGTGGTTTAGTGATAGCTGTTCCAGGTGGTTACCTTAAATTGGGGGAAAAATAGTATGTTTGATATCCTCATGTATCTATTTGAAAATTTCATTCATAGTGAAACAGAAATCCGCGTTGACCAAGACGAGTTGACTGATGAACTGGTGCGAGCTGGTTTTCATCAAGACGAAATATATAAAGCTTTGTCTTGGCTAGAGAAACTTGCCGCATTACAAGAAACTGACATTAAACCGTATTTAGTCAAGGGCCCTACTTCTTTTGTTACGCGTATTTACACGCAAGAGGAAGAAATGCGCTTAGATCTAGAATGCCGCGGCTTTTTAATATTTTTAGAACATATTAATGTACTGGACTCAACCACTCGGGAAATGGTTATCGATCGTGTCATGGAAATCGACTCAAAAGAATTTTGCTTGGAAGATATGAAATGGGTCGTGTTAATGGTGTTATTTAATGTTCCAGGTAAAGAAAACGCTTATGCCCAAATGGAAGACTTATTATTTGAAGAGCCAGAAGGACCACTGCATTAGATTCATTGACACGGGTTTACTTGATAAACCCGTGATTATTAAGGCACTTCAGTTGTATGTCTAAGATAGATCACTCCCTCTTTAATACTCAGGAATCTGCCTTCGATCCAGGCACATGTCCCATTTGCCAATCACCATTGAAATTACGCCATAGTAAAAATGGTGCTTTTATCGGTTGCAGTGATTATCCAAACTGCGAATACAGTAAGCCCCTGCATGAAAGCGATAACACAGAGCTAACCGCAATTGAAGGTTCAAAGTGCCCGGAGTGTCAGTCCGAATTAGTTATCCGCAAGGGACGTTATGGCATGTACATCGGCTGCAGTAACTTCCCTGAGTGCCATTATATAAAATCTAACAAAGAACAGTCGGCTGACAACGTTGCTTGTCCTTCATGTCTTAAAGGGCATTTAATCAAGCGAGCCAATAAGTATGGTAAAAACTTCTATCCTTGTGACCAATATCCAAAATGCCACTACGCGTTAAATTTTCCACCTGTAGCCCATGCATGTGCAAAATGCGCATGGCCGATAATGCAAGAAAAGAAAGCCGCGGCAGGTCTTATTTGGCAATGTCCAGAACGTAAGTGTGGATATAAACAACCGGCTGAATAACCGCTTTATGTTTATCCTCGCAGCATCATGTTTTACACTCTGGGCCACCTGACGCACATATATTAATAAAATGACATCACATCATATTGAAGATCCCTTTCTACTCGATTTTTTAGCGGGTAAGATATTTGCTTATCCAACAGAAGCTGTTTATGGCTTGGGTTGCGATCCTGACAATGAACAAGCGGTACTGAAACTCCTTGCTTTAAAACAGCGTGACGTCAAAAAAGGGCTGATTTTGGTTGCCGATAATTATTCTCAGTTGTTGCCTTATGTGGATGACAGCGCAATAAAAATGACTAAGCGAACTGAGATTTTTTCAAGCTGGCCAGGTCCTATTACGTGGCTATTGCCCAAAGCAAAGAATACACCTGCATGGCTTACGGGGGCTTCAGACTTTATTGCTGTGAGGGTCAGTGCTCACCCGGTTATAAAAGACTTGTGTGTACGAGCTAACAAGCCTTTGGTTTCTACCAGTGCAAACACCACCGGTCATTCAGCTGCGATGTCGGTAAGCCAAGTTCAAACGTACTTTTCTAACCAAGTTGTCGTTGTTGATGGGAGCTTAGGTGGCGCACAAAGCCCGAGTAAAATTCGCCATGGTCATAGTGGCCAAACTATTAGAGATAACTAATTATGTCACAACCTACAGTGACCGATATTGAATCGGTAAAGCAGTTCTTACTTAACCTGCAAGATAATATTTGTCAGACATTAGAAATGGCTGATGGCAAAGGCAGTTTTAGAGAGGATAACTGGCAAAGAGAATTAGGTGGTGGCGGGCGTACTCGAGTATTGACCAATGGCCAAGTGATAGAACAAGGTGGCGTAAATTTTTCTCATGTTTACGGAGGACTGTTACCCGCTTCTGCAACCGCTTCACGACCCGAGTTGGCTGGGCGTAGTTTTCAAGCCATGGGCGTATCGTTAGTGATTCATCCGAAAAACCCCCATGTGCCAACTTCTCACGCTAACGTACGCATTTTTATGGCGGAAAAAGAAGGAGAGGATCCTATTTGGTGGTTTGGTGGTGGCTTCGACTTAACGCCATTTTATCCAATTCATGAAGACGTATTACATTGGCATCAAACAGCAAAGACGCTTTGCGATCCATTTGGCGACGAGGTCTACAGCAAATATAAAAAGTGGTGTGACGACTATTTTTATTTAAAACATCGTGATGAGACGCGAGGAGTCGGTGGACTATTCTTTGATGATTTAAATGAGTGGGGTTTTGAGCGCAGTTTTGCTTTTATGCAGGCCGTCGGCAACGGATTTTTAGACGCTTATGTACCTATTTTAGAAAAACGTAAAGACATATCCTACTCAGAACAAGAGCGTAGCTTTCAGCTTTATCGAAGAGGGCGCTATGTAGAGTTCAACTTAGTATGGGACAGAGGTACATTATTTGGGTTGCAAACGGGTGGGCGAACGGAGTCTATTTTGATGTCGATGCCACCACTTGCGCGATGGGAATATGACTTTAATCCTTTACCGGAAAGTAATGAAGCTTTGCTATATAAAGACTATCTACATGCTAGAGATTGGTTAAACGAATAGCCCACAATTCAAACTACTGTGTAATAACACTGATATATATTCTTGATTTCGGTGTTATTTATTCCCATTTTTGATCCAGATCAGTTTTAGTAGTGCATTTATTACCGAGCGGTTTTGGCCTATATAAAATATTGAGCTAGATCAATAACCCCTCGATGCTCCTCATTACACTGCCGTTAGAATTTATACGCAGAGGTAATAATGAAAGTCTCAAATACAGTTTTATGCAGTTTAGTACTCACCGCCGGCATGCTCGGCTCAGTTCATGCTTACGAACCCGGTGATATTATTGTTCGAGCTGGTTTAACTACGGTGGCGCCTGATGAATCAAGTTCAAATGTGACCGTTCAAGATGTTGGTAATGTGGGAATGGGGACATCTGTAAACAGTGATACCCAATTGGGTTTAAATGTTGTTTATATGTTCTCTGATAATATTGGTTTGGAGTTACTTGCTGCTAGCCCATTCAAGCACGATATTAAACTGACAGGTACACAAGACAATGACTTAGGTTTAGGAGATGGTGAATTGGCTTCAAGTCGTCAGTTGCCACCAACCTTAAGCGTAATTTATTATTTGCCAGTATCTGAAACCATTCAGCCTTACTTGGGGCTTGGTTTGAATTACACGGTATTTTACGACGAAGAGTTTGTGGGTAGCCGCGAAAATCAAAGTTTTAATAACTTAAGTCTTGAAGAGTCATTTGGTATTGCTGCGCAAATTGGTATGGACTACAAACTGGATGAGCATTGGTTAGTAAATGCATCAGTACGTTATATTGATATTGATACTCGGGCTAATTTTGAGGTTTTGGACCTGCCAGCTAAGGTTTCTGTTGACGTAGACCCATGGGTATATTCAGTCATGCTAGGCTACAAATTTTAGGTTTTTAATAAGACGATGCCTCAGCGTCGTCTTTTATTTGCTTTATGTATCAGCTACATTATTTGTAGTAGAAGTATTTTACAGTTCAGTCATGTGGAAAATTAGGCTAACCTAGCTTAACTAATTCGACATTATTTTGAGATTATGGACCGATACGCAGTTTTTGGTAATCCAATAGAGCACAGTAAATCCCCCTTAATTCATAGCTTGTTTGCTAAACAAACTCACCAAGCAATCGACTATGGGCGTCAACAGCCCGGTAATGACCAATTCAATGATGCAATTAAAGCATTTTTTGCCCAAGGATATATTGGCGCAAATGTTACATCACCCTTTAAACTCGATGCATTTCGTTTTGCAGATGAATTAACCCCTCGCGCCAAAGCGGCTCAAGCGGTTAATACTTTATATAAGCGTCCCGATGGCAGTGTATTAGGCGATAACACTGACGGAGAGGGCTTAGTACATGATCTGCAGCGTTTATGGGGGGCTTTAGAGGGAAAACGCGTATTACTTATTGGTGCTGGTGGCGCTACTCGTGGAGTCATTTTACCTTTGCTGACGGCTAAGGTGTGCAGTATTCATATTGCCAATCGCACGGCAAGCAAAGCGCACGAGCTTGCCGCTATGTTTGAAAAAGAAGGTAATATTTCTAGCTCAGGTTTTGATGATGTACCTGAAGTCACGTTTGATGGCATTATTAATTGTACGTCTTCTAGTCTTAATGGTGATTTACCACAAATAAGCGCCAATATTTTTTCAGAAGCTGCATTTGCCTATGACATGACCTATAAGGCGCAGCAAACATCCTTTATGCAGTGGGCTAAAAAGCATAACGCTGGAATTGAGGTAAGTGACGGTTTGGGCATGTTAGTTGGCCAAGCTGCAGAGAGTTTCTATTTATGGCGTAATGTTAAGCCGCAAATTGAGCCGGTCATCAAAACTGTAAGAGCAATGCTGTGAATCAAGCAGTCCAAGTACAAGAGGGATATAGTCAGGACGGCGAAACGATGATTTTACAGATTATTGTTTCGGGATTAATGATGCAGTGCCATATTAACAACCTAGTTGTTGATGATATGGCACTGTTTTATCAGCACTACCAATTTGATATCGAAGAGCTTATTAACGACCTAGTAGAAAACGAGGATTGGGACGCTAATGGGATCATCCATATCGACGCTCAAATAATTCGAAGTTAGTTCAATGTAATAACTGAACCACGGGATTATTCTTTATTAACTATTCTTCCAAATACTCATTTTTCAGTCTGACATAGTTATTAGCGGACATTTTCAGAAAAGCACGCTCTGATTCTTTCAGTGGACGGGCCTGTTTTGCAGGGCTACCGACATATAGATAACCACTTACTAATCGTTTATTAGGGGGGACTAGGCTACCAGCACCTATAAAAACGTCATCTTCTACTATGGCTCCGTCCATAACTATGGCGCCCATACCGACTAAAATACGATTACCTAATTCACATCCATGCAGCATGCATTTATGGCCAACCGTTACATCTTCCCCGATAATGAGTGGGTGACCCTTTGGATTTTCTTTGCTTATGCGGCTGACATGCAAAACCGTACCGTCTTGAACATTACTGCGCGCCCCTATCTTTATAAAATTAACATCGCCACGGGCGGCAACTAAAGGCCAGACACTGACATGCTCTGCACATTCTATATCACCCACTAACACACTTGATTCATCTATATAGCAACCATCGGCAAGCTTTGGTCGTATACCTTTATAACTTCTAATGCTCATATTTAATCCAATTTAGAATTCTATAAGAAGATAATAACAAACTCAGTAGGACTAAGAAGCACTATTGCTGACGTAAAAATCACCATAATGCTTTAACGATAATCAGATTGACCATAAAACCAGCATTCAAACATTTTTATTAAATAAAGGGTTGCGCTGTCAGTTTGGATCTCTATAATGCGCCTCTCG
>NZ_WTPY01000019.1 GCF_011378905.1 Paraglaciecola sp. 20A4 | reverse complement strand
CAGCCTGAACCTGATATTGAATCGGTGCTGCCATGGAATGTTAAGTTAGGCTAGACGTCTTTTACAAGACAGTTACAAGATTGGGGCTTATATTGCTTTTTATAACTCATTAGTTGGTAACGATTCTGCCCCATCAAAAGTAAATAATGTGAAATTATTTCACCTTGTGGAATCCAATCCACATTTGTTGACATACACTGCGTCTGACAATAGAAAAACAGAGTTTTTTTATATGCTGTTTCAGCTCTGTTGTAGTTTCAATAATATTATGAGGAATAAAAGCATGTATATCACAGGTGCAGATCTAAGAAAAATGAGACAAGACGCTGGCTTAACTACGGTTAAAATGGCAAAACTTGCTAATGTTAAAACACGTAAAACCTATGAAAATTGGGAAAAAGAAATTGGTAGCCCTAGCATGAATCAGTTCATCGCTATGTGCGTTGGTTGTAATTACAACTCGTCTAAATTCGTGAAATTGGCCATTGAGCGTCAAGATCCGTCTCAACAACTAAACATTTCTTCAGCGCGTAGATAATGTATTCGATCTGAAGCCCGAAAGGGCTTCGTCGATTTATCTAAACACTCATTTCCTGAATATCGATAAGTGTTAGTTTCATAATTAACGCGTCTTCTTTACCATCGACAGTGTCATAATAGCCTTTACGGCGCTCTATCAACTCAAAACCCTGCTTTTGATAAAGGCTTATCGCTACACCATTGGTTGCACGTACCTCTAACCAAACACACTGCATGTTGTTATCAACGCAACGCGTTATAAAATGCGTCATAAGCTTGTTGCTTAAGCCCTTACCTTGCATATCACTTGAGACACCAATATCCATTAACGTCGCTTCGTCGAGCACAAAAAGGGCTACGTAGAGTCCAATAAATTCGTTATCTTGGCGTAATCCATAAGCTTCGTATTGATCCGTTAAACAATCTGAAAACACAGATTTAGACCATGGGTGAGAATGCCCTTGACAGTGGATTGTATAGGCAGAATGATAGTTTTTTGAGGTAAGCTTTATAAGGTTAGTCATTAGCGAGCGTTGACAGGACAGACCAAAGTTGTTTCTTAGCCGATGGAGAAAACGTTTGCGTTAACGAGGGTGTTGTTAATAACCTCCCCTCTAGTGTTATGCCTTTACCTATTTTCCAGGCAAACTCGTAGTCGATATGTTGCTCACAATCAATTTCTGAGAGCCGTTCGAAGCTATTGCCCTCAAAACCAATACTCAATAAAACATCCTCAACCAAAGCGCTAGATAGCATATCAAGAGAAAATTCAAAGACCAGATGATTCGGCACAGAGCGCTTATCTGGCTGAGTAGCTTTTTGTGTTCTAAATTGTTTAATGGATTCAGGAATAGGGGTTTGGGATTTGTTAGCTGCAATTGGCGCAACAGCGGTATTTGAATCGACATTACCGTTTTGGGCGCTATCTTGATTGCTGCCCACCCCCTGCGTCGCGAATTTAGTCTCTGATATCGCAGAATTTTGAGGTTGCCATACAACAATCCCCATTTCACTGAGAATAGCGTTTTGATATGAACTAAGTGCTTGAGGCGTTTTTGAATTCATGCGCGTAGATTATCACGATATATAAAAATAAAAGTATACTGAAGGTAAATAAGCTAGCGTATTTTAAGAATATAAAAAATTGGCAGGGGTGGAGGGATTCGAACCCCCAGCCATCGGTTTTGGAGACCGCTGTTCTACCAATTGGAACTACACCCCTGCTGAGGAGCTGAATTATACGTAACACGTCTAAAAGGTAAAGTGCTTTTGCATGGAAAACTGACGGTTTATGCTCAACCGCTTATTTTATCAACAGAACGGCTCTGCAACTTGCCCACTGCGTCGGCGGCGCAATACCATAAATGGCTCGTTAGATTGACCAAAGGAAGCATATTGTTGACGTTCTTAGTCAGTATATCAAGTGCAACATTACTCAATTTTGCATAATGAATCAGCAGGTTTTCTTGCTGATGACGATTCATTTGATTTACTTCAATGCAAGCTGCTATATCAAAATATCGGTTAGAGTACGCACAATATTCCCAATCAAAAATTGTGAGCGGTGTTTGCACGGTTACGTGTTGCAACGATAAATCGTTATGACAAAAAACTAAATCGTTCTTCGGTGCTTGATACCAAATGTCAGCTAAGTTCTGCGCTAACGTATATTCTTTTATAAACTTAGATTTAGGTAATAATTTTAGATAACTAGCCCATTGCCGCGGCAGATCAAGCAATGGGCCATCTATCTGTAGTCCATGAATTTGGCTCAAAGCGTTGGCGAGCTGGATGTTTTTTTGCTCTTCGCCAAGTTTACTATTCTCGAGGGTCTGACTTTGGACCCATGCATCAAGCTGAAATGAATGAGCATTTGACAAATAAATAGGCTCGCAAGCTAAACCTTGTTGCCAAATGACTTTTTGAATACCAAATAGTTCTTGGCGATTAAGTTGATTAACTTGGTCTGACTCGAATGTTTTCATAAAAAAACATTGAGTGGGCGTCGTTAATAAAAAACTGCTATTAACCGCCCCTCCCTTTTGAACGTGCTCAAGCGAAAACCCCTGCCGGCACTGCTCAAGCTCGACAAGTTCAGCCAATAAGGCGAGCTTAAGCTGATGCCGATGAGGCATATCGTTTACCTATGAGTTGCTGGCGCCAATTGATATATCCATAAATGGCAAATAATACGTAAAAAATAAATAAAACACCGGTAAGATACATCTCTTTAGCAAAATATAGATAACAGGCAAAACTGTTTATGATGATCCAATATAACCAGTTCTCCAACACCTTGTGGGCAACCATCAATGTGGTGTAAACACTAAATACCGTTATAAAAGCATCTAGATACAAATATTTTGAGTCTAGCCACATCCCCGCGAACGCTGTCATGCCGAACGCAACCCCAGTGAGGATAATCAGCCGAACTAGATGTTTCTGCATTGACCAACTTTGAATCGGTATATGCTCGCTTTCCTGTTTTTTCCACTGTTGCCAACCATAAACGGCCATGATCAAATAATAACCATTAAGCAAGGTATGAAAAACTAGCGATACCTCCCAAAACAACCAAGTATATATAGCAGTACTAACTAGCGCACACGGCCAACACCAGATATTCTCCCTGGCAGCCAACCAAACGTAAGCAATGGCAAGTATCACTGCCATTGCTTCTAACCATGACTGCGCAACAAACTGCTGGGCAATATCTTGCAGCAAGTCAACCAGCGATTGCATTAAACGTCACTACTCATTTTATCACCGTTTAAAAACTTACAGACAAAAATAGCCTGCCCCACTTCTTGATGGCTTCGCTGCATCTCTTTCGCCAATACTTGCATAGTGGCTTGGTAATCACCACTGACGAGGGTGCTCGTTGCGCTAGTCACTACCTTTAAGTATGCGTATTCATTTAGGCGATCGATAAACGTTTGTATTGGTTCAAGGTATTGCTCATTCAATGGATACATTGAAAGTTCGGCGACTAATTTCATATTAAGCTCCTAGTTTTAAAAAGTGTATTGGGCGCTAACACCAACCTGGCGGCCATCGCCTAGCTGATAGTAAGGTTCTGGAGTGGCATATCCTTCACGAGGATCATTGTTAAAGCCGCCAAAACCGCGGACGTAGTATGTTCGGTCAAAAACATTTTTCACCCAAACCGAACAAGACCAATCTTGCACATCAAAACGCATAGCTGTGTTGACCAACACGTATGATGGCGATTTCTCATCATTGCCGTCTGAGAATCTATACTCGTCTTTACCGTCAGCATCGATAGTCCAGCTTACTTGCTCGGACAATTGCACATCAGCACCAATATTAAAGGTATAACGTGGCGCTTGAGCCTGATCTTGCTTATTAATAACAGTCCCATCGGCTAAGGTATAACCTTCAAATGTCGCATCGAGCCAACCGAAATTAGCGTGTAAATTTACGTTTGCATCTACTTGCCAACCCGACTCCAATTCATACCCCCAATTCGTCCCAGTATCGGCATTACCAATAATATCAATAAAAGTAGCACTGCCATCCGCACGGGTTTGCACATCATAATCGCTAACCTGAGTGTCTTCTCTGTCCATGTAGAAAACAGCCATTCGTATAAACGCATCGTAATTTATAAAGTTTCCCTTCACGCCAATCTCATAGTTCCAATTGTATTCAGGTTGATAAATACGCTTTTCAGCACTCACACGCTCATCTGGATTAAACCCAGCTGCTTTATAACCTCTTGATAAGCTGGCATAAACTGAAGCGCTATCGAGGCTATAATCGAGCACCGCTTTTCCACCCAATAATGTTTTATCAGTACGTTGCGTGAAACCACTGATATCAGCATAATCAATTTCAAATCGATCAGCCCGAAGACCTAAACGCAAGCTAAGGGTGTCAGATAACTGAGTATCTATTTGCGAGTAAACAGCTAAGTTGTCTTGTTGGTAGCGGCTTGTGAAGTCACTATCTGCGTAGGTATATTGACGCAACAAACTTTCATCCATAGATTTAGAGTACAAGCCAAATAGCCACTGAGTTGAGCCATTAAATAGGGTTGAGTTATCATTCGATAGGAAACGGATATCAACATTATCAGTGTCACGTTCTCTAAAATAACTATCTACCGAAGAATACTCGTCGGGATGGAAGCCTACATAAGTCCAGTCCTCATCATAGCTATACCCCATATCTGAGTCAGACTGACTTAGAATAATAAATACGTCGGTAAATTCGCTGTTTATCTCAGTTTTTAGACCTAAAGCATGGGTTTCTTGTCGATCGAAGCCCGGCTCATCAGCGCGTGACTCTCGGCTATTCTCAAGTGAAAATGCATCGTAGCCGTTATCAATGTCGAAATATTGATAATTAAGATCAAACGTCAACCAATCAGTGGCGAGATATTTCAGTTTTACTCGTGACGTAAATTCATCGAGGTTATCTGTATCATCACGGTTTAAAAAGGTGTTCTCAACGAACCCGTCACTCTTGTACTGTTGAACCGCTACCCGATAAAATAAATTATCTGTTATGGCATTGCCGTATGCGCCACCTAAACTCCAAGTATTCTGTTCTGCGAGTGAAAACGAGATCTTACCGCTTTGTTCAGGCCCAGCATCGACTGTTTTGATTTTTATCACGCCTGCCATTGCGCTAGCGCCAAATTCGGTCGCTTGAGGGCCTCGTAAAATCTCGACCTGCTGCACATCAAATAAAGTACCAACGCCTGCAATCCCCGAAAAATCAAAATCATCTACCAAGAAACCAACCGACGGATTACTTGGCTCTGAGAATTGACTACGCTCACCTATGCCGCGTATTTGCACAAACCGACCCCGTGATGCTCCGCTAGCGAAGTTAATATTCGCCCCAATATTTAATACATCTTCAAGATGCTGTGCTTGGCGGGATTCGATTTGCGACTCACTTAAAATAGTCGCACTGGCAGGCAGAAACATTAATGCTTGCTGACGGAAGTCAGAGCTAACGGTAATGCGCTCAAGATCATTTGACTCATCAGCGTGGGCTGTAAAACTGGATGCAATAGATAACGCGAGTAAGGTAGAACAAAACTTCATTGGGATCTCTTCAGTGATGGTTTGAAAAGACCCGGCTATGCGGCAGACAAATGGGAGATGTTTACATTGGATGATGTGAACGAAATAACCATTCCTACGCCGGTATTATCCGGATCAGGTGTTAGGGTCATATCTCAACTCGAGATAAATCTCAGCCTTTCGGCACCCCTTGGTAATAAAACACACGTTTGAGGTGTGTTAACCGCGATAGTGTAGCAATATTGTAATCCAGCGCAAGCCTTGTTTTATCGGGTAATAAAGCGCCCTAGCATAATAGATCACTCTATAAGCTGTAACTTGACCAACTTACTATTAGAGAAAATCGAAGATTCTTGAGTAAACCATATCTGCCCAGACCGATGTGCACATACCCCCTCAACTTGACCGAAACCTGATAGAGGAATTTGGTCAATTAAGGCGAATTCACGATCTAGTATTACGATAAAAGGATCGCCAAACCCCATCCGTTTAGACGGATAACCAACCAGAATATAACGTTGTTTTACTTTGTCGTAATCCGCTCCGGTTATTACACCAGGGATCCCTTTTATAACTGTCTGCGCACTTAGTATTTGTCTATCTACATTCTTATCAACAATATAAATTTTAAGCTGGTCTGTGCGCCAACTTTTTGAAAATAACACCAAATGATCGTCGACAGCAACTAAGGCTTCCGCATCGAAATCATGATTCAACGATTCATTTTCTGACGTTTTATTTCCCTCATATGTAAGAGTAAGCTTTGTCGCCCGGTTGAGGACTTCGGTACTACGAGGAAATTTATAGACAAATACTTTCTTGCGGGTGCCTCGATTATTCCCAATATCGCCAATATAAAAAAAGGTATCATCCGCAGTCAGTGCTTCCCAATCCTTATTCTTAACGTTTTTTGGTGTTAACGTGGATACAATACGGCCGTTTTCATCTAGACGAAAAACAACCGGTGCGTTACCAGAGTCGTTCAAACTGTATATGCTACTCTCAGACGAACAGTAAAGCGCTGAGCTTTCCTCTAATTCGCTTGGCAAAGATACACTTTCTACAATTTCGAATTTCCCTTGCGTTGCAAACGCACAACTATTAATAAAGAGGAGGCTCGCGGCAACTACTCCTGAATTGAAGCTGTTTAGCGCCGGTAACTTAGCTAAAAAATTTAGGCTATTACGCATAATTAGATTAATCCTTTCATCTCCAGTTTTGCTCGTTCTGCTAACTCATCAAAGGTTTTACCATGAGCTACAGGCAAACGAGTTTCGCGATCGACGCGCACAAAAACGATATCGTCAGCGAGACAAATCGTTCTCTTTGTCTCCTTGTTGCGCACCAAGCACGTCACGGTGATTGATGTTCTTCCGACCTTCTTTGTCTCAAGTCCAAATTCAACCACATCGCCTTGCAATGCGGGGGATTCAAAGCTGATTTCACCGATATGCTTTGTTACCAACTGATTGGTTTCCAACTGACAAATAGCATATATCGCCGACTCTTCATCAATCCACTCTAACGCACGCCCACCAAATAGTGAGTTTGCATAATTAAGATCACTGGGCATAACTAATCTTCTTGATAAAAAACGCATTCGTATTCCTTAGGAACTTTGCTTAAACTGGCGATAATTTCCGACACATTGTACAGATAAAATAAGCATGGATTTGCACTTTAAAATACAAGATTGGCTAAAAGCGAGAAAAAACCACCTATGCCATCGGCAGTTAGTGGTAATTAGCGGAGCTGAAAATTGGTCTCAGAGGCTATCTAAAGAAATAATCGCTGTCGCTGAAATACCAGAAGAAAAATTACTTTGGGTAGGAAACCGTTTAGGTTCGACCTTGAACGTAGATTGTCATACTTATCGGCAGCACTTGGGCACAGAGTACAATGCACTGGTGTATAACATGTATACAGGGCTTAGTGCGAATGCGTTGATGGCATTTAGCGGTACGATTATGGCAGGTGGGATCATGATCCTTATTTGTCCTGAGTTTGCCCGTTGGCCAGTTTATCCCGATCCGTTAGCGAGTAAACGGTCATCTTACGGTTGTGAGCAAAGTCTCCATCTAAGCCATTTTACGCGTCGTTTAATTTCGCTGATTAAAAACGATTTAAATACTATCATCATCACACCAGAAGAAATGAGTGGGCATAATGCACACGTGCCTCAAGAAGATATTGGTCGTAAGCTAAATAGCTCAACACCAGAACAACAAACGTTAATTACTAGTATCTTAAAAATGTCTGATAGTCATAAAGACCGTCCATTGGTTATTACTGCTGATAGAGGACGCGGTAAATCATCTGCATTGGGATTGGCTGCTAGAGAACTAATAAAAAAGAAATCTAAAAAAATAATTATTACCGCGCCAAATAAAAGGAATGTGGAACACGTTTTTGCTTTTGCAAAGTCATCTTTATTAACTCAAGATAGTACGAGTACAAACGTTCCCTTGGCGTTTGTCGCCCCCGATGCTCTTTTAGCCGCACCACATAAAGCTGATTTACTTTTTATAGATGAAGCGGCCGCTATTCCTGCATCAATACTGAAAGCACTTTTAAACAAGTTTCCTAGGGTTGTAATGAGTTCGACCGTGCACGGATATGAAGGTGCTGGCCGCGGCTTCGAACTGCGCTTTAAACCTTATCTAGAAAAGAATAAGAAAGGATGGAAGGCATTTACACTTACTATGCCTATTCGTTGGTATAAAAATGACTGTTTAGAAGCGTTCTGGTTTCACTGCTTTATGATGGAAGACATTACGTCCTGTTCTACAGACAAGCACATCACGGCTATTCCAGAGGCTGTCCTACCCATCCCTCTTGACTCCATTATAGCTAACACTGAAGCTCATAATGTCATAGAGGTATCACGCGCACAGCTTGTCGATGACCCCATATTGTTGCATCAAACATTTTCGTTACTTGTGAATGCCCATTATCAAACAAGCCCTGATGATTTAGTCAGACTATTAGATGCCCCAGAACAACGCCTATTCACTTACACTTTAAATTCCAAAGTAGTAGGTGTTGCCTTAATCAACGAAGAAGGCGGGGATGAATTAAGTAAACTTTCAGCACTTATTACGCGAGGAGATAGACGAGTTAATGGTCACTTAGTAGCCCAAAATCTCGCTTTACATACGGCCAACCAGGCGTTTTGCCGTATGAAGCAATGGCGTGTAGTAAGAATTGCTGTTGATAAGCGCCAAAGACGCAATAACATTGGAAGTGCATTACTAAACACTATCAGTGAATCGGCCAAAAATGAGGGTGTTGAGTTACTTACAAGCTCCTTTGGTGCATCAGAAAATTTACTTAATTTTTGGACTCAAAATATATTTTCACCACTAAAGTTAGGCTTTAAACGGGATGCAGCCAGTGATGAAGTAAGTATGATTGTAGGCCTCGCGTTATCAGCGTACGCATCAACGTTGGTATCAAAGTTACGTGATCAATTTGCGAGAGAGTTACATTACTATATCTCTCGTTACCACAGAATGACAAACACGGCATTACTTACTAGGCTTTTAACACACTGTAAAAGTGAACCACTTACCGTTGATGAAAAACATCAAATAGCGTGTTTTTTAGAGTCGAAAAATCCCTTTGGTACTTTTTCTCAAGTATTGGCAAAATACCTTTTAATGAAATTATCCTCTGTTAAGACAAGCAGTGAAATACCTATCGGAACAGATTTGCTAGTGGCTAGCTTATTACAATTTAAACCAACAGAGACGTTAATAACGGAGTTTAATTTGAGTGGAAAAAAAGCGTTAAACAAACATATACGACTCGCTTTGATAGACCTATAGATACAAAAAAGCTGATAAAAAAGCGCCATGATAAGGCACAAAAAAGGCTCCATATAGGAGCCTTTTATCATTCGTTATCACATCTAGAATTAATAAATTATTATAGTGTAATACCGCGGTTCTTAGCTTTCTCTTTTATATAAGGAGCCCAACTTCTCGCACTACGTGAAGTTGATTTATCCTTTCTGGCTTCAAGAACATGCTTATATGCTTCTCTGTATTTACCAGTATAAAAATTGGCTTCCATCATCGCCATATGAATACGGCCACGATCATCAGCACCTTCATCCAGTGCTTTTTGTAAAGCAGTCAAAGCAGCGCTATATTTCTCTGCAGTTAGCAGTAGCGTACCTTGTTTGCGATACAAATCAGGATCTGAGGTCATCTTAGCCGCTTCGCCATAATATGCAGCCGCTTTTAAATGATTCTTAGCCTGATGCCAAGAGTTCGCTAGATTTGTTAACGCTTTATCGTCACGTTTGATTAAGCCACTTTCAACGTTTTTCTCGAACACTACCGCAGCTTTATAAGGTATTTCATTAGTCGCGTACAACTGAGTCAATGCCTTAATTTCAGCAGCTTTGGTCAAGTAACCTTGATCGTAAGCCATTTCAAAGGTAGATAGACCTTTCTTATAATCTTCAACCAACATGTAGAAGAAACCAAGTTGTGTCCAGTTAGCCTTATTATCAGGAAAGATTTTAACCATTTCCTCGGCAACTTCGACAGTCTCTTTATACATTTTACGACTGTAAAAAGAGGTCAACTTTAATGCATAAGCATTTTTATTAGGTTTGTCATCTAATGCGATCGATTTATCAAGCGGCGCGATCATATCAGCAAACTTTTGCGTTTCGTACAAAGCCTGTCCCATACGAAGATACACATCGGCATCTTCCTTACAGGTAAAGTCCATCCACTGTTGATAACGCTTTACAGCTACGTCATAACGCTTTTCTTGCATATTTAAATCTGCAATTAGACGTAATGTACCAGACTGCTCTGTGTCATTAAGTGCCTTGGAATCTACTGACTTTTCCAAATACTCTAAAGCCTTTGGTCCAGTTTCCGATTTAGTCGCTAATAAATTACCGATAAAACGGTCAGTAAATGCTCTATCGAAAGCCTGAGAAGTATCAATATCGTACAAAATCGATAAGGCTTCATCAACTAAGTCTTCATTATACGCTTCGAAAGCTTTCTGAACTTTTTTACCTGTTCTTTCGCTAGGAATGTTTGTAGGACCACGTTTGTAACCAGGACAAACGATCGCCGCAGACTGTGCACTAACGAAACTGGAGCTTAACGTTGTAGCGGCAAACGTTGCGCCAACCAAAAATGTTTTAAAATATTTATTCATCATGATTGATCCAACTTAAAGTCTAACTGAACTTTCATACCAGGTTGTTTCATCGGCTTACCATCTTCAACCTTCGGCTTATACTTCCACTTTCTCAGTGCACGTTTAGCTTCACGGTCAAAAACACGCTTAGGATCAGCGTCAATTACGTCTACGTCTTCAACTCCACCCACTTCGTTGATAGTAAAAGAAAGTTTAACCCACCCTTCTTTACCGTCACGAGCAGCTTGCGCAGGGTACTTAGGTTCTATACGAACGATAGGTGTAGCATCACCGTCACGTTGCATTGCACCTACACCACCAATATCGACAGATGCGCCACCAATATCAACTGCAGGCATATTGAAGCTTAGTCCGTCGGTATTCGCATCCGCTGTATCTGGCTCAACTGGTTCCAATTTAGGAGGCTGTTGAGGCGGAGGCGGAGGCGGAGGTGGAACCCGATTTCTGGTTTGAGTAGAATCATCCGGTGTCGACATAACAATATCAATCACTGGAGCAGGCGGTACTTTATCTGCTGGTCTTGACGAGTTAGCAATCAACTTAGCCATGATAACAAATAATACGAATGCAATTACCCCACCAAGGAGCACAGAAACAATTAAACGTCCCATATTAGCTCCCCTTAGCAGCAATAGAAATACGATCTATACCTGCAGATTTGATTTGATCCATTACTTCGATCACCACGCCATATTCTGCATTTTCGTCAGCTTGAACAATTACGACATCAGAAGGCTGTTCGGCTAACAAACGTTCTAAGTTAGCGCGAACACTATCAACATCGATTTCGCGCTTATCCATCCAGACGTTACCGTCTTCTGTGATTGCGATAAAGATATTGGCGTTCTTAGGCATAATAGCTTGCGATGCACCTGGTTTGTTAACCTCGATGCCCGCCTCTTTGACGAAAACAGTCGTTACAATAAAGAAAATCAGCATGATAAACACGATGTCTAACATCGGCGTCATGTCTATCGCAGCATCTTCTTCTTCAACACGTACTTTGCGAGCCATAAATTCCTCTCTCTAATGATGGGGCAAACTGTCAACTAGCTTTTCTTTTGCCATTTTAACTCTCGACTCAAGACGAGAACTAAAAAACACACCAGATAAAGCAGCGACCATCCCAGCCATCGTTGGAATCGTAGCCATTGATATACCAGCAGCCATAAGACGCGGATTACCAGTGCCTTGTGTTGCCATCGTTTCGAAAACACCGATCATTCCAGTAACCGTTCCTAAAAGGCCGATTAAAGGACACATAGCAACAAGTGTCTTTATCAACACCATTCTTGCACTAAGTCCATCGGATGCTTGCGAAATCCATGCGTCACGGATTCTATGCGCATACCAAGAGGTAGTATCTTCTCGAGCATCCCAATTTGAGACAATTTCTTTTCTCATTTTAGGAAAAACGGAAGATAAATACCAATAACGCTCTATCATCAAAACCCACATTAAGAAGAGCGCTAGGGCGACAACGTATAATACGTCACCGCCGGCAGCGATAAAGTCCCTGACAGACTCCCATAGTTCTATCAGGTATAACATCTTATGCTTTCTCCGTCTCAGCGTGTGCAGCAATAATGCCTGCAGTCTGCTCATCTAGGATATGGACAATTGATTTGCTGCGACCAGCAACAATGCTGTGCATTAGAATCAATGGTAGTGCTGCAATAATACCTTGAGCAGTCGTTACCAATGCCATTGAAATACTACCAGCCATCAATCTTGGGTCACCTGTACCGAACAATGTAATTTGTTGGAAAGTCATGATCATACCCAAAACAGTACCTAACAAACCAAGTAACGGAGCGATAGCTGCGAATATCTTGATAATGTTGATGCCGCTTTCGATGCTTGGCAGCTCTTTAAGAATGGCTTCATCGAGTTTAAGCTCTAGATTCTCAACGTCAGACGTTTTGTTATCTTTGTAAACTTGAAGAATACGGCCAAGAGGATTACTGCTTGACGGATTGCCAGTGTTATTAAGCTGTGAACGCATTTTACCGCTGATAATAGTCAATGTGATAAGCTTATAAAGACCGATAAGCAAACCAATCGCTAACATAACAGTAATAACGTAACCAACTACACCACCCGCATGGTAACGTTCCATCATAGTTGCTTTTTCTTTAAGCAAACCAAGAATACCACCGCTAGAAGGGTCAGCATAAAAAGGTACAAGACCAGATTTAGCAGATAACAATTCTTCGGCAGAATCAACTAGGTAACCATCTGGTTGACGACCAAGAGGTTGTACAATTTCATTCTCATCATCATAAACTAAATAGCCCTGCTCACCGACTAAGTTGAACGTACCAACACGCACGACTTCTTGAGTAGTTGAACCACCGTCTAAGCTGATAACTTCAGTTTGAAAACGTGAAACCTGACCTGATTCAGTCATTTCAGTTTGTAATGCAAACCACAAATCTTCTAATTCTTGAATGTTAGGAAGGCCTTTCGACTCTTCTGACATGTTTTTCAAGAATTTACCACGACCTGGGAATTCAGCACTAACGATTGAAGTCGAAATTTGACCAAAAGCTTCTGATGATGCTTGACGAACCACACCAAACATCTCGCCAAGCGTACCTGTTGCTTGATTAAGTTCTTGCTCTTTCTCTGCTAATGCAACTTCATTTTCAGAGTATTTCTTCGTTAGGTTATCACCGCGAGTTTGCTCGGCTTTAAGAGAGGCTTGCGCTTTTCTTAAAAGTGCTTGTTTATCTGCACGGGCTGATTGAAATTCTGCTTCACGATCTTTGTTGATACGCGCTTCAGACACACGATTACTCTTGACTTCTTTCAACAAGTCTTCAAGAGATGTTGCCGCATGAACAGAAGATGCGAATAACGCTACCGATGCTGCAGCTAATACTGATTTATAGATTGTTTTCATCGATATTACTCCGCAGCTTTGATGGGTAGTTTAATAAGGTCAGCTGGCACGAGTTTGTTGGCCATACGCACAGCCTTGATAACAGAACTTAGGTATTCATCACCTAGTTTCTGCCATGCTCTTGCATCGTTGTCCCACACCCAAGCGTTTTTCTGATCTAAAGAAAGCGCTGCTAAAGCAGTACGACCTAGATTAAAGAAATCAACCGTAATATCAGTTCCTTCATAATCAAGTTTGCCTTGATAAGAACGAATTCCGCGACCGTATTCATTTTCGATTTGATATGCTTCGATTACCTGACGGAACTGCTCTGACGTTGTTACGTTAGAGTTGCCCATAATGTCACGAAGACGCTCAACACGCGCATGACGCTCTTCAAGGTTAATTGGAATATCTAGCTCGATGAACTGTTCTAAGCTGTCGATCATTCTGAACATTAATGGAACAACACCACGTTTAACGCCTTCAATACCGTCGATTTGACGTTGAAGAGAATCGATACCGCGGCCTTGGTCAGCAACTAATGTTGCGAGATAGTCGTTATAAACCTTCAAATTTTCTGTTTCATCAACGACTTGGCGATATTCAGAAAAGATGTCTAACGATTGCTCGTACAGTTTATTAATTTTTTCTTGAGATTTCGCTGCATCTACGTGAATCTTCGCTTCTTCTTGATGAAGGTCATTCAACGAATCTGCAGAGACAACAGCACTACTACCGAGTGCTAGTGCACCGATAACGGTAGAAGCAATAAGGTTTCTCTTGCTCATTTTGGACATAATTCCCAACCAATTTTCTTGTTTTGGATCCTCGCCGACGGGTAAAAAAACGTCGCAAGGGGCTTCTAAGCTTTATAAGTTTTAGGGGCTTAGTACTAATGAAAATTAACACTAAGACTTCAAGATATTCACACGGAACCCTGCGAATTGTCAAGGCAGCACATACATAATACGTCACAAAGTGTATTACCAAAATACATTAACATTTATCTATCTTTTAAAGATATTGTTAATTTTCAAACAAAATTTGGCTCCCACACCCTCGCAAGGCTAAATTTCATACAAAAAAAACGTAAATAGTTATAAGAATCGGAAAAAACGAGATATTAATTTATAGTTATTCACCTGCTAGTCGTAACTTAATAATAAAATTATATTTCATACAACGTCATTTAAGCACCTCAACCCCAGTCACCCTTAGCAACTTGTACCTATTACGTTTATATTTTGTGATGAATTTGTGATTACTATTAGCCGTTGAAATTAATTAAGATTTATTTGTTTGTGCAATTAGTAAATGAGTCTCTTGATGTTAAATACTGTGAGTACACAAAATTCATCGCTGACTAATGAATGGGACAACCATTGGCGTAAAACCAGCGACAGAGCTGCTCATTCTGCCGACGCAATACACGATCGCGTGATTGAACGTCATTGGTTATCCACTCTAGGCGCTTCTACTTTTAATAATAAGCGAGTACTCGATTTAGCATCAGGTCCCGGAGCGCTCTTAGAAGTGGTAAGAAAGAGTCAGCCTCAAACTGACTATGAAATGCAATATTACTCTGTCGACCTATCTAAGACTGCTCTTCAACAAATAAAATCTGCCTATCCAACGAGTGATGTGGTGCGAGCTGATTGTGCCAATCTACCTTTTTTCGCCAACTCCTTTGACTTAGTAATAAGCCAATTTGGTATTGAATACGCTGGACACGATGCTTTTTTTGAGTGTAGTCGCGTATTGAAAAAGAGCGGGAAATTTATAGGGATACTGCATTACAAATACGGAGCCCTACATATTGAATGTACGAATAATTTAAAAGCTGTAGACTTTTTATCTGATATCGAGTTTTTTAGGTACGCTCAATTAGTCTTGTATGCCAACTTGACTGGAAAGCCTGATGTGCATTTAAAGCATCTTGAAATGACCTTTACGAATATTTTGTCACTTTTGTCACACGCCATATCAGAGCAACCAAAGTTAATGGGAGGATTACTTCTTAGGTTATATAACGATACATGCTACATGTATGAAAACTTAACGAGATTCGAAACCATTGCTATTATTCAATGGTTGAACAACATGGAAGAAGAGCTTAATAATTACCGCGCTCGAATGTCATCGATGAGCGAAAGTGCCTTAAGTGAGTCGTCACTAGATAAAGCCCTAATTGCATTCAAAGCAAAAGGTTTTAATAAAATCGTTCGCAGAAAAATGTCAATAAATCAGGAGACTGAACCATTTGCTTGGTCAGTTGAGATTTCAATGTGAACGAAGTAACGCCTGCGTAAAAAACATAGGTAACATAAATAACTAAGCACCTAATTTATTTATAACCCTTCGCGAGTAACGTTTCCTATACAATAATTGTGCTCAGACCTACGCTAACAGCACTATTTACAAATGCGCACTATTAGTTCAGGTCTGGGCGATTAGACTTGATTAACGACTAATCATAAAGCGTATGTGCCCACAGAATCTGCATCAGCTTAGTTTTGTGCACCGACATTGTTACGAGCGTCATTCAGTACTTTTTTAGCATCGTCTAGCTCCCTAGCTCGTTGAGCGGCGGTAGTGCATCTGCGAACAGGGAACCGACTGCCGGTAACCGTTACGTTTTTACATCTTAAATCGCCACGGTTATTAGCTGCAGTTGTTTCACCTGCTTCGCTAACTGCATCTTTAGATCCGCTTTCATTGACACTTTCATTGTTGTTAGTGCTGCAGGCTGAAAGAAATGCGATGCAGCCAACAAAAATAATTTTTCTTATGCTCATGAGTGTTCCCTTTTTATAAACTTTTTATTTAATTATAATGAATTTCCCCTGTCATATTATTATTTCCTAATGCAAACAACAATACTGCAAGGCAGACTGTCATTAATATCGTTGGAAATTTAATTTTATGCATGAAAAATCATATTTCTTATTTTTAATTTGAATCAATAGTGTCGCGCTAATAAATCTTCGATTTCTTTAATTTGGGACTGATAATTCTGACTCCGGGACGGTAACTTTTGCAATGGTTGTCTTACTTGCCAAATGCTGGCCGTTTTAACTAGCTTGTTTGACTTATGGAAATCTAAATAAACGTCTCTCCACTCTAAATCACAATAATGAAATAGACTTGAGCAGACGTCTGTAGGCTTTTCAATCAGTTGCTCATAATTCACGGTAAAAATTTCACCCGGAAACGTTTTCAACCAATACTTTAATATTTTTTTATATTCCATGTAATAATGTGCAATATTATGTAATTTTGTAGAATAGTTTAACGAAGAACCCAATTGTTGAAAATAGATGGATACACATATGTCCAAAGGGTTTCTATCCGTACATATTATTTTTGCTTTGGGGAAAATAGCTTTTATCAAACCTATATTTTTAAAATTATCCAAACTTTTATCAACCACGACTTTGTGCGTTCCAAATAGTTTGCTTATCTGCTTTTTATAATTATCAGCGATTACACCATAATCTTTCGGACTTAATGAATTTTTGCTTTTTTTTGCATCATTAATACATTTATTTAATAAACTTAACTCCCCCCCTGAGCTGAGTTGAGGGTGTTCAGACAATATACTCTCTACTAGCGTTGAACCGCTTCTGAACATGCCGCACACAAAAATTGGTTGATAGTCATTATTGATACTATTCTTTTGAAGCCACGATGTCGTAAAATTTGCTGCTAATAGCCTTGTATCACCACTTACTTCATTAGGATTATAGGGACTCATCCGCTGGTCACCTAGTTCGTTGGCTCTTGTGTAATAGTAAAAAGCCTTTGGATAATCTCTTCTTTCATCATGGACCTTACCAAGCGCAAAAAGAGCCGTTTCTAACGTATCGGAATTTTTAGCAGTATAACTGACGGTATCAGTATAAGATTTGAGTTTATACACCTCTTTACTTTCCAGTGACAAGTCGTTCTTAGCGTACACAAGCCTCGATAAAGTGTTGATATTGCTGGGCTCAATGGCCAATATTTTCATATAGTATTCAATGGCAATTTCTTTTTCGCCTAACTCCTCATGTATTCCCCCTAGGTTATACAAAACGGGTACATAGTGTGAATTTATAGCTAACGCATTGGAGTAATATTTTATTGCGTTATCGGTATCATGGAGGTCTGAATAGAGCACGCCTATGTTTAAATAAACCTCTTCAGGGTCATTGATATGAAACTCAATGGCACGCAAATAGTTTGCTATTGCTCGCTCGCTTTGCCCTTCTTTTTTCAGAAACAGAGCAAAATTATATCTAGCATTAGCATTTGATGGATTTCTAGATATAAATTGCTCGTAGCATGCAATTCCTGCCTCTGGCTTTGACAATTTTCTGAGTAAGTCGGCTTTCTCTGAATAGTAAGTTAACTCGTCAGGAAATAACGCAATCAGATGATCATAGTATTCTAACGAAAAAGGATAGTCTGCTTGCATATTCTCAAGCTCTAGCAAGATGATATATAAAGGCTCCTTTTCAACTTTACCTTCGTTCAATAAGGTTAAACAAGCCTCTTTGGCTTCATTAAACTTATTGGCTCGAAATAAACCAATTACGTTATCTAGGTCTGGAATTTCCAAGACGTCCCTCTCAATATTATTTATCAAATAGACGAATAAAGCGTAAAAAAAAGGTCGGCTTAATAGCCGACCTTTTATTAATCTAATTAAATATTAGAAAGTAACTGTAACGCCACCAAATACATAACGACCTAATGCGTCGTAGAATCCAGGGAACGTATTACCATTACCAGTTCCAGAAGGAGCGTTCACAATGATAGGTGGATCGCGGTCTAAAATGTTATTCACACCTAGGCGTAAGCTAACGTTTTCGTGTGCCTGCCAGTTGGCGCTCAAATCTAAATAGTTCTGCGCGTCAATTTTGCCAGGTCCAGCTTCTTGACCAACACCTTCATATTCATTAACTTCAGACATGTGTCTCCATGTGGCCGTAACATTTACGTCCCAAGGAGAAACCCACGTCGCTTTGAAATTATGACGCCATTCTGGAGTCGGTTGACCACATACTGTTCTGTCCCAGAAGCCAGCACACTCGTCGATGTCGCCACCAGGAATAGATTGTGTCGCTAAAGAGTCAAGTAACGTTGCGATAAATCCAAGTCTAAGCTCGCCACCTTCACCTAGGTCCATCTCGTAGTTAGCATCAAAATCAACACCTTCCGTTTTCAAGTAACCGATGTTCAAATCGGTAGCTGTGATAGAAGATGTACCTACCCATAAGTTACCATTAGGGCCACGATTAATTAGATCACAGTACGCAGAGTTACCGGTGTCACCACACAACTGAAGTATTGTTGTTTCAGGAATTGATGAAATTGCATCTTTAACTTCAATTTTGAAATAATCAATGTTAAGAGTGAAACCCGGCAAGAAGTCTGGCGATAAAGCAACACCGAAAGAGAATGTGTCAGACTCTTCAGGATTTACTTCAGTATTTCCGCCAGTAATACTGTTGTACTGACCAGCTGGGCTTTCAAGCGCGCTAGTTTGGTACTGAGCTTCAGTCAAACCTGTATTAAGACACTGGTCTAACGTAAAGCCACCGTCAACACCACATGGATCAATATCCATGTTAAATAAACCAAGAGAAGAAGGACGGAACAACTCACGAATGTTACCGGCTCTTACAGCACGCTGAAAACTAGCTCTAACACGTGCTTGGTCGTTAATACCCCAGTTCATCGCATATTTGTATGTATTCGTTGTTTTATCAGTAGAGTAATCAGAATAACGATATGCTAGTTCTAATGTTAGTTCTTCAGCAAACTCTTTACCTTCTAATAACGGTACGTTTAATTCACCGAATATTTCTTTTACGCTAAAATCACCGCGAACACCCGCTGTAGGACCGCCCTGACCTGCGCCGTCACCAGATATGAAGCCAAAATCTGGTTCAAGAATAAGTTGCTCTTTACGATATTCCAAACCAGCAACAACACCAACACCAGTCGATGTTCCAGGAACTACAACACCTGCGTCAGTTAAATCACCCGTTACATAACCACTAACTTGAGTAGATTTAGTGTCGCCACGTGAATAAAGAGGTTTAATTAAATAAGCTAATGCTTCATCAGTGACACCACCTTCACTGAAGATATTCCATGGAACACAGCTTGGATCACTGCCGTCCAGCACAGATGCACATACTACTTCACCAGAATCAGGATCAGTTCGCGCGTCTAACGATTTCTTCATATGATCGACAGACAGCTCATTACGATAAGTTTCAAGATAAGAAACTGTTCCGTAGTTAGCGAAAACATCATAAGACCAATTTTCATCAATGATCCCACGAACACCTAACACACCACGCAATGACGTATGACGAAGATCATCTTGACGAGGACCGCCTTCAACATTTCGACGACCGATGTAAAAACCTTCATAATAATCTGATTCAGTCAGACCAGCAGCACCACAAGTTGCGTCAAATTGCTGATCTGAAAGATACGGGTTACCACAGAACAGTCGGTCTGTACTAAAGAAGTTACCTGATGGTGCAATTTGCGCAACACTGCGGTCATCCATGTAACTTAGTTCTGCATAAACCTCAGCATGCTCATTAACTTCATAATGACCCATTGCGCCAAATGTTTTACGTTCATCCGGGCGTTGGAAATAGTTTAACGGGCCATAGTTATATAGGTCAGTAAAGGGTACAAACTCTTCACCACTTAATTGGTAGTTAAAGGTGTCAAAATCAGTGAAACGACCTAGAGGAGTCGTACTTGAACCACCACATGCCATATCATCAGGTGAACCATTTATTGCACAAGAGCTGAAGTCACGTGAAGATTGAACGACGGCTTGAATATCTCGGAACGTACCGTACATGGTAACGTTTCCTCGGCCATCAGCGGTATTAGCACCAAACAAGAACGAAAAATCGTTAGCGTTACCGTCATCAACATTTCCGTTAGCAACTGGGAAACCAGAGCCTGATACTAGGTCTTGAATACCTGAGTTATCATTGTCGTGTTGGTAAAAGCTGTGTTGATAGTCAAAGGAGAAACCTTCGAAGTCATCTTTTAGAATAAAGTTAACGACACCTGCAACCGCATCAGAACCGTAAGTTGCTGATGAACCACCCGTCAATACTTCGATACGTTCAATCAACGCAGCTGGAATTTGGTTAACATCAGCGCTAATACCACCAGCAGAAGGTGAACCAGATGGTAAACGACGACCGTTTTGAAGAACAAGCGTACGCTCAGGACCAAGATTACGTAAATCGATTGTTGCAGTACCAGTCGCGCCGTTTGCTGTACCCGAAGTTTGTCCAGCAAAAACTGCTGGCATATCGTTTAAGATATCTTCTACGCGAGTAATACCACTGACTTTAATGTCAGCAGCTGAAATTTCAGTAACTGGACTAGCACTAACCATGTTAGCGCGCTGAATCCGCGAACCCGTTACTTGAATTTTTTCAATTGAAGCTTGGTCACCCGCACTAGCAGTTTCTTGAGCGTGTATATTACCTGATGAAATGGCTGTTACGGCACCAACTGCCATAGCCATACGAATCGACTTCGTCAACTTTGAGTTTGTAAACATGTATGTCTCCCTGGACCACTATATGTGTTTAGTGTTTATTCGCTAATGCGATTTTTTATTAAGTAAAGGTAGTGAACCTCTTATCCATAATATCCATACGATAGTACGTTGGTCAACCTATCAAACTTAAGAATATTTAAAAGTTCAATTAGATGTAACAAAAAATATCGCTAATTAGTCACGAATTATTTACAAAAGTGGGCGGGGATTTGATTATATAACTTGATAAACAGTAGTTATGAAACAACGTCATGTGGGAGACCGCCATATTTTGCACATGGCATAAACTAATAAAAGACCAACGTTAGAAATTACTAATATTACCTTTCCAAATATCAGTCAAAAAAAGGCGCTCATTTATGAGAGCGCCTATTAGTCAATCACTAAGTTGGAAGCTTAAAAGCGCATTGACGCACTTAGACGCACGTATATTGGTGTTTGATGATTGTCAGCTAATCCCTAGTCAAGGTCATTAGGGAGACTTCCAATACCTTCAAATTCGCCTGAATTTCTCGATGAATAAAGTAGGAGTAAGTTGTGTCGAGTAATGCTTAGTTAGGTTAAAATTTTTCTAAGTGAAATACGCTAAGTGTCGTTATGTTGTATGTCTTACCAAAAACTTAGTAAATATCGGCGCTAAATGCTACGTTTGCTTTCAACAAGAAAAGTGGAGATTGAAATGAAACTTGATGATGATATTCATAATTACTATGAGCATTTGGTGCTTGCCCATATTGCACAGTTAAACTTGCCTTTACATAAAGAGGAAGATTACATTGCTGATCTTTGTTGTTTAGCGCTTAATCAACTCCCTCCTCGTTACATTCGTTACGAAGTCGATATGTCATTTTACTTAGCACAAAGTGAACGTCAGCAAATGGAAATGAACACCCAAAATGCTGTAAATAAAGCGATAAGCTTTTTAGATAAAAGTGAGAATAATAATTAAAGTCTGAAAAGATTGGGTGGCGGTCCTCCAGCCACATTCCGGCACATGAGTCGTCTGCTGCGGCTGCTCCCTTCCAGGCCTGACCGAGTCCACAGAGTATCATTGCGGAGGGACCAAAGGACCACCATAGAAACTCGCCTAAATGATGATGTTATTCGATATCATTTAGGCGGCGCATTATGACAAAACTACATTCAGATGCAAGCCACATCCGCGATTAGTTTCCTTTTTCCACACTATTTTTTAAATTTTTCTTCAGCAATCGAATTGGCCACGATGTTTGTGGCTAAATTTTGCGCATCCCCGCGCATATAAATTTCATTTAGGGTCTGGCCGATTTTCTCTAAATGCGTTTTCAGAGCTTCATTTGAACTCGATATTTGCTGATGATATATATCAATTATGCCTCCCGCGTTAATTACGTAATCTGGTGCGTACAAAATCCCCTTTTCACGCAATAACTCACCGAGGTTATCTGTCGCTAACTGGTTATTCGCAGCCCCGGCGATAACTTTCGCTTTTAATTGACCTATCGCCTGATGATTAATTATCGCGCCCATTGCGCAAGGCGCCACAACATCAACATCTAATTGTAATATTTCATAAGGAGATACCACCGTAGCATCTAAATGTTTTTTTGCTCGCTCAAGGTTTTCGGGGTATATATCAGCAACATATAACTCAGCGCCTTCTCGGTGCAAGTGCTCTGCTAAACGATAGCCAACATGACCTAATCCTTGTATAGCGATTTTTTTACCTTGCAGGTCTGTACCAAATTTATATTTAACGGATTCCTTTAATCCCACAAACACGCCGTATGCAGTCGATGGTGAAGGATTTCCATCCGCCTCTTCTCCAGCAAAATGATAGCTAGCTTTCGTACCGGCTATATAAGTAGACTCCTGTGCCATTAGCTGCAAATCACTCACTGACATTCCTGAATCTTCTGCACTAATGTACTTACCATTTAGACTCTCAACAAACCGCCCCATCGCTTTCAACATTTCGGGGGTTTTGTGCACCCTTGGATCACCAATAATAACGGCCTTACCACCACCTTGATGAAGATTTGCCATGGCGGCTTTATATGTCATACCTTTTGATAATCTCAGCACATCATTTAGCGCTTCATCTGAACTCGCATAAGGCCACATTCTACAACCGCCTAAAGCGGGGCCTAGATAGCTATTATGAACGGCAATAATCGCTTTTAATCCCGATTCTTTGTCGTGGCAAAAAGCAACATGCTCATGTTCGTCAAATTCGATATGGTCAAAAACAGACATTTATTTCTCATAGTTAGGTTTTTAATGCGTAGCTTATATTAGCTCAGATCAAAGAGGACATGCGTTGCGATGTTATTATCCCGTAATTACCCCACTGCAACAGTAGTCATTATCCCAGAGTTAATATAGGATATGCATCCTAATATCTGTGCTTGAAAATGATAATATTTTTCAGCATGCTAGCCGCGAATTTTACTTCGCTATAAATTGAAAAATAATGATGAAATTGGACAAGTTTGACCGCGAAATTTTAAGAGTAATGCAAAAAGATGCTACCGTTTCTATGGCTGAGTTAAGCCAAAAGGTCGGATTGTCCCATACGCCATGTTGGCGACGTGTTAAACGCATGGAAGCAGACGGTATAATTTTGCAAAAAGTGACCTTACTAAACAGTAAGAAACTTAATTTAGGCGTCTCTGTTTTTATTTATGTGACGTTAAAAAACCATGATGGGGAGTCATTAAATGACTTCGAGAAGGCAGTCCAAAGTATTGATGAAATTGTTGAGTGTCATACTACTAGCGGTGAAAAAGACTATCTATTGAAAGTGATTGTAGAAAGCATTGAAGAATATGAACACTTACTCAAGTCAAAATTAACACATTTACCTTTAGTGGATCATCTCAGCTCCACATTTGCCTTGAAGCAGGTAAAAAACACCACTGAACTGCCTATTAAACAACAATAGATTTCGTTGGTGAAGCAGGTTCACCTGCTTCACCAACGACAAGGCCAAATTAAAAATTACACATGCCAGTCTACTACACCAGTTAACTCTGAAAAAAACAGAACCGCTATAGAGAACCGACTTCAGTCTTTGTATTTTCGTCAATCACGCCACGGCGTATCTGGTCTTGTTCTATTGACTCAAAAAGAGCTTTGAAGTTACCTTCACCAAATCCCTCGTTCCCTTTACGTTGAATAATTTCAAAAAATACCGGCCCTATAACCGTATCCGTAAAAATTTGCAGTAAAATACCATCCTTCATCGGTGCTCCATCAATCAGAATGCCCAAGTCCCGTAAGGTGGTCAGGTTCTCACCATGGCCAGAAACTCGTTCATCTACTCCAGCGTAATAGGTATTTGGGGTACTCATAAACTTAACGCCTATATCACGTAGGGTCTTAACTGTTTGGTATATATCCTCGGTTGACAATGCAATGTGCTGAATTCCTTCGCCATTATATTCACGAATAAATTCTTCAATTTGTGATTTATCATCAGAAGACTCATTAATGGGAATACGTATTTTTCCACAAGGCGACGTCATCGCTTTACTGACCAGACCTGTCAGTTTACCTTCAATATCAAAATAACGAATTTCTCTAAAGTTACCTAAGCACTCATAAAAGTTGGCCCAGACAGCCATGTTGCCTCGTTTAACGTTGTGAGTGAGATGGTCGAGAGTTTGGAGTCCTGCGTCACATAGACGCATTTTTTCCTGCCAATTTGGGTAAAATCGAAAGTCGACCTCGTAAATTGAGTCATCAGCATATCGGTCAACGAAGTAAAGCGTGCTTTCGCCAATTCCGTAAACAGCAGGTATATTAAGCTCCATTGCTCCAAGATTACCTTTAAACGGTTTCGCGCCGTTCTCAATTGCGTGTTCAAAAGCTACTTTTGCATCTTTTACTCTGAATGCCATGCCACATACGCTGGGTCCGCGAAGCCTAGCAAACTCTTCAGCTTGCGAGGCTGGCTCAGCATTAATGATAAAATTGATATCGCCCTGCTTAAATAGCCACACACGTTTTGAACGATGTTGTGCTACTTCGGCAAAGCCTAACGATGTAAACAACTTGGCCAAATCATTAATACCATTTTGATCTGCAGCCGTATATTCAACGAATTCGAAACCGTCAGTATTTAATGGATTGTAGTGGGTGTCTGAACACATTATTTTCTCGGTGTTAGTTGTGTTAAAACACTAATAAACCGCAAAAATAATGTGTTGGATAGGGCGAAGCGAGCGAAATCTAAAAACGAAAAACCGTGCAATAAGTAACATAAGGTTTACATTAACAACATGTCCGTTTTATACGGCATAGTACGCCATCTGCTCAAGCTTTTCTGTCAGCTTTACGCTACAGCAGCGTAGCTAAATCTTTACGGACTTTTTATTGATCCCATAGTCACGTAATTTATTAGCAATAGCGGTATGGCTCAAGCCAAGCTTTTTAGCTAATAAACGAGAACTAGGATAACTAGGATAAAGACGTTGCAGTATGCTCTTTTCAAAACGTTTAACTTCTTCATCTAAACTGCCCTCAAAGTTCTCAGTTATGAAACTCATCTTATTAGCGCTAGAGGGTATTTGAATATCCTCTTTACCCATTTCAGCACCTTCAAGTAACGAAACTGCTCGGTAAAGTACATTTTCTAATTGTCGCACATTGCCAAACCACGGATAGGCCTGAATATAATCTACACAAGATTTTGTTAATTTAGGTACTTTACGTCCAAGCTTCAAACTGTGCTGTTTCAAAAATGTCTCAGCCAGAGGAATTATATCCATTTTTCGATCCCGTAACGGCGGTATCCACAAGCTCAGTACATTTAGCCTATAATACAAGTCCTCACGAAAACGTCCTTCTTGCACCAATTGCGCTAAATCCTTTTGCGTAGTACATATAAAACGTACATCTACTTTTACCTCTTTGGTATCTCCAACGCGTCTAAATTTACCGTCTTGCAACACACGGAGCAACTTGGCCTGAAGTTGCGGCGACATGTCTCCTACTTCATCTAAAAATAAACTGCCGCCTTGGGTGAGTTCCAGTAATCCTTCTCTACCCGAAGTCTGACCAAATGCGCCAGCAGCGTATCCAAATAGTTCGGTTTCAGCTACGTTGTCAGGTAAAGAGGCACAGTTTAAAACTAAAAATTTAGCATCTTTTCGACGGCTCGCTTCGTGACAGGCATTTGCGATAAGTTCTTTGCCGGTGCCTGTTTCGCCATATAACATAATGGGTCCGTCAAGTTCTGCCATACGCTTTGCTTCCCGAATTACTTTTTTCATGGTTTTACTAGACGCTTGAATCGACATAAAACTGTCTAAAGATGCTTCGTGGAATACCGTAAGCTGTTGCCCTAGGCGTTGCTCTGACTTCAATATAAAAACCGCACCAGCTAAAATCGGTTCGCCACCAGAATCAGGAACCATAACGGGTAGAATATCCGCTAAATAATTTTGCTCTATAAAGCGTACTTTTTGGGTAATATTGCTGCGCTGTTTACTTTCCAACCAACGTAAAGTGTTGAACCCCTTCACCAGCTCATCAATTTCTACGCCAATTAGCGCTTGGCGCTCAGACTCTAAACTCGTCGTCACCGCATCATTTACCAGTAAAATGCGCCCCTTGGTATCAACCGAAAAAACGGGATCTGGTAAGGTTTGTAATAGTGCACGGAGTTGGTTTTGCTCTCTCTCAAGCGGCATAAAAGGAATCGTTTTAACATCATCGATTCCTTCTATTTTTCTGATTTTTGGCATCAAATGTTTAAAATCTTCGAAATCCATATTAGGAAAACTAAGGTATATTTTTCCCATTTCATTGATTTCAATGCCGCGTAAATCCACTTCATGGCTGACTAAAATGTCAAGGACATCTTGCGTGATACCCAAACGATCCTGACAACTTATTTCCAGACGCATAAAATTCTTACTTCAAATTATTGTAAAGATATTATTACACAATCAGCATGCGCAGCACATCAAATTAGCCTCAAAAATGGGCTATTAGATGGCTTATTTCACAGCAGGTTGTTACCAAATGTAAATATTACTAACCTGCCAAATTGGATTTTGGCTCGAATGTAGCAGGGGTTAATCCAAGTCTCTGACCTTCTTCTACCAATTGCATAATATTTGAGTTCGCCAGATCAAAAAGCGACGCCATTGAGTTAATCACATAATAAATAGGTTGGATAATATCAATTCTGTAAGGTGTTCGTATTGCATCTAACAAGTTCATATCTCGTCGAATAGCATCGTTATTTTCTAAGGCGAATTGTGTTTCTTTACTCGATGAAAGAATACCACCGCCATAAATTCGTAAACCACCTGCGGTTTTTACTAAGCCAAATTCCACGGTAAACCAATATAAGCGAGCTAAATATTGCCGCTCTTTAGGTGAGGCGGCATAGCCGAGTTTTCCGTATGTATGGGTAAAATGGGCAAATGCAGGATCCGTTAACAACGGACAATGACCAAATATTTCGTGAAAAACATCTGGCTCTTGTAAGTATTCAAAGTCCTCATTATTTCTAATAAACGTGGCAACTGGAAATTGCTTATTAGCCAATAATTTAAAAAATGAATCAAAATTAATCAGTGCCGGGACTTGTACTACCTGCCAACCTGTAGTGCTAGCTAACACCGCATTGATTTCGTGTAGCTGAGGTACGCGGTCACTTGGTAAATTTAACAATGCTAATCCACGAATGTATTCTTCACAGGCACGTCCTTTAAGCAATGTTTTTTGTTGGGTGACTAAGCGTTGCCAAATTTTATTTTCAGAATCGCTCCAATGAACAAAACCATTTTCATCTGCTGTGTGAGAGGTGTATTTCGATTGCGTAGTCATAATAACAAAACTGCCATATTTGAGTCATTCTTGGGGCCAAGTTTACCCAAAGCTGGCGAGATCTGAAGTCATGCAGCAGTAACAATAATTTCACAAATCGTAAACATTAGGCTACAAGTGTTAGGCATAATCGTCTGGTCTTTTGAATTATATTGTCTTTATTTCAATTGCTTGTGTAGGTCGGTCAATATTTTTTTACTGAGTTGATTTAGTCCGGGTCGTTTTACTGATAACCATGGTAATGGTCGACAACTATGAATCGCGTTTAAGCCAATCCTTGCGGTTAACACACCAGCCCCCATACCCTGAGCGATACGAGTCGAGAGCTTTCCTGTTAAGCTGGCGCCCAGTGCATAATTACCAGCATCTGAGATAATCTCAGCCGCTCCTGCATAAAGCATGCTATGAAAAACCTGACGTATCAACGCGACTCGTCCCCAATAACCCAAATGTACCCCATAGACTTCACTGACTTGTTGCATCATCCGAATATTACGCCACAACACAATAGCCATATCCAATAATGCAAACGGACTCACCGCGATCATCACGCTGGATGCTCCAGCATTACGCATCACTTTAGCCAAGGCCTCTTGGTCTACTTTGGCGATAACTTGTTGCTCAAATAAACTCAACACCTCCTTATCGGTGTGATGCTCATCGATACTTTGTTGCCATAATCCAATCGCATTTTCGTATCCAGGCGGTAAAGTCTCGGCAATGTCTAAACAGTGTTGTTTGGCTAAACCAATGGCGGGCGTAGCATATAAGTCCTTGGATGTTTGACGGGAGGCGCTCTGCTTTTTAAGCCTTCGTAAGCCCCGCCACTCGCTATAAATTGCCCCCATCAGCAACACGAATATAGAAATCCCTACTCCTAACCACAAGGCACTTATCCAATCTTTAAGCAGATACATATCGCGGATAAAAAGGCCCAACTCGACAAAACTAAGCACCAACACAGTGACACTTAAGCATGCGATAAATTTTCCTATCCAGCGTTTGCGTTTAATCGTCCCTGTGCCCGAGTCAGTTCGGTCTGCTTCCTCTAAATAGTATTCTTCTTGATCAAGCGCTTGCCACTCCATTTGCACATCTAATGGGGTTGCTTGGCGAATATTCTCAGCATGATTAGGGTCCAATTCGGCAGGCAATACAATCTTCGATTTAATCGACGGATTACTCATTGCTATATCAACTGTATTTTTCGAATTTTCTTGATTACTGCTCATTGAATTTTATCCCCTAAAATAAATTCCAAGACTCTATCCATCCGAATATGAGGTAGCGCCTGATTTTCAGCTCGGTTTGGCGGTGCGAATTTAGGAAAATCAAATCCCTGACTTTGCCAGAATTGATTGTCTGGGCATTTAGATGGCACATCCCCAGGGAATAACCGGATAGGATCCCCAGCCTGATCGCTACCTTGTAAAATTTGAATATTTTCACCTTGATGAACTGTCTTTCCTGCCCGAGACGCCCGAATCGCAGCAATAGCTGTTGATTCTGTCGATACACCATCAAATTGCATCTGTTTTCGGGCGTTGTGTAACATGGAATCAAGTAATTTAACTAGGTTGCTTTGCTGATCAGGGGTAACGTGATCCGCCTTACTCGCAGCAAAAATTAATTTATCAATTTTAGGTGAAAAAAGACGAGATAAAACATTCGATTTACCGTATTCGAAACTGGTTAACAACCAATTAAGCGCCCGTTGTAGATCGTTAAAATGAGCACTGCCATGATTCAATGCAGATAAACAGTCAACCAAAACCACTTGACGATCAAATCGTTTAAAGTGTTGAACATAAAACGGCTTTACTACCTGCTCCTGATAATGTTCATAGCGCCGAAAGAGTAAATCTCTATTACTACCCTTTTTAGCATTGTTGTTCGCCAGTTGCTGAATTTGCTCTTCAGACAGCGGAAAAAAATCTAGTACTGGCGCCCCAGCGAGTTCTCCAGGCAAAATAAAACGCCCTGGTTGTAATAGCTGAAAACCAGCAGCTCTGCATTTATGTAAATAATCGGTATACACACTGGCTATATTTTTAAGCAGCAACTCGTCTCCGACGTCACCTAAATTTAGGCTTTCTCGCAGCGCAAGAAATTCAGCCGCAATTGGCTGTCGTTCATTGGAGCGAATTTCTTGCTCGCAATGTTCAGACCATTGTAAATAATCCATTTCTAATAATGGTAAATCCAGCAACCATTCTCCGGGGTAATCGGTGATATCCAAAATCAACTTTGCATCTTCGCTAATGTAACGTGATAAACCATGATTTTTACGATATCGAATATGTAATCTTACTTGGCTAATGCCGGTAGTAGATTCGGGCCAAACGGGTGGATTAGCATTAAGTGCCTGCATTGCGCGTTCGTACTCAAACCGGCGCAAACTTAAATTAGGCTGCGCTTCGCGCTTTACTCCATATAAACGCTCTTCACGTACAACCGAGAAAAACGGTAACTCAGCGCTATCATTTGCCTCAAGGAGCTGGTTGATAATAGACGTAATAAACGCTGTTTTTCCACTGCCACTTAATCCTGTAACAGCGAGATTAAGATGCCTGTCAGCAAGCCGAGCTCCGGTCACCTTTACGTTTCGTTTTACTTTGTCGATAAAATGATTGCTATTTAAGTATTTTTTCATCGCGACTTCCTAGTTGACGTGCGTCCAGCGCTGAGCAACAAATGTTATTAGCTGCTAGATATTTTATATGGAGTCCAGATGTGGAATTCAAAGGGGGAGTATATCGGCCCTATCGTTTTAAAAACGTCTTTAGGCCGATTTAAGGTGTAACTGCTGAATTTATAAGTTATTAATCTCTCGATTTAACTGGTACTGGGCAGATGTAACATAGGTTTCAATCTGTCTTAAACGCACTTCATTTTTTTCAAAGCGCTGCTTAATGTCAACGAATGCTTGCTTGGGTGGCTCACCAGATTGCCACACTTTTGACTTCACTTTAACTTTCTCATCTTCGTCGTCATTTGCGTTGTGCCAGCCTTTGCCTTTGGTTCCAGATTCACCGTGATTGCTGCTTGTGCCCTTGAAATGCGAAGGCCCGTGGCGTGTAGATTTCTTTTCTAAAATAAACCAGGCCGCGACATAACTAACAACAATAAATGTACCAGCAGTTAAGAAGAAAGCTGACACCACTAAAATGCGTACTAGCCATAACTCGATACCAAAATACTCGGCAACACCCGCACATACCCCTGCAATCTTTCCTTTGTCAGGATCCCGTGTTAACTCGCCTCGCGTTTTCATACCTTATTTCTCCACTGGGGTGCCTCAGCATCTAAAATAGACTCTAACGTATGTATTCTATCAGCCATTTTGTCTGCTTGATCCGCTAAGCCCTGCAATGTAGCGTATTCCTCTTCAGTCAATCCTTGGCTAATCTGTTTTTTACTGCGGTAATGCAAAATTAACCAAATCGGGGCGACAATCACCATAAATATGATGATTGGCGCAATAATTATCCCAATGATATCCTCCACAACCTTTCTCCTTTAGTCGATATTAGTCTTGAGTTTTAGCGTCAACAGACTGCTTTTTCATTTTTTTCTTCAGTGCCGCTAATGCATCATCAATTTCATCGTCAACCGCTAAGTCAGCAAACTCATCTGCCAAGGTTTTCTTACCTAGGTCGTATGCATCAACTTGAGATTCAAGATCATCGATTTTGCGCTCATACTGCTCAAAACGTCCCATCGCGGCATCCACTTTACCATCGTTTAACGTGCGCTTAATATCCAACCGTGAACTCACTGTTTTCTGGCGCATAATAATCGTTTTCTGACGTGCTTTTGCATCGGCTAATTTATCTTGTAATTGCGTCACTTCACTTTGCAATTTATTGATTTGCTCATCAACCGCATTCAATTCAGCTTCTAGTGACAGTGCGTACTCATCGCATTTTTTCTTTTCTTGCAATGCTGCTCGGGCTAAGTCTTCACGTTCTTTACTGATCGCTAACTCAGCTTTACTCTGCCAATCACTTCCCTCATTACGCAACTTACCAATTTGTCCTGTGATTTCTTTTTTATTAGCAATGGTTTTCGCTGATGCTGAACGAACCTCAACTAAGGTGTCTTCCATCTCTTGAATGATTAGGCGTACCATTTTTTCAGGATCTTCAGCTTTATCCAAAATGGCGTTGATATTTGAGTTCACTATGTCTGTGAAACGAGAGAATATACCCATAGTCTTTACCTCTATATAATGTCGGCTAATGGTGAGCATCAAACAAATGCAGGATGCTCGTGTTGATTAATAGTATTCAATTAGCAGGCCAACTTAGTTTAATTACTAAATATCTGATTTTAAACAAATATTAATTTACTCTGTGGGTACTGGGATCTACAATTATAATTACATACACCACAAGTTAGTCGATTACACCACTTTTTGAGGATATTGATGAACCGCTTTCGCCAACAAGATAATTTGTTAGGACAATCCAATAGTTTTCTCGAAGTGCTGGAACAAATCTCTCAGATTGCTCCACTAAATAAACCTGTTTTAATTATTGGTGAACGAGGAACTGGGAAAGAAGGGGTGGCTGCCCGATTACACTATCTGTCAAAGCGCTGGGATCAGACCTATTCAAAGCTCAATTGTGCAGCCTTAAGCGAAAGTTTACTTGAGAGTGAATTATTCGGCTATGAGGCAGGTGCATTCACGGGCGCAGCTAAACGACGCGAAGGTCGCTTCGAAGCTGCAGATAGCGGCACTTTATTCCTCGACGAATTGGCGAACACATCAGGATTAATTCAAGAAAAACTACTTCGCGTAATTGAATATGGTGAATTTGAACGCGTAGGCGGCTCGAAGAGCGTTAAAGTGGATATTCGTCTGGTCGCTGCGACGAATGAAGACTTACCTGCGTTAGCCCAAAGCGGTGAATTTAGAGCCGATTTATTAGACCGCTTAGCGTTTGACGTTATCACTTTGCCGCCTCTTAGGGAGCGTAAAGACGATATTATGATGCTTGCAGAACATTTCGCTATTAATATGGCCCGGGAATTGGAGATGGAGCTTTTCAGTGGCTTCACTGAAACGGCAAAACGAATTTTACTTGAGCATCATTGGCCGGGTAATATTCGTGAACTCAAAAATGTTGTGGAACGCGCGGTTTATCGGTCAAATAACCCTGATATACCGGTGCATAATATTGTGCTCGACCCTTTTGAATCGCCTTTTCGCCCAGTCAATAGAACGCGCACATCTGATCGTATTAAGTTAGCGCAAGCATCCGCCCAGGAGTTACCCGTGGATGCATCTAATCTAGTGTCTTCGTTACCGGAAAATACACATGATGCAGTAGCAGAAACGAACAATAGCTTTCAATTCCCGGTTGATTTAAAGGAGCTATCGCAAAATTTTGAAATTGATTTAATTAAGCAAGCATTGGCCGAAAGCCAATATAATCAAAAGAAAACAGCAGATAGACTGTCACTTACCTATCACCAGTTACGTGGTTACTTGAAGAAGTATAATTTGCTCGACAATCCGCTAGAAGACAGAGAATAGCCACTATGAATGCATGTCGGCAATATCTATCTCGCTTCATTTCCGTCTGTTTAGTCTCAGGTGGAATATTAGGTGTGATGGGTTGTAGCCCCCCAAATACCGAACATCAGCAGCCAAATGGTATTATATACTGCTCAGAAGGTAACCCTGCCAGCTTCAATCCGCAACTCGACACATCGGGCACCACGGTTGACGTTTCCTCTCATCAAATTTACGATCGCCTACTGGATTTTGATTTAATCACGGGGGAAATAGTACCAGGGTTAGCCAGCAGCTGGTCTACCAGTGCAGATGGCTTGACCTACACGTTCCAACTTCGTAAAGATATCGCCTTTCATAGTACGGCTTATTTCACGCCATCACGATCATTTGATGCGGATGATGTCGTGTTCAGCTTCAACCGCTGGCGTGATGAAAACCATCCCTACCACGATGTATCAGGCGGTCGTTATCCTTATATTAATAGCGTAGGCTTGGACGATTTAATAGGCAGCATTGAACGCATCAACCGTTATCGAGTTGAGGTAACGTTAGTTAGACCAGAAAGTTCTTTCTTAGCCAACTTAGCCACTGATTTTTCAATTATTTTATCTGCCGAATATGCGAAGCAACTTCAAGCAGCAGGAACGCCTGAACTTATTGATACTCAACCGATAGGAACGGGCCCGTTTAAATTTAATAGCTTTCGCCAAGACAGGTTTGTTCGCTTTGACGCACACACAGAATATTGGCGGGAGCGCAGTACCACTGAGCAACTTATTTTCGATATCACCCCATCAAGTTCACTGCGTCTTGCTAAGTTAATGACCGGCGAATGCGATGCGATGGCGTTTCCTACTCATAGCCAGCTAGATGTCATTCGTAAACGCAAAGAACTGATATTGGACGAAAAACCAGGTTTGAACGTAGGGTTTTGGGCGTTTAATACATCAAAACCACCGTTTAACAATCCCCAAGTACGCCGTGCGCTAGCATTGGCTATAGATAAGAACGCAATACTTGAAGCTATCTATTTCGGTAGCGCGATACCTGCCGCTTCAATTATTCCTCCATCATCCTGGGCGTTTCAACCTGACTCAAGAAACACAAGTTTTAATCCCCTAGAAGCGACTAGACTATTGCGTGAAAACGGGGTTGAAGAAGGATTTAGCATGACCATTTGGGCGATGCCCGTCGAGCGAGCATATAACCCCAATGCCATGAAAATGGCCGAGCTAATGCAACGTTATTTAAGGGATGTAGGTATTAATGCAAACATTATCAGCTACGAATGGTCTACTTTCCGCGCGCGGTTAAATCAGGGCTTACATGATTCAGTATTGATTGGTTGGTCAGCTGACAATGGTGATCCTGACAACTTTTTCCGACCACTGTTAACTTGTGCAGCTATCGATTCAGGTACCAACCGTGCCCGTTGGTGCTCTAAAGAGTACGATACCCTTATCGACAAAGCATTAACCTATACAGACCAAGAAGATCGCGCTTACTTTTACAGTAAGGCAATTGAACTTATTAGCCAAGAAATGCCCCTTATGCCAATAGCACACGCGTTTCGATATCAGGCTTATCGAGACGATGTCACTGGCATTGAGATAAACCCTTATGGCGGTATTCAATTTAGAAATGTGAGTAAGCCATAATGCTAAGAATTATGTTACGCCACATCAGCTTACTTATATTGACCTTGTTTATACTGAGCTTTTTCTCGTTTTCTTTGGCTTACCTTTTTCCAGGAGACCCGTTGGTTAATCTAACCGGTATCCGCGATAGTTCAGAGCAAACTTACGCTCTATTAGCGCAACAATATGCGATGAATGATTCACTTTTTAGTCAGTATTGGCATTATGTAAATAATCTTTTTAGCGGTAATTGGGGATTAAGTTTTAGTTCAGGGCTGCCTCTTGCTGAGGAAATTAGTCGTTCCCTTGCGGCCAGCGTTGAACTCAGTGCATACGCGCTCATCATTTCCTTTGTCATTGGTTTACCACTGGGCTTTCTTTCCGGTTTGCGTCATCATAAATTTATCGATTATTCACTTCTATCAGCCAGCGTCATTGGTTATTCAATTCCCGTTTTCTGGGCAGCATTAATTGCAATTTTACTCTTCTCAGTCCAGCTAGGTTGGTTTCCGCTTTCTGGCAGAATTAGCCTTCTTTATGATATTCCGTACGACACAGGATTTATCTTAATCGATATTTTGCTGAGTGACGTGCCAGATAAAGAATTTGCATTCCAAGATGCCTTGCGTCATTTGGTGTTACCGAGCGTCTCTATTGCCATTGTCACCTCTACTATAGTACTGCGTATTACACGTCGTTCTGTAGTCGAAGTAATGAACAGCGAATATATTCAAGCGGCCTATGCACGAGGCTTGAGCCCCAGACAGGTGTTTGTGCGTCATGGTATTAAGAATGCGTTAATACCCATTTTGCCACTACTGGTAATGCAGTTTACAACCTTGCTGACTAACGCCATGATTGTCGAAACTATATTTTCTTGGCCGGGCATTGGCAATGGCCTAATCCAAGCGATTTATCAGCGAGATTTTCCCGCTATTAGAGCAGGAATGTTAGCGGTTTCCGCACTCGTTCTAACATTTACCATCACTAGCGATATGGTCATCCAAATTTTTGATCCCGCTCGCAGAAGGCCTGAAGATGCCACGTCTTAATTTATACCAAGAAGAATTTTATCCTTCTCCGATACAAAATACATGGAAGGAATTTAAAGAAAATCATGCCGCGGTTGTGAGTCTATATTGCGTTATCTTTTTTATATTTATTATGATATTTGGCCCCTTTTTAGCGCCATTTGATCCGCTTCAGCAACATATTGATTTTTTGTTGGTTCCCCCAGCGTGGGACAACAACGGTGACATAAGCCATTTATTTGGAACCGACGGTTTAGGCAGAGATATGCTTTCGCGGATTCTTTACGGTTGTAGAATGACCTTCGGGATAAGCTTATTACTCGTTGTTGTATCAATGTTGATTGGAGTAGCACTCGGTGCGATGGCTGGCATGAGTAAAGGATTTCGCTCCAGTATGGTCAATCATTTATTAGATTCCATTATGGCCATCCCTACTCTACTTATCGCGATTATTATTATCGCGATTGTCGGTACTGGTCTTGTTAACAGTATGTGGGCTATCTCACTCGCCCTAATTCCACAATTTATTCACCAAACACGAGATATCGTGCGACAAAAAATGAAAAAAGAATACGTGCTAGCCGCTCAATTAGATGGTGCAGGTAAAGTGCATATTTTTTTCAATTCTATTTTGCCTAATATGGCTGAAATGCTTGTTGTGCAGGTCACCCTTGCATTATCTGTAGCAATTCTTGATATTAGTGCCCTAGGTTTCTTAAATTTAGGCGCACAGGCGCCATCCCCAGAACTCGGTGCATTATTATCCGAAGGCTTGTCTACTGCTTATGTAACACCTTGGAATATCGCGCTACCAGGTGCGGCTATATTTTTCATGATGATGTCAATTAATTTAGTCGGTGACGGTTTGCGCTCCGCATTACGTTACAGGTTGCTACGTTAATGATTTTGCTCGATATTAAAAACCTGACATTAGAAATCGAATCGCAAAGTGGTTGGATCAAAGCATTAGATAAAATAAATCTTGTTATCACTGAAGGACAAATTCATGCACTTGTAGGTGAATCAGGTTCAGGTAAAAGTATTATCGTCAAAGCCATCGTAGGGGCTATTTCTGACCGCTGGCGGATAACCGCAGATCGTATGACTTGGCGAGGACAAGATTTACTCAAGATGTCAGTGCGTGAAAGACGTAAAATTATTCGTTCAGATATTTCGGTCATATTTCAGAATCCAAAAAGTTCGCTCGATCCTATAGTGACCTTGGGTAACCAGCTAAAAGAAGTTATTTTGGCCACCAACCTTGAAAAAGGTATGTTTTGGAATCGTGCAAAACAGCGCAAGAAATACGCATCGGAACTGCTACATCGGGTCGGCATAAAACATCATGAAGCATATATGCGCAGCCTACCGCATCAAATTCCGAATGATATCTGTCAAAAGTTTATGATCGCCATGGCGTTAGCCTCACAACCTAAATTAATTATTGCAGATGATCCGACCCGGGGCATGGAAATCACTGACAAAAGTCAGATATTGAAATTACTGACACGCGTCAATCAAGTTCGAAAACTCAGCATACTTTTTGTAAGTCATGACTTATTAGCTATTTCCAGTATGGCGGACCATATGACCGTATTGTACTGTGGCCAAACCGTTGAAAGTGGGCGTATGAACCAACTACGTCGACGGGCGTTGCACCCCTATACCAAGGCATTACTTGAAAGTGCCCCAAGCTTCCGTACTGATTTGCCGCCTAAATCACCTTTAAGTTCACTAGGTGGCACGATACCTACATTTCAACATTTACCGATAGGCTGTAGGTTGGGACCTCGATGTCCTAGGGCACGCCGAGAATGCGTAAAGGTGCCAGAAGTTCGTCGAATTCATGAACATACTTATAGTTGTCATTTTCCATTACACCGAGATCAAAAGTGAACGATTTACTCTCTGTTGAAAACCTAACATTCGAAAACTGTCATGGTAAACGTTGGCAGCACAAGGAAAAAAGGTTTACGTTAGGTCCTGTTAATTTCAGTATTCAGGCAGGTGAAACGTTAGCTATTGTTGGCGCAAATGGCTCCGGTAAATCGCTACTTGCAAAGTTACTTGTTGGCTTAGAGCGCCCAGATAGCGGCTCAATATATCTTAATGAACGTAAACTAGAGCAGTATGATAATAAACACCGCGTGCTTAATATTCGTATGGTATTTCAAAATAGTAATGAATCACTGAATCCTGGTATAACGTTAGGATCCATATTAGAAGAGCCACTGAAGCTCAATACCAACCTTGATGGGCGAGCTAGGATCATAAAAGTCGAAGAGACATTACGACTAGTTGGCTTGCTACCTGAACATCGTTTTTTTTACCGTCATATGCTCTCTGACGGACAAAAACAGCGCGTAGCGCTTGCCAGAGCAATAATACTGAACCCACAAGTTATTGTTGCAGACGAACCTTTCGCAGCACTGGATCCATCAGTACGCTCGCAAACCGTTAATCTATTGATGGAGCTGCAAAGAGAACTTGGCTTGGGCTTTATCTTTATCTCGCACAACTTAGGAATAGTGCGTCACATTAGTGACAAAATATTGGTGATGAAACATGGCAAGGTTGTAGAGTCAGGTAAAACAGAAGTGATTTTTCATTGGCCAAAGGATGAATATACCAAAAGGCTCGTTCACGCTCATCAAGCCTTAATCAATGGACAAGACTAAGCTTTAAAACTCTTCTTACACTGCCAGTAATATTGAGTACATCGAGATTAGTAAGGCATTCCCAAGGTATTCCATCATCACTTAACTGATTATTAGCAGATGCATCTAATCAGTTAAGTGAAACCATAACTACGACTTACCTACCCTACTAATGCGAGTAAAATACCCGCCGCCACAGCTGAACCTAATACTCCAGCAACGTTGGGACCCATGGCATGCATCAATAGGAAATTATGAGGATTGGTTTCCAAGCCAACCTTATTTACCACCCGCGCAGCCATCGGCACAGCTGAAACTCCTGCAGCACCAATCAAGGGATTAATTTTTTCACTAGAAAATTTGCCCAACGCTTTAGCCATTAATATTCCTGCTGCGGTTCCGATTGAAAACGCAATCGCGCCTAATCCTAGAATACCAAGGGTTTCAAGGGTTAAAAATTTATCAGCAGATAACTTCGATCCCACCGCTAAGCCAAGAAAAATTGTCACGATATTAATCAATTCATTTTGTGCAGTATTGCTTAAACGATCGACTACCCCTGATTCTTTCATCAAATTACCAAGACAAAACATACCGATCAAAGGCGTTGCTGAGGGCAAAAAGAGAATTGTCATTAACAACACAGCCAACGGGAAAATGATTTTCTCACGTTTAGAAACCACTCTAAGCTGCGCCATTTTGATATTTCTTTCATCTTCTGTGGTTAACAGCCGCATGATAGGCGGTTGAATGATAGGCACTAGTGCCATGTAAGAGTATGCCGCTACCGCAATAGCACCTAGTAACTCAGGCGCAAGCTTCGACGCAAGAAAGATTGCCGTAGGCCCGTCAGCTCCACCTATTATGGCAATAGCTGATGCATCCTTCAGAGTAAACTCAAAACCAGGCACCAAGTTCAGCGCAATGGCGCCAAACAAGGTTCCAAAAATACCAAACTGAGCCGCAGCGCCAAGCAATAACATTCTTGGATTGGCGATCAAGGCGCTAAAGTCAGTCATTGCCCCAACGCCCATAAAGATAAGCAAAGGAAATACGCCTGTTTCAATTCCAACATGGTAAATGTAATAAAGCAGACCACCAGGGTCGCTAAACCCTGCTAACGGGATATTGGTTAAAATGGCACCAAAACCAATTGGTAACAACAACAATGGCTCAAACTTTTTAACGATCGCTAAAAACAGTAGTAAGCACCCTACAGCCATCATAACTACCTGACCAATCTCAAAATGGGCCAGTGAAGTGCTTTGCCAAAGTAAGGTTAATTTATCCATTAATACGTCCTTTTAACCCAAAACCAGCATAGTTTGGCCTGATTGCACAGCGTCGCCTTCTTTGACCAATATATCGCTGATAGTACCTGAGGCTGTTGAGCGGATTTCAGTTTCCATTTTCATGGCTTCCATAATGACAATAACGTCACCTTCGCTGATCACTTCACCCGAGCGCACTAAAATCTTAAATATATTGCCCGCTAGCGGCGCTGACACTTCTTCGCCTTGGCCCGCAGGTAAAATGGGCGCAGCTGAGCTTAGTGGCACAGCACCACCGACCGGTTGAATATCAGTTAACTGACCACCCTGACCTACTTCTACCGCGTAAACTTTGCCATCGACACGGACTGAATATGACTCAACTGCCTTAGGAGAGTTTGAAACAACCGGGGCTGCACTCACTTCTACAGCACTCGGTGCTGGTTCAAATGCCTCAGGGTTATTACGATTTTTTAAGAATTTAAGCCCTATTTGTGGAAATAATGCATAAGTTAAAACGTCATCAATTCTGTGTTCTGCCAAAGCGATGTTTTGTTCTTTTGCCTTTGCTAGCAGTTCTTGCTCCAATACGGGCAATTCATCTTTAAGTAAATCAGCAGGCCGACAAGTAATGGGTTCTTTGCCGTCAAGCACCCTTGCTTGTAGCTCTTTATTTACCGGCGCAGCAGTGGCACCGTATTCGCCTTTCAACACACCAGCGGTTTCTTTGGTAATGCTTTTGTAACGCTCACCGGTCAACACATTAAGCACAGACTGAGTACCGACAATTTGAGAGGTCGGTGTTACCAAAGGTATAAATCCGAGATCTTCACGCACTCGCGGGATCTCTTTAAGCACTTCGTCGAGCTTATCTTGAGCACCTTGCTCTACCAGTTGAGATTCCATATTCGTTAACATGCCACCGGGAACTTGCGCAATTAGAATACGAGCATCAACGCCTTTTAAACTGCCTTCAAACTTGGCATATTTTTTACGAACATCCCTAAAGTAAGCTGCTATTTCAGCTAATAAAGGCAAGTCTAGCCCAGTGTCACGAGGCGTATTTTCGACGATCGAGACTATTGTCTCTGTTGCTGTGTGACCATAGGTCATACTCATGGAAGATATTGACGTATCGAGAATATCAATTCCAGCGTCAATCGCCTTCTGGTACGTCGCAGTACTTAACCCAGTGGTAGCATGACACTGCATAGCAATTGGCACGCTCACGGTCTCCTTAAGGCGAGTTATAAGCTCTTCACAGACATACGGCTTAAGTAGTCCCGCCATATCTTTAATACAAATGGAATGAACGCCCAAATCTTCGAGTTGCTTAGCCATATCTAACCAAAGCGATAAGGAATGGACCGGACTGACCGTATAGGAAATAGTTCCTTGGGCATGAGCACCCACTTTAATCGCTGCACCGACCGCTGTTTTTAGATTCCGTATATCATTCATCGCGTCAAAGATTCTAAAAACGTCGACACCACTCGTATGAGCCCGTTCTACAAACTTTTCTACCACGTCATCTGCGTAGTGACGATAACCCAGTAAGTTCTGTCCACGCAGTAACATTTGCTGTTTGGTCTTGGGCATCGCTTGCTTGAGCAACCGAATGCGCTCCCAAGGATCTTCACCAAGATAACGAATACACGCATCAAATGTCGCGCCTCCCCAGGTTTCTAATGACCAGTATCCAACTTGATCAAGCTTCGCTGCAATGGGCAACATATCTTCGATACGCATGCGAGTAGCGAGTAATGATTGGTGTGCGTCACGCAGCACAACATCCGTGATGGCTAAAGGTTTTGACATCTTGGGTTCCTAATTAACAATGAATAAAATTTAGTGTTGGCGGCGATACTGTTCGACAGCGGCAGATATCGCTGCAACAACTGGCGCTGGCACACCTGACTGATTGGTCGTTGGACTACTACTGCTACGAGCCTTGTTGACCGACTTAGGGACTTCTTCAGGAAACTTAGCTGAAGCCCAAGCAATCACGTTTACCGCACCAATCAGTAACGTCAAAAAGAGAAAAACAACTGACATACCCACTAAAAGGAGCATCCCAGCTTCAAGTAATAACGACATAACATCAGGTTGCATAGTTAGTATTTCTCCGGTAACTGACAAAACGACTCGATAAGTACCATGTGAGCTGGCAGAAAACAACTTTTTAGGGTGACCAAAAAAGAATAAAAAATAAGAAACAATTCACTTTTATTGCATTATTACCCAAGAAATAGCCATTAATACTAAATATCCGATTCAACCTGAACCAAATAGATAATGTAAAGGTTTCTCCTTACGCCGCATTACAAATCTGTATCTAGAGCTACCGCTAGCTTATAGATCATCGATAAATTTATATATTGGATTGCGCTGAATGATGTAACTGAGAATAGGGATGTAAAAACTTCAACGCTTAATGGCTGGAGACGCTAGGTACTTAAACAACAGTGATATTATGCTGCAGGTAAAAAAAAACCCACTTAATAGTGGGTTTTTTAATATGGTGCGCATGGAAGGATTCGAACCTCCGACCGCCTGGTTCGTAGCCAGGAACTCTATCCAGCTGAGCTACATGCGCAAACAGGGTAATTTAATATTAGACTAATATATTAAACTTAAAAATGGTGCGCATGGAAGGATTCGAACCTCCGACCGCCTGGTTCGTAGCCAGGAACTCTATCCAGCTGAGCTACATGCGCAAAATTGTTATCCGGTAAAACATACTAGGCACTCTACCTTGTTTTACCTAAGCTTATGTCCTTTAGTCTAAGCTTCTTAATAATCTATTGATTACCGTTTATGTTATGGCGGAGAGGGAGGGATTCGAACCCTCGATACGAGTAATACGTATGGTTCCTTAGCAGGGAACTGGTTTCAGCCACTCACCCACCTCTCCGGAAAACCGTCAAATTGTTGCTACTGATTTATTTGAGTTAGTTATTATGCCAAAACATATCTATCTAACAAAGGCCTAATTTACCTAACTTCCTTAGCTTGGGAAGCGCCTTTCACCGTTTGGTGTCTCTCCTAAATCTGGAGCCGAAGTTTACCGAGCCTCAGGAGTAAGTCAAACACTTTTTAGAAAGATTTAATCTACTTGCTGGTATTTTGAGCCGTTCGTACAAAAAACGTCTTTAACGAGCAATAATCCATCGAACTAACAACCAATTTATTCTAATGAAAGGGAAATTGAATGCATAAAAAAAGCTGGAAAACCCAGCTTTTTTTTCAGTGAACGATAAAATTAATTATCTTCGTCTGATGTTGCTTGTTCATGACCGGCCAGCTGACCATTTTTCTCAGCTTGGATTCTCATGTAAATCTCTTCTCGGTGAACAGATACTTCTTTAGGTGCATTCACACCAATTCTTACCTGATTACCTTTAACACCTAATACCGTTACCGTGACTTCGTCACCGACCATTAAGGTTTCACCAACACGACGGGTCAAAATTAGCATTCTAAGCTCCTTATCCGTTTACAAAAAAATAATCCCTAATTTAAAACTAGCGTATCTCTTTGAAATAACCAAAGAATTACACACCCGACTTTTCCATATTCTTGTTGTCACCTCAAAAATTAGTCGATATTACGCTTATAGTCTGTCTTGTAACCAACCTTCAACAGAAGCAATTGCTTGGTCTAAATTTTCTGGTTGAGAGCCACCAGCTTGGGCCATATCAGGGCGTCCACCACCTTTTCCACCCACCTGCTGGGCAACAAAATTAACCAACTCACCAGCTTTCACTTTTTGAGTTAAGTCTTTCGTCACACCTGCGATTAGACTCACCTTATCGTTATTGGCAACACCTAATAAAATGATGCCGCTACCGATTTGGTTTTTCAGATCATCTATCATGGAGCGTAATGCGCCACTTTCAATGCCTTGTACATGATAAGACAAGACTTTTACCCCTTTTATTTCGTTAACCTGAGATAAAAGATCATTTCCAGCACTATTAGCAATGTCCTGTTTGAGACGAGTCACTTCTTTTTCAAGTGTCTTTGTTTGCTCGATAAGCTGCGCTACTCGCTCTCCCACGTTACTCACGTCTGTTTTTAAGACACCACTGAGGGAGCTTAGTTCGCTAGCTTGCTGTTGTACATGTTGTAAAGCCATTAACCCAGTAACCGCTTCGATTCGTCTTACGCCTGAAGCGATGCCACTTTCAGAAATAATCTTGAATAGACCGATATCACCTGTACGCGTAACATGCGTGCCGCCACACAATTCCATAGAAAAATCGCCCATCGACACCACTCGCACATCGTCATCGTACTTTTCACCAAACAAAGCCATTGCACCGGCCTCTTTTGCTTGCTCTAGTCCCATTAGACGCGTTTGTAATGCATGGTTAGCAAGAATTTGTTCGTTAACCATCGTTTCGGTTGCTAAGATTTCTTTCTTCGTAAGAGCTTCAAAATGAGAGAAATCAAATCGTAAGCGCTCAGGTTGCACCAATGAACCTTTCTGATTAACGTGGTCGCCCAATATAGATTTCAGCGCAGCGTGCATCAAATGCGTGGCGCTGTGGTTAAGTTTAATAGCCTGACGTCTAGCACAATCAACTTTAGCTTCGACTTTATCTCCAACGCGTATGGTACTTGTTGCCACCCCTTTATGCGCGATCGCCTTACCGAGTTTCACAGTATCGGTTACGTTGAATCCCCCTTTATCAGTAACTAGCACCCCTGTATCACCAGCTTGACCACCCGACTCAGCATAAAATGATGTTTCATCAAGAATAATGGTACCAGTTGCATCTGGAGCTAGCTCATTGACAGACTCCCCTTGAAAGAATATTTCGCGCACTAGAGCCGCATTATCTTCGTGTTCGTAGCCGACAAATACAGATTCTTGCTCGCTGCGTAATTGTTCGTTGTAATCGACATCGAACTGACTGGCTTTTTGAGCTCGCTTTCGCTGTTGAGCCATTGCTTGCTCAAAGCCTTCTTCGTCAATTTTCAGACCCTTTTCCCGGGCAACATCATTGGTTAAATCAGCTGGAAAGCCATATGTATCATAAAGTTTAAATACCACTTCACCTGGCACTACCTTACCCTCAAGATCTGCTAGGGCATCATTTAGAATAAGCATGCCACGCTCAAGTGTACGCGAGAACTGTTCTTCTTCGATGCGCAGCACTTTCTCTATAGACGCTCGCTGTTCAATCAACTCAGGGTAAGCATCCCCCATCTGTTCGGCCAAGGCGGCCACTAATTTGTAAAAAAATACACCTTGAGCGCCGAGTTTATTTCCGTGGCGAACAGCACGGCGAATGATACGGCGTAATACGTAACCACGACCTTCATTTGATGGCATCACGCCATCAGAAATTAAAAAGCTACAAGAGCGAATATGGTCTGCGACTACACGTAAAGATTTGTCTTCAAGACTTGTCGTTCCAACTAAATCTGCAGTGGCCTTAATCAAATTTTGAAAGATATCAATTTCATAGTTGCTATGCACATTCTGTAAAATAGCTGATATACGTTCTAATCCCATGCCTGTATCAATAGATGGCTTAGGTAACGGCTGCATATCGCCATTAGCTTGACGATTGAACTGCATGAAAACTAAATTCCATATTTCGATAAAGCGATCACCATCTTCTTCAGGTGAACCTGGAGGTCCCCCCCAAATATGTTCACCGTGATCGTAAAAAATCTCAGAACATGGTCCACAAGGGCCTGTATCACCCATCGACCAAAAATTGTCTGAAGTGGCAATACGGATAATCTTCTCTTTGGAAATACCAATATCATTATGCCAAATATCAAATGCTTCATCGTCCTCTGAGTAGATGGTCACCAATAATTTATCTTTGGGTAACTTTAATTCTTCAGTCAAAAACGCCCATGCGTAGCCGATAGCTTCTTTTTTAAAATAATCTCCAAAACTAAAATTACCGAGCATTTCAAAAAATGTGTGGTGACGCGCGGTATAGCCAACGTTTTCTAAATCGTTATGTTTACCACCGGCTCGAACACAACGCTGAGAAGAAACAGCCCGTGTGTATTTCCGTTGTTCGGTGCCCAGAAAAACGTCTTTAAATTGGTTCATTCCTGCGTTGGTAAATAACAGAGTGGGATCGTCACTTGGAACCAGAGACGAACTAGAAACTTTTTGATGCCCTTTATCAGCGAAAAAGTTTAAAAAGGTTTGCCGAATTTGCGCTGTGCTCTTACTCATTGATGATCCTGAAACAACATTTATTGATTTGAGGGTAAAAATGGCCTCAAATGGCCATTTCTAACTATTAATTAGTTAGCAACGATAGCATGTTTTCTGCTGACTTGTTAAGTGACTTCACTGCACTTAGGAACGGCTTTGCACTGCATTAATTTGCTCGTGACTAAACCCTCGATACAGCAAAAAACGGTTACGTTTTTGCTGCTCATGCCAATCCTTTGCTGGTTTACGACCAAATTTTTTAAACGCTACTTGCAATATCAATGCATCCCAATCAATTTCTTGTTCAACAATAGCCCGTTCAATTAATTCGCGAGCCACTTCATGTTGAATCAGTTCATTGCGAATGCGTTGTTCACCTACTCCCTTAGCCACTCGACTTCGAACGATCATTTCAGCAAAACGTAAGTCACTTTGAATATCTGCGTCACTAAACTGTTTTATGCGTGCTTCACAAAGAGCCTTGTCGTAACCCTTTGCTAATAACTTTTTTAATAATTCACGGTAACCATGCTCGCGCATAGATAAATATTTGGTAATACTATATTTAATGTTCTTGCTATCGTTATCTGTCATATCAGGTAATATAATCTCCCAATCTAAGGGTCCTGTAGAGTGTTATGCGCCAAATGTTTAATTTTAAGTTTCTAAGCGCCATAGGGCAAATCGACAGAGATAGTTGGCATGCGCTGGCATATCAATGTGATCCGTTTCATCAATACGCCTTTATTCAAGCGCTCGAGCGTTCACATTCGGTTGAACCACAAACAGGTTGGCACCCACAGCATCTCACCATATATCAGAACGACACGTTGGTAGGCATTCTACCCTTGTACATCAAAAATCATAGTTATGGCGAATATGTATTTGACTTCGCGTGGGCCAATTCATATAGCGAACACGGTCTGAATTATTACCCTAAATTGGTTTGCGCTATCCCCTTTACACCCGTTCCAGGGGCGCGCTTAATGTTGAAAAAAGATGTCGACCAAGGGCAATTGCTCCCCCAACTATGTAACGCTATTCAGAAGCACGCTAAACAAAACGGACTGTCCTCTATGCATTGGTTATTTGTACCAGAATCACTAAGTGAGGCGTTAAATCAACAGCAGCATTTGATGCGACGGGCCGTTCAGTTTCAATGGTTTAATCGCAATTATCAAGATTACGACGACTTTTGCGCGACCCTCACATCAAGGCGCCGTAAAACGATTCGCAACGAACGGCGTAAAGTATACGAACAGGGCGTGCAGATTGAGCGAATTTATGGTGAAAAAATCACTGCTGAACATATGGACTTTTTTTATCAGTGCTATCAGCAAACGTATTTGAAACGCAGTGGCCACAAGGGATACCTAAATCGAGATTTCTTTACCCGACTTTATCATTCAATGGATCGCAATATATTGCTTGTTATCGCCTCACGTAATGATATTCCCTTAGCGAGCGCATTTTATATGTTCGACGATAAACAACTCTATGGTCGTTATTGGGGAGCGCTGGAAGACATAAGCAATCTACATTATGAATGTTGTTATTATCAAGGTATTGAGTTTTGCATAGAGCACAATATCAGTACTTTCAATCCAGGTACCCAGGGTGAACACAAAATATTGCGTGGTTTTGAACCTGTCTATTGCTATTCAAATCATTGGTTAGCAGAACCTGCTTTTCATGATGGAGTTCGGCGTTTTCTGCGCCAAGAAGATATTAATATACAATCTTATAAAGCAAACGCATCTGAACTGTTACCGTTTAAAGCCCCAACACAAGAGTAGAACACTATATTGTAGTGATAACGCAAAGGCGTTTTATATGGAAGGTAGCATGCTGTGAACAGCAATGTTCAGCGTTATGGTTTGCGCCAAATCAACATAAAATTATTGGCTGGCATTGGGCGCATTTCAGTAAGAGAAAGTCCCTTAGCCCAACCTGCTAATTCGTCGATATCGCGAATACCGCCGCATCCCTCATTCAATAAATGCTGATTAAAAGCTAAGTTACTTTCGCTCGTAAATGCGTTATCAACCGTAAACGGACCATACTGACAAAACACGCCCCCTGAAGGTAAATTGTTCGCTACTAGTCCCATCATATTTTGCGCTTCATGGGGCTGCATGATATGCGTAGTATTAGCCGTATATACGCTATCGACAACCTGCCCAGGCCATTTATCCAAACCGATTTGAAATGCCAAAGGTTGACGGATATTAGTTGCATTTGTATGCGCAAGCCACGCCTGAATACTGGGATGATTGACCGTCAGATCGCTCGTTTGCCAACATAAATGGGCTAATTCAGGAGCAAAATAAGCAGCATGTTGTCCAGTACCAGAGCCTATTTCGAGCAAATGTGTGCAATCAATCAGTACTTCTTTTAATACCGCTAAAATAGGCATTCGGTTATTTTCACATGATGGGCTAAAACGTTTATCACTCATGGTTATTTGTGCTTTCACTTTGTGTGGTTAAACTTGCGCTTTCCAATTTATGTTTGTCGCGATACCAGCTGCAATACTAGTTATTAAGATTTGGCCCAAGCCATTTTTCAGCTTCTAACTCAGACCAGTTTTTACGCTTAGCATAGTCAAGCATTTGATCTCTTTGAATTTGAGCGACTGCAAAATAACGTGCTTCAGGATGAGAAAAATACCAACCTGACACTGCCGCTCCTGGCCACATAGCATAGCTTTCGGTCAATTTCATACCGGTATTTTTTTGCGCATCGAGCAAGTTCCATATAGCTTGTTTCTCAGTATGCTCAGGACAAGCAGCATAACCAGGCGCAGGTCTGATACCTTGATATTTCTCGCGAATCAATTCTTCATTACTGAGGGATTCATCTGGTGCAAATCCCCAAATATCTTTGCGCACTTTCTCATGTAAGTATTCGGCAAAGCCTTCAGCAAGACGATCAGCCAGTGCTTTGACCATAATACCATTATAATCATCGCCATCAGCAATGTACGCGTTGGCGAGCTCATCTTCGCCAATACCAGCGGTCACAGCGAACGCGCCCAAGTAGTCGGCTTTATGAGAAGATTTTGGTGCAATAAAGTCACTTAAACAATTGTTATAACCTTTAGCCTTCTCGGTTTGTTGACGCAAGTGATGACACACTTCTTGCACCTCTGTGCGTTGCTCATCAGTGTAAACTTCAATATCATCATCAACTCGATTAGCTGGGAAAATACCCACAACCCCCTTGGCTTGTAGTTTTTTATTGGCACATAGATCGTCTAATAAGGCCATAGCGTCATTGAATACCGATTGCGCTTCCTTACCGACTACCTCATCTTGCAAGATACGCGGATATTTACCCGCCAACGACCAAGTTAAGAAAAACGGCGTCCAGTCTATGTACGCGCGCAGATCGGCCAGATCGACCGAAACCGTTTGCACGCCTAAATGTTTAGGCACCGGAGGAGTATATTGACTCCAATCTATGTCTGCCCCATTAGCCCGGGCTTTCTCGAGGCTGACGGGGCGGCTACGAGGTTTCTTACGAGCATGTTGCTCACGTACCACATCATATTCTTTAGATATTTGTACCGCGTATGCTGGGCGGTGCTCCTTGGAAATAAGTTTTTGGCACACGCCCACCGCTCTACTGGCATTGGGCACATACACAACGGGTTGGTCATAGTTTTGTTCAATTTTAACGGCTGTGTGTGCTTTTGATGTAGTCGCCCCGCCAATGAGTAGCGGCAAATCTAAACCTAGGCGTTGCATTTCCTTGGCTACATAGACCATTTCGTCCAGAGAAGGGGTAATCAAGCCAGACAGGCCAATCATGTCGACATTTTTGTCTTTGGCGACTTGCAGGATTTTTGCGCAAGGCACCATTACACCTAAATCGATAATTTCAAAGTTATTACATTGCAGAACCACACCCACAATGTTCTTACCGATGTCATGTACATCACCTTTTACCGTCGCCAGTAAAATCTTACCGTTAGTACTGCCCACATCCTTTGTAGCTTCAATGTAAGGATTTAAATATGCGACGGCTTTTTTCATAACCCGAGCTGATTTAACCACTTGGGGAAGGAACATTTTACCTTCACCAAATAAATCACCCACCACGTTCATGCCATCCATTAACGGACCTTCGATAACATGTAATGGCTTTTCAGCTTGTTGGCGCGCTAGTTCAGTATCCTCATCAATATAATCGGTAATACCTCGAACAAGTGCATGCTCTAAACGCTTATTAACGGGCAATTGACGCCACTCAAGGTTTTCTTTAACTTGGGCCTTACCATCCCCTTGATACTTTGGCGCGAGTTCTAATAAGCGATCTGTTGCCTCGGCATTCCGATTGAGTATCACATCCTCAACCGCTTCTTTGAGCTCCGCTGGGATTTGGTCATATACTTCAAGTTGGCCAGCATTAACGATGCCCATGTCCATTCCAGCTTTGATAGCATGGTACAAAAACACCGAGTGCATTGCTTCGCGTACCGGATTATTCCCGCGAAATGAAAAAGAAACGTTCGATAAGCCGCCGGATATATGGGCATGAGGTAATTCTTGGGTAATACGCCGAGTGGCGTTAATAAAATCTACTGCATAGTTGTTGTGTTCTTCGATACCTGTCGCCACGGCGAAGATATTCGGATCAAAAATAATATCTTCTGGTGGAAAACCGATTTTCTCAGTTAAAAGCCGATAGCTGCGCTGACAAATTTCAAATTTACGGTCTTCAGTATCTGCTTGACCTGCTTCATCAAACGCCATAACAACCGTAGCTGCTCCATAGCGCTTAAGCAATTTCGCCTGATGTAAGAAGTTCTCTTCCCCCTCTTTTAAGCTAATAGAGTTAACTATTGCCTTGCCTTGTACGCACTTTAAACCCGCTTCAATAACTGACCATTTAGATGAGTCAATCATAATGGGCACGCGAGAAATATCAGGCTCGGAAGCAATCAAGTTTAAGAAGCGAGTCATGGCCGCTTCTGAGTCCAACATGGCTTCGTCCATGTTGATATCGATGATCTGTGCACCGTTTTCTACTTGCTGACGAGCAACATCTAACGCTTTTTCAAAATCGTCTTCTAGAATTAGGCGCTTGAACATGGCAGAACCTGTTACATTGGTACGCTCGCCGACATTGATAAAAGATGCACTTGCTTTGGTCATAAGTCACTCAGTCTACTAAATTTTGTTCATATACTACTTCCCGGGGCTTGGTAACCAAGCGACCCGCGATCATTACGTCTTTTGGCTGCAAATTAATGCACAAAAGGCTCCAGTCCCGATAATCGCAGTTTGACCTCGCGTTTAGGGATAACACGGGGTGCCACACCATCTACCACATTTGCGATAGCAGCAATGTGTTCGGGGGTTGAACCACAACAACCACCAACTATATTTACTAGCCCAGAGTGCGCCCATTCACGGATATGTTCTGCCATTTCATCGCTTTCTAGATCGTACTCACCAAACTCATTTGGCAAACCAGCGTTAGGATGCGCTGAAACCAGACACTCAGCTACAGTAGCCACTTCATCTACATACTGGCGTAACAAATCAGGGCCTAACGCGCAATTCAAACCGAACGAAAACGGGTTAGTATGGCGCATCGAATAATAAAATGCTTCAGCAGTCTGGCCCGATAACGTTCTGCCTGATGCGTCGGTTATTGTACCTGAAATCATAACCGGTAAGGATTTGCCTAACGCTTCAAATACTGTATCAACGGCAAAAGCTGCAGCTTTTGCATTGAGTGTGTCGAATATCGTTTCTATCATGATTAGATCAGCGCCGCCTTCGATCAATCCGTGCGTTGCTTCTACATATGCCTCGACTAATTGGTCAAACGTTACGTTACGCTCACTAGGATCATTCACATTTGGTGAAATTGATGCAGTGCGACTTGTCGGCCCTAATACACCCGCCACAAAACGCGGTTTATCCGGTGTTAATGCAGAATATTTATCGGCAGCTTTACGCGCTAATTTTGCTGCCTCTATATTTATCTCCTTGGCAAGAGATTGCATATTGTAATCAGCCATTGAAATCGTAGTGGCATTAAAGGTGTTGGTCTCAATAATATCCGCCCCTGCAGCAAGATATGCGCAATGAATATCATAAATCGCATCTGGCTGCGTCAAAGTCAGTAAATCATTATTACCTTTGACATCGCTTTGCCAATCGATAAAGCGCTCACCGCGGTAATCATCTTCTTGAAAATCATGAGCTTGGATCATGGTTCCCATGGCGCCATCTAAAATAAGAATGCGTTTTTTTGCAGCGTCGTGCAGGGCTTGTTCTGAGGATACTGTTGACACTATATTTCCTTTAAAACTGATAAATAAATTGTTCTAGTCTTTTTTTGACAATGATGCCAAATCATAAGGCGTGTTCTGATATACGTAGTAGTTTAACCAATTGGTAAACAGCAAACTACCATGAGCTCGCCAAGTCACCATAGGGGCTTGTGTAGGATCGTCTTCAGGATAGTAATTTTCGGGAATAATTGCCTCTAAACCGGCGTTGATGTCTCGCTGGTATTCTTGATCTAAACTGTCTGGGGCATATTCTGGGTGTCCTGTAACAAACACTAAGCGTTTATCTTCTGAGGCAACAATATATGCGCCTGTTTTTTCAGAGCTCGCGAGCACTTTCAAACCGTCCACAGATTCATAATCAGCGATACTAATTTCGCCATAGCGTGAATGGGGAGCATTAAAAATCGGATCAAAACCGCGCATTAATTCGTTATGTTCATCCCGCACCTGATGGGCGAATATTCCGCTGAGCTTTTCGTCACGCAGTCTACGATTTTTTCCATGGAAGTGATATAAGGCCGCGTGTGCAGCCCAGCAGGAGAATAGCGTGGATTGCACATGACGCTGAGCCCACTCCAGCACTACTTTCATTTTCTCCCAATACTTTACATCGTCATAATCTAACAATGCTAATGGCGCGCCAGTCACAATCAAACCATCGTATTGCTTATCAGCGACATCATCAAAGTTTTGATAAAACGCTTTCATGTGGGATTCAGGGGTATTCTTTGGCGCTTGATTATCAATGCGAATTAAATCCACATTGATTTGTAGTGGTGTATTTGACAGTAAACGCAGAAATTGCACCTCTGTTTCCATCTTGTTGGGCATTAAATTCAAGATACCCACTTCCAGTGGACGGATGTCCTGCATGGCTGCGCGATCGGTATCCATCACAAAAATATTCTCACTATTTAAAATGCTTTGTGCAGGCAATTCAGTAGGAATACGAATAGGCATAATGGCTCCAAGTTGTGTTGAGAGGCTCTAAATCTGGAGCAAAACGAGATAAATGTCAACATCTTTACGTCTAGACGTCTAAACGTAAACTATTTGAAAATATTGGTATTACACGTATGTGTAAACGACAACCGATTTAAAATTATTGCCAACTGCGAGATTGACTCATTGCACAGTAATTAAAGAGACAAATACCTTTATTGAATGCTGTATCTTAACGGCCAGATATACGCTAAAGCCAATGACGATGTTAAACGAATTTCATCTAGTGCACCGATTAACTGAGCAGTACCTTTAAGGTAAGGAGAAAAATCAAACAGTAAACGGATTGGAGAAACGATTCAGGTAATCGAATAGAAATAAGAAAAGATGGTAACGATTACCCCTTATGAAGATTGTAAATTAACTCAGCTTCAGCCTTAGGCATATCGCATTCATGCATTAAATCTTCAACCGAGTAGCCGCTTGCAACTAACTTTGCCGCTTGTTGATATAAACGATTTTGCGGATCTTGATTGGCCAGTTGTTCCTGCTGAACGGCAGTTTGCTTAACCGTCGTGACCAACGCTTTTATTTTGTCCCCCATGCCGATACTACCCACTCGTACTTCTTGCAATTCCTGTTGATTAACAAGCAATTGCTCTTGTAACGCCGCCATATGCATTTGCTGTTGTTCGCATTTTTCTTGCAACCCCGCGATACGCTTTGCCAGCACCGTACAAACACCAATAAATAGCACGATGGCGATAATAATAACCAAGTAAATCAGATGATTTATTTCCACATTTGCGTCCAGTTGCTTTACTAGTCAGCGTTACGAATTAAATATTCGTTAACTCATCCCACTCTTCATCACTCAAGAGTTTGTTCAGATCAACCAAGATCAACAACTGACCATCGCGATTACTCACACCTTGGATAAACTTAGCGCTCTCTTCCGTTCCAACATTTGGTGCACTATCGATTTCCGATGAACGTAAGTAAACCACTTCGGCAACACTGTCGACCAATATACCTAGCACCTGCTCTTCAGATTCGATAATAACGATACGTGTGCTGTCAGTTAGATCTGTAGGCTCTAATCCAAAACGAGCGCGCGTATCAATAACAGTGACGACATTACCGCGAAGGTTAATAATGCCTAACACATAATCAGGCGCACCGGGCACTGGCGCAATTTCGGTGTGGCGTAAAACCTCTTGCACCTGCATAACGTTAATGCCGTAGGTCTCTTCACCTAATTTGTAAGTTACCCACTGCAATACTTCATCGTTGCGATCAGAAGATGCGTTACTTGATGTTCTATCATCAGTCATATTTGCTACTCCAGCATCATTTTGCTAGTTGTCATTACTATTCATACCTTGGTCAAGCAAACGAATAAGTTGCTTAACATTTACCAAGGCACACATTTTTTTCTTGACCATGCCACTAAGCCAGATGCGCTTGCCATCAAACTTACGCCACTTTACGTCATCGGGTTGCAAAGTGATGGTGTCAATAATACGTTCACACGCTAATCCCCAACCACTATTGTCCAACATAATAAGATATTGATTTTTCGCTGAATCGGCTAGCTTTTCGTTGCATTTTTCCGGCATAACCCACATAGCAGTATCCACTACATTCATCTTTTCATCACGGTGTAACATGACCCCTTTGAACCAATTAGGTTTACCAAAAATAGGCGTTACGTCTGCCAATTGATGTATTCCACCTAGCTCAGTTAAAGGAAGCGCTAGTGATAATCCCGCAACTTCAAAAATAAGCGTTTGAAACGGTTCTAAATATACACCTGTATCTTGTTCATTATGGTCGATAATGCTGTCTGTGGCATCTCGTACTTCTACCGTTGAATTATTATTTGGTACTTCTGCCTGTAATTCGCTAGCTGAAGCAATCAACGACGCTTCTAATATATTTTTATCTCGGTTGTCTTGGCTTATCGCTTGCTCGGGCGCAACGTCACTATCTTCAGGCTCGGCATTAACCAATGCTGTTGCACTGCTCAACAATTTACTAACACGCTCTAATGGTTCAAAGTTGCTATCGTCTTCGGTGAGTAAAGAAGACAAATATTCTTCCATGACATCTTTCTTACCAAATGTTCTACGACTCATTTAGCTGCCTCTAACAAACGTAAATGACGTAATAAACTGGTATAAGCTAATACGCCCCTAGCCTTGGGAGCATGAATCGACGGCAGAGCATGATTTGCACTGGCGTCACGAAATTTTGTGTCAATAGGAATTAACCCTTGCCACACTGAATCACCATGCGTTCCACGTAATGTTTGATACGCCGCAATTGCTGCTTTCACGCGTTTATCAAACATAGTTGGAACTATCGTGTAACTAAATTTTTTACGTAAAGACTGCTGCATAATGTGCAGTGAATCGAGCATTCTATCTAAACCCTTTAAGGCTAAAAACTCAGTTTGTACTGGAATAATAACGCGAGTGGATGCCGCTAACGCGTTAACCATCAATACCCCCAATACAGGCGGGCAATCAATAATTGCATAGTCAAATTCTTCATCGAGTAGTGCCAACGCTTTCTTCAAAATGAGTCCCATGCCACTTTGATTACCTAGTTTACGGTCTAGGGTAGCTAATGCCATGCTAGCTGGCAGGATGAAGAGTGAATCAAGCTTTGTTGAACACAGACAGTCCAAAACCGTATCTTTATCTAAGGGGTTATCATGCACAAAAATATCATATAAGCTGCGCGTCAAATCGTCAGAATCAATACCAAAATAATAACTTAAGGATGCATGAGGATCGGTGTCTACTAAAATCACCTTTGCCCCACGTTGCGCGAGCAAACCTCCTAGGGTAACTGCTGTCGTAGTTTTACCGACCCCCCCTTTTTGGTTTGCAACAGTCCACACCTTCACGTTAATTACCTTTTAGTGGCTTTCTGGTCGCGTTGCAGATAAATACATTTGCCTGGGCAGCCAGGACAAAACACGCTAAACCATTTCCTTTACAATATTGCTTTCGAATGAATCAATAGAAAACTCTCTTTCGGCAATCCCTGAAGACATTACTGCTTGTGGCATACCATACACCACTGAACTTCTTTCATCTTGAGCCCAAATTTTTGCGCCTTTTCTCTTCAGCTCAGTAGCGCCTATTTTCCCGTCAGCTCCCATACCAGTGAGAATAATGCCTAGCACGTCTCCAGCATAAACTTTGGCAATTGACTCAAAGGTGATATCCACGCAGGGCTTATACAATATATCGGCAGTGTCTGGCGCATCATAAACACTAAATTTCACTCTATGACTATCATTTTGAACTATCAGTTGACGCCCACCAGGCGCTAAATAAGCCACACCGGCCTCAACAGTTTCTCCATCTTCGGCTTCTTTCACAGTAAGTTTAGACAGTTGATTTAGCCTTTCAGCAAATGCACGCGTAAAAGCGCCAGGCATATGCTGAACAATAAATATAGGATAAGGAAAATTTTTCGGGATATTGGTCAACACTTTTTGCAAAGCAACTGGCCCACCGGTTGACGTACCTATCGTTAAACAGCGGTATTTTTTGCCTGATGGGATCCCTGCAGACGACGAAGCATAAGCAGCTACAGAAACCGGGGAACTTCTGGTTGATTGCACCGCAGAGCTGCTGGTATTGCGTCTAACAGGCTTATTAAACAAAATAGCTTTCGGTGGCGCAACAGCCGCTATTGAAGAACGAAATCCATGATGTTTGCGGCAAAGACCTTTAACTCTAGCTTGCAACAGCGCAACTGCTTCACGACGATTACTGGCAATATCATCGAATTTCTTAGGTAAAAAATCCATGGCGCCCGCGTCCAGTGCGTCGAGCGTGGCTTTAGCACCTTCTGAGGTAAGAGACGAAAACATAATAATCGGCACTGGCTTACGCGCCATAATTTTCTTAACCGCAGTTATGCCGTCCATAATGGGCATTTCTATATCCATGGTCACTACATCTGGATTGAGCCGAATGACCATATCAATCGCTTCTTGCCCGTTTCTGGCTTCACCAATCACTTCTAAACTTGAGTCTTGCTCTAAAATTTCTTTTACACGGCGCCTAAAAAAAATCGAATCATCAACTATTAAAATCTTATAAGCCATGTATCTTCTTTCAAAACCTCGAGATTATCGCGCTTGCCGAATGGCATCAGCCTTTTTCTTAGCATAATGTTTTAATAAACCAGGTACATCGAGGATCAACGCAATACCACCATCGCTAGTAATCGTTGCCCCCGCCATTCCGGGCGTACCTTGCAGTAATTCATCTAGTGGTTTAATGACTACTTCTTCTTGTCCAATAAGCGCGTCAACGACAAAACCGAGTTGTTGAGTACCAATTTGTACCACAACTACATGTCCTTTCGAGCGGTCTAACGGTATTGCTTTAGCATTTTTGCGCACTAGCCACTCACGTAAATAAAATAAGGGTATCGCTTTAGAACGCACTATTTTAGTTAACTGTCCGTCAACCATATTAGTCTTGCTCATATCCATATTAATTATTTCGTTAACCGAGCCTAAGGGTAAAGCAAACGTTTGATCGCCGACCACTATCATTAATGTCGGCAATATGGCTAGGGTTAACGGTACTTTGATCTCTAACGTTGTCCCCTTACCTAGCACTGAATCAATTTTAACCGAACCATTTAATTGATTGATCTTGGTTTTAACCACATCCATGCCTACACCGCGGCCTGACACTTCGGATATTTCGGTTTTAGTAGAAAAACCGGGGGCAAAAATCAAATTAAAAGCTTCTTCATCCGACATACGTGCAGCGGCGTCGGTATCAAGTACTCCCCGAGATATCGCAATCTCTTTAAGTTTTTCAGGATCCATTCCTTTACCATCATCGATGATGCTAAGTAAAATATGATCCCCTTCTTGAGATGCTGATAATTTGACGGTTCCTAATGAAGGCTTGCCAGCGGCAATACGATCTGCAGGCATTTCAATACCGTGATCTACCGAGTTACGCACTAAATGCACTAATGGATCCGCTAAGGCTTCAACCAAGTTTTTATCTAAATCAGTCTCTTCACCTTCAAGCTCAAGGGTAATTTCTTTATTCAATGTGCGGGCTAAGTCTCTAACAACTCGAGGAAAACGCCCAAACACTTTTTTGATAGGTTGCATTCGCGTCTTCATTACCGCGCCTTGCAAATCTCCTGTCACAACATCTAAATTGGCGATAGCTTTAGACATGCTTTCGTCGTTTACCGTTAACCCAAGGCTAAGTAATCGATTTCGCACTAATACTAACTCGCCGACCATATTCATAATTTGATCTAAGCGCTTAGTATCAACCCGTACCGTAGTTTCTGGCTGCGCAACCGATGGTCGTTTTTCTTCTCGTTTGGCCACCGCCTGTTTATTTTTTTCAGGCTGCGAATTAGTTATAGGTGCACTGGCTTGGGTAGGCGCGATCGAAGGCACACTGGGTTCACTAGCACTGCCGGCTGAATCTAACTTATGTTTTTCATGTACAACTGGTTTAACAGGATCGGGCTTTGTATCAGTGGTAGGCGCTTTGCCTTTGCCATGTAGCTGGTCTAGCAGAGCCTCAAATTCATCATCGCTAATATCCTCATCATCAGTTGAAAGTGTTTTCGCCGTAGGTACTTCAACAGGCGCTTCAAGCTTATCTGATGAGGTATTTTGACCTTCACCGAATTGGCCTTCTCCGTGAAGCTGATCGAGTAAAGCTTCAAATTCATCATCACTGATATCGTTGTTATCGTCTGCGGTTCCAGAGGCGACAGCTGAAGACTGACCAGAGGCACTTTTACTAACCGGATTGCCTTTACCATGTAATTCGTCTAACAATGCTTCAAATTCAGATTCATCAAAATCATCCGATTCTGATTTAGTAGCAGGCTCAGACTTCAGTACGGCTTTACTTTGTGATTCTGCTTGTGCGACGTTAGCGATGTCATCTTTTGACTCAGGCTTGCTAAGACGATGTAGGGTATCGAGTAAATTTTGACTCGCTGGCACAAGCGGCTTTTGGGATTTAACATCTTCAAACATAGCCACCACTTCATCTGTAGCTTGAAGAATAATATCCATAAGTTCTGGTGTTAAAGTACGTTGCCCATTGCGCATTACGTCAAATACGTTTTCGGCTCCGTGACAAATATCCACCAACTCAGTGAGCGAAAGAAAACCTGCGCCGCCTTTTACGGTATGGTAGCCACGAAAAATAGCATTGAGTAACTCTGCATCTTGTGGATTGTTTTCCAATTCAACGAGTTGCTCCTGAAGCTGTTCTAACAGTTCACCGGCTTCAACCAAAAAATCTTGAAGAATTTCCTCGTCAACATCAAACGCCATATTCTAACGCCTCTAAAATCCTAAACTTGATAGTAAATCATCAACATCATCTTGGTCAGATGCGACATCGTCACGGTTAGCGGCATCGATAATAGGGCCTTCCGCTTTAACACTATCGGCTTGTTTATCAGATATATGAGTTATTTCCAGCGATTCTGCACCACCAAACATAGTTAACATATGAACTAAACTATCTTCCACTACTTTAACCAGTTCAATAACACGACGAATAACTTGTCCTGTTATATCTTGGTAGCTTTGGGCAAGTAGCATTTCAGTAAGTAGTTCATTTAATTTCCTCGACTCAGCTTCACCTTCCTCTAAAAAAGTATCTAGACGATGGTACAAGGTATTAAATTCACCTACCGCTAATTCACGACCCAATAGTTTCTTCCACTCAGGGAGAATTGCGTTTATTTCCGAGTTGAATTTTTCTGCAATCGGCATGCTGCTATCAACAAGATCCATCGTACGGTTCGCCGCTTTCTCAGTGGTTTCAATAACGTAGGTAAGTCGAGTTTTGGCGTCGGGGATCTCTTCGTTTGCTAAGTTAGCGATACGTTCATCGAGTTGAAAGTTATTAAGCGAATCATGAAGTTGACGAGTTAACTTGCCCACCTCTTCAAATAATTCAACTGAATTACTGTCACTGACACTATCGAGTAATTTTCTAGCGCTTTGATTATCGCCATTTTCAAGCATCACAACGAGTTGCTTTGCATCTTCTAACGACATTGGAGCAGAACTTGAGGTCATATGGCCTTCCTTTTTGTTCTGAAAAGCCTAAATTAACCTAAACGTTCAAATATTTTTGTCAACTTCTCTTTAAGTGTTGCTGCAGTAAACGGTTTGATGACATAACCATTAACCCCTGCTTGTGCAGCGGCAACGATTTGTTCTTTCTTAGCTTCAGCAGTCACCATTAACACAGGCGTATGTTTCAGATTTTCATCTGCACGAATCGCACGAAGTAAATCAATGCCTTGCATGCCTGGCATATTCCAATCAGTGACAACAAAATCAAAATCACCTTGTTGCAGCATAGGCAATGCTGTGCTTCCATCATCCGCTTCTTGAATGTTGGTAAACCCTAAATCTTTTAACAGGTTTTTGATGATACGACGCATAGTCGAGAAATCATCAACAACCAAAATTTTCATGTTTTTGTCCAAAATAATCTCCGCTCAGGGCAAATCACAGTATTTGTGAGTTTTGTTTTATTCTTCAATACGCCAAGTTTGCATTTTACTTTTTAGTTTTAACATCGCTTGGCTATGTATTTGACTAACACGCGATTCGCTGACGTCTAAGACATCCCCTATTTCGCGCAAGTTTAATTCTTCGTCATAATAAAGCGACAATACAATCGCTTCTCTTTCAGGTAGGGTCGTTATTGCATGGGCTAAGGCTTTTTGAAACGAACCTTGGAGTAAATCTTCAAACGGAGTATCAGAGCCTTTGGATTGTTCGTTGGTCACCACATCTTCGGTCACCCCCAAATCTTCTATGCCGATAATTTTTCCCGCATTAACTTCCCCGAGCATCTGATGATATTGATCTATACTCACGTCAAGTTTTTTAGCGATATCAACATCCCTAGCATCGCACCCGGTTTCACGTTCGACTTGATTGATCGCACTGGTAATGGCACGGCCATTTTTATGCACTGAACGGGGAGTCCAATCCCCTTTACGTATTTCGTCAAGCATGGAGCCACGGATGCGAATACCAGCGAAAGTCTCAAAACTCGCCCCTTTGGTGCCATCAAAATTACGTGAAGCTTCAAGCAAGCCAATCATACCCGCCTGAATCAAATCATCGACCAGAACACTGGCAGGTAAGCGCGCTATTAAATGGTGTGCAATACGTTTTACTAATGGCGCATGACGCTCCACTAACGCATTTCTATCATCTAACTGCTGATACGCAGACGCTTTGTTATTCACCGGATGTCGCCTACTGCTTTTTTAACAATAAGCTGCTCTAGGAAAAATTCTAAATGTCCCCCTGGTTGCGACGGCACCGGCCAACTGGCCGCTTGCTGGGCTAATTTGTTTATCGCTATCGCTGCAGGAGAAGTCGGATAAGCTTCAACTATCGCTTTTTGCTTGCGCACTGATTTACGAATATTCTCGTCAAATGGGATGGTGGCAACCAATTCCAAAGCAACATCTAAAAAGCGATTTGTTACTTTAGTTAATTTATTAAATAGTTCTTGCCCCTCTCGCATATTGCGCACCATATTGGCCACAATTTTAAAACGAAAGACGCCGTGTTCTTTATTCAGAATTTTAATCAACGCGTAAGCATCAGTTAATGAAGTGGGTTCGTCACACACGACGACTAGAATGTCTTGAGCTGCGCGCGAGAAACTCAGTACCATGTCAGAAATACCTGCCGCAGTATCAACAATCAATACATCGATTTGTGAACGGAGTTCACTGAAGGCTCGAATTAATCCTGCATGTTCTGTAGGTGTGAGCTCAGTCATTGACTGACTACCGGAGGTCGCTGGGGCAATTTTAATGCCGTAGGGACCTTCAACTAACACTTCGTCCAGAGTGCACTCGCCCGACAATACGTGCGAAAGATTCTTCACGACGCGTAAGCCCAGTAATACATCAACGTTAGCTAAGCCTAAATCCGCATCCAACACCATCACTCTCTTACCCTGTTGGGCCATAGATATTGCGGTGTTCAAGGTGACATTGGTTTTACCCACTCCCCCCTTGCCTCCGGTCACGGCGATCACTTTAATTAATCGCGATTGATTCATTCTTCTTAAGCTACTTGCTTGGTCCTCAATCATACTGCCACTGCTGTGTTAGTTAATGAATTATCACTAGTATGAATTAATACATGCTTTTTATAAAGCTTGGCGGCACTGGTAATCAAAAATTTTGCTTCAGCCACTTTTAAGTCTTCCGGAACCTTTTGGCCATCGGTTATAAAACTCACGGGCAATTTGTGCTCGATGGCTGCACTAATCGCCTCTCCAAGACTGTAGCATTCATCTAATTTGGTGAAAATACAACCCTGTAACGAAATCTGTTTATAAGCTTTTATAGTTTGCTGCATAACCTGATACTGGCTATTTGCTTGCATCACTAGATAACTGCTGATGTTTGACGTGGTACTTTGTTTCAGCGTTTCTAACTGTTTGATCAGTCTAACATCTCTTTGACCAAAACCCGCAGTATCAATAAGTATGAGACGCTTATTTCTAAACTGGAATAACAAATCGGATAATTCTTCAGCATTTTGAGCTTTTTTAACCGAGCAACCAATGATTCGAGCGTAAGTAGAAATTTGTTCATAAGCAGCAATACGGTAACTATCAATCGTTATTAAGCCGACGTTTTCAGCGCCATACTTTTGCGCAGCCTGTGCCGCTAATTTAGCAACTGTGGTTGTTTTACCTGTACCCGTAGGGCCCATTAAAACCGCAATACCACCTTTTACTAACAAATTACTTTCTTCAGTCTGAATACGATTTGCCAATAACTTTAACAAAAACAACCAAGCTTGACGCTCATCAGCTTTTGCAGGCGTATACGAAACCACTTCATTAGCTAACGTTTGGCTAATGCCCATTTTCTGTAACTTATTGGTTAAATAGCCGTGCAATGGATGATTTCTGCTTTTATCTTGCTGTATCAAACCGGCCACTTGAAACTGTAATACATTTCGAAGCGACGCGAGTTCTTGACGCATCTCATTAAGTGCATCTTCTTGCTGAGGCACTCGGGGAGCGGCAGTCCGAGCAACTGGGGGTGGATTCGCATTACGTTGTGGCTGTGCTTGCACAGCCTCTGGCTTGTGAGTTTGCAATGACGCTTCTTTGGCATTTATTTGCTTTTCCAAAAGAGCACGTAAGCTATCAGGTCCGCTGTCACCAATAATTTCGCTGAGCGTTGGAGTAGATTCAACCTTACGCTTAGGTGCGGATGCTGGGGCAGCGTGTTTCGGGCTTACCGTCGGCTCTCTGTCATAAGCGGCAACAATTTCCACACCGTCATTAAGTTTTTTATTGGACATAATGACAGCGTCATCACCCAATTCATCTTTGACTTGTTTCAATGCTTCTCGCATATCTTTGCCATAAAAGCGTCTAATTTTCACAATTTACCCCTTGCTACTTACATCTCGTGACGGACTATTGACCTACCGCACTGACTATTTTTATTTGTTTGTCATCTGGAATTTCTTGGTATGACAATACATGTAAACCTTGTACTGCGTGCTTCAAGAATCGTGATAACACTGGGCGTAACATACCTGACGTTAATAATACGGCAGGCTCACCGGCTAATTCTTGTTGTTGAGAGGCATCATTTAGCGACTTTTGTAAACGTTCAGCTAAACCAGGTTCAATACCAGCGCCATCCCCACCACCTGCTTGAAGAGACTGGTGCAACATCTGTTCCAACTCTGGCGCCAAAGTTATGACTGGTAGTTCAGCTTGACCGCCGTTAATTTCTTGAATGATTAAACGTTTAAGAGAAATACGTAATGCTGAGACCAATACATCCGGATCCTGACTTTTCGGGCCGTATTCGCATAAGGTTTGTACTATTGTGCGTAAATCTCGAATCGGCACTCCTTCGTAAAGCAATGTTTGCAGTACTTTCACCACAGTACTTAATGAAAGAATATCTGGCACTAAACCTTCTACCAGCTTAGGGCTTTGTTTGGCGAGCATATCCAATAGTTGCTGAACTTCTTCGTGGCCTAATAACTGATAGGCGTTATTAGTCAATAACTGGCTCAAATGAGTCGCAACCACTGTTGCGCTATCCACAACCGTGTACCCTAACGTTTGTGCATGCTCTCGCTGATTGGCTCTTATCCAAACAGCATCTAGGCCAAATGCAGGATCTTTAGTTACTGTGCCATCTAACTTGCCAAATACTTGGCCTGGGTTAATAGCTAACTCATCATCATGACTAATTTCAGCTTCGCCAACCGTAACACCTAGCATTGAAATAGTGTAATTATTTGGGCTTAAGTCTAGATTGTCGCGGATATGTACCGGAGGAATAAGGAATCCCAATTCTTGCGATAATTTTTTACGAACTCCTTTAATACGCGTCAATAACTCGCCGCCTTGCGATTTATCAACCAGCGGAATTAAACGATAACCAACTTCAAGACCAATTGTGTCTACGTGCTGAACATCGTCCCAGCCGAGTTCTTTAATTTCTGCAGGCTGGGTATTACCACGTTCAGGCACAGGCACAAGTTCTTGGGGGGCAGAAGCGCGTTTCTGTTCACTCCACTGTTGGTAATAAGCATAACCGCCGACTAGCGCACTAAAACCAAGAAAGGCCACATGAGGCATACCCGGTACTATACCCATAACAAAAAGGATGCCACTGGTAATATACAACGCTTGACGGTTACCCAACTGCCTTGTTAATTCTTGACCCATTTCCTGTGAATCATTTTCTCTGGTCACAATGATCGCTGTCGCCACCGATAAGAGTAACGACGGAATTTGCGCGACTAACCCATCACCAATCGTCAGTAAGGTATAAATTTCAACAGCTTGCCCAAAAGCCAAGTCATGTTGAAAGATACCAATAAATAAACCACCCACAATATTGATCAGCATGATAAACATGCCCGCTACCGCATCTCCTTTTACAAACTTGGATGCACCGTCCATTGAACCATAAAAGTCCGCTTCACTGGTGACTTCAAAACGGCGCTTGCGTGCTTCGTCTTGGTCGATAAAACCGGCGTTTAAATCTGCATCTATGGCCATTTGCTTGCCAGGCATCGCATCTAGCGTAAAACGTGCGCTCACTTCTGAAATACGACCTGCACCTGCGGTGACTACTTTAAAGTTAATGATAAGGAGGATCGCAAACACCACGATACCTACCGCATAATTACCACCAATAACCACTTCACCAAATGATTGGATAACTTTACCGGCCGCATCTCCGCCTTCATGCCCTTCAAGGAGCACAATACGAGTAGATGCAACGTTTAGGGCTAAGCGCAGAACAGTGGCGATCAGCAAGACCAGTGGAAAAATACCAAAGTCCACTGGCTTCTTAGTGAACACCGATACCAAGATAATAACCAAGGATAGAGCTATATTGAAACTGAACAGAACGTCAAGAAGAAACGCTGGCATGGGCAAAATAACCATACCCATGATGGCCAGTAAGACCAAAGGAGCACCCATCTTAGACATCACTGACTGGAAGTGGCTTTTGTCGAAACTATTTAGATAAGCAGTAAGTTGCATAATGCGAATTTTTTGACACCTAGCGGACGTATAACTTGATAAAGCAACTACCGCGCCAACTAACTCAATTCACCACAAATATGAGCTGTCAAAATGTTTAACAACTGCATTAACGCCTTAATTCATAAGGGATAGGCAGGTCTTTTGGTATCGATTTAGGACGTTTGCCTTTGCCATTTTTATAGGCTTTTAATTGAAAGACATAAGCTAATATTTGAGCTACAGCCATAAATAGCTTTGCTGGGATCTCAGATTCAACTTCCGTGGAGTAATAAATTGCACGAGCTAACATAGGTGAAGCAACAATCGGCACGTCGTGAGCACCAGCAATTTTTCGAATATGCATTGCCATTTCATCGACTCCTTTGGCAACAAGGACAGGCGCTCGATTGCCCTGCTGATCGTATTTCAACGCGATCGAATAATGCGTCGGGTTAGTGACAACCACATCTGCAGTCGGCACTTCTTGCATCATACGATTTGCTGCAGCCTGAAATTGTAGTCTGCGAATACGATTTTTAACTTGTGGATCACCCTCGGCATTTTTATTTTCGTCTTTTATTTCCTGTTTAGACATTTTCATTTCTTTGTTGTGCTTATAGCTTTGGTAAGGCACATCAATCGCCGCGATAGGAATTAGCGCACAACACAACATAAGAAATGCCCATGAGATGAGATCCATAGCGTGAAACAAATTCTGTGGGTATAACTCCAAGTCAAGATGAAGAGCTTCGTCTTTAAAAACGAGCATTGCGACGTAGGCCATCCCCATGATCACAAACACTTTAGCGATCGCTTTTAGCAGCTCGACTAAACCATTCATACCAAACATACGCTTGATACCAGCAATAGGATTGAGCTTACTTGCCTTTGGCGCAGCACCTTGCCAGGTAAAATTATACCCACCCAATGCAATATTACCGTAAATACCTGCCGCGGTAATAATCACCATATACAACATAACAGGCCCACTAACAGCCTCAATGGCATAACCCCATGCTTGAAACATATGAGTAAAATCATATGTTTCGTCCCTAGACAAAGTGAACATACGCTGGGAAACAATATATACCGCTTTGGCAATTTGCCCGCCCATCATAATAAAAGCGGCGGCACTGAATACTAAAACTAAAGCAGTAGAAAGCTCTTTTGAGCGAGCAACCTGGCCTTTTTTTCGGGAGTCAGTTGTTTTTTTGGCTGTGGGGTCTTCTGTTTTTTCGTTAGCATCAGACATGACGCCCCTCCTCCATTATGGACATACATTGACCAACTGACACATCATTTGTTGTGCTCGGTCCCACTGCATTTCAAAGTGATAAGTAAAATTATCCATAGTTATCCAGATAATCACCAAACCTGTGATCTGGGCGATGGTGAAGCCTAGACTAAATATATTTAACTGCGGTGCGGCTTTAGTCATAACGCCAAAGGCTAAATTAACAATCAATAGCGATACAATCGGGGCTAACGACAAGGTTAGTGCTGAAATAAACATCCAGCCAGCCCAGTGGGCAATTTCTCTAAACTGTTCAGGTTGCAGCCAAGCCTCTCCTACTGGAAATGCGCTGAAACTCATGACTACCATGCGGATCATAGCTAAGTGACCATCAAGAGCCCAAAAAAGCAAAGTGGCTAATATTAAATAAAACTGCCCGACTGCTGGAACGCTAATACCGTTTACCGGATCGACAATGGATGCGAAACCAAGACCTGTCTGTAACGCCACAACTTGTCCAGCGAGTACAAACGTATCAAGCACCATAGAGGAAATAAAGCCTAATGAAATACCGATGATCAGTTGCTGAATAACTAATACAAATGTACTCACTGAAAAAACCTCTGCCACAGGCACGGGCGGAATAACGGGTATAATAATAAGGGTAATAAATAAGGTTAGTAATGCGCGCACGGTAGTGGGCACTGTCTTAGCACTGAGGCCGATCATTGTCGCCAGCATGCCCGATATACGCATAAAAGGCAGTAACATGTCACCCATAAACTGAGTAATAATGTCCGCTGAAAACTCCATCTTAACCAACCACTTCCGGGATCCGTTCAACCATAGTGAAGGTAAAATCCATTAATTTTTGAACGAGCCAATGGCCACCCCAACTGAGCGATAAAAGGGTCACAATTAGGCGCGGTAAGAAACTCATCGTTTGTTCATTGATTGAGGTCGCAGCCTGAAACACTGCCACAATCAAGCCAACAAATAAACTGGGCAAAATGATGGCTGAAACCAACAATATTACCATATTGAGCGCTTCTTTTAGGATATCGACAAAGACCTCGGGTGCCATGATTAAGTCCCCATTCCAAAGCTATTAGCCAGTGTACCGAAAACTAAGTTCCAACCATCTACCAGTACAAATAGCATTAATTTAAACGGTAGCGACACTATCATGGGCGACAACATCATCATCCCCATCGCCATCAAGATAGAGGCAACCACGAGATCTAAAATTAAAAAAGGAATAAACAACATAAAGCCAATTTGAAAAGCTGTTTTTAACTCACTGGTCACAAACGCAGGGATCAACACATTCATGGGCACATCTGCTGGCTCCTGAAACTGGTCTTCATAGCCCCCTATTTTTACGAAGGTTTCTAAGTCTTTCACCCGGGTTTGCGCGAGCATAAAACCGCGCAAAGGCTCCTTGGCTAATTCGTATGCTTGAATAGATGTAATTTGCTCATTTAGGTAAGGTTGCAACGCTGTTTCATTAATTTTGTCAAACACCGGCGCCATAATAAACATTGATAAAAATAAGCTAACACCAATCAGAATCTGATTAGATGGCGATTGCTGTAGGCCAATCGCCTGGCGTAAAATTGATAACACTATGATGATGCGCGTAAATGATGTCATCATCATGATAAAAGCAGGCAGCAAACTTAGCGCTGTCATAATGGCCACGACTTGTAATGTCATCGTGTAGTCTTGTGAACCATCCGCATTTTCAGTCATGGTTAATGCAGGAATACCCGGCTCCGCGAATACCCAACTAGGGATGGCGATTAAAACTCCTGCAAGTAAAATTAGAATCACCTTATTCATCGCGCTCTCCCGCACTTTTTTTCGCGCCAGAATTGGCAGTCGGCTGTAACTTTCCAGCCATAAACAGACTAAGCTTGTCCTTAAAATTCTCACCTGATGGGGGCTTATCATTCGCGATAGGGTTATCTAGCTTAGCTAAATGGTTGATGTTTTGCGCTGTCACACCAATAAGATGCTGCTCACCTCCCACATCAATGACTAAGACGCGTTCTTTTGGGCCAGCAGCAAGAGAAGCAATGACTTTAAGTTGACCTGTACTTCCACCAGTGACGTTAAACCGTCGCATTATAAACGCCAACATAAAAATCACCGCTATAACCAGCAGTAAGGATAGAAAAATTGACACTATTGAAGTGGGATCAGAGAGAGTTTTTGCCTCAGCAAGAGCTGAATTAGGGGCTAAAAACAGAGGGCTCAGTAATATCCAAACCCTTGTTTTATAAGAGGTTTGTCTATCTGAGTTTTTTGATTCTTTCCAGTTGACTAATGACATCAGTTAATCGTATACCAAATTTATCGTTGACTACTACTACTTCACCATGAGCAATCAACGTGCCATTTACTAACACATCTAGTGGTTCACCGGCTACACGGTCTAATTCAACAACTGATCCTTGGTTTAACTGCAGTAAATTTCGAATACTGATATGGCTACGACCGACTTCCATAGAAATAGTCACAGGTATATCTAAAATCGTGTCTAGCTTACGTTTTTCCGCCGGCGATATGTCTTTGTCTTCTTCGAGCTCGTCATATTCGGCAACAGTCGCTTTACCATCTTTGCTTTCTACGTCGGCCTGTTCAGCCATAGCTGCAGCCCAATCGTCTACGCCGTCTTCTTCACTCATAATAATTGCCTCTTGATTGGTTACAAATCATCTTCAAGGGTTTGTAACTCGGCGTCACTATCTATTCTGCGACCGCCTTTGGTTAATAGTTGTAATTCCGATTTAACCGATGTGGGTCTCGGTATTTTTCCGGTAATTTTAAGTGCTAAATTATCTCTCGAGCGACCTAATTTGGCTCTAAAAGTAGGTAATTCTTCAATCATCACAGTGATGTGTTCCGGCATATCAATAGGAATAATATCCCCCGCTTTAAGATCCATAATCTTTTTCAAGCTAAGGGTTAAATCCATCATATGGGTGGATAGCTCGACTTTTACGTCCATTATCTCATCGCGGAGGGCCTTGCTCCAGCGCAAGTCGGTATCTTCCTTATCACTTTGCACACCAGCATCTAGCAACTCCCTTATCGGCTCAAGCATCGAGTAAGGCAATGACACATGGAAATCGCCACCACCACCATCAAGTTCAATATGGAACGAACTGATAACGACAACTTCTGTGGGACTAACAATATTGGCCATTGCAGGGTTAACTTCTGAATCCAAATATTCAAAGGATACATCCATTACTGGCGCCCAAGCCTCTTTGTAATCCTCGAAAATAAGTTTGAGCAGCATTTGAATGATACGGCGCTCGGTAGGCGTAAATTCTCGGCCTTCAATTTTGGCATGATAGCGCCCATCTCCACCAAAGAAGTTATCCACAAGTATAAAGACTAAACGAGCTTCCATGGTGATCAGTCCCGTGCCTTTTAAAGGACGAAAACGCACCATATTTAAACTTGTCGGCACGAACAGGGTGTGAATATACTCACCGAACTTAATCATTTGAATACCGTTAATCGACACTTCAGCCGAACGGCGCATCATGTTGAACAAACTGACCCGCATGTGTCTGGCAAATCGTTCATTAACGATCTCCAAAGTTGGCATTCTTCCCCTAACAATTCGATCTTGTGACGAAAAGTCATATTCAAGAGCGGTGCCATCTGCAATAGCCTCTTCAACGTCGTCTTCATCAACGTCATCTACTCCATGAAGTAGCGCATCGATTTCGTCTTGGGATAATAAATCGCTCAAACTCTTTCTCGCTTATTCTTATTGCATTACAAAACCGGTAAACAATACTTGTTCTACCAGTTCATTGCCCGCGACATCTTTCAAAGTTTTTTGTACTTCTTTTAGGGCGTTAACGCGAATGGCGGCCTTACCAGCCTCGGTTACTAAATCGTCGGCATTCGCCTGACTAAATGCCCGATTTAATGCTCCTTGAATCGACGGAATGTGCATTTTAACTTTTTCTTCTGCGCCACTGCCACGCACCATCAATTGAACTTTAATTTCAACTAATCGGTCCCTACCGGTGCCTGGAACATTAAATGTGATTGGATTAGGGATTGACACATACAAGGCGGCCCCCGCTTTAAGCTGAGCTGATGGTTCGCCCTGGTCACCTTCAACCATTTCCTGTTCGGTTCCTTCTACCATGGCTGCTTCATCTTCACCACCGAGTAAAAAATATGCAGCGGCACCACCACCAAGAAGTAATACAACTACGATGATGATAATCATCATAAGTTTACTCTTCTTGCCGCCCTCTTCCATTTGTAATTCTTCTTCAGCCATGACCACGCCTTGTATAATAATTTGCCAGTATTATCGTGCTTACGCAGAAAATCGCAATGGATAACCCATAACGCATTGCGTTAAACGAAGTAATCTATTCCACCTAATGCGCCATTAACAATAGGTTGCTGTAATACACCTTCGGGTACATCGGCTTCTGTTAATCCTGAGTTAGTACCCGTGCCATCTCTTTGACCAGCCATTTGTTGCTCACCTTGTTGTTCATTAGACTCTTGTTCTACTGATGATTGGCCTAACTCTATTCCTTTCTCAGCTAACATTTCTTTTAATCTAGGCGCAGCATTGTCTATCGCTTCTTTTGCATGAGCAGATTGAACAATAAAACTGACATTGGCAGATTCCCCTGTCACGGTCACCTTCACATGCATCGAGCCTAACTCAGCAGGATCTAGGCGAATATCCGCAACCAACTGGTTGGTATTAACCATAAAACGCACCTTTTCGGCCAACTGTTGATGGGCTTCGGGTTTGGTCAGATTAAGCGATTTATCTAATTGCCCCTGCTGTAATTGGCTTGCCTTACTGTGCTCAACCATATTAATGCCTTGCTCTCGATAAGTGGTACTCACCGATTGCTGATGGGCTGACTGCTCCAATGCTGTGCTCATAAGCTGAGCGACATCGAGTACCTGAAGTACTGAGCGTGTTGCCAAATCAACCTGTTCAGGTTTGACTGAAAGCATATTGCTTGCCAACTCTGGTGACGCTTTAATGGCGTCGCTCACTAAACCTTTTAAATCGATTCCCGGCTCACGTCCCTTTTCCAACTGCACTTTAACTTCTGCTAAGCCCGCTTTGAGCGCTGCGACGAATTCAGGTAGCCCTGCAGAATCAGCTGTAGGACGCAGCATAGTCAGTTCCGACGCAGTTGATGATTTAACATCTTGACGCTCTTGAACTGAAACTTCTTTCTCAGTTCCGGTTCCATTTATCTGCTGAAATTGTTTCGCTAACAACGACAACGCCTGCTCCAGTTTCTCGGGGGGCAGCTGCAATAGTGTTTGCAATTCAGGGTTGCTCTCCAATAAGGCTAATTCCTGTTGGGTGAGCTCGCCGTTTAGCGCCATTACATCGCTGTCCGGAGGGACAATATGACTATTAGTTGAAGCGGTATCAATATTCACATCATCACTTTGCTTAGGCTCGTTTGTGTCTTGCAAGGCGAGGTTATTTTCTAAAGGTATTTGCTCGGCTGTATCAAAAGGAGATAAATTCGAGACAGGTGTTGCCTCTGTACTCGATGATATTTTTTCTGAATCTATAAAGGTAAATAGAACATCGGCCAAGTGTGTCAATTCTTCGTCATTAAGCTCTGGGCTGACATCAAGTTCTGGATTGACATCAGGTGATGGCTCTATGTCCAAATTAACATTATTCAGCAAAGTGTGAAGTTGGGTATTTCTATCAATTTCTTCAATATTAGGGCTGGCAGTCATTTTCTCTTGGCTTGATAGCAACTGCTTTAGTGCTTCAAAAAGTTGAGGGTTATTCTCCAGCAAGGTCAACATTTCGCTATTGTCGTCAAGTACAGGAGTATTAACGATATTATTGCCTTGCTCAACGTCTTTAGTTTCGGCAACCATATTGTTTATTTTACTCAATAGAGTATGAAGTGCAGCCTGCTTCTTACCTTCAATCTTGCCGAGAAGATTTGTATCGTCTATTTCTATCACCGGCGGTAGCTCTTCACCAGTAACAGGCACTTGGCTAATTTCTGCATCATCACCAAGACTACTTGCTACCAATTTTTCAACAATAGACAACCAATGAGTGCCATTATTGTTGTCTTCTCGACTGCCTATTTCGCCACCATCGTTTAAAGGTAGAGTCACAGTATTCGTTGATAAGACATTAGATGTATCACGCTTTGTGTCATCAACGACAAGGCCAATACCATTTGCCTCTTCACCTGGCACTTTAACGTCAACCTCACTAATTGTCTTATCGCTTGCCTCATTAGCAGTTGGTTTTGTCACGTTATGGGGTAATAAAACATGTGGCTCATTGACCAGTTTTTGCCTGACAACATTATTTTTATTTTCTAGACTGGTTGATGCCTCGCCAGTGATGACATCGTGTTTGCCAACTGTTAAGTCCGAACTACTTTTATCGTTTTTTTCGGAAGGGATAACATCTTCAGTGCTTGGTTCGTTTTTGCTCTTACTCTTACTTTCAGTTTCAGTTTCAGTTTCACTTTTAGATACAGTAGCCTTTATTTGAGCGGCATTGCTCGTATCATTCGCTTTTACCTCAGCCCCTTTCGGCAAGTTGTGCAGGGCATTTTCTTTAGCAAGCATAGAAGCAAATTCTTCAGAATTTTGCAGTTTAGCCATTGTTTCATCACTAACTTCTACCGTAAAGGCGGCAATCTCTGATTTAGTGGTGGCAATTTGTTGCAGCATTTAAGCTCCTCGGCACAACCGTGCAAATAGTAAATTAATCACGTAAAAACAGTTGGTTGTGATGAAAAAACCAATAATAGAGAATGGTAGATATAGTATTTTCATCACAAAACCTTATTGTTTTTACGTTTGTAACCCATTACAGCAATGTTCGTTCCAATTTGAATAAAATTAATTATTCCGACTAAATGATAGTGGGTAAGCATAGGTTACAAAGTTGAGTTGAACGGAAAAGTACACAAGATAGTGATGATATAAACATTATTTTGAGCGGATGAATTTCTGTAACGCTAACTCGTCAAGCATTTGCTGCTCAGCTTTATCTTGGCGGTGCTGAATTTTTAGCAGCTGTTTGGCAAGCAACATCTCTACCGCTTTTCGCTTGCGCTGTTGTGCTAACCATTGGGTTTTACGTTGTTCTGCTACGACTAAGGCATTACTAACTTGCTTAGTTTGTTGCTCGCACGCAGCATCTATTTTACCGACGAATGATTGATGTTGACCAAAGTTCTTCCCAGCTATACCGAGCTGCCCCTTGCGGATCCCTTCTTTTAAGTAGTTAACTCGGTATTGTTCAAGACCAGTAAGTTTATTTTGGTTATCCATCACATTTTGTTGAGCAAGCTGATAATCCGTCGCCATTTTTTGTTCTTTACGTCGCTCCCAATCGGCGACCATTTGCAATTGTTTATTCACGGCCATAGTGAGCTCCTTATTAAGCTTAACTCGGTGCGGTTAGTATCTAGCGGTTGCTACTCATTAATGTGCTTGTCTTCGAGTAAATTAGACCATTACCACAAAATGCTATGCTGGACCTAACCCTGTGCCTAGTTTACTCATGGTTTCAACACTCTCGTCAAAAGATATAATTTGCTGCATACCTTGTTGTAAAAAGGCATTGATCGCCGGTTCTGCCTTTATGGACAAGTCAATTCTTGGGTCGTTACCTCGTGTATATGCACCTATGCTTATCAAATCGCGATTTCGTTGGTAAGTGGAATAAACTTGGCGTATGCGCCTAGCAACTTGAAGATGTTCAGGGCTGACCACCATTGGCATAACTCGGCTAATAGATGCTTCAATATCAATAGCCGGATAATGACCCGAATCTGCCAGCTCTCGTGACAACACAATATGGCCATCTAAAATAGCTCGAGCTGAATCCGCGATGGGGTCTTGTAAATCGTCGCCTTCGGTCAAAACGGTATAAAACGCTGTAATTGAACCTTGATTTTCTGCTCCGTTTCCAGCACGTTCTACTAAAGCGGGAAGACGCGCGAAAACAGACGGTGGGTATCCCTTCGTCGCGGGCGGCTCACCGACAGCTAATGCTATTTCACGCTGCGCCATGGCGTATCGTGTGAGTGAGTCAATCAACAGCAACACATTCATGCCTTTATCGCGGAAATATTCCGCTATGGTAACCGCTGTTTCGCATCCTTTTAAGCGCATTAAGGGCGATGTATCAGCTGGCGCGGCGACCACCACAGATTTTTTGCGCTCTTCCTCACCTAAAATATCTTGAATAAATTCTTTCACTTCTCGGCCCCGCTCACCGACTAACCCAACAACGACGACGTCGGCGGTTGTGCCACGAGTCATCATTCCAAGCAAAACGCTTTTACCTACTCCACTACCTGCAAACAAGCCCATGCGCTGACCACTACCGACAGTAATCATGCTATTAATCGCTCGAACACCTACATCTAGTGGCTCTTTAATCGGTTTTCTAGTTAACGGGTTCATTGGTGGTCGTGTTAAGGGCACACGCTTCTCTGCTTTAATGGCGCCTAACCCATCTAAAGGCTGGCCATTACCGTCGACCACTCGGCCTAATAACGACATACCAACAGGTAAACCTTGCTCACGATTTAAAGGTTGAACTCGCGAGCCAGGCACTATGCCTTTCACTGCCTGAGTGGGCATTAAGTAGGTAATATGCTCAGCAAATCCTACTACTTCAGCTTCAATCTCACCGTCTACGGTCTGAATTAAGCACTGACTTCCAACTGGCATATGGCAGCCTACGGCCTCCAGCGTTAAACCAATACCTCGAACTAGCTTACCCGCTGCAACAACGGGTGCTTTTGGCACCTGTTGTTGCAACGCTTTAATATTTTTTAATATATTGCGTGTCATCGCTAGCTAGTCATCCTCGCCAGAGGGAATGGTATCTAAGCCTTGCTCCAACATAAATTTGTCCAGTACATCTTTAACTCTGCGCTCTACGCTCACGTCGACCGCATTACTTTGCGTTACGATATCGCAACCACCTTGAGACAACGTCGGAACTTCGATCAACTGCCAACCATGTTTTTCAATTTCCTGTTCGCTAAAGTGTTCGTTAACTAACTTAATGTCATCTGGATGCAAATGAATTTGATATTCGCGTTCATTGATTGGTAACGCTTTAATACCTTCACTAATAGCATTAAAAATAATATCTGAGTTAGTTTTAACTTCAGCTCGAATTACAGATTTAGCCAAAGATACCGCCAATAAAACTAACTCTCTTTGTAACTCTTCTTCTACCAAATCTACCGGTTTGTGTAACGTAGCTAGCAGCGATTGCCAACTTTCCAATTGCTGATTAATTGCTTCCTTTGCTTCTGCGAGTCCTTGCGCCTTTCCCTCTTCTAAGCCTTCGGTAAGCCCTTGTTCTTTGCCCTGTTCGAGTCCTTCTTTATAACCCTTTTCAAAGCCTTCTTTTTGCCCTTCTTCAAACCCGTCAGTTTGTGCGGCAGCTCTAATCGATTCAATTTCTTGCGCAGTAGGAGGAGTGAAATGATCTTCTTCTTCTGAATCTTGTTCGGGGGGTTCATACTTCCAAGTCGAACGTTTGTTTAACGCATTCGTACTGGTATCACTGGCCTTACGTTCATCCTCGACGAAAGGTAAGTCCCAAGCACTGACTGATTCATCTTGCTCACTATCGAAATCGTTCATACCTTACGGCTACTATTAACAAGCTTATAGGAATTCATCACCGCCACCTCCACCAAGCATAATTTCACCTGCATCAGCCAAACGACGAGCTACGGATAAAATTTCTTTTTGCGCAGCCTCGACTTCGCTTAAACGCACGGGACCAAGTGCTTCTAGATCATCGAGCAACATATCGGCCGCACGCTTAGACATATTCGAGGTGATTTTAGTTTTCAGTGCCTCATCGGCGCCTTTAATCGCTTTGAGTAATGCATCTTGTTGCACTTCTCGTAAAATAGCTTGAATCGCTCGGTCGTCTACATCTGCTAAGTTATCAAACACAAACATAAGATCTTGAATTTGCTGGCTCATTTCTTCGTCTTGCTCGCGAATAGCATCCATCAACTGACCTTCGATGTTGGTGTCTAAGTAGTTCATAATATCGGCTGCAGATTTTAAGCCACCCATTTTGGCAGCTTGGGTTCCCGCTTGCCCGGCAAATTGTTTTTCCATAATTTCATTTAATTCTTGTAATGCAGCGGGTTGAACTTCTTCTAGATTAGCGACGCGCATCATTAAATCTAAGCGCACTTTTTCAGGGAACTGAGCAAGAATTTCAGCTGATTGCTCCGCGTCTAAGTAAGACATTACGATGGTTTGAATTTGTGGGTGTTCATTGCGAATAATGCTGGCCACTTGCTTAGAATCCATCCATTTAAGTGAATCAAGACCTTTAGCACCTGTGCCCATTAGAATTTGGTCGATAAGGTTAGCGGCTTTGTCTTCACCTAAAGCGGAGGTTAACGCACGTTTAACGAAGTCTTGGCTTTGGAAGCCAATCGTACTGTATTTTTGAATTTCATCTATAAAATGCTTATGCACAGCGGTGATTTTTGACTGCGTCATATCTTCAATTTGGGCCATCGCCTGCCCTAATTTTTGGACCTGTTTAGGTTCAAGATGTTTAAGTATTTGTGCCGCGTCTTCTTCCGTTAAGCTGAGCAACAAAATGGCAGCCTTTTCAACGCCTTCTAATTTACCAACGTCGTAACCACTATCCCCAGTCGTTTCAGGTGCTGCTATTTCATCTGGCATGGTGTTAATCTCTTACTCGTAACATAGGTATGCGTTGCATACATTAGCGATATTTATTCGTCTTGTAATAACCAATTTTTTACCACTTGAGACGATAACTCAGGCTCGTTTGCCACCAAGGCTCGCACGGCTTTGAGTACATCTTCATCCTTGTGCAAATCTGGCAACATAAAGCTGCCGTCTGCCGCAAATCCAACTTGAGAATCATCGAACTCTTGCGAAAGCATACTAATCGTTTCATCACCTAAGTCTAGTCCCTCATCGGCATCAAAGTCATCATTTGTCTTAGTATCTTCAGGGTATATTAGTTTCCGTAACATTGGGCGTACAACCGCTAAAATAAGTACAATAATAACTAACCCGCCAATAACCAATTTGAGAATTGGCATAAACTTGGGATCTTCCCATATAGGTAGCTCTTCAAACGCCACCTGGCCTTCGCGACTAAAGGGAATGCTGACTACCTCAAGTGAATCCCCACGGGTCACATCAAAGCCTATACCACCTTGTAATAAGCGGCGAATATCAAGTAACTCAGCCTGAGAACGAGGAACAAATGTATTTGTGCCGTCTTCGGCTACGCTGGCAACATGATCCAGCGCAACAGATACACTTAAGCGACGAATAACACCCGTTTGTTGCTTAGTATGGCTGATGGTGGTATCCAGTTCGTAATTTCTGGTTTCTTCTTTGTGATTGCGTCCCGGCGTAGACGTTTGAGCACTACTAGAATTAGCTTCTTCCGGAATATTCGAATCAAGCGGAGGCTGGTTGGTTAAGGCGCCAGGAATGCCCGCAATGACGCCACCGATACTGTTATCTTCGACGGTCATTTCACTACGAATCGCTGGCAAATCAGGATTATAACTACGCTTAGTTTGCTCTACCGCGGTAAAATCCATAGTCACATCTGCTTGCGCGGTATAATTACCTAACCCAAGAACTGGAATTAAAATCGAATCAATTTTTTGCAAATACTCACTTTCACGTTTGCGCTCCATTTCAAATTCTTTCTTGCTTCGCGCAGCTTCACTGTCTTGTGAACCTGAGTTGAGTAACCGGCCATTACTATCAGTAACCGTGACACGTTCAGGCTCTAGCCCTTGAACGGCAGAGGCCACTATATCGACAATTGAGCTTACTTCTTCACTTGATATAACAGCTCCCCGTCTTGGCGTGATAACGACAGTGGCACTGGCTTTTTTCTCGCGACGAGCGAATACATTTTCTTTTGGTAATGCTAATAACACTTTAGCCCGCGTGACAGCACTCATTTCTTCTAACGTTCGTGCGAGCTGTTGCTCCCTGGCATGCTTCAAGCGTACTTTTTCGACCCTTTGGCTTACCCCAAATCCCATATCTTGCATAATGATGTCGGTGCCTTCTGAGGCCCCTTGACTCAAACCTTGGCGTGCCATCCCAAGCTTAATGTTCTGGTATTGATCAGAACTGACGTAAATAGTGTTGCCTTCTAAGCGATAGTCAACTTGGTTTTGATCAAAGTAGTCTAACGTTTCAATTAATTCTTGCGTTTGCATTCTCGCCAATGGACGATAATCAGGCTCTTGCGCCCAAATCATAATGAACACCGCGATAGCCACACAGATAACCAAAGCCACGACTAAAGTGAGTTGACGAACCATATCAGTCGAACCCAATGAGTCCATAAATCCAGATTTTTGCTCTGCATCTGAACCGCCTGAGTATTGATCTACGTTGGCGTTACTCATTGCCAATTCTGTACCTGTTGCTTCAGCCACGTGTTAGCTCCTAAACCGGCATGTTCATAATTGTTTTATAAGCTTCCAGTACTTTGTTACGTACTTGAATCGTCGCCTCGAACGCTATTCCTGACTTTTCTTTAGCCAACATTACGTCCGCTAAGCTCAAGCTTTTATCACCCATTTCGAAACGTTCCGCTTGGCCTTTCGCATCTAACTGCATGCTATTAACTGACTCAAGAGCGTGACCAAGCATATCGGCAAAGTTCTGACCGGAAGGATTAACTTGTCCGCCGTTTAAGCTGGCCGGATTAAGCTCACCAAGCCCTGCTTTACTTTGTAAAGCCATGCTTTGCATATCTTGATAAAGTGACTGTGCTTTGATATCCATGATGCGCTCCTGGCGTAATAACGAGATGACGGTTTTATGTCTTACTTAAGACAAAAGCAAAGTTAGTGCCAAGTAATTTATTCTATATATATCAATAATTTAAAGGCTGAAAACAGAATGATTTATGCCATGACGGTTTATTGACGTGATGGATTACTGGGAAAATAGATCAGGTAAGAAAAACCGCCTAGGAAATAGGCGGTAGATAATTATTCGATGACAATACCATTATGCCGTTAACGACTATTAATCAAGCAGGAAGGTCGATCCCAACTTCACGCATTTTAGCCAGTTTGTAACGCAATGTACGAGGGCTTATGCCAAGTCGCTCTGCTACATCTTTCCTACGCCCTTGGCAAGATTGTAACGTATCCAAAATGATTTGATGCTCTTGTTGGCGTAGTTCTGAGCCTAATTTACTCTCGTCTTCCTCAATAATATGCTGAGTATTTTGACTCAAGTCGCTTTCAACAGATTCCAACATTAAATCTTCAGCTTCTATTTTTTCACCATCACACAAAATTAATGCTCGTTGCACAACGTTTTCCAATTCACGAACGTTACCAGGCCAATTATGTTGCAGCATTTTACTGCGAGCAGATGACGAAAAGCCGATATTACCCGCCCCCTGTTTGCTGCGATGGCGCACAACCAGATGCTCTGCTAATGGCACAATATCACCTGGGCGCTTATCAAGAGGAGACCATGTTAACGGAAATACATTTAAGCGATAATACAAATCTTCACGAAATAAACCATCTTCAACCGTCTGGCGAATATTACGATTACTTGTTGCTACCACACGTACATCAAGGGGGATCATTTTTCGGCTACCTAAACGTTCCACTTCTTTTTCTTGCAGTACACGCAATAGCTTAGCTTGTAACCCTAAATCCATTTCACTAATTTCGTCGAGCAAAATGGTACCCCCTTGGGCCTGTTCAAACTTGCCAGGGCAAGCTTGAATAGCTCCGGTAAATGCACCTTTATCATAACCAAATAACGTCGCTTCAAGCATATTTTCAGGAATGGCGGCGCAATTTATGGCAACAAAAGGCTGATCAGCACGAGACGACTGGTCATGTATATATCGCGCCAGTACCTCTTTACCTGAGCCGCTGGGCCCTAAAACCATTACCGTTGCATCTGACTGTGCTACGCGCTGAGCCAATTTCAATAACTTAATACTAGTCGGGTCCGCTACAATGGGTCTATAAGACAGTACCTTTTGTGCAGGTGCGTAACGGCCTACTAGATTAAGTAAGACTTCTGGGGCGAAGGGTTTTGACAAATAATCCGTTGCGCCATCACGCATGGCAACAACAGCATCATTAATTGTCGCGTAAGCTGTCATCAGCAACACTGGCACATTAGGATACTTATTTTTCAAACTGCGCAAAAGTGATAACCCGCTCATTTCGCCCATTTGAATATCGCTGACCACCAGATCAATTGCCTCTTGGGCCATCATAACCATTCCACGCTCGGCGCAATCAGCTTCTAACACGTTATAGTTACCGAGCAACAAAGTATCAACCAACGCCTCTCGTAAACCTGCATCGTCCTCGACAATTAAAATCGTTGTTTGAGACATAATTAACCCCTCGCCTGTTGGGCGTTATTGCTTGTGGCTCCGGCGGGTAAATGTTCATCACCGGTTCGAGTTAAAATGGGCAGCACTATGCTAAAACACGCGCCACCGGAAACTAAATTTGATACAGAGACTTCACCTTGATGAGATTGAACGACCGTTTTTACAACCGCTAAACCTAATCCAGTGCCCTGACTTCTAGTAGTAAAAAACGGTTCAAATATATGCTGAATTTTATCTTCACTAATTCCAGGCCCATTGTCCGTAACCGTTAAGCGCATGCAATCCGGTTTTTGTGGGTCACGCTCAGCACTGAACACGATCCTTGCATCCGAAGGCTTGGCAATTAAAGCATTGTGGATTAGGTTTTGAATAGCGCCACATAACGCCGTTTTATTACCTATGAAATGGATATTAGGATCGGGCAAAATAACATCAAAAACGGCATTACTTCTATTGAGCATAGCTTCGCTACCCGCCTTAACGTCTAGCATCATGTCTTCGAGTGAGATATCAGTGAGTACCTGTTCGTTGCCACTTTTTGCAAACAGCAACATATCATTCACTTGCCCTTCAAGATCACGCAGTCGCGACAATAGTTTTTCGCTAAAACGGCGTCGTGATTCTTGCGGTAAATCACTACTCGCGAGGTTAGCGGCGTAAAGCATAGCAGCAGATAAAGGCGTACGAATTTGATGGGCCAAAGACGCAACCATTTTACCCAAAGATGATAATTTTTGAAGGTGTCCAATACGTCGCTGAAGGTGACGAGTTTCAGTTAAATCTGTCAGTACAATAAGTTGGCCTGGTTCATTGACCAAAGGGGTGATGGACAATTTAACTTTGCGCCCATCAAATAAAGAGACCTCGTGGCCATCGTCTGCTTGAGGCCGAAAAGAGCGTTTGATGATATTACGCCAAACTTGGCCTTCTAAAGGCTCACCCAACAATGATCTGGCTAAATGATTAGCCTGTTTGACAAAACCTTTACCGTCAATAACCACCACGCCTGCAGGCATTACCTGTAGTAGATGCTCTAAACGCGTGGCTTGTTGGCGCAAAGCCTGAATTTCTTGGGCGCTTTGAGTCGTGGCGTTCGCAGACTCGACGGAATTAGAAAACGATATGACAGCCCCATTTTGGGAAGGCGTCTGTTTAGCCGTTACGGTATGTAAATTACTTAGTGCCATATGTTCCTCACGTCAAAACTTAGACAGATTGAATACAGCAATAAGGTAAGCACATCCTGTGCCAATAAATTAAATGATTATAATCAGTAACTTGCGAATATTAAGGTGTCATTTTTTTGTCGAATGAGAAATGGTTATGAAGGGTTTAAGCTTTGCTTATATCGTACTTACGCATCTTTTCAACGAGTGTGGTACGGCGCATACCTAATACTTCCGCAGAACGGGCTACAACCCAATCTTGTTGTTCCAGTGCTTGGGAAATCAAGCTGACTTCCATTTCAGATATATATTCTTTGAGGTTAATTCCCTCCGGCGGCAGTTCGGTAGAATTAATACTGTCATCAACCACTTCATCGTCGTCATCGTCACTTTGTGCATCCGCCGAAAATAACGCATTGAGAGCTTCCCGCTCTAGGACTTCTTCTGGATAATCCGGCTCATAATCATCCACATCTAAATGGCGATATTTGTGCGGTAAGTCTCCAACGTCAATTAGCTGATTAGGATGAAGGATCATCAATCGCTCAACGAGGTTCGACAGCTCTCGGACATTCCCCGCCCAACTATGTTCCATTAGCGACTTCATGGCGTTTTCAGTAAATTTAATTTGAGCATTTTCACGTTCCATTCTTGAAACTAGCTCTTGCAATAATAGTGGAATATCTTCGTGACGCTCGCGTAATGCGGGGCTGTCGATAGGAAAAACATTGAGACGATAATATAAGTCTTCACGGAAACGACCTTGTTCAATCATTTCCTCGAGGTTTCGATGCGTCGCTGCCACCACACGCACGTCACAACGAATAGGTTTCATGCCGCCTACTCTCTCGTAAGTGCGTTCCTGCAACACTCGTAATAATTTAACTTGCATTTGCAGAGGCATATCGCCAATTTCATCCAGAAATAAAGTGCCACCTTCAGCGAGCTCAAAACGCCCTTTACGTGCGCTTATAGCACCTGTAAACGCGCCTTTTTCATGACCAAAAAGCTCACTTTCAAGCAGCTCTCCAGGGATCGCTCCGCAGTTAACAGGAATAAAGGTGTTGTTACCGCGTTTCGATAAGTAATGTACATTTCGCGCGATAACTTCTTTACCCGTACCCGACTCACCTAAAATAAGCACATTAGCGTCTGTTGGAGCTACTTGCTCAATAAGATGACGTACGCTTTGTATTTGCTTACTTTTGCCGACTAAACTACGAAACAATTTTGTTTTGTTCTGCGGTGTCGTTTTACGGTTGGGCTGCATACGACGGTGCTCTTGGCAACGATGCAGCATTTGCGTTAACAAGGGATAAGTTACTGCTTCGTCAACGGCGCCTACTCGGTTAGCACCTGACTTAAAATTAGGATCTTTATCACCAACTAAAATAAAAGGCTGTTGGGGAAATTTATCACACAGTTCACCTGCCAATTCCATATTTAATGCGTCAATCAATACTGCATCAAATATTGAGTGAGATTTGAGGGTGCTGACAGCCTGTTCAAAGGCGATAGCAGAACTGCTTTCGCCTAAAAAGGTCAATATGGTGTTCAGATTATGCCCGAGCGTGGGTCGCCCACTGATAATCAGAATATTACTCATGCATCCCTCAATCTTTTCTTGTTAATTAACTGTTTTACTTCTGGTTTTAATTTTAACCAAACACTGGTGGATAGCAATAGAGGAATGAACCCTAAATATCTTTACGCATGGAATAAAAAATAAATATTAATAATAACAACAAGTTAAAAAAACCGCTATACACTAATGGCTAACGCTTTTAGTCTCTATTTGGACATTTAATCGGCAAAAAAAAAGGTCAAAAATGACCTTTTTTTTTATCTGCTCAGTTATTAACCGTTCAATAGACTTAACACTTGCCCTTGTTGTTGATTTGCCTGCGCCTGAACCGAAATGCTCGCTTGCCCTAATATGTTAGCTGATGCGCTATCAGCTGTCGCTTGCGCATAGTCGGTATCCTGAATTCTACCGCGAGCGGCAGCAACGTTTATATTAGATTCTGTTAAATTGCGTGCTGCGCTCTCAAGCTGATTTTGCGTGGCACCTAAATCCGCTCTAGCGGCACCAATAAACTCTGCGGCATCGTCAGCGGCAAGCAGTGCATCTTCCGCACCTTGCGCCGTGCTTAAATCGACATTTAGCACATCAGTCAAATTAGCTGCGATATCTTGTGTGCCAACACCGATTTTCTGCCCTGCATTTGCCCCAACTTGAAAGTCAATATTGCTATCGCTGCTCAAAAGGGACTTTCCTGCGAACTCAGTCTGCTCGATAGTTTGCGAAATATTATCTTGAAGTTGGGTAACTTCAGCTTGAATAGCTTGTCGGTCAGCATCATTGAGAATGCCATTGCCGGCTTGAACTGACAACTCTCGAATGCGACTCACATCGTCATTTATACCAGAAAGGCCGCCTTCAGCTACCTGTGTTAACGACACACCATCATAAGCGTTTGTAACCGACTGACGGTTACCTTCTACCTGAGAGGTCAACCGATCGATTATCTGCTGAGCTGCAGCGCCATCAGCCGCACTGTTAACTTTTTTACCTGATGCGAGCTTCTCAAAAATCGACTCTTGCTTGTTCTGAACTTGCTGCAACAAAGATGAGTTCGATTCAGTATTTAAGTTAATCATATTTATCCTCCTCAGAACTGCACCTAGCAGCTCTTCAAAACCTTTTTTGAGTGTAGCAATATATGGGTCAAAAAGTAAGCAATCGTTGTGTATGCAATTTAATAACAAACAGTATATTTTAATACCGCGTGCGTATTATAAAAAGTACAAATCCCTCGAGCCTGTTTTTTATAAAATTGCTTAGGTAAACTTTGTGTCAATTAACCGACAACTAAACAGGCCTAGTTTTTGCTAAGCTTGAAATATCTATTTTTAGTAAGTAATACTCATATCCTTCACTCGAAATGAGTTAAATTAAAAACCCATAAAATAATTAAGTGAGCCATGCTAAAAAATATACGTCTACACTTAGAAAAAGATGAAGAAAAACAAGCCTCTCTTGATGATATTCTGGCCAAAAAAATTGTTGAAACACGCAGAAATAACATCAATGCATTTCAGCGGAATATCCCATCGCTTCTTCCGTATATTACTGAGTCTAAGCTCAGTAATTTATCTTTGTTTAACAATAAGTATGGTGAAACGAACATAGTTGACTATGGCGTAGGCAGAACACTTTATGGCTTTCATCCACAACAAGAAATAGAGCAACAAGTTTTCCAAGCTCTGCGCCGCAGTCCGCGTATCAATCTCATTCATCCAAATGGACATGTAATTCAAACCGAATCGCCAACAGATCCTTTCGATTTTACTCAGCTTAAGACTTTTAAAGTTGAACACGCCCAAAGCCCTATGCCAGAAGAGATCGATTGCCTGGTTATATTAGGTTGTGGTCTTGGGCTTCATATAAAGCGTTTGCTCGAAGAGCGTACGATCAAAAACTTGATCATTTATGAGCCTGAAATTCAATACTTTCAATGCTCAACGATGGCTATCTCATGGTCAGATATTTTTGCTCTAGCGAAAGAAAAAGGAACTGCATTATTTCTTCAGATTGAAAAAGACGGCAGAGATTTAATAAGTGATGTAACGGAACTCAAAGAACACAGCGAAATTACCCATTTTCATATTTATAAGCATTACAATCATCAGGTTTTTGACTCAGTTTATCGTGATGTATGTGAACGTAGTTGGAAAGATATATGCAATAGTGGCTTTACCATTTCGCCAGTCAAAAATCATCTAGAATACATACCGAATTGGACACCTAAAGTTGATTTATCAACGCAGTCAGCGGTATCTATTCAAGACTCCTTATTCAAGCAAAATTTAGCAGCATTCGAAAAATACTTCCCGAATATTTATGCACAGTACAAAGATTATAAACCGAAAATATGGTTGCCGATTAAGAGCCAATCTACAGAAATAAATGTACTGAAGGCCGAATGTTTAAATACTTGGTATGGTGACTCGCCCAAACAAGATTGTTTTTTGAATTTTGATAACTTTAACGAACAACCTAATAAAGATGGCTTAATTTTAGGTTATACAGGAAAGAAATTAGCGCACTATATTCACTACCAATTTGTTAATGAAACACAAAAATTATTAGAGGAGGCCAAAGAAGAAGTCGGTGCATTGCCTGATAAAGTCCCTTCCATTATTATGTTTGGACTGGGGGTAGGCTATCAATTAGAAAAATTACTTATAGAACATACAGTAGAAAAAATCTTCATTTGTGAACCCAACCCTGACTTTTTCTATGCCTCTCTATTTGCGCTCGATTGGCAAAATATATTCGAAACAATCAAAGAATCAGAGTCGCGTATTTACCTTAATATAGGTGATGACGGCACAAATTTATTCAGAGACTTACTAAGGCAATTCTACGCAATTGGCCCCTATATCCTAAATAGCACATACTTCTATCAAAGTTACTACAACGCCTCTTTAAACTCTGCAATCAGCCAACTCAGAGAGCAGTTGCAAATAGTGATATCCATGGGTGAATACTTCGACCACGCCTATTATGGTATCGCTCATACAAAAGAAAGCATGAAGCGGAAGATCCCTGTATTGGCCGCAAATCCCACGAGTAAACTTAGTTATGACGATAAAGAAGTTCCAATATTTATCGTTGGTAACGGCCCGTCCTTAGACAGCTCTATCGAAGCCATTAAAGAATGGCAAGGTCAAGCCATTGTAGTTAGCTGTGGCACTGCACTACAAGCCTTGCATATACATGGAATTACCCCAGACTTTCATGCAGAGATTGAGCAAAACAGAAGCACATTTGATTGGGCTGTGCTAATAGGCGATTTAGATTACTTAAAGAACATTACCCTTATATCGTGTAATGGTATCCATCCCGACACTTGCGACTTATACAAGGATGTTTTAATAGCGTTTAAAGAAGGCGAATCCTCAACCATATCTGCATTAAACGTATTAGGTCGCGAGAACTTTACAACACTACTCAATGCGTTTCCCACTGTAAGTAATTTTGCTATCGACTTATTTAGCACCATTGGGTTTACTAATATTTATCTACTAGGCGTTGACCTGGGGTTTGTAGATGTTAAACATCACCATTCAAAGTCGTCAGGTTATTATCTAAAAAATGGACAAGAGACTTATGACTATGCTGAGAAAAACAATACTTCGTTAATTGTACCCGGCAATTTTCGCCCAACCGTTAATACTAAACACGAATTTAAAGTGTCTAGGCAAGTTATTGAACAAGTCACAAGTTCAAAACCTAAAGACCAAACTTTTTACAACTGCAGTGATGGGGCCAAAATTAAAGGTACATTACCCATAAGAACGGATAATTTATTAATCGTTTCAACTGTTGAGCAAAAACAGCAATTGCTTAAGCAACTAAAAACCGTTGTCTTTTCAACAGATAGCCTCGCGAACTTCACCAATAAATTTGACAAACATTACTCTCAAGAGTTGTTAATAAAAGAACTTGAAGCTTTAGAGTCACTATTAGTAGTAGAACTTAAAACCACAGAAGATGTAAATCGACTGATTAATTCTCAAAAAGAAATGTTATTTACATCATATAAAAATGGCAGGTCGTTATTATTTTATTATTTGTATGGGACTGTAAATTATGCGAATGCCTTGTTAAGTAAGTTACAAAACACACCTCAGCACTCCAAGTCCGTACCAAAGGCTTTTATCCAAACAAAAGAAAAATGGTTAGAAACTATTGGAAATATCAAATTCCTAATGAAAGATAATGAAGAAGAGGATTTTGATGTATCCTCTTTCAATATAATTAAAAGAGAAAGCAAGAAACTAGAGAACCACTGTGGAAATTGTTCAATATTAATTGCTACAGACTCATCAATATTTACGAAAAGTTTGAAGTTTATTCTAGATAGTGAATTCTCATGGATTAACAAAATTGACTTTTTAAGCACTCAGCAATTAGATTCGTATAAAAAAACTCCAGATTATGCAATATATCATTTAGAAGACTTGAAAAATGCCAGCGTATTAGGAAAAATAAACACCATAATCACATTGAAATCCGATGAAGCCTCCCCTCTCGATTATAATGGGATTACATATTTAAAGTCACCCGCGATTAAAAGTGAAAAAATATTTGATAGTCCATTATTTTTAGCAAGAGTGGCGATCTTATCCTGCCTTAGTGAACAGAAATGTAATCTAATACTTCCTAAGTACAGAGCTCTACAAAATATTGATTTAGAAGAACATGTCTTCAATATACCAGCAGAAAGATATATAGCATTTGACAATAGTTGTTACATTTCCGTGTTTCTACGAGGTAATTTTAAACAATCCAAAAAAGTACTAAATAATGGTACCAGAACAAAAAAAATAACCGGTTCATTAAAAATTAGACAGTTGATATTTCAATTAATGACAGAAATAGACTTTTCTACACATAAACAAAAAGTTCTAGATTTATTGGACTCTAAAATTTAAGGGCAAGCTATTAAGCGACTATTAACTTGGCCAAATAGAGACAACTATCTTGAACGGTCGCTCTGTTAAGATTCGATAATGAAATTCGGAGGGAATTCAGTGTCGGGCCATCACATTATTGGGAGGCAAATCAGGTTATATATGAAGTTACGAGAGTATTTCACACAAGAAGTCGCAGCGAGTAAAGCCAGCATTTCTGTCAGCACAGCGGGTCGTATTGAAGCTAATCGACAAAGCTCAGGAACGGCTAAGCCGTTCTCATTCTGTTTCAATATCGCCAATATCTGACTGTCGGCATATCTTGATTTACGCATAAAAACGCCTTCGTTTTAGTTTAACGAGAATTTCTTCTTAAAACTGCTCCGACTGTTCTGGTCAACTCCAACCGGACACTCTCTTTTGAGATATTTCATATTTAATCGGTGACATATTGCCATTTGCTGT
>NZ_WTPY01000018.1 GCF_011378905.1 Paraglaciecola sp. 20A4 | reverse complement strand
TTTACAATAATTTCGCCCTCCTCACCAAACGGCAACACTTTTGTACCTGTTTCCAAGTCAACAATCTTTACGTCAACCCCTGGTAAAGGTATACCTACAGTTGTTGGCTTAGAACGATTCGGTGGATTACACATATAGTTTGGTGATGTCTCTGTCATACCAAAAAAATCGGCTAGCTTGTTCTTACCAAGCCAAGCTTCTACTTTTTTTCGATCATTACCAGTCAGTGGCGCGGCACCAGATATTGCTAATATCAGTCTAGAAAAGTCTATTTGATCAGCTTTAGGGTGATTCACTAATACTTGATAGATCGCAGGAACCGCACCAAAACCTGTAGGAGGATTTGCGATTAACTTATCAACAAAATGATCAATATCCCGAGGGTCTGGCAGCAATAAACTCGTACCACCAAATCGAAGTACCGCCATAACACCAGAAGCACCCGCAATATGGAACATTGGAAATGGCGATGCAGAGTAATTTTCTCCTGCTACTACTTTGCCATAAATATAAGAGTTTTCTGCCACCCACGCTAAACCGCCGTATGTGAGCATCGCTCCCTTGGGCTTGCCTGTGGTACCACCGGTATATTGTAAAAGCGCAATGTCATCGGCAGATACAACTACCTGCTCAAAATGAGTGCTTTGCTTGGCAAGTAAACTAGAATAATTGTAAGCCTGAACACCCTCTATTATTGGCGCTTTTGGAGCCTCTGGAATATTAATAGAGTCCATAGCACCAGTAACAATTACTCGACTGAGAATACCTTTAACCTGCCCGGATATCGCTTGTATCAGCGGAGTAAAGGCATCAAGGCTTATTAAGGTACCGATATTGGCATCTTTAATTTGATGGATCAGCTCTGGAGGTGCCAACAAAGGAGATACATTGGTAATAGTCACTCCCATTTTAGCTGCAGCTACCAAGACGACGGCATACTGAGGGATGTTGGGCATTTGTATGCCAATCACATCTCCCTTAGAAATACCTAACCCTGCTAATGCATTGGCGAGTTGACTTGCTTGAGCGTCAAGCATCCCATAACTTACTTTTTGGTTTAAATAACAAAGAGCAGGACTATTTGGTCGTTCAATAGCATGACGACTGACACCAACCGAAAAAGGCAATACATCTGGGATCGTTTCCTCGATCCCTGCTTCATCATAGATAAACTGCCAAGGTTTGCTCTGACCTGGTAAATTCATGTCACTTCTCCCAAAGTAATACTTTTTTAATCGAATTTTTAACACCAACGAATTGGTAATTTCTGGGTAGCAATGCAGAGAGCATCGTCGAGCTGTAAATTACTTTCACTCGATAATCCTAACGCACATATACCAGACTAATGTGATGTGTACTCAGTCACCTCAACGTTCATATTTAAGCACTGATTTAAAGTTATTTTAGGCTAGGAAGCTATTTGTAAGCTCCTTAGTTACAACAAACGGGCTCTAAATCAAAAATGGCCAACACAGCATAAATCCCTTTAGGGTCAATCCGCAGAAAACACGTATCTTTAGGTGATTTTGTTATATATTTAACTCTCCCAAGCCATATCTAATATCTCCATAATTTGCGAAGCTTCAGTAATAGGCTGTAGGTTGTTTCTGACAAAAAAACTGCCCAATGCAGCAGACGCAATAATAGGAAGTTGTTCGCGTTTTACCCCTGCCTTACTCAAACTATCAGGCAAACCCAAACGCCGGATTAAATTACGCACCGCATCCGAAGCACTAAGATCTTTGCACCCCAAAGCTTCAGCAATCCAAGTGTCACGCTCGCCAGCGGCGGTTGCGTTGTAACGTAAAACAGACGGTAGCAATACGCACGAACAAAGACCATGCTGTACCCCGGCTATCGCACCAACTTGATGGCCGATCCCATGGCTTGCACCATAGGGAGTGCGCATTAAACCGATAGTGGCCGCCCATACCGCAAAATGACATTCTTGTATGGATCCCAAGCTCATTTTCACCTGATCCCCAGCTTGCAGCGAGCGTCCAAACAACTTCAATGCGTGCAATGCTGGACCATCGGTATAGGGCGTCGCCAGCGGGGAAAGTATTGTTTCAACAGCGTGATCTACTGCCCTCATGGCTGTAGCCACCCAGAGATCATTCGGAGTCAGTCGGCATAACTCGGCATCATAAACAATAACCTGTGAGCACATCTGCGGGTGAGTATAGATATCCTTAACGTTTCGAACCGTGTCCACAGCGCCGCCGATAGTGCCAAATTCCGCACCGGAAAGCGTGGTGGGCACTGCGATTTGACGTACAATGTTGTCTGGATTAACAGGCGAAACCTGTTGCCCAGCGTCGTTGATCGTGACACGTAGTGCCGCAATGTCCTGTACAGTTTGCGCGCCCTGAGCATAAGCCAACGCAGCAACTTTAACAGTATCTATTACACTACCGCCGCCGATAGACACAATGACATCGGGCTTGATCCGCAGCAGCACACTAGTCAATTCGAGCACTTTTTCTAACGGCGCATGTGGTTCGATGTCATCAAATATTTCAAGTAGGCGATCGCCTAGGGTTTCCTTAAGTGGTGCTGTAACATTTAGCTTTCGGTGTAATGTCTTTGAAGACACTACCAACACCCGGTTAGCATTTCGCTCTGTGATTTCTTCAGCCACAGCTTCTGCGAAATTACGGCCGTAAATTACGCGCTTCTGATCAAGAAAATCATAATGGCTGGATTTAATCATCACTACACTCCGGAAAATTCATTTTATTGTGCGCTATCCGCGCTTTCTTAATAGGTTACGGCGTATTTTTCCGGTAACTGTTTTGGGAAGTTCATCTATATACTCAATACTACGAGGATATTTATAAGGAGCTGTGGTTGCCTTAGTGTAATCTTGCAGCTCTTTGGTTAATTCAGCAGATACTGTAAAACCACTTTTGAGCACTATCCAAGCTTTAACAAGTTCGCCCCTAACCTCGTCAGGAATACCCACTACTGCGCACTCTTTAACACAGGCATGACCTGCCAGTGCATTTTCAACTTCCTGAGGACCAATACGATAACCCGAAGAATTGATAATATCGTCTGCTCTGCCAGTAAAAAATACATAGCCGTCAGCGTCGATTTCCACATTGTCCCCAGTAGCAAACCAGTCCTTACCATTAATGCAAACCCGTGTGCTCTGGGTTCTATCTGGATCTTCCCAGTAGCCCAACATGACTTGCGGATTAGGTAAACCAATTAACAATTCTCCTGCAGCTCCTAATATTTCGCTCTCCCCCTCTGAAGTGCGCACTGCGATTTCGATGCCTGGTAAAGCGCGCCCCATCGAACCCGCCTTAATCTCTCGACCTGGACGATTAGTCACAGTCATCAACGTCTCAGTCTGTCCGTAACCATCCAACACATCGGTATCTGTTATGGCTCGCCAGCGTTTAAGGATCTCAGGATTGACTGATTCACCAGCAGACACTGTTTGACGCAGGTTTGATAAATCATGTTCTGAAGCATCTTCAAGCACAAGTTGTCGCAACTCTGTCGCCGCAGCACAAAAACAAGTAATTTTATGCTCTGCCAGTAAACCAAAACGTTTAGAAGGGTCAAACGGTCCGTCATAAAATAATACGGCTGCGCCCCGGCTCCAGGGGCCAAAGAGAATACTAGTCCCCGCTTTAGACCAACCTGTATCAGCTGTACACCAAATGCGGTCGGAAGACCCGAGATCGAGCCAATGCTGTGCCGAATTTCTCCACGCCCACAGCGAACGAGAAGCGTGGGTTACTCCTTTGGGATTGCCAGTAGAGCCAGATGTGTAATAAATAATCGCTGGATCGTTAATATTAACTTTCACCGGTGCAAAGGTCTCGATATGCTGCTCGGCCTCAGCAAAGCTAGTCCAGCCTTTGGGGGCCTCTCCAACACAAATGCGCGTACTCAAGCAGCTAATATTGTCGAACTTGCTACACTGTCCACTGAGAGTGACAATGCCAATAGCACCAGAATGTTTAGCTCGGTAAGTCAAATCTTTTTCAGTCAGCATAGTAATACAAGGGATCGGAATCGCGCCCATGCGCAGAATCGCTACCATAGTAATCTGCCACTCGGCTATACGCGGTAACATCACTATCACTCTGTCACCTTTCGTCACGCCACTTGTCAGCAGAAAATTAGCTACTTGGCAACTCTTGCGAGCGATATCGGCGTAACTCAATTGTTGTTCGTCACCGGCCTCATTGACTGCAATTAACGCCAAACGTTGCGGATCTGAAGCCCATTTGTCCACTACATCCACGGCAAAGTTGAAATGATCGGGAAGCTGCCATTCAAAAGCAGCATCGCCTTGATTTGATAATATATCTGCGTTTTTACTCATGCTTTTACTGATGCCATCTTAAAGACTTAAACACTAACCTAACGTTAACATTTGTAACATTGTAATACAATGACTTGAGAGATGTGACATCAATTTAACTATACGAGTTGTCTACGATCTCTAATTTATCTGACAATTTACCGATTAAAATGAAAATTTAATCAATTACTTTAACAGGGAGACTATAAAATTAAATAAATACAATAGAGTTGAGCAGAGGTCGCTATTTAATTCGCGGATTAGTTAAACCCACTGAACAGGAGTTCAATGGGTAAATATTTAGTAAGATAGAATTTAGCTACGGGGGCGCTCAAATTTAGAAATATCCATTTCGAGATTCACCTCACGAATAGGTTCATCAAGTGATATACCAGACATCTCACAACCACGAAGAAAGTCAGTAATATGCTTACCCATCCATTCTCGTGCAACCTCTGCATTGCCTTCCTTTAATGCATTAAAAATTTTCGTATGTGCTTCAAGAAGTCGTTTGCCCGGCCCCAATGATGCCACTACAACACCATAAGCAGGAAACAGGAAATCGCTAATAGGCGCTCTTGCCAATAAAAGCGCATGATTACCTGTTGCCTCAGCAATAAGATCATGAAATTCGATATCTGCTTTAACAAGCTCTAAGGGCGTATCAATGGAAGCTGCAGTTTGCTCAAGGTTAACCTCGATTTTTTGCAACAGTTCTGCGCTAATTCTCTTAGCCGCGAGCGCTGCACCGGCGGGTTCGAGCATTAAATTAACTTCGCAAAGTTCTCGATAAGAAATACCATGTAGTACAATAGCTTGCTGCATGGCGGTAGAAGAAATACTCGCACAAGGTGCTGACACCATCATTCTTCTGCGTGGTCCTCGTACAACTAGACCTGAACTTTCTAGTTTACGCAAAGCTTCACGCACTGTAGGGCGCGTTACACCCAATTGCTCTGCAAGATCATGCTCGACAGGAAGTAAGTCTCCAGGAGCCAACGTTCCATCCATTATTCTCTCACGTAATGCTTCTTCAGCCATTTGATAGGCTGTAGCACGTTTGAGTGAACCGATTTTTTGATTTTCTATCATCAAAATTTTCTCCTGAAATAATGTAGAGCCAGTTCTGGCCAATGCTGCCTAAAACCAATTCCAGCATTTTTAATATTGTATTACAGTATCTTACAGCTAATATGAGACTATCAAAAGATACTTCTTTATCGACAAGTCATTTAATCCCCCTCAGTAGACTCACATCATCATTTGTGAAAACAGATTAGGTTGTTACCTTGCCATAACGACACCATTGTAACATTGTAATACCTATTTCGAATTTTGCCATATTACTAATCTATCTGTTATCTATACGCAAATTGTATACCCATCAGGACGATCATCAACAGAAATGAAATCCATGTTTTTTATTATTGACTACTGTTCTTCTATGTTTATTCACCATGCCTGCACAGGCTGTAGACAGCTCTACTGAGCCAAAAAAGCTCGGCCCAATATACTTGTCATTGTTGCAGATGACATGGGCTACACCGATGTAGGCGCATTTGGTGGTGAAATACCAACGCCTACAATTGATGCCATCGCAGCGCAGGGGATTCGACTTACTAACTTCCACACACTGTCTACTTGCGCACCTACTCGCTCTTATTACTAACAGGTACCGATAACCATACGGGGGGATTAGGCGCACAGATCATTTTTTCAGGTCACCTTGGGCAACCGGGATACGAGGGATATCTGAGTAACCGCGTGGTAACCACGGCAGAAGTATTAGATGATGAAGGTTATCACACCTACATGAGCGGAAAATGGCACCTAGGTTTTGAGGATCATCAAAGCCCCCATTCACGTGTTTTCCAGGATACCTTTATCTTTGTGCCAGGTGGCGGCAGCCACTTTTCAGACCTACTCCCAATCCATGCAAGGACACTCTCTGACACCATTACTGGCTGGAGAAAAAGACGGATCACGATCCGCTCCGGGTGTAGGTTATGAGCTACACGGAACTCAGGCCTACTTCAAAGACCACTTCAAAATCCTCAAGATGCCCATCCCCATGGGAACCGGACGATGGGAGCTTTTCAATATCACAAACGCCCCTTATAAACAGAACAATCTCGTCCTATTTGAGCAAGATAAGCTCGCTGAACTAATTGCTGAGAATAAGGCTTATGAGGAGCGCGAGGGTGTGATCTATACTGCTTCCCCAGTAATAAAGAAAATCACCTCAATCGCAAATGCCTTATTAGCTTTGGGAGCCATGTTATTTTCTGTACTAACCTATATTCTTATTCGTCGTCGTAAAGTTTCTACTACAATTCTGGCTGCCGTTCAGGTAGTGGCTGTTATCGGTCATTCAGTGCTTATTTTCTGCAGGCAGCATGGTTCCTTATCGCTATGGGCGTATTTATTATAATAGTGCTGATCAAGATAAAAGCCCGATGGAGTATCGCGCTGCCAGTAATCGGCACACTGTGTTTAACAGCATACCTATGGATCGTTTCAGGGCAGCTACTTGGACAAATACTTTAAATTTTTCCGAATTCAAATTGGTTTATTTACCCACAAGCTAACACCAATAAATGGCTAATAGCTTGTGGGATAAAATCGTTGGATCATGGGTGAATACCCATACCACCTCAAAATGCACGTTTCAGCGGAGCGGTATGGGTATATATGCCTAATCGATAATACGTAGCCCATTAATCGCAAAGTCCGCAATTTCAAGTGCCCGTGCATGTATCAAATCTATCGTTTTGGGCACTGGTAATTTTAACGCTTCAGCAAGCGGCTCGAGAGCGAACATAGCTCCTCCACCATGAGCGACGAGGATGAACAGGAAGCTCGGAGCCGTCTTTTTCAATCTCCCCTCTTTGATGCAGCGTTCAAAAATCGCTTGGATTGGTGGGAAACTATGATTCAAAAAATACTCTTTAATATAGTCGAATCTTAATCCGCCTCTTGCCCCTTCGTAATTCATGATTTTTAAAATACTAGGAATACGCGCTATCGAAAGAAGCAACTCGACTAGCAATTTACGCAGCCCTTCAACGGGATCGTGTTCTATCTGTTGTTCATCAAGAGTACTAATAATTTGCGCTTCCATGTCCCCGAAGCCATGAGCAATTGCAAGTTTCCACAACTCTTCCTTGGTGCCAAATTTGCTGTGGATAAGTGTATGACTAACACCCATGTACTTTGATAGATCACGAACTGATACGCCTTCAAACCCTAATTCTGCAAATGCATCCAGCGCAGTTCTTAAGTAGGACTCATCAGTAGGAACCGATGGATCTTCGCCCTTAGGTCTGCCCCGTGCTCTGCCTTGTTTTTTCTTTGCTGCTGATTTTTCGGTAACGTGCATTTTTACTCTCAATTTAATTTTTACATCTTGTAATTTTATATTTACAAGTGGTTATTATTAATTTAACCTCATGAAACTATAAAATTTCCACTTGGTAATTTAATTGATTATTACATTATGTTTAGTAGAGGAGAAGCAAAATGAAAAACTATGACGTTCTTATCGTTGGCTGTGGTCCGGCCGGAGCAACATTGGCTAACTTACTCCGTATAAGAGGATATTCAGTTGCTATCTTTGATCGCGATAAGGAGGTATTTAAAGTACCTCGCGCAATGATGCTAGATTCAGAAAGCTGCCGTATTTATCAGGAGCTGGGTATCGAGGAGCGTCTTGAGAAGAATGACGCACGCCACGCAACTCGGCATTTAATTGTGGATTCCAATAGAGAACATCTGTTGACACTAAATTACGACCTTGTTGAAGGACAATACGGCTATCCCCCCATGGGTATGATGATACATCAACCTGGGTTAGAGCGACTTCTTCGAGATGACTTCAAATTAGACGAAGGCGTCGATGCCTTTTTAGGGTACGAGGTTTCCGATGTCGACGGCACAAGAAATTTAGCCAAGTTGAAGGCTCGCAATATCGACACAAACGAGATTTCCGAGTTCACTGGTCAATATATAATCGGTGCAGACGGTGGACAAAGTCTTTGCAGACAGTATATTGGCGCAAAGCGTATTGATATGAACTACAGCCGCAAATGGATCGTAATCGACATTACTGTTCATGACGATGCCTTGTGGCATTCGATCCTTCCTCAAGGGGAATATAGGTGCGGGCCTGACTCAGCTATTGTCTATGTGAAAGGATTTCATAATCATCTACGCTTCGATTGTGAAGTCACCGAAGAAATCGCAAAAACATTCAACGAAGACGATGCGAGAAAACTGATTTCAGAATACATTGACATCAGTTCGATTGAGTTTCAACGCATCGCTCCTTATAACTTCTACGCGGGGATGCCTGAGGCTTGGCGTAAAGGCCGTGTTTTTGTCGCGGGTGACGCAGCGCACCGTACCCCCCCTTTCTCAGGGCAAGGACTGAATATGGGCGTCCGTGACTCCGCCAATCTCGCCTTCAAGCTTGATTTGATATTTCGCGGCTTAGCCAACGACACCTTCCTCAACACCTATGAAGAAGAACGTTGGGAAAACTGTAGGCAAGTAATTGAACAAGCTGCAAACAGCGGCGAGCTGATCAGTACAACGTCGAAATTAGATCAGTTTAAGCGTAGTTGTGTATTTTTCTTAGGACGCATTTTTCCAAAAGCGATGGTGGAAAAAGCTAGCAAGACCAGCCATCGATTTCCGTATATTAAAGGATTTATCGGTGATCATACGTTGTCAGGACACTTGATGATCCAACCTCATGTTTTGACCCATGAAGGCAAACGGGTTTTGTTAGACGAAGTCACTGGCAACGGGTTTACTCTTATTCAGATTCAGGCTGATAGCGGCGAAGCTGCAGAAGATATAACTTGGTTTACCGATGTGCTTGGTGGTAAAACCTTCATCATTGGCAAGGATTTCAGAGATTTCGATGGCAAGTTGTTTGATTTCTTCACCAAAAATGACATTAAAAATGTGCTTGTTCGCCCCGATAGATATATCTTTAGCGCCGGCGAAAGCGCAAGTGAGCTAACGTCACAATTAAGAAAAGACCTGTCTGCTTACTCACCAACTGCCACTAAAGAAAACAGAAAGTGAAAAGACCCTGATGCTTTTTAATCATCAGCATCAGGTACTTCCATGCAGCCCAAAAGAATAATATCGAGTAGCGATATTCCTGCAGCGCCTAAAAAACCTTTCTATTCGAATAAACTTGGCTGGTGAATATTATTCGCTTCCTGACAAGGATATTTCAATGATTACAGTAGCGTGGCCTTTTTCGAATATGACCTATATTCAGTGCGTGAAGCGAGAAACTACTTGTTAGTTATGAGACTAGTCAGGCGAGCTGTTATAAACGGTGATAGCAATCCTTTTATTTTTCAGGGTAACTTAGGCGAATTCACATCGAGATAATTCTAGCCAAACAACTTCAATAACCTGATTGTCGGCTCAGGTGTCGTGATATTGTAGATTTCAATTCATGTAGTATTGTAATACAATTTGCAATATAACAGCCTCAGGCTGTAACACAGCAACTCATTGGAGATGGAACATGTTTGAATTTGGACAAAAATCGCAACAACTTCAGGAAAAGCTTAGCGCTTTTATGGATGAACATATTTATCCTAACGAAAAAGCCTACGCTGAGTACCTGCATAATGCAGATAATCGTTTTGCGGCAATCCCGCTAATGGATGAGTTAAAAATAAAAGCGAAAGAAGCGGGTCTATGGAACTTATTTATCCCCCCTAGCCTCTCTCAATTTTGCGACCACGACGGACTAAGTAATTTCGATTACGCACCACTGGCAGAGATAATGGGCCGCGTTATCTGGGCTCCCGAAGTATTTAACTGTAATGCTCCCGATACAGGGAACATGGAAGTATTCATGAAGTACGCGAACGAAGAACAGCAAAAGCAATGGCTTACGCCACTTTTAGCTGGCGAAATTCGCTCTTGTTACTGCATGACAGAGCCTCAAAATGCCTGTTCTGACGCCACCAACGTTGAACTCAGCATCGAACGTGAAGGTGATGAATGGGTATTAAATGGTCGTAAGTGGTTTATTACCAATGCGATGTACGAGCGAACACAAATTTTTATTGTTATGGGTAAATCCGATCCAGAAAATCCTAACAGGCATAAGCAACAAACCCAGGTTTTAGTACCCAAAAACACACAAGGAGTAGAAATTGTCCGTCCGCTAACTACCCTAGGATACGATGATGCCCCGTTAGGACATGCAGAGGTACACTTTACTAATGTGCGTGTACCTATTGGCAATATTCTACTTGGCGAAGGACGTGGTTTTGAAATAGCTCAAGGTCGTCTTGGACCTGGCCGTATACATCACTGCATGCGCTTAATAGGTGCAGCACAACGCTCGCTTGAATTAGCCTGTAAACGTGCTGTATCACGTACTACATTCGGCCGACCACTCAGTAAACATCAATCAATAAGAGAAGACATTTCTAAATGTTTTGCTGAAATAGAAATGGCGCGTTTACTGGTGCTTAAAACATGTGACAAGATGGATAAAGTGGGTCCTCTAAATTCGTTGGACTTAATCGCTGCGAGCAAAACCACAGTGCCTTTATTGGTACAGAATCTCATCGACCGTTGTATGCAGATGCACGGTGCAGGAGGTCTTACTGAAGACTTTTGCATGGCAGAAGCATTCAATTACGCCCGTTGGTGCCGCCAAGCAGATGGCCCTGATCAAGTACACCAGATGGCCTTAGGTAAACAAATAATCCAACGCTATAGCGAAGAGCCTTAACGTTACAAATAAAGTCTCAATGAACTCCCATTGTAGTCAATACTTCATTGGTTAAATCACTCACATAACAATGGCGCCGCACTCACTTCCTGTGATGTTGACGGCGCATTGAGTTCTGATAAATAAAAACGAATTCAACCTAGGTCTCAACGTATGCCAACAAACTAACGGCCTAAAATTTGTAATGTATTTATTAGCTCTACTAAAAACGAGAGTGGAACTATTCGATAACAATCATACTTATAATAGGAATGATAATAACATTGCATTATCAATAATAATTTCCTTAAGCAAACTCCCGCTTGTTATATTGACTCATTGTATTACAATAGAAATATATTCCTATATCTAAATTTGGAAACAGACAAGATCATACCTTATCTGGACAAACACAGCGGAGAGAAATTTTGCCTACAGTTCAAGAACTAATAGATTTAAATGCACTATCAGATTGGATGGATACGCAAGGACTAGAACAGGGCGAGCTTAAAAATGCACGGCTTTTGACTGGCGGCACGCAGAATATTCTTATGCAGTTCGAAAGAGGTAACACCTCTTATGTGTTGCGTCGCCCGCCCATTCATGGCCGTGACAATTCAAATAAAACCATGCAGCGTGAAGCGCAGGTACTCGCGGCCCTGGCTGGATCGGATGTGCCACACCCTGGTTTTATCGCCTCGTGTCCAGAGACTGATGTTCTAGGCGCTAGTTTTTATCTGATGAAACCCATAATCGGTTTTAATGCGATCAATGGACTGCCTGAATTCCATCACTCAAATAGCAAAGTAAAGCACAGGATGGGACTGTCTTATATAGAATCACTGGCCAAACTAGGAGCAGTCGATTACAAAGCCGTCGGCTTGGAAAGTTTTGGTAAACCCGATGGCTACCTTAAGCGTCAAGTACCACGCTGGTTAGCGCAATTAGAATCTTACGCAAAAGTTGAGGCTTGGCCAGGGCTGGATAAAACAGTAGGCATCGATGTTATTGCAAAATGGCTAGAAAATAATTGCCCAGACACATTTATACCCGGCATTATTCATGGTGATGCACACATAGGTAATGTCATGTTTGCCAATGACAGCCCCGAAATCGCAGCTCTCATTGATTGGGAACTTGCCACAATTGGTGATCCCCTAATTGATCTGGGGTGGATAATGGCAACGTGGCCAGAGCCAGATGGTAAAGAAACGCTGCCATTGGGTGGACTGGATATAAATGGCTTCCCTAGCATAGAAGAATTAATCAAACACTACGGTGAGAATTCTATACGTGATCTTCGGAATATTTCTTGGTACGGAGTATTAGGCTGCTTTAAATTGGCCATCATTCTTGAAGGAACTTACGTTAGATACTGTGCTGGAAAAGCACCAAAAAATGTCGCTGAAATGCTACATGGAACAACACTTAGATTACTAGAGCGTGCACATAAGTTAATCGAGCAATCTTAGTCATTTACTGAAATGCCAGTAGATTATTTGACGTACTTGAAGACGGGATCTTAAACGCGATGTTTACCCCCTAATAAATAGCATTTATACATTGATGGAGAAACAAATGACTAGTCCTCTCGATAAACTTAACTTTGCCAATAAGCATGTGGTTGTTTGTGGTGCCTCTGACGGTATCGGCTATGGTATCGCAACTATGTTCCTTACATTGGGCGCTAAAGTAAGCATTACCGGCACCAGAACTGTCGAAAATTACGATAACGACTTTAGCGGTATGGATTACTATCAGCTTGATCTGCAAGACGAGAAAGCCATTGCGAAATTTGCATCTAATTTCAAGCAAGTAGATGTACTGGTTAATTGCGTCGGCTCGGTATTATGGAAAAAACAAGAGTTTGAACGAGCAGGTTTTGAGAAAATTATAAACATCAACCTGACTGGCGCGATGCAGTTGTGCACGGAATTTTATCCTTTATTGGAAGCCAGCTCAGGCAATATCATAAATCTGGACTCGGTTGTGGCTATCCGCCCTGCTTTTAACAATCCTGCATATAGCGCAAGTAAGGCCGGTCTGGTGCAATTGGGCAAATCTTTAGCCATGAAATGGGGGCGCAAAGGTATTCGCGTTAACAGCGTTGCTCCGGGCATGGTATCCACAAAGTTGACAGTTAATCAGTCAAGTGCCGAACAGCAGGAGCAATTTGGGAAAACCAACCCTATTCCCCGCTTCGCCACACCGAATGATATAGCAGGCGCTGTAGTTTTTCTGGCTTCGCCACTAGCAGCGTACATCACTGGACATCAGCTTGTTGTTGATGGAGGTATGACTCTTTAGTGCATTAGCAAAAAATACAACAGAACATCTTGACACCTCGATGTTCTAAAACAGCCTCAGACTGCATTCATACTTTGGCTGTCAAAACCCGAATTAGTACGAACCCAAAAAAGGCTAAATGACACAAGTCACTTAACTGGGGTGTGTGAAAAATGTTGAACACATCATTTAGCTCAAAACAATGCTTAGTTTGCGCACTGTTATAAGTCAAATTGTAAAAAACTTGGAGGGCCTATGGCTATTATTGTATTTCCAGCGGAAATGAAATCGGGCGAAAAACGTTGTGCACTTTTGCCAATCAACGTTAAAGCTTACAAATTACTCGGCGCAGATGTGCTGATTGAAGCAGGCCTAGGCCAACACATTAATATATCTGATGAACAGTTTGTAGAAGCGGGCGCTAAAGTTGTAGCTAACCGTAGTGAACTTTTGCAACAAGGTGACATTGTATTGAGTTTACATAAACTTAGCGCCCAGGACGTTAACGAAATCAAGTCGGACGCCTTGATTGTTAGTTATCTTGACCCCTTTAATGAACCAGGTTTTGTAGACACGCTATGTGCCAAAGGTGTAACCAGCATTAGTATGGAAATGATTCCCCGTATCAGCCGTTGTCAGAAAATGGATGCATTAAGTTCTCAAGCCAGTCTGGCGGGTTATGTGATGGTCATGCAAGCCGTCAATACCTTACCCAGTGTACTACCTATGATGATGACACCTGCGGGCACATTGAAACCCGCTAAAGTGTTTATTATTGGTGCTGGCGTAGCAGGTTTGCAAGCGATTGCGACCGCTAAACGTTTAGGTGCCAGTGTTACCGCTTTTGATACTCGGACAGTGGTAGCCGAACAGGTACGTTCACTGGGAGGCAAATTCCTGGATATCGATTTAGGCCAAACAGGTGAAACTGGCCAAGGTTATGCTCAGGCACTTACCCCAGAGCAAATGGCCATTCAGCAAAGAGAACAAGCTAAATGCATCGCCGATTCAGATATCGTGATTACTACAGCTCAGTTATTTGGACGCAAACCTCCGGTACTAATTGATACACAAACGATTGCTTTGATGCGCCCAGGTAGCGTAATTGTGGACATGGCAGCTGAAAGTGGCGGTAACGTTCAAGGCAGTGTATCCGGGGAAACTGTCAGCATTCACGGCGTCAATATAATTGGCACAGGAGCTTGGGCGAACGGTGTAGCCAAACATGCTAGCCAAATGTACGCCAGCAATCTATATAACCTGATCAGTGAGTTTTGGTCAAAAGACGACAACCTTTTTGCCTTAGATATTGAAGATGAAGTGCAGTCTGGCTGCATTATTACCTATCAAGGAAAAGTGGTGAATACCATGATCAGTGATTTTTACGACTCGCAAAAACAACAATCAAACAAAAATGGGGTGGCCTAATGGAAGGCGTATATCTGTTATTTATTTTATTACTGTCAATTTTTATTGGTTTTGAGCTGATCCACAAAGTACCAGCAACCTTGCATACACCGTTGATGTCAGGAGCCAATGCGATTTCCGGGATCACAGTGGTTGGAGCATTGGCCTTGGCGGGTAATGAGTCCCTAGGTCAATATTCAATGTATTTGGGTGCTTTTGCGGTTTTTTTGGCGACCATCAATGTTGTAGGTGGCTATATGGTCACAGATCGTATGCTTGCCATGTTCAAGAAAAAGAAATAGGTGAATATGATGTTAGACGCAACTTCGAATACAGATTTATTAATTAATTTTACCTATATACTTTGTGCAGCCATGTTTATTTTTGGTTTGAAATTGCTCGGACATCCGGGTACGGCTCGCAGAGGGAATTTACTTTCATCATTGGGTATGCTGCTAGCGATAGTAGTCACTCTTTTGGACAACAGCATAGTGACCTTTCAATGGATTGCCATTGCCATGTTAGCTGGAGCTGTCGTAGGATTTTTTGCCGCGCGCTTGGTAGCCATGACCGATATGCCAGAGATGGTTTCTTTACTAAACGGCGTTGGGGGCTTAGGCAGTGTGTTTGTCGCCTGGGCAACGATTCAAATTGGCGTAGCGCTATCTACTTTTGTCTTGCTTGTAACCTTTCTAGCGCTACTTATCGGTTGCGTAACCTTTTCAGGCAGTTTAATCGCTTGGGCCAAACTCAGTGAACGCATTCCCGGCCGAGGGATTACTTTCACTGGCCAGGTAATAGTTAATGTGTTGATCGTACTGGCCATTATTGGCATAGGTTATCTGTTTGTGGCTCGTCCCGAAACAGCACTTGAGCCCGATATGGTTCTGTATATCGCTTTGGGTTTGACCTTACTATTTGGTGTGATGTTAGTCTTGCCTATTGGTGGTGCAGACATGCCCGTGGTTATCTCTTTGCTTAACAGTTATTCAGGTCTGGCTGCTTGTGCTGCCGGTTTTGCCCTACAAAACAACTTGTTGATCGTAGCGGGTTCATTAGTAGGGGCCAGTGGTATTATACTCACCAACATTATGTGTAAAGCTATGAACCGGTCCCTAAGCAATGTGCTTTTCTCCGGTTTTATGCCAGTCACAAGTTCAGATATGGTGATCGAAGGTGAAGTGAAAGCCATGTCAGCTGACGACGCGTACTACGTGCTCGAAGCCGCTCAATCTGTAGTGGTGATCCCTGGATACGGTATGGCGGTAGCTCAGGCGCAACACGCAATGAAAGAACTACAAACCATACTTGAAGAAAATGGTGCAGAAGTCGCCTACGCCATCCACCCAGTAGCTGGCCGTATGCCTGGGCATATGAATGTGCTATTGGCTGAAGCAGATGTCTCCTACGAACATTTATTTGAGATGGATGACATCAACAAACGTATAGAGAACTTCGATGTGGCTATGGTCATTGGCGCAAATGATGTGGTTAACCCAGCAGCTCGGGAAATGAAAGGCAGCCCGATTTACGGTATGCCGGTAATTAATGCAGATCTGGCCAAAAACGTGTTTGTACTTAAACGTGGTATGGCATCGGGTTTTGCAGGAATTGACAACCCGCTGTTTTTTAAACCAAATACTCATATGATATTTGGCGATGCCAAAGAAACACTAGGCGCCATTATTCGTCAGTTTGCAGACTAGGTCTCCGTAATGCCCTCGCCTAATAGGATCGCCAAAGATCCTATTAGGCACTAATATAGTTATTGTTATCTATATACTCACGCAATACTAGCTATCGCCGTCGACTGAAAACGACTTAATAAGAGGCATCCAGTAGTATGAAGATCCCACTATGGCTAATTAACCCCTTCACTCTATTTGCAGAACGCTACTATCCTGACCCTTTCATCTTTGCAATACTAATGACTGGGCTCACTTTTTTCTGCGCATTAATATTTACTGATGCCCCCCCCCGCTTCAGCGCTCACAGCTTGGGGGAATGGTCTACCCATGTTACTTGCTTTTACGGCGCAGTTGAGCATTACCTTACTGGCAGCACATGCACTGGCTCATACTGATCAGGTGCAAAGATTGTTACGCACTATTGGCTCCCTTCCCAAGAGCGGCTTTGCCGCTTACGCATTGGTCGTATTTAGTGCTGGCGTCGGCTCTCTAATCGCTTGGTCACTGGGGTTAATTGTCGGAGCCATGGTTGCAAGACAGGTTGCCATAGAATGCCAAAAGCGTGGAGTGCGTGTCCACTACCCTTTACTGGTAGCCTCAGCCTACGGCGGATTTGTCATTTGGCACATGGGTTACTCAGCATCAGCGGCTCTGTTTGTAGCAACCCCCGGACATTCACTAGAAAGTACAATGGGCATACTGCCAATAACCGAAACCATATTTACTATCGAGAACGGTATTCTCGCCGTGATTACGTTGTTAGCAGTGACATTTCTGTGCCCAATGATGAGGCCACACGACAAAGAAATCGTAGAAATTGATATCTCTTTGCTTAAGCAAGATGAAAATTCATTATTATCAGAACCAAATCACGATACACCAGCGCAAAAGCTGGAGGCGATGCGACTACTCTCCAGTGCACTCGGAGCCTCATTGCTGGCTTACATAGCTTATAGTTTTTATAAGCAAGGTTTCTTTTTAACCCTCGACATAGTCAATTGGTCATTCGTCGGCGCGGGCTTATTGCTAGCACGCTCGCCACTGCACTATGTGCGATTGATAGAAAGCGCCAGTAAAACAGTCGGCCCTATTATTCTGCAGTACCCTTTCTATGCAGGTATTTTGGGAATGATGATCGGCACAGGGTTAGTCAACGTAATTTCAGACGGCTTTGTCTCAATCGCTACCGCCGAGACATTAAGCCTCGCCGCCTTTTTTTCGGCTGGACTGGTCAACATTTTCATTCCATCAGGTGGTGGGCAATGGGCGGTACAGGGGCCAATATTTATTGACGCTGCTAACCAACTAGGTGTCGAACACGCAAAAATTGTTTTAGCAGTCGCCTATGGGGACCAATGGACAAATATGATCCAACCGTTTTGGACCATTCCATTATTGGCTATAGCGGGTCTGCACCTGCGGGCAATAATGGGCTATACCGTGGTTATTTTTCTGGTCACAGGGATCATATTCGCCAGCGGGTTGATGCTGATGAATTAAGCTCTACTGGTCTGAATAATCCACAAGTCAGGCTAGCGACTCTTAGCGACATACGTAATCAAAAAAGTCCCTTGATACGAGAACAACATAAAAATGGTGTTTTGAGTTATTCCCTTTTCCTAGCGCTTCTCTAACTATCCCCACTTAATCATCGATACTGATGATCATAATGGTTTAATGATTATTCAGCTGTTTCAAAAACCTTTGGAAACTGACTCTTGAATTCAGCTTTTGTGATAAATACATACCTAATTCAACAAGCTGCTGTTGTTGTTTATACTGGGGAATTAGCCTTTTCAATTCTGATAAAGCGGCCTGAGATTGATTGTTCCCATCCATGGCCAGTACATAAGTATAAGCCAATTGCGCATTTGAGGTATCTAACAACATGGCACTCATAAAATATTCAACGGCTTGCTCGATTTGTTTGGTTCTGACTAAATGTAAGCCATAAGAATAGGCAATATCCGCCGACAGTGGGTTTTTCTCCAGACCATTTAACATTTCCATATATGGTCGCTTAGCTCAGTTGGGAGAGCATCGCCGCTCTTTACAAAAGCCTAGGCGACGTGGTTCAAGCCATGTAGCGACCACCAGTTCTTGTTATATTCTCTTTTTTATTTAATCTAAAATAATTTTATTCGCATTGGATATTCTGCAATCAGCATCGTTTTTCACAAAAATCCTAGTCTGCATTATATCCTTGATGAACAACTTGGCTCATTTTGCCCAAGCTAAAACGCCATAAATTTATCTTACGATTCTGCTCTAGCTACCGTCCTCATTGCACTCACTTTGTTAATTTTTATAAACGATGTAAGCTAACTATATAAAATTTCTCTCAAGATTATGATTTGTACTTATAATTCTATGTAAAAATACGATAACCTTTAATAATCAACATTTTGAGTTGTTCACATGAACCCACTGATTGCTAAAGAAACCAAAGTACTGATCGTTGACGATCAGGTTCTCGCGAAGGGATACATGAAATATTCTCTGGAAGAGCTAGGTTTTAGTGACATTACCTATGTGGACAAGGTAAATCTTGCCCTTAATAAGATACGTCATCAACGCTATGACCTTATCGTGTGTTCTTATAACCTCAAACACGAGCAAGATGGTTATTACTTTTACGATGAAATTAATCGTAATGGGGAGTTACCTCCCAGTACTGCATTTGTTTTTATTAGTGCAGATACCACAGCCGATTTAGTACAAAGTATTGTCGAACTGCAACCTGATGACTTCCTTGCGAAGCCGTTTACCGTTAAAGAATTAGATCGCCGTCTTACTCGGATACTAAGTCGTAAACGAGCGTTACAAAATATTTATTGGTGCATAGAAAAAAAACAGTTCCCCAAAGCGTTGTCTGAAATAGAAATATTTTTAAGCGAACCCAAACACTCCGAGTTTTTTCCACTGGCTTTAAAGATAAAAGGTGAAATTTTACAAGCTTGTGGGCAATACTCTCAAGCAAAGGTCTTTTATCAAGCCATATTGAACGTACAAAAATTTACTTGGGCACAATTGGGTTTAGTCAAAACCCATCTTTTTTTGAATGAAGATGAAGCGGCAGAGAAACTCGTTCTACGTCTCGCTTTTAAGCCCGAGTCTCAGCTTGCTGCATATGACTTGCTGATGTCTTTACAAATCAAACAAGGTGACTTTGATACCGCATTAGAATGCGTTCTAATGGCTTCGGAAATATCACCAAGGAACATTAGACGGCATAAAACAGCATTAGATCTTTCGCGCATCACACATGATTATCATATCCAGTTTGAAGCGGCAAAAAAAATCGTAAAGTTTGCCAAAAACTCCATTCATGACATGCCAGAACATTATTTAAATGTCGCTAGAGCGGGTATTGATTACGCCATGACCGCGGACGAAGAACAAACTGCAGCCCTTGTTAAACAAGCGAATGAATATATTCGTCAACTCCGCCAGGCATTTCCGAAGGCCGATATGCAAGATCAAATCAATGTGATCAGTGCTCGGATGTTGTATTTGGCAGATGAAAAAGATAATGCTAAGTCGCTACTTGGACAATTAGATGATGAAAATTGGGAAAACGAATCTATAGAAGCATTACTCGATAAAGCTAAAGCATTCCACGAAATTGGCTTACATGCACGCAGTCAGGAAATACTGCTTGAGATAGCTCGTCGTTGTGACGAAAATGACCAAAGTAGTGGAATTTTCTTACACTACATAGAGCAAGAAAAAGTTGAAAAGGGCCGTATCAAACTGAGTTCAAAAGAGCTAAATAATTCAGGCGTTCAGCGTTTTCAAGAAGGTGATATAGATAGCGCGTTCCACACTTTCGTTGATGCATTTACCTTAATGCCTAAAAATTCAGCCATCGCATTGAATTTATTACAAGTCCTCACTATCAAGCAACTACACTGTGACGAAGCGTATAAAAAGACCATTCAACGCTGCGTTAAAACTGTTGAAAGCGCCGTATTAAACGATGAGCAAGAAAATCGTTATACTAAAATCCGCGAGCTATTAGATGATATTGCCTAACGCAACGTCACCGTGGAAGCTGAGCTAAATCGCAAAACTTGCATAGAATCGATTCACGTTACTTTTTGTTGAAGATTGAACTGAGGATGTTGATAAATTTTTTGACTAATTATATTGGCTAATATATCGGTACTTTTCAATATATCGTGATAACGCAAATACAGCGGCGTAAATCCAAAGCGCAAAATGTCTGGCGCGCGAAAATCAGCAATTACCCCATGTTGAATTAATGCTTGGCAGATTGCATGAGCATGTTCGTGACGAAAGGCAAGTTGACTTCCTCTTAAATTAGCATCCCTTGGTGACACCAAATATAACTCGCTCAAACTTGACTTGCCTTCTACCAGAGTAATAAATAGTTCGCTAAGTGCCACTGATTTTTCACGTAATGAATACATACTGACATCCGTAAACACATCTAGAGCCGCATCTAAAATACTCATGGATATCACATTTGGCGTACCGCATAGAAACTGGCTGATGTCGCCTGCATCTTCGTAGCCTGTAGAAAATGCAAATGGATGTTTATGACCCATCCACCCTTTAAGGGGCTGAGTCACATTTTTTTGGTGACGCTGTGCCACGTACAAAAAAGCAGGCGCACCTGGCCCACCATTCAAATATTTGTAACCACAACCCACAGCAAAATCAACTTCACAAGCGTCTAATTCGATTGGCAATGCGCCAGCACTATGGGCTAAATCCCATATAACCAAAATACCATATTCATGAGCTAACTGAGTCAAGTGCTGCATATTTAACAATCGCCCCGACCGAAAATCGACTTGGGTGAGCATCAATACCGCAACGTCGACATTTAACGCTTTTTCTAGTGCGCTCTCATCAACAAGCTGCAAGCGACATGCATCTTCGCCCAACACTGAAGCTAAGCCTTCAACCATATATAGATCAGTTGGAAAATTACCCGCTAAAGACAAAACCACTGAACGTGATTTTTGTAATTCAAGCGCACTACTGAGCACTTTAAATAAGTTGATAGAGGTAGAATCACAACACACTACTTGACCCGGTGCAGCACCAATGAGCGGAGCTATTTTTCCCCCCACGGTTAGCGGTAGATCTATCCAGTGATGCTTGTTCCAACTGGTGATTAAATCATTACCCCATTGCTCGTCCAGCACGGCGTTAGCGCGTAACTTTGCACCACTGGGCATGGCTCCTAAAGAGTTACCGTCTAGGTAAACTATGTTATCAGGCAACGAAAAAGCTAGGCGCTTGGATGCCAGTGGATCGTCTAAATCCCATTGTTCTACTTGTTCATAATTTACAGCTTTCATGGATTATTGACTCGACTTACTAAAGCAGATAAAAATATTTGATACGCATTAGTCTGCGGATGGATCCAATCAAAATGCCCTGCGCCGGCCACAACTTGATAGGTCAAACCACTGCTACTTGCCTGTTCTATATCTACGATAGTATCGGCATCACCTTGTAATAAAAGGGTATTTCCAAGCAAAGGGTAAGACAAAGGCGAGCCTAACCGATAGGCATTTTGTTTTTGATCGGCGTCTCCACCGAAAAAAGCAGATGTGGCAGTTTGACAACTGTTTTGTCCTTTAGAATAGTTAACGACATCAACAATTGCTGCCAGCCCAATCACGCCTTTAACCCGTTCATCACCCTTAAATAAATTTCTTTCGGGTGAGCTCGCTAATAAAGCTAGGTGTCCGCCGGCAGAATGGCCAACGAGCACAATATTTTTCAAATCAATAGGAAAATCTTTAAATGATTGGGTAAAACTCACGCCTTTGAGTACATCATTGAGGCTACCCGGCCAACCTCCCCCAATATCTCCAGTACGCCGATACTCAAGCGACCAAACCGCAAAACCTTGTTGCGCTAATGATTGGCTAAATGCAGCGCTATGATCAATATTATAAGCATTCAACCAACATCCTCCGTGAATGAATACAACCAACGGCGCTTTATTATGTTCTCCGTCTACATCACTCACTTTTGGCAAGTACAAACGGCCGTATTGCAATGGTGAATTGCCATATGCCAATTGCATGCTGTGATCAGTTCCAGCATCGAGCATACTAGTTTCAAGCGCTAAAACTTGCTCAAAACTGACGTTATTAAGCCTACTTGTATCCGCTTTGGCCGACGCCAAAACCAATTTTTCGTTTGCACTCTTTTGCGCCGAAGGATGGTATGCGCATGCACCTAATAAACCGCTTAAAATAACAAAAACGCTGAGATGTATAAATTTCATATGATTTCCATAGCGCAAGATCACCAAATAACATAACGGTTTAATCAGTTATATTTTCGATATTAAAACTAATTTATCACGATACTATACAAAGCGTTACAGGAAGAAAAACACAATAACAAGATGGCGCCGATACGCCATCTGTTTAATTAACCGCTATGCTACGTTAGGTGAGCATTTCAAATGCAATTGCGGTTGCTTCACCGCCACCGATGCAAATAGCAGCAACGCCTTTTTTCAAATCACGTTGCTTCATAGCATGTAATAAAGTCACGATAATACGTGCACCTGATGCGCCAATGGGATGACCTAAAGCGCATGCTCCACCTTTTACGTTAACTTTAGCGGGATCAATATCCAGTTTACTCATACCGAGCATAGTCACCATGGCAAAAGCTTCGTTAATCTCAAATAAATCAACGTCATCTTTTGACCAACCGGTTTGGGCGAATAGCTTTTCCATTGCGCCTACTGGTGCCACAGTAAAGTTTTCTGGTTCTATAGCATTTGAACTATGCCCAACAATACGAGCCAACGGTGAGTAGCCTTGCGCTTTAGCCTCTGACTCACTCATGACTAATAACGCAGCTGCACCATCAGATATAGAACTTGAATTAGCGGCGGTCACTGTGCCGTCTTTCGTAAATGCAGGGCGAAGTGAAGGTATTTTCTCTGGACGTGCATTACCTGGCCCTTCATCATTTTCAACCACAACCTCACCTTTGCGAGACGCGATGGTAACAGGCGTTATTTCGTCTTTAAATAATCCATTAGCAATAGCATCATTGGCTTTTGTCAGTGAACTTAACGCGAACTCATCCATTTGCTCTCGAGTGATATTTTCCTCATCAGCTTTGGATTGAGCAAAACACCCCATGGCTTTGCCATCATAAGCATTCTCAAGTCCATCTAACATCATGTGATCCAGCATTTGACCATGGCCCATACGATAGCCTTGACGTCCTTTTGGCAATATATAAGGGGCGTTAGTCATGCTTTCCATACCACCAGCGACAATGGCTTTAGCGCTGCCCGCTTTGATCAAGTCGTGGGCTAACATCACCGCTTTCATGCCAGAGCCACATACTTTATTAAGAGTAATTGCACCGCTTGCTAGAGGAAGACCCGCTTTTATGCTCGCCTGACGTGCGGGGGCTTGGCCAAGGCCAGCTGGCAAAACACAGCCCATAATAACTTCATCTACTACCGGCCTATTTGCCCCGGCTTCATCTAACACAGCGCGAATGGCACTCGCTCCTAAATCACAGGCACTGAGTGCCGACAACCCGCCCATGAATCCACCTAAGGGGGTGCGTTTCGCACTTACAATTACCACTGTATCGTTACTCATTTTGCTCTTCTCCTATCGATGATGGACTATTTTTATCAACTTAGTTTATATATGACACGTTAATTTACTATCGCTTTTGAAACATTGAGAGCTAGTGAGATAAGGTTTTTGAACCAGACTCAATTTTTTTCGCATTTCAATGTTGACGAATTGTAACTCATACTTTACCTTTACGTTAACTTGCACTTTACGTTAACGTAAAGCCTGAAGAAATAAATATTTACCAGATAATCCAAAATTTTGTCACAAGGCCGACCCATGACCGAAAAAATTTACACGATAGGTGAGTTAGCAAAAAAGCTTGATATCACTTCACGTTCAATTCGTTTTTACGAAGAATCAGGACTACTGAACCCTACGCGTAATGGACAAAATAGAGTTTATAAGAAAAAAGACAAGGTACGTTTAAAGCTAATACTTCGTGGTAAACGCTTAGGTTTTTCTTTAGCAGAAACCAAGACACTATTTGACTTATATGACAGTCATCAAAATTCAGAAGCGCAATTAGAGGCCATGCTGAGTATGACTGAGCAAAAACGTATCGTGATGGCTCAACAATTGGAAGATATTAAAGCCTTAATGATGGAGCTTGATGATGTAGAAGCCCGTTGTAAAGACGAACTGACCACAATTAAGCAAGGAAAAATCGCATGAATGCCCCCTACCCCACTCTAAACTTTGGCCTTGGCGAAGACATCGATATGTTACGCGAACACGTATATAACTTCGCTCAAGGTGAGATAGCACCATTAGCAGAAAAATCAGATTTAGAAAATAGCTTTCCCAATCAATTATGGCCAAAACTAGGTGATATGGGTCTTTTAGGTGTGACGGTTGCTGAGCAGTATGGCGGCTCTAACATGGGATATTTAGCGCATGTGGTTGCTATGGAAGAAGTCAGCCGAGCATCTGCCGGTATTGGCTTAAGCTACGGTGCTCATTCAAACTTATGTGTTAATCAAATTCATAAAAATGGATCTGACGCGCAAAAAGAAAAATATCTACCTAAATTGGTCAGTGGAGAGCATATTGGTGCTTTAGCTATGAGCGAGCCTAACGCAGGCTCAGATGTCGTCAGTATGAAACTACGCGCCGATAAAAAAGGCGATCACTATATTCTTAACGGTAATAAGATGTGGATCACGAATGGACCAGATGCTCATACCTTTGTGATTTACGCTAAAACTGATCTTAGCGCAGGTTCAAAAGGCATGAGTGCCTTTATCGTTGAACGTGGCACTGAAGGTTTTAGTCAGGCACAAAAGCTCGATAAGTTAGGCATGCGTTCATCTAATACCTGCGAACTGGTCTTTGTTGATTGCCCTGTTCCAGCTGAAAACCTCATTCGTAATGAAGGCGATGGTGTTCGCGTTCTAATGAGCGGATTAGATTATGAACGTCTTGTTCTATCAGGTGGTCCGCTTGGGATTATGCAAGCCTGCATGGATTTAGTTGTGCCTTATATTCACGATCGTCAGCAGTTTGGGCAGTCCATAGGGGAGTTTCAATTGGTCCAAGGTAAGGTTGCCGATATGTATACACAAATGAATGCCGCCCGAGCCTATGTATACACGGTAGCACGAGCATGTGATCGGGGCGAAACAACCCGCAAAGATGCCGCTGCGGTTATTCTATATTCAGCAGAATTAGCGACCAAGATGGCCCTTGATGCCATCCAACTACTCGGTGGCAATGGCTATATCAATGAATTTCCAGCTGGACGCTTACTACGTGATGCGAAACTTTACGAAATTGGCGCCGGAACATCAGAAATTCGCCGTATGTTAATTGGTCGCGAATTATTCAAAGAGTCAGCTTAATTTAATCTTCAAAAGCATATAACTCACATCGCGTGTTAAACGTTACTTTACAAAACAGTGCCATCAGTAGACCTGACGGCCATTAATTTGGAGCAATACCGTGCCCCGCATAATCAGTAAAATAAATTCCAAATCACAAGAGTTTGTAGATAATGCTGCGCACATGCAGGCGCAAATCGATGATCTAAATGATAAAATCAGTTTGATCAAACAAGGTGGTGGCGAAAAAGCGAATAAGCGCCATACCGATCGAGGCAAGCTCCTGCCCAGAGTGCGTATTGACGAATTACTTGATGTTGGCTCCCCGTTTTTAGAGTTATCACAATTGGCGGCATGGGAAGTCTATGACGACTATGTACCCAGCGCAGGCGTTATTGCAGGTATCGGCCGAGTCTCAGGCATCGAATGTATGATAGTCGCCAACGATGCGACGGTTAAAGGTGGAACTTACTACCCTTTAACCGTGAAAAAGCATTTACGCGCGCAAACTATCGCGCAACAGAACAACTTACCCTGTATATACTTGGTCGACTCAGGTGGCGCCAACCTACCCCGTCAAGATGAAGTGTTTCCCGACAGAGAACATTTTGGCCGTATCTTTTTCAACCAAGCCACCATGTCAGCGCAAAACATACCGCAAATTGCAGTCGTAATGGGTAGTTGCACCGCAGGCGGCGCATACGTACCAGCTATGGCAGACGAATCCATTATCGTCAAAAACCAAGGAACTATTTTTCTCGGTGGGCCGCCCTTAGTTAAAGCCGCTACCGGAGAAGTCGTCACCGCTGAAGAATTAGGTGGTGGCGATGTACACTGCAGAACATCGGGTGTGGTTGACCATTTGGCCAACAACGACCAGCACGCATTACATATCGCCCGAGATGCCATTTCCCGATTGAATCGCGTTAAACCTTTAACGCTAGATGTTAAGCCTAGCGTAGACCCTATTTATCCTAAAGAAGATATCTATGGCATTATCCCTAAAGATTCGCGTCAGCCTTACGACGTACGTGAAGTCATTGCCCGGGTGGTTGATGGCTCTGAATTTGACGAATTTAAAACCCTTTATGGAAATACTTTAATTTGCGGATTTGCACGAATATTTGGCTATCCAGTCGGTATTGTCGCTAATAATGGGATTTTATTCAGTGAATCAGCACAAAAAGGTGCTCACTTTATCGAGCTTTGCGCCCAGCGCAAAATCCCCCTTGTTTTCTTACAAAACATCACCGGTTTTATGGTCGGTAAACAATACGAAGCGGGCGGCATAGCGAAGCACGGCGCTAAGATGGTAACCGCTGTTGCATGTGCTAACGTCCCGAAGTTTACCGTTCTAATTGGCGGTAGTTTCGGCGCGGGTAATTATGGCATGTGCGGTCGAGCCTATGACCCACGTTTTATGTTTATGTGGCCTAACGCACGTATATCGGTAATGGGCGGTGAACAAGCTGCTGGCGTATTATCTCAAGTAAAACGTGAACAACGTGAGCGAGCAGGCGAGACCTGGAGTGACGAAGAAGAAAAGACCTTTAAACAACCTATCGTTGATACCTACGAACATCAGGGACACCCCTATTACGCTTCAGCTCGGCTTTGGGATGATGGCGTAATCGATCCCGCAGACACGCGCATGGTACTTGGGCTGTCAATTTCGGCCAGTTTAAATAAAGCCATCGAGGACACCCAGTTTGGGGTGTTCAGAATGTAAGGATGCCTGAGTATGGATAACCCAATAATATCAAATTCGATAACAGACTGTGTAACCTGTGAAATTGACCCACGTGGAGTGGCGACCGTTACCCTTAACAGGCCCGAGGTACACAATGCCTTCGACGATGTTTTAATTGCTCGTTTGAGCGAAATATTCACGCAACTTGGAAATGACCAAACGGTACGTGCGGTCATTCTTGCTGCGACAGGTAAAAGTTTCTGCGCGGGTGCTGATTTAAACTGGATGAAGCGCATGGCGACATACTCCTATGAGCAGAATCTAAATGACGCTAACAATTTAGCCACCATGTTGCACACACTTAATACCCTGCCAAAACCAACTATTGCTAGGGTTCAAGGTGCTGCATTTGGTGGCGCTGTAGGTTTAATCGCCTGCTGTGATATGGCGGTAGGCAGTAAGTTGAGCAAGTTCAGTTTAAGTGAGGTCAAGCTAGGCTTAATACCCGCGACTATAAGTCCATATGTCATTCAAGCGATCGGCGAACGGAATTCTCGACGTTACTTTGTTACAGCAGAAGTATTCTCGTCGCGCCGAGCCAGACGCATCGGCTTACTAAGTGAAAGTGTCACCGAAGAAGAGCTAGATAGCACCATCGATGGCATGTTAGATAATATACTTAAAAATGGCCCTCACGCTGTATCTGCAGCCAAGCAGTTGATACTTGATGTGGCAAATCGTGTTCCTGACGAGGCCCTTAGGAATATAACCAGCGAACGTATTGCTAAAACGCGGGTATCAACCGAAGGCCAAGAAGGTCTAGGTGCCTTTTTACAAAAACGTCGACCTAATTGGTATATCTCATGATTAAAAAACTCCTAATTGCCAATCGTGGCGAAATTTGCTGTCGTATTATTAACACAGCGAAGCGCATGGGTATCCAAACGGTTGCCTTATATTCGGACGCGGACAGTAAAGCACTACACGTCAAAATGGCTGATGAAGCCATTCATATTGGTCCATCGCCATCTAACCAGAGTTACCTGAGAATTGATAAGGTCATCGCTGCTGCCATAGCAACCGGTGCAGACGCTATTCACCCAGGCTATGGATTTTTGTCGGAAAATGCCGGTTTTGCCAAAGCCTGCGCAGACAATAATATCATTTTTGTCGGCCCCCCAATTCAGGCTATTGAAGCGATGGGCTCTAAATCTGCAGCCAAGCATATTATGCAACAAGCTAATGTACCTTTAGTACCCGGCTACCATGGCGCAGACCAATCAGCCGCGCTTATTAAACAACACGCAGACGACATGGGTTATCCTGTTTTACTTAAAGCCGCCGCCGGTGGCGGCGGAAAAGGCATGCGCCAAGTATGGAGCGCAGACGAATTTGATGATGCTCTTGCGGCAGCAAAGCGTGAAGCCATGTCGAGTTTTAACGACGATATCATGCTAGTTGAAAAATACCTGACCCAACCTCGCCACGTCGAAGTTCAAGTATTTTGTGACCATCATGGTAATGGTGTGCATATCTTTGAGCGTGATTGCTCTGTGCAAAGACGCCATCAAAAAGTGATAGAAGAAGCACCTGCCTTCAAAATGTCTTCAACCCTACGCGCGGCCATGGGCGATGCAGCGTTAAAAGCAGCAAAAGCAATTGATTATGTCGGCGCAGGGACCGTAGAGTTCTTGCTTGATACTGATGGCAAATTCTACTTCATGGAGATGAATACTCGATTACAAGTCGAGCATCCCGTCAGCGAAATGATTTCAGGACAAGATTTGGTTGAATGGCAGTTACGTATTGCCGCCAATGAAACCTTACCTAAAACTCAAGATGAATTATGCATTAATGGTCACGCTTTTGAGGCGCGTATTTACGCTGAAGATCCAGACAACGAATTTTTGCCCGCTACGGGTACCTTGCATTTATTGGAAACGCCACAAGAATCCGCTCATGTTCGGATAGACAGCGGCGTAGTGCAAGGTGATGAAGTATCTGTTTACTATGACCCGATGATCGCTAAGTTAATCGTATGGGATACAGACCGTGAAAGAGCTTTAGCTCGATTGAGTCAATCTCTTGGAGAATACCGCATTGACGGTGTTACCACCAACATCCCGTTTCTACGACGCTTAATCGATACTCAAGCATTTAAAGATGAAGAAATTGATACTAGCTTTATCGAAAAACATCACGAGAAAATTTTTCAAAAAAATAGTGTAGACAGCAAAAATCAGCTCTTAAATTTGGCCATATACTTGTCTTTGTCTGAGCAGCCTATCACCTCAGTAAACAATCAGGATAGTCAATCACCTTGGGGCCTCATTTGTGACTGGCGCGCAAACGATATTTACGTAAATAACTACTTTATTCTGCTAGATAATCAAGAGCACGAAGTCAAAGTACAAAGAATACAAGTAGATAATCAAACGTCTACGCCCCACGGTACGTTTATGATTGATTTGCACGGCCAATCATACCGATGTGAGGGGCAAATAGCGGGGAATCGACTACTCGCTACCGTCAACGGACACAGTGAAAGTGTCACCATAAACCAAATCGAACATGAATATGCAGTATTTCATAGTCATGGAATGGCTAAATTTACCCATGTTCAAAAAGACTTGGGGGTGAACGATGACAGTGATCAACACGGTGCCTTTGTTGCGCCAATGAACGGTACGATTGTCGCTCTACTCGTTGAGCCGAATCAAAGCGTTAAAAAAGGACAGACCTTAATGATAATGGAAGCCATGAAAATGGAACATGCCATTAAAGCCACTCAAGACGGATTAGTAAGCGAGTTCTTTTATCAAGCAGGTGAACTTGTAGACGGTGGGGCTGCATTATTGGACTTTATTGCCAATGAGGAGACCTCATCGTGAATAGCCGTTTACCTAAACATGTCAAAATTGTTGAAGTCGGCCCCAGGGACGGATTACAAAATGAAAAGCAAAATATTGATTTGGCTACCAAAGTAACCTTAGTCGAAGAGTTGGCGAAAGCGGGTTTAACGATGATTGAAACCGGTAGTTTCGTATCACCCAAATGGGTACCTCAAATGGCAGATTCAGCTCAGGTCTTTTCCGCTATTCATCGTGAAAAAGGGGTGACATACAGTGCACTAACGCCAAATTTAAAAGGATTTGAGTGCGCTATGTTAGCCGGGGCCGATGAAGTAGCTATATTTGGCTCAGCATCTGAAACCTTTTCTCACAAGAATATTAATTGCTCTATTGCCGAAAGCCTCGAGCGTTTTGAGCCTGTTATAGCTGCGGCTAAGGCGCAAGGGATAAAAGTTAGAGGCTATGTTTCTTGTGTTTTAGGTTGTCCATATGAAGGGGATATCCCCCCAGAGAGCGTTGCTAGGATAGCAAAGACCCTTCTCGACATGGGGTGCTATGAGATTTCCTTGGGAGATACTATCGGAGTGGGTACGCCCATCGCAACGCAAACTATGCTCACAGCCGTATTAGAAATCGTACCTAAATCAGCAGTTGCTGTTCATTTTCACGATACGTATGGCCAAGCATTAGCCAATATCTTAGTTGCCCTGCAACTTGGTATTAATACGGTGGATAGCGCAGTAGCAGGGTTAGGTGGGTGTCCGTATGCGAAAGGTGCATCGGGCAATGTCGCCACCGAAGACGTGGTTTATATGTTAAATGGCATGGGTATTTCAAGTGGAATAGATTTGACTTTGTTAACCCAAGCTGGTCGTCATGTTTGTGCTAAATTAGGCATTGATTCGACTTCAAAGGTCGCCAAAGCCTTAGCTCAACATAGTTAGAAAACAAGATACCTCGGTTTTTACGCTGTCAGTACAGATAAGCTAGTTAATCTGAGAGCTTCATTATTTGCTGTATTAACCACCACTTAGCCTGCTTTGTATCTGGAAAAAAACGATAATTTTCGCCGGCGTCATCAAATACTTGTGCCAAGTGACGTTTTGAAAACGCCGGAGTATTTGACTGCTCCACGACCATGGCCGTTGCGACCCTGCCCAATGCTTTTTGGGCTTGTATCACTTTTGATAAAAATGCTGCCGCGTCAGGAACATAAATTGGGTCTCCATGTAGCACAACCAAAGCACCCCATCGACTTCCGCTCAGTTCTTTCAATATCGGTTCCATTTGCTTTTCAGACTCCATTACGGATTCCAAATTCCATGGTCCTTGGCCTTCGACTAATAAAATATTATCAACAACATCAAGCTCTACACTGCCATGGGTTGGAAATCGACTCATATCACCTCTCAAACCAATTGTTTTAGCTCTTACCCCATAATGGGAGGATCAGATATGTTCAACTAAAAAAAGACAGGCTCCACCTAAATTGAACCTATACTAGCCCCGCTTCACAATCGCAGAAACTCTGCTTCTGATATAACTTTCAGATTTTCTAACCCCATCTGTAAGTCTTCGCCAATCATACGATCCATAAAGAAAGCAACGTAATGTAATAAAGGATTCCCACCTACGTCACCATAATCATGCCAAATAACGACAGTTTCACCGTCCTTATCGCGCAAAGTAAGTTCACCCGTTGATCCCATTCCCATATCGGGGAAGGTCAACGTGTAAATAAAGCGCTGGTCTTGTTCAAGCGCAATAACTTCCATTTCCCCGTTCCCTTGGGACTCACTTTTCCACGTTGAACTCATCCCCACTGCTGCATCAGGGCCCGCGTAAGCTACTTGCATATTAGGATCGCGCTTAAACCACACCCCCCAATTTTGCCATTGACGTAAATCTTTTATATTGTCGAAGACGATATTTGCTGGGGCATTGATTCTAATAGTGCGGACAACCTTAAAATCTGACGGTAAACACCAACCTACCAGAATGATAAAAATCAAAAATGCAACAATCCCCAAGCTTAACTTTTTCAACATGACGCAGCTCCTCACTCAACAGTGTGTGAAATATATAACATTTACTTAACACTTTCCCGTGATTTAGCGGGAATACATATACTCAAATCTTGAAAAATAATTATATTAATCAAAAATATGCCATAACTTACCAGCACAGTACGAGAAGAAAAACGACCAATCAAGTAAACTCTCAAATACATACATCGCTGCATAAATAAGGATTAACTCAAAGCAAGCTTCAAATAATTAATTCAGAAAATAAAAACTGTTCATTTGACGACTTTTTAAGCTCATAACAATTAAGTTACTAATATGTTAAAAATGCAGGTCAATTCCTCAATAAGCAAATTGAAATCAAAGCCAGCCCGTGCCACACTGGGTTTCACCAGAACGGAAGTCAAAAAGATAAGACTCCGTTGTTGTGTCTTACCTATACACTGAGAACGTCACAAAAAAATCTAATAAGAATGGAGTCAATTGTTATGCCCAATCCAAGTCCTCGTTATATTAGCAACCTGACCCGCGAAACCTACGCCCTGATTCTAGCTGGCGGTAGAGGTTCTCGTCTTCACGAATTGACCGACTGGCGGGCCAAGCCTGCTTTGTACTTTGGGGGGAAATTTAGAATCATCGACTTCCCATTATCAAACTGTATAAATTCAGGGATAAAACGTATTGGCGTCGTGACCCAATATAAATCCCATTCTTTGATCCGTCATCTCGTAAGGGGCTGGGGACACTTCAGAAAAGAATTAGGAGAATCTGTCGAAATTTTACCTGCTTCTCAGCGCTCATCAGGTAACTGGTACGAAGGCACAGCCGATGCGGTATTCCAAAACATCGACATCATTCGTGATGAAATACCTAAATATGTCATGATTTTATCTGGTGACCATATTTACAGTATGGATTATGCGAATATTCTTGCGCACCATGTAGAGTCTGGTGCAAAGATGACGGTAAGCTGTATGCCTGTTCCAATCGAAGAAGCTGCAGGTGCATTTGGTGTTATGTCAGTTGACGAAAATTATCGTATTTTAGGTTTTGAAGAAAAACCAGAGCACCCTACTCCATTACCTAACGACCCAACACGTTGCCTTGCGTCTATGGGTAACTATGTCTTTGATACTGACTTTCTTTTCGAGCACCTGAAAAGGGACTCACAGAATGAGGGCTCTGAGCGTGATTTTGGCAAAGATATTATCCCCTCAATAATCAAAGAACATGCTGTTTACGCTTATCCGTTTGCCAATGAAGACGGAGAAGTTTCCTACTGGCGAGATGTAGGTACCTTGGATTCGTTTTGGTTAGCCAACATGGAGTTAGTTTCTCCTAAACCACCGCTTAACCTTTACGATAAAAAATGGCCGATATGGACGTACCAAGAGCAATTACCACCAGCAAAATTTGTTTGGGAAGAATATAACCGCTGTGGTGCCGCGATTGACTCAGTGGTCAGTGGTGGTTGTATTATTTCTGGTGCAACCGTGCGCAAGAGTTTGTGTTTCTCGAATGTACACGTGCATTCTTTTAGTGAGATAGAAGAGTCTGTATTACTACCTGATGTAGAAATTGAGCGTAATTGTAAGATAAAGAAAGCCATAATCGATCGTGGTTGCATCGTGCCAGAAGGCATGGTGATTGGACATAATCATGATGAAGATAGGGCAAGAGGATTTCGAGTCACCGACAAAGGTGTTGTGTTAGTTACCCGAGAAATGCTTGGTCTTAAAGTGGGGATATAACCATTTTATCTAACCAAAAAAACCAGACTTAGTCTGGTTTTTTTATAAGTTAATTTGCCCTCATTTTTTATTGGGCTGCTTCCCACTTTTCAATCGTTTGATTGATTAACGCGGCAGTTTCAATTGGCGATTCAAGAGGAAACATGTGCCCGCCACCAGAAAATACAGTGTGCTCTAAATGATTCCCTCGAATAAATGGGCGTATACGACGCTCAGTACACACCATTGTATGTTCCCCTGTAACTAATAGCGCCGGACAAGCAAGCTTCCCATAGTAACGTGGAATATCATCAGGAACGTTACGAAATATATTCGCTTCAACTTCTGGTTTAAAATGTAAATGAATATGCTCGTCCCGTTGCTCAGTGACGCTACTTACATAGTCAGCGATACAATCTTTATCCATATTTTTAAACAACGCCCTAGCTTGAAAATACGCGACTAAATCTTGATCTTTCCCCCAGCGACGACATCGATTAACGGTCTTCCCTGCTGGTGTAAATTTATCTATCAACGATGTCGCTTTTATCCCGCCAAAAAGTAACCGGGTTAGTCCGGTAATCATGGGAGGATCGAGCATGATCAAGCCTTTAAATAAGTCTGGTCTGGTACATGCCGCCATATATGAAACAACCCCCCCAAACGAATGCCCCACAGCATAAACAGGATGTTGCTGAGTTGATTCAATATAATTAATCAACTCCTGGGTTTGATTTTGCCAATTCTTTGAAATAGGGAATCGTTTGGTGTGACCAAATTTTTCTAGGGCACACAAACCGTAATCGTCGTTTAGGGCATCAAATAACTTACGATAACTCCCCGCAGGAAAGCCATTCGCATGAGCAAAATGCACATTCACTTCGTTATTATGTTCCAACTTTATGTCCTTTTAACCATTACGTTTTTCTGCTGCGGCCCAGTCTACTGGGTTCCTTCTGTCGGTCCAAATAAAAGCGATGATCGCTAATACATCAGTTACTGAAACCGCAGATAAAGACAATCGTAAAGCCTCAACTTCACCACGCTCATCTGTCAGCGACTTACTTAAAATACCGATAAAATTGAATACACAAACCAAGGTTAGTATTGTTAATACATAGGTACGTTAAGGCTTAATAATTTGTTTAAAATTCTCCTGCTGAGTAACAGGCACAGCGCTGATATTCGCAGTCATTTATGCTCCCGCAAATGTAACTATTTTCTATGTTCGCGAACCCCATACTAATCTTGTCAGTGTCTAAATAACAATAACTTTGTGATAAAATCGTAAACTAAATGTAAACATAACAAGTACTTATATACACAAATAACAGGGACAAATTATTCACTTGAATACATACAGTGTTAGAATTTTTGCGTGATAGAATAACCTAAACACATCCGACCAGCTCTGTTTAATTACAGACCCTACATGAGTGATAGGATTTATGCATATTGATGACCTTATCGACGCTACGAATCTTTATATTAATAGCGAAGAGCATGACAGACCTCAACTGAGTATTCCTAAAGAATGGGCCCAGGGACGAACAGCGTACGGCGGACTTACGGGTGCGTTGGTTTACAGTGCTATACGCGAGAAGGTGAGTAACGACAGATTACTGCGTTCTTTTGCCTGTAATTTTGTTGGTCCGGTAATAACCGAAGCACCTTACGATATCGAGGTGGAGGTTTTACGCCAAGGTAAAAACGTGACACAAGTAATCGGTAAGGCAATTCAGGACGGAAATGTGTGTGTCATGGTTCAAGCCGCTTTTGGCGTGTCCCGAGATTCTAAAATTGACGTTCCTAATACTGACCGACATACAATGCGAGCGCCAACCAAAGCTGATTTTTTACCGCAAATCCCAAAAATCACTCCAAAATTTTTACGTCATATTGATTTAGCGCGCCAAGGAGGTGGATTACCATTTACCGGCAGCAAAGAAAGTAAAATCGATGGTTGGATGCGTTTTACTAAACCCCCTAAGGCACTAACAGATGCCCATTTGATTGCCCTAATAGATGGTTGGCCACCGACCACTTTGCAAATGCTTAATTGGCCTGCGCCAGCCAGTACAATGAGCTGGAATATAGAGTTTGTTTATCCTCATTATGCATTCTCCCCTCAAGAATGGTTCGCGTATCAGGTGCGGACCCGCCAAGCAGCTGATGGTTATGCACAAACGGAGGCTAATATTTGGGATTCAAAAGGCCAATTGATAGCAATCAGTCGTCAGACGATAGCGGTATTCGACTAACGCTTGTTAGTTAACGTTAGGGCGTATAAACGCGCACTAACGTTAAACACTTTAGCAAAAATAATTTTGCTCCCTAAGAAATATTCTATTTTCTCGCTAGTAAATACTAAATGTCGACGGGCTAAAAATCGCTAATGTGCTAATTAACTGCATATTAGTAAAGTCTAATGCAGCATCTAAGTCATCTAAATCTAGATTTAAGATTTCATATTGTGCTGGATTAATGTTATCCAAACGGCTGTAAATTTCACCATATACATTATTTAAGGCTAAGTTTGCCGCAAGCTGCAACACCTTTTCCTCATGACTTTGTGGCTTGTGTAAAGCGGCGTGTTGGTGAGCAATAGGTCCGTATATTTCACTTGGGATCCCCCACAATTTTAAAAGCTCAGCACTTATTTCTGCGTAGGTAAAGCCAAGATGCTCAGACTGCAGCGTGACTGGACATTTTTCCACACTGAAAGCGCTACATTTTTCAGCTAGATCAGGCGATAGTTGTAAAATAGCCAACTCACCGATGTTATGTAATAAACCACACACAAACAATTTGTCAGGATTTTTAGCGGCCGTTTCTTGCGCTAAGTATTTAGCTAGCAAGCCGCAGCTCACACCTAGCTCCCAAAAGACAGTGAAATCAATGTCACTATCATTCATGTCCTTAAAAGCGTGTGAGATGCCGTAGGCGAGCACTAAATCGTATACTGAGTCTGTTCCTATGATTTGAATCGCTTTATTCACCGTCGTGATCACTGCGGGAAACTTATATAGGGCACTGTTAGCAATTTTCAGGATTTGTGCCGCGATGGCAGGATCATGATTAATCACCTCTGCGACTTCGTTTATCGATGCACTGCCATCATCAATGAGCTGCTTAATTTTTGTGACAGAATCTGGTAAGACAAATAGGTCACCTGCTTTTTCTGCATACTCAAGAGCATTCATACGCACACATATCCTTAACTAAATTATGAATTTAGTGTAATCCATCGCATTCCCAGTATTCAAGGTTAAAAGTAAATACTGAGCCGTAAATAGAAAAATAAAAGGATAGCGCTATGGTAAATTTAATTCCATGAAAGAATTAACCCATATTGAGTATTTTTTGAGGTAGGTGAATTACCCTCACACAAATAATTTCAATACGTTATACATGCAGGTAATCAATATCGATAGTCCGTAGAAGAGCTAGTCAATAAAATAGTAAATATTAGTATTTCGCTGCATAAACAAAAATGTGCAATGAGATAGCAAATAATGAAGTTGGAATTTAAATTAAAAATGAAAAGTGTTATGGAAGAGGTATGAATTTATTCAGAATATTTAAGATAACTTGTACTTGGATACTAACTAAAAATAGATGGTGGGTCGTGCTGGATTCGAACCAGCGACCAATTGATTAAAAGTCAACTGCTCTACCAACTGAGCTAACGACCCATCTAATTGTAACGCTATAACTACTTTGATTTAATTGGTGGGTCGTGCTGGATTCGAACCAGCGACCAATTGATTAAAAGTCAACTGCTCTACCAACTGAGCTAACGACCCATCTAATTAAATCTTACTGCAAATCAATTATTTGGAATTAATTCCTTTCTTGCTTTGCGTCTCGCCTCACTGCAACGAGGCGGCATATAATACTGAATTCGAAACTTCATGCAACCTTAAATTTAGCTTTATTTTCATAAATCGTATCGTTTGCCGAAAAAGCATACAAATCCCAGTTTACAAGGTTGTTTTTTGAACTATTTGAAGCTCAAACTTTAATAAAATATACCGACCGACTAATTAATTTACTGCTTTTAATTTTATTTCTGCCAGTTTTCTAGCCGAAGAAGTTGGATATTCAGCAACAACTTTTTTCCATAACTCGACTGACCGCGCAATATTTGAGCGCTCTTGCTCGCATATTCCTAACTTTAACATCGCATCTGCACGCTTCGACGAATCCGGAAAAGAATTAATCAGGGTTTCGAACTGCGAAGCAGCTGCTGACCAATCTTGTTTATTGAACAATAATTGCCCTAACCAATAATGTGCATTTGACGCATAACTGGAATTAGGGAATTTTTGTAAAAAAGATTGAAACTCAGGTATTGCATCATCATACAGTTTATCTTTGAGAATAAGATTCACTGCTTTGTCGTAGGCTTGATCTTCACTTAAGGTTGTCTGATGCGATGACTGACTTGTAACATCACTCTGAGAAGGCGACTCAGAGCCCCCAGAAGAGGGTTGTGTCATCACTGCAGCTATACGCTTATCAATTTCTAAATAGAGCTCTCTCTGACGTTCCAGGATGCGCTCTAGCTGATAATTGTGCTTTTCAATATTACCTCTTAGTTCATTTACATCATTCTGAAGCAAATCAAGCTGCTCTTGAATTCGATGTTGTTGATCAGTACGGGTATTGAAAATACGTTCCAATGTGGTTAAACGTGACTCTGTACTGCCACTGCTTACGTCTGCAACAGGCGCAGGAGCCGCATTAACTGCGGCCCCAAATATCGCTGAGAGAGTAAGCGCAATAATGCGTTTATTCATAAGTCCAACTTTTATTGATAAACCAAAACACCGCGACGATTTTCAGTAAAGGCTGCGTCAGTGCCTGAAGTATTGATTGGCTTTTCTTCTCCATAGGAAACAACTGAAAGTTGTGATGCACTTACACCCGCATTCATTAAATATGTTTCTACAGATTTGGCGCGACGCTCACCTAAAGCAATATTATATTCTGGTGTTCCTCGGCTATCACAATGCCCTTCAACAACAATAGACTGTTGTGGATTTTTCACCAAGAATGCAGCGTGTTGGTCAAGCAAAGAATAATATTTTGAGCTTACGCTAGAGCGGTCAAAATCAAAATAAACAACCTGATCTTCCATCAATGCACTTTTTTCTTTCTGCATGACTTCTTCAGGGGATAGCATTGGCATAATATTGCCAGCTTGCACTTTTTCCTCTTCAGCTAGACGGTCAGCTTCAGATTGAGCAGCAGCAACTCGGTTACTTTCTGCTGCCAGTTCTTCTTCGCTAGGTCCAGATGAACAAGCAACCATTGTTACGATTGGTAGTGCAAGTGTGATGCCTTTGAATATTTTGTTAAGTTGCATTTTCTAAATCCTTATTATTATCAAAGTTATAAATTGCTTGTGAAATAAGTTACAACAAAAATGGTGACCAGCTAGGCGACTTCACCTGGCCATCAGAAGCCGGTAAACGTGCTTTAAAGCGACCATCTAAAGAAACCAAGGATAAAACTTGTTTGCCTTGATGTAACGTACTGTAAATAATCATACTTCCATTAGGTGCAATACTCGGAGATTCATCCAAATAGGTTTTGGTCAATACCTGTATATTACCGTCATTTAAATCTTGGGCTGCAATATGATAATTACCTCTGGTACGGTTAACCATCACCATGCGACTACCGTCTGGGGTAATAGTTCCCCCTAGGTTCATATCGCCTTCAAACGTCAGTCTTCTAACACTGTTAGACGCTAAATCTACGCGATATATTTGTGGTTTACCACCCCGTTCAGAACTAAATATCAAGCTCTTTCCGTCTGGAGTCCAGCTCGGTTCAGTGTCAATTGCACGGTTACGAGTGATGCGTTCTAAACGTTTTGATGCCAGATCCATCACATAGATTTCTGGGTTACCGTCTTTAGAAAGTACCATGGCCAACTTTTTACCATCTGGCGAAAATATAGGCGCACTGTTAATGCCGGGAAAATCCGTCATTTGTGTGCGACTCATAGTATACAAATCTTGAATATATATTTGTGACCGTTTATTTTCGAACGTCACATAAGCCAGTCTGGTTCCATCAGGGGACCAAGACGGTGACATTAGCGGCTCTTTTGAGCGCAGCAGCATAGTTTCATTTACGCCATCATAATCTGCCACTACAAGTTGATAAGGAAACTCCGTCGTTTTGCGATCACGCACCACGACATAAGCAATACGCGTCATAAACGCGCCCTTCTCGCCCGTTAGCTTTTCATACACCACATCACTTATACGATGGGCGTACTGCCGAAACCCTTGACCAGTAATAACAGTTTGGCGACTATCTAATATATGATCATTACTATTCGTAAGCTTTCCACCGCTTAACGCCTGCGCCTTACCACCGGTAATTTGTCCACGAATAGCATCTACCAGGGTAAAGCTAACGCGATATTTGTCGGGCCCTTCAGGTGTGACCGAGCCAACTAAAATTGCTTCGGCGCCAGTCGCAGCCCAAGCACTATAATCTAATCCAGCATCGCTGTGTGGCTGAGCAGGCATGCTAGAGATATCAATGGGGTTGAATTTACCGCTACGTAGTAAATCCCCACTGATGATCTCAGATAACAGTTCAGGCATCTTACCTGGACCATTCCATTTGAACGGAACAACCGCAACAGGACGAGCAGAATCCGTGCCTTCTGTGATCACAATCTCTAAACTAGCGTGGGAAGATGCACTCAACAAAACGGCTAATAAAGTAATAATTCGGGTAAATCTTGTCATTATAATTCGGGCTCTACAGTTAAATTAATATCTCGAAGTTTTTCATACACATCAGCTTCCTTGGATACCGGAAGGCTACCTGCTTTAAAGACAGCAGATTTAGCAGCTCGGCATAAAATAGGATCTCCTCTTAATTCTTTCACCTGAATAACTAACCCAGACGATGCCAAACGAATATTCAATTGACAGGACTTTCCCTTCATTGAGTTATCGACTATCAACTGCCGCTGAATGGCTTGATGAATCAAAGCCTGGTATTTCTGTACTTCTGTCAACACTTGCTTGCTTCGTCGTTGCTGACGCACAGCTTGTTCAGCTTCAAGCTGATCTTGTAACGCTCTTTCTTGACGAGCCTTATCAGCTGCTTCAGCTTTTTTACGCTGGGCCTCTTTCAAGGCTTTTTCTTCTCTTTCACGAGTCTCTTTAGCTTTTTTGGCCAGTTCTTCAGCTTTTTTCCGTTCTAACTCTTTGCGCTTACGTTCAGCTTCAGCCGCGTTAGCTTTGGCTGTTTCTAGCTGTTGCTTTTTACGAGCAGAAATCGCAGCTTGTTCTGCTTGCTTTCGCTCTTCACGTTGACGCTTAGTGCGCTGTTCAATATCAATTGCTTCTTGTTCTTGCTGTTTACGCTTACGCTCTGCCTCACGGGCACGGCGCTCTAAATCGGCAGTGCGATCTTCCTCAGCTTTTTGCTGTTGCTTTTTTTTATCTTCAATTCGCTTAACCTGATCATCAACCGCTTTTGTATCCACGGCAACTGCATCAATAATAGGTTGAGCCTCAGCCACATCAGTACTTTCTTGTGGCAACTTGAAATCCATACCAGCAAAGATAAGCACGCCAAAAGCCAAGTGCAAACTCACAGATTTGATCAGTGGTACTGGCATTTTTTTCATCTTCGTTTAATGCCTAATTCTCAGGTGGGTCAGTCATCAGACCGACCGACGGCGCGCCAGCTCTTTGTAACAAGACCATCAATTGCACGATATTACTATAAGGCACTGCCCCATCACCTTTAACCACAACCGGAGTATCAGGCTCGATGCGTAGTTGCGCAGCCACTAATGTTGCAACATCTACTGCAGACATCGCCAAGTCCTGATCTTCAGCGATATTGAGGTAGTAGTTACCCTCTGCATCGACTGAAGCAATCAACGGTGGCTTGCTATCATCCTGCAATGGTTGTGCTTGTGCTTTGGGCAAATCGACCTTAACACCTTGGGTTACAAGTGGTGCTGTTACCATGAAAATGATCAGCAGCACTAGCATCACATCGATATAAGGCACAACGTTGATTTCTGAGACCGGACGACGGCGTTTTCTTACATACATAATAGAAGCCTGTTTACCCTTGGGGTTGTCCGCTAGACATAGACGATTCAGATTTTGCTACTGACGCCTGACGTTGCAATATACTAGAAAACTCTTCCATAAAGTTACCGTAATTGTTCTCTAGTTTCTCCACCTGATGGCTAAATCGGTTATAAGCTATAACAGCTGGAATTGCGGCAAATAGACCCATCGCAGTCGCGATCAATGCTTCCGCGATACCAGGGGCCACCATGGCTAGCGTTGCCTGCTGCACTTCACCTAAGGCAATAAATGCATTCATGATCCCCCAAACTGTACCGAACAAACCAATATAAGGACTGATTGAACCAACGGTCGCTAAAAATGGCAGGCGGCTTTCAAGTTCATCAACTTCACGAGAAAGAGAAACCCGCATGGCTCTATAAGTTCCATCCATTACAGCTTCTGGTGGTGTTGACGACGATTTTCGCTGACGAACAAATTCTTTAAATCCGGCACAAAATAGACTCGCCATACCTTGTACTGACTGTCGAGCAACTAATTCTTGATAGAGTCTATTGAGATCGACCCCTGACCAAAATTTATCTTCGAATTTTTTCATTTCGCTTTTAGCACGCCTGAGCGCCTGTGAACGTTGAAAAATAAATGTCCAAGATGCGACCGACGCCCCTAATAACAACAACATCACTAACTGTACTAACAAGCTAGCTTGCCAAAATAAACCAAATATTGATAACTCAGACGACACGCGTAAATTCCTCTAAAATAAATGCCGGAATGGCCAGTGGCTTCATTGCTCGAAGATCCACACAAGCCACTCTGATTAATGCACTGACCAAGCGTTGACCACTTGGACTGACTATTGTTTGCTTGAACATCAAACTAGCACGCTTTAATTCTACTATTTCGCTTTGAATTCTCAATAGTTCATTAAACCTTGCTGGGGCATGATTATCCATTTCGACACGTTTGACGACAAAACCAACGGATCGTTCCAATAACTCATCTTGCTCTATACCTAACGCACGCAACCACTCAGTTCTGGCACGCTCAAGAAATTTTAAATAGTTGGCGTAATAAACGATCCCTCCCGCATCAGTATCTTCATAATACACCCTAATTTGATGCTCAAATATAGCTAACTTATCTTCTGCCATGGCTTTATTCCAAGATATTTAAACGTGTTCTACTTGTATCGCATATATATGCACAATGAACAATAAACAAACCCCGCCCAATCAAAAATAATATATTTAAATTCAATGATTTAAAACACAATATTAGACATTAGCATGGGTAACTCTCTTCATTCAAATTCGATAACTGCATAGATATTCAAAATTTTTGCACAAATACATAGCTCAACGAAATATGTAACAAAAAATATAATAGGTTAAATAACAGGCTAATTAAATAAATCTTTGTTTTATAAAGAAAATAAAAAACATAGAGGCTATTAACAACTTATATACAAGTAAATGAAATATAGCTTCCATTAGTTTTTCTAATGTCAGGCTAGTAATTTTTCTCAATTGTAGATTTTGTTCTCAGGGCTATAATGATCTTGTTTTCTCGATTAGCAAACGTTTCCAACCGATTGTTAATCAGATGCTGATGTTGACTCCCTGTTGACTGACATGTTCCCTGGAATTTTATTCCATTCAACTTTATTTGTTGCTTTGCCCGCATTTTTTGCGGGCTTTTTTTTATCTTAAAAAAACTAGCTCATTACTGTTCACTCAGTATGAGCAAAGCGGTTGCCCTAAAAATTAGCAGGTCATTAACGCTTATCAGGTAGGGGTATAATCAAAGCCAAAATGCAAATACGCTCGCTGGGAAACGATCCGTCCTCTGGGCGTTCGTTGTAAAAATCCTTGTTGAATTAAAAATGGCTCAATGACATCTTCAATCGTATCTTTCTCCTCACCAATTGCTGCCGCTAAGTTATCGAGCCCGACGGGTCCGCCCATAAACTTATCAATTATAGTGACCAGCAATTTTCGATCCATGTAGTCAAATCCTTCTTTATCTACATCGAGCATATCAAGTGCTGCTGAGGCAACTTCACTGCTAATAATGCCATCAGCCTTAATTTCGGCGTAATCTCGCACTCTACGCAGTAATCGGTTACTGATGCGCGGTGTACCTCTGGAACGTCTCGCTATCTCTAAAGCACCATCAGCGTCTAAATCGAGCGCTAAATAGTTCGCTGAGCGTTTAACGATTTGGGTCAAATCTTTAATATTATAAAACTCTAAGCGTTGAACTATGCCAAATCTGTCGCGCAATGGCGACGTTAATGAGCCAGCCCTTGTCGTCGCACCGATCAGTGTAAAAGGCGGTAGCTCGAGCTTGATAGAGCGTGCTGCTGGCCCTTCACCAATCATAATATCCAGTTGATAATCCTCCATTGCAGGATAAAGGATCTCTTCAACAACAGGGCTAAGACGATGAATTTCATCGATAAACAACACATCGTTTTCTTCAAGATTGGTTAACAAAGCCGCTAGATCACCGGCTTTTTCAAGTACCGGCCCAGAGGTGGTTTTAATGCTAACCCCCATTTCATTGGCAACAATATTGGCTAGCGTTGTCTTACCTAAACCTGGGGGGCCAAATATAAGTAAGTGATCCAACGCGTCACTGCGTTTACGTGCCGCCTGAATAAATATATCCATTTGCTCACACACATGATCTTGCCCAGTATAATCGGCTAGCATTTTTGGGCGAATAGCACGATCGATGATTTCATCTTCGCGAATAGCGGTGGGTTGAATTAGACGATCGGCTTCTATCATGGGGATAATTTAACTTTTGGTAGTGGTTTTATATACAGTGTCTAGTCTATGAGAGTCGAGCCGGATACTCAAGCATCTACCTCCACAATTTCCTGGGCACCCGCCTATCACCTGTTACTTAGATCATTGCTCGCAAAGATTCACGTATCAGCTCTTCGCTGGTAATATCTTTTACGTACACAGAATTAATCACCTTGCTCGCTTGTGGCACCTTGTAGCCAAGAGCGACAAGCGCACTTAACGCTTCTTCTTTTGCGTCACTGGAAGTCACAAACGTATTTTCAACGTTGCTACTACCCTGTAATGTAAAGTCGTCACTCGCCGTTTGTTCCAAGGTCAGCTTTTTAAAGCGATCGCGCATCTCGATAACTAATCTCTCAGCCGTCTTTTTACCTACACCAGGAAGTTTAACCAGGGCAGTGATATCTTCTTGGGCAACGCATTGCATAAAGTGTTGGCCTGACATACCAGATAAAATAGTCAGCGCTAATTTCGGCCCAACACCACTGGCTTTAATCAGCTCCCGAAATACTGCACGCTCATTCTTATCGGCAAAACCGAACAACAATTGGGCATCTTCACGGACAACAAAATGGGTATAAACACAGGCTTCCGCGCCAATTTCGGGTAATTGATAAAAGCTGGTCATAGGAATTTGTATTTCGTACCCCACCCCCGCAACGTCAATCAATACCTCTGGTGGTTGCTTTTCGATTACCGTGCCGCGAATTCTACCTATCATATTTGTTCTCTTTTTCGTTTATTAAATTAACGTAATCGACCACGAACCGTTTTTTTCACTTGCCCAGACATCTTGATTAAGTTCTCGTGCGTATGACTGTGGCATAACGCAACAGCCAATGCATCAGCTGCATCAGCCTGGGGAGTGCCCGGTAGTTTTAAAATAAACGTCACCATATGTTGCACCTGTGTTTTCTGGGCATTGCCATTGCCTACAACCGATTGTTTAATTTGCCGAGCTGAATACTCTGCCACATCTAAACCTTGATTAGTTGCCGCAACCATAGCAGCGCCTCGAGCTTGACCTAGCTTCAAAGCTGAATCGGGATTTTTCGCCATAAAGACTTGCTCTATAGCAAACATGTCGGGTTTATATTGCAGGATCAACTCACTGACACCGTCGAATATTTGTTGTAAACGCGGAGCCAAGGCATCACCTTGCATACGAATACAGCCGCTACCCAAATATTCTTGCTGGCGTCCTACTCGTTGAATGACACCGTATCCGGTTATACGTGAGCCTGGATCAATACCAAGAATAATTGCCACGGTTTGGGTCTACCTATAAGTTGTAGTTGCTGTAAATAGCCTAACGTCGTTCGATATGTCAGGTTAAAAGGTGTAACTCAGGACTAATCTGACAAGAACGTATCAGGCACACAATGTTTGATGGCGGCGCGATTAGTATCGGACCATACCTTAGCCATAGCAGAGGTTTTATCTAACCATTGATAACTTAAGTGTTCAGTTAAGGTTATTTGATCATTTCCCGCGATCTTCACGGAAAACACATGTTCAGTGTTGTAAGGCGTGTTTGGAGGGTAACGATATTGCCAAATATCGCGGATCGCATAACGATTCGTCTGCTGATGATCACGTAATTGATAACCGGCTTGACGAATATCAATACCGGTCTCTTCTTTTACTTCTCTAAAAGCCGTACTAATAGCTAGCTCCCCCGTTTCGAGGGTACCAGTAACTGACTGCCAAAACTGTGGGTCGTCTTGTCTTTGCATCACTAAAACCCGACATTGGCGGTCATAAATAACCACCAATGCCGACTCGGGCCGTCGGTAAACGTCTTTATTATCTAGCAGAAACGTTACTCCGCGCTTGACGCTTTATCTTGGGCTAGCTGCGTGCGAATCGACAACTCTTTAAGTTGTTCATCGCTAGCAAAACCTGGCGCATTCGTTAACGGACAAGCCGCAGTGGTGGTTTTTGGAAAGGCCATAACGTCTCGAATAGAGGTCGCGCCAGTCATAAGCATGACTAACCGGTCTAAACCAAACGCTAAACCTGCATGAGGCGGCGCACCAAACTTGAGTGCTTCCAGTAAGAAACCAAACTTCGCTTCTGCTTCTTCATCGCTGATACCTAGAATACTAAACACCTTCGCTTGCATTTCCTGATCATGAATACGCACAGAGCCACCGCCTAATTCACAACCGTTAAGCACCATGTCATAGGCATTAGATAAGGCATTAGCAGGATCGGCTGCCAATTGCTCAGCTGTCATATCCCGTGGTGCTGTAAATGGGTGATGTAGAGCATAGAACTGCCCGTCAACTTCTTCAAACATGGGAAAATCAATCACCCAAAGCGGTTTCCACTCACCTTCAAGCAAATCTAAATCTTCACCAACTTTGAGGCGAAGCGCGCCCAACGCTTCAGTAACAACCGTTGCGGTATCTGCACCAAATAATAGAATATCGCCACTTTGTGCTGCAACACGTGCTAATACTTGTTTAGCAATATCTTCACCCAAAAATTTCAATATTGGCGATTGCAAACCGTCAACACCGGCATCAATGTCGTTAACTTTCATCCAAGCCAAGCCTTTCGCACCATAAATACCCACAAATTTGGTGTATTCGTCGATTTGCTTGCGGGTCATACTCGCACCGCCCGGTACGCGGATTACGGCAACACGGCCTTTAGCATCGTTGGCAGGGCCTGCAAACACTTTGAATTCTACATCTTTTAAAATGTCGGCTACGTCAACCAATTCTAATGGGTTACGCAAGTCCGGTTTATCACTGCCAAAACGACGCATCGCATCGGCATATGTCATTTGCGGGAAGACACCTAAATCTACATCGAGCATTTTTATAAACAAATTACGGATCATACCTTCAGTGATTTCCATCACTTGGTCGGCGCGCAAAAATGTCGTCTCTATATCGATTTGGGTAAACTCCGGCTGACGGTCCGCGCGTAAGTCTTCATCACGGAAACACTTAACGATTTGGTAGTAACGGTCCATGCCAGACATCATTAACAGTTGCTTAAATAACTGAGGTGACTGAGGTAAAGCAAAGAACTTACCTTTATGCGTTCGACTAGGCACCAAATAGTCACGGGCGCCTTCTGGCGTTGCCTTGGTCAAAATAGGTGTCTCGATATCTAAAAAGCCATCGCCTTCTAAATAAGTTCGCACTGCGCTGGTAACTTTAGCGCGGAATTTCAAACGATCGCTCATCAAAGGACGTCGAAGATCCAAATAGCGATATTTTAAGCGCTGCTCTTCTGAATTTTCCTGATTACTATCTAGCGGTAATACCGCTGATTTATTTAATATCGTTAAACCTTTTCCAAGGATTTCAATTTCGCCGGTACCCATTTCTTTGTTAACTTGGCCATCAGGCCGGGCACGAACTAATCCTTTAATTTGTACACAAAATTCACTGCGTAAACTGGTGGCAGTATCAAACAAATCAGCTAAGTCTGGATCATAGACGACTTGTACAATTCCTTCGCGATCGCGTAAATCGATGAAAATAACCCCGCCTAAATCTCGGCGACGGTTGACCCAACCGCAAAGTGTGACTGTTTGTCCGATGTGTGATGCATTGATGTTGCCGCAATAATCTGTGCGCATGATGAAATAAGCCTCTAAACCAAGCTACTAAATATATGAAAAATAAGGCCGCGTAGTATATACCCAAAGCCCGCGATTCCCAAGGGGACCGGTGGAGCAAATTACAAAACACCTTAGGATTGACTGAATTACCATATTGCTGTTGAGTATGTATCGATAAATCATGCTCACACCTCAGTAAAACCTGATATGGCATCCATGATACGCCCTAAAAATTAAATACCCTGGGGCTATTTTTTGAATTTGTCATATACAACTATAATTTATATTGATCTGGTCGATAAACACTTAACGTCCTGCGTGAGTCTGATTTCGAAGCCAGCTGCAGTCTTGCTAATTTATAATCGCGTAGTAGCAAAGAAAAAAGCAATCATCGGTTATTCATAGCCGCAATGATCTTTAACACATAGTACATACACTAATTTCATTCGTTATGAGCAGGTAAAGTATATGTCCATCCAAAGAAAGTTTATTTTTTCTATTTTAGGCCTAATCATTCTATTTGGAGTGATTAGTATCACCACGACGATTGCCAAGGTGACATCTGAAACGCACGTGAAAGTAGAGAGAGATATCACACAAACCAGTGGCAAAGTGATAAGCATATTGACCGTTCTAAACTCTATCATGCGTGACAGAGTGGAAAACAGTATGGCGCTATTGAAGCAGCGCGCTTTCAAGTTAGGTCCTCCTCAATTAGGTAGCTCAGTAATGGTAAACGGTGTTGACGTTCCAGAGCTTTTATTGGGCCAATCCCCTCAGGCAAATAATTATACATTAGTCGACGGTGTCACCAGTATTATGTCCGGTACTGCAACTATTTTCGTCAAAAGCGGAGACGATTATGTCCGCATATCAACCAATGTTATGCGACAAGAACAACGCGCAGTCGGGACCAAGCTCTCGCCTACTGGTAAAGCAATTCAAAATATCAATCAGGGCAGAGCTTTTTATGGTCAGGTAGATATATTAGGCAAGCCTTATATTACCGGATACGAACCTATCTTTGGACCAAACCGCGAGATTATAGGAATTTGGTATGTAGGGTATTCTGCTGATCTAAAAGAGCTAGATGCCGCCCTTGCCAAACAAACGATTTTAAATGGCGGCTTCGTAGCTTTAAGGGACGGAAATGGTAACATTCGCTTGCATTCTCAGCATCTATCCAGTGCACTACTTAATGATATTATTAATAATAAAGATGAAGCTTGGACACTCACTACTGTGCCATTCGAGGCTTGGGGATATGACATTGTCTTGGGTTATTCAAATGACGAAATATACGATGCAATTTTTACAGAAATCATCAAAATATTAGTTATGACCTCAGTAGTTGCCGGGGTCATTATAATCGTTCTGGTTGTATTGGTTAAAAAAATAGTCGGCGCCCCTTTATTAAAATATACCCTCGCGATAGAAAATATTGCTGAAGATGAAGGAGATCTCACCATCAGATTCAACTCGACCACTTCCGATGAGTTTGGACGTATGTCAAATAGCTTAGACAAGTTGTTAGATCGTATTCAGCTAACCGTTAGTGACGTCACTGAATCCTCTGCTGAACTGCTCAAATCAGCAAATGAACTTACCCATATATCTTCACAAGCAAGCGATCTGGTTACACAGCAATCGTCAGAAACCGAACAAGTGGCCTTAGCACTTCAAGAAATGAACGTTACCGCGCTATCTTTGGCTCAAAGCGCAAAAAATGCCGAAGATGCTGCTAGAGCCGCAGACGGAGAAGCACAAGCCAGCTCTCAGGAGTTAGCTCTTATCATTGATTCTATTTCTCGACAGGCTAGTGAAATAGAAAATTCAGCCGAAGTGGTAAATGAGCTCTCAAATGCGAGCGCTGAGATTACAGGGGTGTTAGAAGTGATTCAAAATATTGCTGAACAAACCAATCTTTTAGCATTAAATGCAGCGATTGAAGCCGCCAGAGCAGGTGAACATGGACGAGGTTTTGCTGTGGTGGCTGATGAAGTACGTACATTGGCCAGTCGAACCCAAAAATCAACCGAAGAGATCAGAGCTATGATCGAGCGTCTGCATAAAGGGGCTACGCAAACCACTGAAATGATGGGTCAAAATAAAGATAATTCACTTCTCAACGTTGAAAGTACCAAAAAAGCGGGCGTCGCCGTAGATGATGTCTTGCGTTCTGTAGCGAAAATATCGAGCTATAACATTCAAATCGCAAGCGCAGTTGAACAGCAAAAACAGGCATCAACGGATATCAGTGGACGGGTATCAAATATTCATACCACCAGTGATGAAAATGCAGTACTTGCGCGAAATACCAAACAAGCAAGTGAAAATTTAAGAGTCATAGTGGAGAGCATGCTCACTAAGTTGAAATACTATAAAGTGTAAAACGAAAATTTAACCTCGTATTGCGCAGCAACCTGTGTCCATACGAGGCTAACCCAAAGTGATTTTCGACATTTACTTAACGATACTCTGATTGCACACAACCCATCCTAGAATCAATTTGAATATATGAGTGATATGATTACCAGCAAAAGTACAGCTTAGTAGCAAATAGTCTAAATGTCCGTTATGTCCAGAGTGAACATTGGTTGCCCCATATGGACCCATAATGCGTGGTTCGGCAACCTGTACCCGCCTAAAAAAAGTAAAATCGCGCCGTTACAAGCCTATGCGGGTCTGTTTAATAGTGTTGAATGCAATAGTAGTTTTTATCACCTGCCTAGCCTAGAAACCATTTCAAAATGGCGCGAAAATGTTGGAGCCGATTTTCGTTTTATTATTAAATTACCACGGACAATCAGCCATGCAGGGCAGCTTGGTACGTGTCATAGTCAACTGAAAGAAGCACTGGAAAACATCGCATATTTAGGCATAACGCTGGGCGGAATAATGCTGCAACTGCCGAAACAGTTCTCGCCTATCCATCTTGAGCAACTCAGTGTGTTTCTTGAGGAAGTCCCGAGCAAGGTTAATGTCAGTGTTGAAGTACGTCATATGGCATTTTTCAATAAAAGTGCTGAGGAAAAAGCCCTCAATCAATTATTAGCCACTCATCAAGCAGATAGAGTCGTTATGGATACGCGTGCGTTATTTGCTTGTGACCCTAGTCAATATTCTGCTGCCGAGCGAACCCTCATAACCGAAGTTCAAGCTAAAAAGCCCAGAGTACCCACACACGTTATAGCCACAGGCAACGCCCCTATAGTGCGCTTTGTTGGTCACCAAAATATCAATCAAAATGCCCAGTATTACCAGCCCTGGATAACAAAAATCAAGGCATGGTTAGACGCTGGAAAAAATCCATCGATTTTCTTCCATATGCCTGATAATAAAGATGCCCCTTGGTTAGCAGCAGCGTTTATTAACGACTATAATCTTACCTATCCTGATCAATGTTTACCTACGTTAACCCTACCCCGACGCAAAGATCCGGCGACCCAACCGACGAGTCAACAATTGTCGATATTTTAAATACAAAAACGCAGCCTCATATGGTTCGCTGGCGCATGACAGAACAATTTAAATCAACCTTTACCTAAACAATACTTTTTCTTGCTTAAACCAATACACACAAAAGCCAAGCAGTAACACCGCTATCAAGGCGGTAGAGCCGAAAATCGCAATGAGTTGGAAATAGTCCATGGTGCCTTTAACCAGCTCTTTCATGGCTAATGCTACATTGGTCAGTGGCACCCAAGCCCATCCGCCCTTTAGTTCCACTCCCGGCAGCAACGCCACCATCACAGGGATAACCACAAATATAACTAACGGCCCCATATAGCTTTGCGCTTCTTTAAAACTGCGTGCATAAATAGAAATACTCAACAATATAGAGGCAAAAATAGCCACCAGCGGGATCAGCATTAAAAACATTAAGACAAAATCCAAGATACCAATTTGACTCATAAAGTCAGCCACGAATTGCATGGCGAAACCGCGACTTAGCACAATTCCCCAGACCGCCATACTCACAACTGTGATAAGGGCAGTGGTGACCCCTGCACATGCAATGGTCAGAAATTTTCCTAACACAATTTTAGTGCGATCTATGGGTGAAATAAGCAGCGTTTCTAGGGTGCCTCGCTCCTTCTCACCCGCAGCGATGTCTGTGGCTGGAAACATAGCCCCTTGAAAACATAAGATAAATAGTAGATAAGGCAGCATGCCGCCAATTTTTTCGCCCCAACTTTCTCGCTGATCCGCGGTACTAATTTGACTCAACACAATCGGTTTTATTAATGCTTGTTGTTGCTTAGACGAAACCCCAAGCGTTGTAAACGCCGCGGTTTGGTATTGAGTAGCATAATTTTGCACAATACTGTTTACTCGGTTATAAACCAAATTTAACCCTGCATCGTTTAGGTATAACGTTATCTCTAATTGGCCGCTCGACAGTACGTTTGATGAATAGTTATCTGGCATCACTACAACAAAATCGACACGATCATTTTTAATGAGCTGTGCGTAATCATCGTTATCGCCAATAATGATTTGTTCAAATTGCGGGGAGGCCGCTAATTCATCGCTAATCTCGGCAGCATATTGAGGGTTAACCACCGCATATTTAAGGACTTTGCTTTCCGCTTTCTCAAACGCCTGGGTGGTAAAATAGGCCATTGCGCCGAAAATTAGCGGGAAAATCAATATCGGTAACGCAATCATGAAAAATAACGTTTTTCGGTCCCGAAGCAATTCTCTTATTTCTTTTGAAAAGACTAACCACATATTAAATTCCCTATTTGATGCTGGCTAAAAAGGCATCGTGCAATGAGCCATCGGCTAATTGAGTAAATTGACTCAAGGGGCCATCAAATTTACTGACCCCTTGGTCAATAACGGTCACGCGGTCGCACAACTCACGCACTTCATCTAAATGGTGGGTGGAAAATATAACGGGCGTACCTTGTTCTTTCAAACTACGAATAAAATTCAATACCGTCTGTGTTGCCATTATATCAAGACCCGTTGTTGGCTCATCTAAAATAACCACTTCAGGCTTGTGAACAACTGCTCGGGCTATTGCCACCTTTTGCTTCATCCCAGTAGAAAAGTTTTCACTTCGGCGGTCTAAAAAAGTATGCATGTCGAGTAAATCGGCGAGCTCCTCGATTCGTGTTGCAATCTGGATTTTCTTCATGCCGTGAAGCTTGGCAAAATATTCAATATTTTCACGTCCTGATAACCGCCCATATAAACCTGTTGAGCCGGACAAAAACCCAATTTTTTTGCGCGCCATAACAGGGTTTTCTAATACATCTGATCCATTAATGTTGATATGACCACTGTCAGGTTTAAGCGCGGTGGATAACATTCGTAATGTGGTCGTTTTACCCGCTCCGTTAGGACCCAGTAAACCAAGGACTTCGCCTTGCTGACAGGTAAAAGATACCTCAACGACAGAGTGAAAAAAGCGCCCTTTTAAACGTGGATCTTGTCGTTCTTGCTCACTGAGTTTCTTCGGGTTTTCCACAGAAAACTTTTTAGCTAAGCCAACTATTTCGATCATTCCCTTCCCTTTATATGCCTAAAGGCTATTAATGCGTTGGCACTTTACAGTAAGCGTCAATTATCTAATAGCTGTAAAGTATAACAATAACGTTTAAAATCAGAATATTAGTCAATTAATAAATCAAACTCAATTTCAGACAAGGACACGTTACATGGGCACTCAACTCAACCCGTTATCGGCCTGTATTGGCGTACTTACCCAACCTAAAGCGACCTTTTTCGTATTGAAAAAACAGCATAATTGGTCGTGGTTGGCATTTTTACTGGTCATGGTGGCTGCCATATTGCCTATGTATTACTACTTTCACGTGGTGGATTTTCAATGGTACAAAGAAAGTATCATTGCCAGTCAATTTTCTAATGTGAGCCCCAGTGAACAACAAAATGCGCGCAGTTTATTAGATGCAACCCGGGGTATCATTGGCACCGTAATCACCCCTTTTATTATGATGTTAACACTGGTATCGATCATCGCCGGTTATCTGAATATCACCACAAAAATTGATCCACAAAATATTAATAGCTACGGTGACTGGTTCGGTTTTTCTTGGTGGGTATTAATGCCGTCCTGTGTGGGCGCATTACTGAGTCTAGGGATTTTATTTTTTGCGACAAACGGGCAAATAAGCTTCGATGCAATATCGCCAAGCGCTTTATCCTTTATATTTTTTATACCGCCTACTTCAGCTTGGTTTGGGTTAGCAAGCAGTATTAAACTCGAAACGTTTTGGACGATGTATTTGATTTACACCGGTCTATTGCAATGGATCGAGCTTTCTCGGCAACGTGCGGCAATAATAGCAATTACGCCTTGCTTTATTATTTGGTTAATTTGGGCATTGATACTAATGTTTTAATGCGGTTGCTGATCACTAAAAATAGCAAGCCTCCACAACCGTAATTTTATTTACTGGGGCGTTTAGGACGAAAGTATTGCCGATTAAGATAAAACTGAGGATCTTGATTTAATTCACTCCAGCCAGGCACCCCCAGCAATGGTAAAGGCAATAAAGGCTTTGCCTGTTTAAACAGCTGAGTCATTTTTATCGCCGTGCTCAAACGCTCATCAACCTCAGCATTTTGCATTGCAATACTTAATGATGAAAAGCCCTTGTGCACGTCGATAGCTAACCACTTCCCAGTTAACCCTATAAAAGGGTCAAGCAACATTTCATAGTTAGCATGACCGAACATACGCGCGTGTATGGCACTACCCCATGCGTTTCGCTCATTGTGCAGCGCTTGATACCATTTATGCTCTGCCAATAACCCCGTAATGGATTCACCTATGTCTCCCTCAATCAATAACAACACACCACACTCATCGAAGTGCGTAATATGATTGCGCTGGGGCGTGCGTGGGCTGAGGCCAAACTGTTCAATATCATCCACGTGCAGCTTATTTAGCAGTTTTTTCGTTTTTGGGTATTGCAGCCACACTAAACCATTGAACAAATCATGCCAGCTGTTAGCTCTGGTGGGTATTTGTGCATGCTTGTTGATAATTTGTTCATAATAATTATCACTGGGGGCAAGCATATCTTGGCACACGAATTCAGGGGGACTTATTTGCGCTACCGGCTGTTGTTTCTTCAATAGGTTTAAGCCCTGTGCATTGGGCCAGGTTGGCATGTTTGATATTGAAAATTGAGTATCTAGATGCGCTATGGGTTCGCACGACAGTTGCAGTGTAAAGGGTTCATTCCAAGGTAAAGACATAAAAAGACAAACAAAATTCGTTGCTAGTAGGATGATGGATGGCATTATAACAACTCCATTCCTGCGAGGCCTACTTTTATCGAGTGAGTGGAAATTAATTTTGAGTAAAACCAAACTAGGTGAATATAAAAATGAAAAGAATTCAACTGGCGGCTATTCCACTGCTAAGCGCAACGTTGTTTGCCTGTGGCGTGAATAACGACAAAGATAATACATACAATGCACAAAGTGACTTTACGCTTGCGTATCAAAGCATTACTGATGCGACGCTAAAAGCACATACAAAAACGCTTTCATCCGATGAATTTGAAGGGCGTTCGCCAACATCAAAAGGCGAAAAAATCACCCTGGATTATTTAGTTAGCAATTTTAAACAGATGGGTTATGAACCCGGCAATGGCGACAGCTATTTGCAAGCAGTCAATTTACTTGAGATGACAGCTTCACCTGCTATGACCATGACCATAGGTAATAACACCTTCGAATACAAAAAAGGCATGATCGCATCCACTAAGCGTGAAAAAACGCAGGTAAACGTAAAAGATTCCGATGTGGTTTTCGTTGGTTTTGGCGTCAATGCCCCAGAGTACGATTGGAATGACTACGCTGGGCTCGACGTTAAAGGCAAAACAGTCGTAATTTTGGTTAATGATCCCGGCTTTGAAAATCCTGACAGTGGTAAATTTCAAGGTAAGACCATGACGTACTACGGTCGCTGGACATACAAATATGAGGAAGCCAGTCGCCAAGGTGCAGCTGCAGCAATCATTGTTCACGAAACTGCGCCGGCATCATACGGTTGGTCTGTGGTAGCCAATAGTTGGAGTGGCCCACAATATAGCCTGGTCAGTGAAAATGGTAATGCGGATCGCGTTGCCGTTGAAGGATGGTTATCAAATGATGCAGCCAAAAAAGTATTTGCTGACGCAGGGTTAGACTTCGCCAAAGAAAAAGCTAAAGCGCTTGTGAGTCCATATCACAGCAACTTAAAACAAAAGGCATCTATAACCGTAAATAGCACCATGAAGAAATCCGTTAGCCATAACGTTATCGCCACTTTACCGGGTTCACAGACGCCTGAAGAACATATAATTTACAGTGCTCACTGGGATCACTTAGGTAAAGATGAAAATAAAAAAGGTGACCAGATATATAATGGCGCCCACGATAACGCCACAGGTACCGCCACGGCACTTGCGATTGCCAAAGCATATAAAGAATTAACCGTTGCACCAAAACGATCGGTGACATTTTTAATTGTTACCGCAGAAGAACAAGGCTTACTAGGCTCTTTGTATTATGCCGAACATCCTATTATTGCCCTTGATAAAACGGTTGCGAATATTAACATGGATGCCATGAACGTACTTGGACGCACAAAAGATGTATCCGTTGTGGGAATGGGTAAGTCAGAACTAGAGACTTATTTAGCCAAAGCCGCCAAACGACAAGACCGAGTGCTAACGCAAGAGTCTCGCCCTGAGGCGGGTTCATATTACCGTTCTGATCATTTTAGTTTCGCGAAACAAGGGGTACCGGCTCTATATGCAAAAGGTGGAAATACCCCAATCGATGAGCAAACAGCAGATTATAAAAAGCGCACCAAAGTATTAATTACAGGGTGTTATCATCAAGTTTGTGATCAATTCCGTGAAAACTGGGATTTTTCCGGTGTGCGGGAAGATAGCCAACTATTGTTTGAAGTGGGTTTCGATCTTGCCCAATCATCTGACTGGCCTAAGTGGAACGCTGGGAGTGAGTTTCAGCGTCACTGAGTTTTTTAATTAAAATTTACCATTCTGGCCAGCTGATAATGTTATTATTCAGCTGGCCATTTCTCGTCCATCCCGCACAAATAGGTTGAATTAATGCCAAAAAACGGCACTTAATCTAACTAATAGCCAACAAGTGTAAAAAAATTACAGTTTCCGCTTGCTTTTTTTTCTCATGCTGGCAAATTCAAGGGCGCAAGAAAGTAATAATAAATATAATAACCACCACTTTCCCCAGCACGCATGTTTGGTTTCATTAAAACCAAGCCATTCAGCTATATGAGTTAGTAACAAATAACCAAAAGAGAGAAGCCTTTTTATGTGTGGTATTTTCGGCATTCTGGACATCAAAACTGATGTATCAGAACTTAGAACGCAAGCATTAGAACTTTCCAAACTACTGCGTCATCGCGGTCCTGACTGGTCAGGCGTATGGAATAACGATAATGCCATTTTGTGTCACGAGCGCTTAGCAATCGTTGACGTTGACAAAGGCGCGCAACCACTTATCAGCCGAAATAATAATAGCGTTCTTGCCGTTAATGGTGAGATCTACAACCACAAGGCTCTTGAGCAGAACTTAGCTCAAGCGTACGATTTTAGAACTAAATCTGATTGTGAAGTTATTCTTCCTCTGTATGAACAGCAAGGCGTTGAGTTTATTGACCAACTGCAAGGTATGTTCGCTTTTGTACTTTACGATCAAGCGCAAGACGCTTACTTAATTGCTCGTGACCACATGGGAATTATTCCTTTGTATACCGGTTATGACGAACACGGTAACTTTTACGTCGCATCTGAAATGAAAGCGTTGGTTCCTGTATGTAAAACGGTACAAGAATTTCCTCCAGGGCATTATTTATGGAGCAAAACAGGTGAGCTGAAAAAATACTATCAGCGAGACTGGATGGACTATGAAAACGTTAAAAATAATCCGACTGATTTAAATGATCTTAAAGTTGCATTCGAAAAATCAGTAAAATCGCATTTAATGTCTGACGTACCTTACGGCGTATTATTATCCGGTGGTTTAGACTCATCATTAGTTTCCGCTATTGCAGCCAAATATGTGGCTAAACGCGTAGAAGATAACGATGAGTCTGATGCGTGGTGGCCGCGACTGCATTCTTTCGCAGTAGGTCTTGAAGGTGCACCTGATTTAATCGCGGCAAAAAAAGTTGCTGAGATGATTGGCACTGTACACCACGAAGTACATTTCACCGTGCAAGAAGGATTAGATGCTATTCGTGACGTGATTTATCATCTTGAAACCTACGATGTCACAACCATTCGTGCCGCAACGCCTATGTACCTAATGAGCCGCAAAATAAAGGCCATGGGGATTAAAATGGTATTGTCTGGTGAAGGTGCAGATGAAATATTTGGTGGTTATCTGTATTTCCATAAAGCACCTAATGCGAAAGAATTTCACGAAGAAACTTTACGTAAACTTGAACGCTTACACATGTTTGATTGTGCCCGTGCGAATAAATCCACATCAGCTTGGGGCGTAGAAGCTCGCGTACCTTTCCTAGATAAAGAATTCTTAGATGTAGCGATGCGCCTAAACCCGCAAGACAAAATGTGTCTTGATGGTAAAATGGAAAAATGGATCCTACGTAAAGCGTTTGATAACGGCGAGTACTTACCTGCTGAAGTGTTATGGCGTCAAAAAGAGCAATTCAGTGATGGCGTAGGCTACTCGTGGATTGATTCTATTAAAGAGCAAGTAGAGCAAGATGTGACGGATCAACAATTGGCGAGCGCAGCATTCCGCTTCCCAATTAACACCCCTGACACAAAAGAAGGTTACTACTTCCGTACTGTTTTTGAGTCTTTCTTCCCGCAAGAAAGTGCTGCTCATTGTGTGCCTGGCGGTAAATCTATCGCTTGTAGCACAGTTGAAGCATTAGAATGGGACGCTAGCTTTAAAGGCAATGCTGACCCATCTGGTCGTGCGATGCGTGATGTGCATAACCAAGCGAGCTAATTTTTAAAAGAAATTGGGTCACTGTGAAAAAACCGCTGAGGCGGTTTTTTTATGTCTATAAATTACGCTTTACTACGTAATAAATCGTGCCAAAAAAGGGAGCTTTCGCTCCCGCTGCCGTTATTTTAGGTTGCATCACCGAAGCACATGAGTGCGTTAAAATGTGACAATGTCTTCATTGATAAGATGACCAACAACGGGGCTGTCTTGCGCATCGACAAATGCATTATCAATTGCTTGAGAACGACCGCTGGTCACTTTACGATAATTTGGATGAGTATAAATATAAGTCTGTTTAGACTTAAGAGCCTCCAATACACGTTGGGCTAAAACGCCAGCAGGAATACCTGACTCCACCGCTATCGTCGCAGCATTAGCACCGGCTTGCAGTTTCTTTTTATCTTGTCGTTTCTCTTGAGCGACCGCATATTTCGGCTGGCGATTACGATGAGATTCATGAATACGGGTTTTTACAAACGCGGGACATAACGCAGACACATGTATATTGTGTGGTTTAAGCTCTACTGCCCAACTTTCAGTCATGGACACAACGGCCGCCTTCGACGCACAATAAGCGCCTGCATATGGCATACCTAACATTCCAGCCATCGATGCGACGTTAACAATCCAACCTCCCTCACCATGCTCTTTTATCGCCGGAACACAGGCTTGTGCACCATATAAGACTCCCATAACGTTAACATCCATCACCCAACGCCACGTTTCATGTTCGGTATCTTCAATTTTACCAGGGATCCCGCCCACTCCGGCGTTATTAATCACCATATGAATTTTGCCGTAAGTATCTTTTGCGCGGGCTACAACGTCTTGCCATTGTTTGAAATCAGTAACATCTAATTCGCAGGCTAATACATTCACCCCTTTATCTAACAATGATTGTCTAGATACAGCTAACGTTTGAATATCAATATCACCCATCACGATATTCATGCCTTGCTTACCAAGCGCTTCCGCCAGTGCTAAACCAATACCCCCTGCGGCACCCGATATTATCGCCGTTTTCCCAGTAAATTCGTTTGACATTATGACTCCTCATTCAGCATGACTTAACGAACCCTATTGTGTCCGTTAAGTGTGAAAACCAGCCTGCGTGATTTCCTTTTAACTCAGAGTAGATGTGGTTGTACTTTTTACATACTTTATTTGCTTAATTCATCTGACTTAATGTGGTGAATAGAAATAATGGACTTTCACTTACTTAGGTTTTGTCCATTAACCTCTTGAATATTAAACACAGCCCCCAACCTTATTGAGTAATGCAGACTATTCAACGGCGAACTCGCCTTTATATATAGTTTGAACTTTGTGATGTTTTCTAACCAATATCACGGTTCTTTTTTCCTCAATTTCCTACAACAGGAGTATTTTTTCATGTCTCAAGCCAGCACATTTAAAGCCCTACTCGTCGAAGAGCAGAACGACAAGACTTTTACTAAGCGTATTGTTCAGCGCTCAGTTAATGATTTGCCGGATAACGACTTACTTATCCAAGTCCACTATTCGTCGCTAAACTATAAAGATGCAATGTCAGCCAGTGGTAATAAGCGTATCAGTCAGAACTTTCCACACACGCCAGGAATAGATGCTGCTGGTATTGTGGTCAGCGATAAGTCAGGCACCTTCGAAGCAGGCCAGCATGTCCTGGTATTTGGTTACGACTTAGGCATGAATACACCCGGCGGCTTAGGACAAATGATTTCAATTCCCGCCACATGGGCGGTAGCTTGCCCTAAAACACTGACGCTAAAAGAAGCTATGACTTACGGCACTGGAGGATTAACCGCAGCGTTGTGTATTCAGAAACTTGAGAAAATGGGCGCAAAACCCAGTGACGGTCCAGTAGCGGTAACCGGTGCAACAGGCGGTGTCGGTAGTATCAGTATCGCGCTACTTAAGCAATTAGGTTATGAGGTTGTGGCATTCTCCGGCAAGCCAGAGCAATCAGATAAATTGAAAGAACTAGGTGCTAGCGAAGTGTTACACAGAGACGTCATTTTAGACGTGAAAGATTTACCCATAGGCAAAACCAAATGGGCGCACGGTATTGATACGTTAGGAGGCGATTATTTGACCGGCTTACTCAAACAGTTAAAAGCCGGAGGTGGGGTTGCTTCGGTAGGCCTAGCTTCGTCCCCAGAAATAGCAATGAATGTGATACCTTTTATCACCCGCGGCGTATCGTTGCTCGGTGTTGATTCAGTATTTATTCCACTTGAAGATAAAAAGCATATTTGGCAGCGCGTCGCAACAGACATGAAACTGCCTAATTTGGATAGCTACCAACAAGAGATTTCTCTCCTAGAAACCCCCGAATATCTAGAGCGCTTCTTTAAAGGTCAGGTGGTTGGACGCTACGTAGTTAACGTGCAAGACGCATAAGATGTAATATCTATCGGTATACATAGTTAGGTAAAGACTAAAAGGGCCTTCTCGCTTGAATGTGAGAAGGCCCTTTTTTAAGTACATTAATATAGGGTTAACTTATTTTACAGTTTCTATCTGGGCTATTATTACTGATCCAGTTTCAACACGTCAGGGTCATACCATAATTCTTTACGTTCACGCGGTGTAGCGGTCGGTAAAAAACTATTTTCCAGCTCGAATATGTGACGATTAGGCATATTGGCTCGGTCTAACTTGCCCTGGAATGTTTGCACAAAAAGTTGCTCGAACGAACCGTCTGCGATGGCTATTTCTAATCCTTTCTCAATTAAACTCGCCAATGGGCGACTCTTCTTATTCACAAAGAAATACATAGCTTCAGGGTAACGAATGGCTATCTCCTGCTCGACCATTAAATCAGTATTGTAAGCTGGGTTGTCAATCTCATCCCATACTTCAACTACCGACCGAGGGAAAAAATCTCCCTGGGCTCGGCGGAGTAAATTAAAAAGATTACCATATGCATTATCTACAGTAACATTGAATCCATTGGCTTGTAGGATTTTGGTATCGGGCCAATCACGCCCTTGAATGGGAATAAGTTTTATTAAATGCTCGAGCTTTTGTACGTATTTAAAACGCGCGGGCATATCATCTCTGATCAACAGTAAACGCCAACCAATTAAGCCTTTGTATATAGGAATACGTATGGGCAGCAACTGTTGCTCCCGCTGTTTATCCGTAACGCTCCACACCACATTTACATCGCGGCTGTCCATCAAACGTTTGAGTGCTTTATTTTGCAACATAATGCGCTCAGATGGTTTAAGTGAGTACCGTACACCCGTTTTTTCAAGCGCTAGCGCCAATAATTTCACCGGATAAATAGACCGCTGATCCGATTCAGACATTGCCCTAGGATAGGTCAGTCGCCACGTGGCTGCCTGTCCGGTAAACGTGACCAACAAGGCAAGCCCAAATATTAATTTAACCAATGCTATCTCGCTCATGATTACTAGAGAAAAATTGAAATATCGATTCTTGATCGTCATCCACTACGGCCACAATGATTTTTAAGCTACCATCAGCAACCTCTTGCAAAGTATAAGAAGTCGCACAGACTGAAACGACTTGATCATCAGCATCTAATAATTGCCAACGCATTTTAAGAAAATGCAGTGTGTCAGACAAGCGTATTGCCTGGGTTAAATTAGGCAAATGCCTGACTATATTTGCTGCGCGCAAACGCTTAAGCATGACGTGGCATGATTTTGCTAATTCATCTCCCTGCATAAAGACATATTTATCGTGATCATTTATCACAACCGTCGGCAATAGACAGAAGTTAATTAAACGCTCAACATCATGCCGATCAAGCGCATGGGCATAATCCATTAAAAATTTCATCGCGTCTCGTTGCATAAAAGCCCTAATTATTCGATTCCAAGAAATTTGTGTGTTTGTAAAGATAATCGCCAATTTCTGGCTATACAGGTTTTAATGCACAATTCCGTTGCTCGTTTTTGCATACTGATTGGTTGAAGATAAATCAATGGTTTAGGAGTCTCAGTTCCCTCCAGTAGCAAAAGCACCTCATCCAATTCCTCAATATGCTTCTGCATGGCCACGGGATGCTTAATTTCATTTGCCCTTAGCAATGCACTTTTTAACACATCGCGCTTACCCGGCATATTAACTTTCGGTGAGACCGTTATCCAAGTATCTTTATGGGTCAAAATTTCATAGGTACCGCTGGTTTCGACCTGAACACTGTAACCATTTTCCAATAAGACCGTTGAAAGTGCCGTCAAGTCATACATACAGGGCTCTCCTCCAGTCAAAATAATATTATTAGCGGTATACCCATGAGTTTTAAATAACGCTAATAATTGTTCAGGCGTATGCGCAAACCACTGCTCGGTATCTTCGTTTTGCGCCATGACGTCAGTTACGTCAACTTTGAGATCTTCATTGACTGCCCATGTGTGTTTCGTATCACACCAAGGGCAGCCAACAGGGCAACCTTGCAAGCGAATAAAGATAGACGGTACACCTGTATGGGCGCCCTCCCCCTGAAGAGATTCAAAAACCTCGTTAATCTTGTATGTATTCAACAGCTTTCCTATGGTTTAACTAAGGGTTATCTGGGATTTTCCGACCGAATGGCTTAACATTAGCATCTAGAAACTGTCGATTATAGAGAAGCTGAACAAATGGTACAAAAGGTGGTAGTAATTTTTTCTGGTGGTATGGACTCCTTCACCGTTCTAAACATGGCAGTTAATGATGGATACGAAGTATATGCCTTGTCCTTTGATTACGGTCAACGCCACAGTAAAGAACTGGATTACGCGAGTCGCGCCTGTCAGAACTTAGGAGTATCTCATAAAATTATCGATATCTCGGCGATAAATGAGTTAATAGGTGGTTCGTCATTAACGTCAGATATCGACATTCCTGAAGGGCATTACGCAGAAGAAAGTATGAAGCAGACTGTGGTTCCCAACCGCAATATGATTTTGCTGTCGATGGCAGTGGGTTATGCCGTGTCTTTAGACGCCACTAAGGTGTTTTACGGTGCCCATTCAGGCGATCATGCTATTTACCCTGACTGTCGTCCAGAATTCGTTGAACGTATGAATGATGTATGCGCGATCGCCAATTACGAAAAGGTTGAAATAATCTCACCGTTTTTATACCAAAGTAAAATCGATATTTTAACCGCTGGACTGAATATGGGACTAGATTACAACTTAACGTGGACCTGTTACAACGGCCGTGAAAAAGCGTGTGGAAAATGCGGAGCTTGCCAAGAGAGATTAGAGGCATTTGAGCAAAATAACACGCAAGATCCGCTCAGCTACGAATAGTCTTGTAGTGACATGAATAGGCCCTCACTTGAATACCTGCAAGTGAGGAGACTGATCATGCGCCATTACTCTCGCATTTGTTAAAACCTAATTTGTAGCTAATCTGGTTAATGCCCTACCTGATGAAGGACTACTTTTCAGTTTGTTGAACAAAGTAAGCGACCTCTTTAATAAGATGGCGTAATACAGGATTTAAGCGGGTGTTTTTGCCATTCATTACAAATAATTCATGGCTGAATTCGAATTGGCGATTTTTTATGCTAACTAAACCTAAATCTTTAGCTTGATGCTCAACCATATAATCAGGCAATAACCCCAGATATTCACCGGTCATAATCGCCGACAAACAACCGTCATATGAATCTGAAAACGTTTGGATTGATAGCCTACGTTCGCCATCTATATAGTTACTCGAAGATAAACCTGAGATACCGATCGCAGGGTAATCGTCAATACGTATATTATCTGGGATGCCATCAGCATACTTAGCCAACGCGTGGGTGGGTGAACAATATAGACGTCCTCGGCACTTTACATTGATGGGGTGAAACGTGACAGATTCTGGTTTCACCATATCATAAGTAGATAATACCAAATGACACTCTCCTGATAAGGCTACGTGTTCGACTTCATTATACAAACGGGTTTGAATATTGACGTGAATATCGTTAAATTTATTCATCGTACTTTTCACCGCCTTGCTCACAGCAAGGTGATAGTTAAGCGGCAAACCAGCCATCATCACAAGGGTAATGTTCCCTGAATAGTCGTCGTGTAAGCTTTTGAGGTTGAATACAAAATTATCAAATGAGTTAAAGATCCGCTTGGTTTCTTGAAACACCACTTCGCCTTCCTTACTCATTTGGAAACCCCCTCGCCCTCGATGACATAACACCAAGTCCAATCGGTCTTCCAACTTTTTAATGGCGGCACTAATATTAGGGCGCTGCATACGCAACACAGATTCAGCAGCGGTGAAACCATTACAAGATGCAACAGCGTAGAAAACGCGAAGAAGTTTGATATCTGATTCTTGCAGACGATTGATCATGATTAGCACCGCTTTTAGGTATAGTTATTGATACTTAAGCATATAATAGGCAAGGCCAAATGTGATTACAATGTAAATATCGCTAAAAAAGACGCTAACCAACACGAGAAGTCATTAAAGATAGATTAACGTCGCCAAACGGGCATTTATACCAATTCCAATAAATAATTGCTCAGTGGCTAATTATTTACTGGAATTGGTATTATTTATGCAAAATAGTTGATTGCTTATTGCCATCAATCTAGCGGTAAAGCAGCTATCAAGATATTTCCACCAACTTTTTACGCAGTATCTCCACTTCATCTCGCATCGATGCAGCTTGTTCAAATTCCAAATCTTTCGCTAACTGAAACATTTGCTTTTCAAGCTCGGCAATATTTTTCATCAACTCCGGTACACTTAAGCCGTTGTACTTCTTACCGGACTCTGCGACTTTGCGTAACAGAACCTTACCTTGCCCACCGCCTTCACCTACATCCATAATATCGGTAATTGGCTTGTTCAATTGAGTCGGTACAATATTATGCTCTTTATTATGTTCTCGCTGTTTTTCGCGTCGTCTATCTGTTTCATCAATAGCCCGCTGCATTGACCCAGTAATACGATCGGCATATAGAATTGCACGACCATTAATATGCCGCGCTGCACGCCCCATAGTTTGAATCAACGAACGATCAGAGCGTAAGAAACCCTCTTTATCAGCATCGAGAATCGCTACAAGAGAAACCTCTGGCATATCCAAGCCTTCTCTGAGTAAGTTAATACCCACCAAGACATCGAATTTACCTAAGCGCAGATCTCGAATAATTTCAATACGTTCAACAGTATCGATATCCGAGTGCAGATAGCGCGCTTTAACATTATGTTCATCTAAATATTCGCTTAAATCTTCGGACATACGCTTGGTTAACGTTGTAACCAATACCCTTTCATTAAGTGCAACACATTTGCCAATTTCAGACAGTAAGTCATCCACTTGGGTACCAACAGGACGGATTTCAATTTCCGGATCAATCAAGCCTGTTGGGCGAACAACCTGTTCAACGATATCGTCCGGCGTTTTTGCCAACTCATACTTGCCTGGGGTAGCAGATACATAAATAGTTTGTGGGGCAATCTGTTCAAATTCTTCAAACTTCAACGGTCGATTATCAAGGGCGGAAGGCAGTCTAAAACCATACTCGACCAATGTCTCTTTACGCGAACGATCGCCTTTATACATAGCGCCAATTTGTGAAACCGTTACATGAGACTCATCAATAAACAGTAAGCCATCCGAGGGAAAGTAATCAATTAGCGTCGGGGGCGGATCACCAGGTGTTCTGCCCGATAAATAACGGGAATAGTTTTCGATACCCGAGCAATATCCTAACTCTTGCATCATTTCCATATCAAATTGGCAACGCTGACTGAGTCGCTGCTCTTCAACCAGTTTATTAACAGACAACAATTGCGCTTTTCGTTCTTTCAGTTCGACTTTTATATGTTCAATCGCATCGACAATCTTTTCCCGTGGCGTCACGTAGTGGGTTTTTGGAAAGATAGTCGCTCGAGTCACCGTTTTTTCCACGGCCCCAGTTAATGGATCGAATATACTGATACGCTCAACTTCTTCATCGAATAACTCTACGCGTATCGCTTCACGTTCAGAATCCGCCGGAAAAATATCGATCACATCGCCCCGTACCCTAAAGGTACCTCGCTCAAAGGCAATATCATTACGGCTATATTGAATTTCGGCTAAACGACGCAGGATATCACGCTGGTTCATAATGTCGCCTTGGCGAAAATGCAGTAACATTTTCATATACGAATCAGGATCCCCTAGGCCGTATATCGCTGACACACTTGAAACTATAATGACATCCCGACGTTCCATTAACGATTTAGTTGCCGACAAACGCATTTGCTCGATATGCGCATTAATCGAGGCATCTTTTTCGATAAACGTATCACTGGATGGCACGTAGGCTTCAGGTTGGTAGTAGTCATAATATGACACGAAATACTCTACCGCATTATTAGGAAAGAACTCCTTCATCTCACCATATAATTGTGCGGCCAACGTTTTGTTATGGGCCAATATCAAGGTGGGTCTCTGAACTTCGCTAATAATATTAGCCATTGTGAACGTTTTACCTGACCCGGTTACCCCAAGTAAGGTTTGAGCAGCAAGGCCACTCTCAAGTCCCTCGACTAGCGCCTTAATGGCTTTAGGTTGATCCCCTGCCGGTGAATAGGAAGACGTAAGTTGAAACGGACGAGCCATTGATTACCCTTTTATTGAAAATAGAAACGAAATTACTCGGTGATGCGTTTAGCAATTGTCCGGCTAAACCAGATATATGCCACCGCAGCGGTGAGCACATTAGCCACAATACCCGCAAAAAACATACCTTTGAGATCAAATAGGTAGCTACCTAGATAGGATATGGGCACAAAAAATACAAACAACCGTAAAATACTCATCAGTAGCGCAGACATTGGCAAATGCATTGCGTTAAATGATGAGTTAGTCAAAATTACGATCCCTTGTACGCCATAGCCCAGAGGAACGATCATCAAATAGGCTTGAATAAGATTGATAACCTCTGGCTCTGTGGAGAATAAACGCGCCAGCACACCAGACAACATATAAATAACAGCAAATACCAGTAATTGCCAAACCACCACGAAACGTACGCAAAGTTGATATGCTTTTGACACTCGCAATAAATTATTAGCCCCATAATTTTGACTAATAAAAGGTGGCAACGACATGGACAAAGCTAAAATAACGATACTGGCAATCGACTCTAAACGGCCACCCACTCCCCAAGCTGCGACAGCTCCGGGACCATAACCTGCAACAACGGCCGTTAAAATGCCCCCCGCTATAGGCGTCAGCATATTTGCACCTGCAGCGGGTAAGCCGATCTTCAGTATACCGCCAATGGTACGCTGCAGTTCTTTCAAGTTTAATAGGCGAGGCAAGATAAGTTGACGTTTGTAGGCTAGTAAATACAAAATGTATATAAGCCCTAAGGCCCACGCAATAAGTGTGGCCAGAGCCGCCCCTTGCATTCCCATTGCTGGAATAGGCCCCCAGCCAAATATAAGGATAGGATCTAGGATTACATTTATGAGTCCCCCACTTGCCATAACGTAGCTAGGGGTTTTAGTATCGCCTGACGCACGTAAAATACTATTACCTACCATCGGCATCGCCAAAAATACACCAGCGGCGTACCAGACCACCATATATTCACGAATATGCACGAGTAGCTGATCTGTTGCCCCAAGTAAGATGAAAATGGGATCGACCGTTAACAAGCCAACCAAAGCTAGTATGACAGCCAATACAAATGCCAACATTAATGCACCGGTACCAGATTCTTTAGCTTGATCATGGCTATTGCTGCCAAGGAAACGCGCAATTACCGCTGACGTACCAATCCCTAAACCAATATGCAGACTAATTAAGGTAAAAGTAACAGGAAAGGTAAAACTAATAGCCGCTAACTCTTGTGTGCCCAACAAGCCGATAAAAAAGGTATCTACTAATCCAAAAGACATCATCATGACCATGCCTATCAGCATAGGAAGCGTCATGCTTTTAAGGGTTTTACCGATGGGGCTGTTTAACAGGTCGCGGCGCTCAGTTGATGCAGATTTTTGACTCACACTTGGGTTCCCTCAATAGCTAGCCGACCATAGTAAGCCAACAAACTACATAAGACTAACGGAAAGCTGTTTCAAAATACGTGCAAGACTTAGATTGATTTTCATAAAAAAATATTTGTTTTGAGATTCAAGTTAACGGTAACGGCACATGGGTAGATTAATATGTATGCAATTAGTGACGAAAAATTAGCAACGTCCCCATACTCATTCCTCTTTTGCGGAGAGATTGATCACTTTTCTGTTACTTTTCGGGCAAAAACGGTAGACATAAATTTAGTAATTTCAAGCACTATTTTTATAAAATTAAATTTGCTAATGAAAACAACACACAAGATAAAAACAAGCTGGGTGAAAATCATCCAAGCTAACCTACAAAAGCTCCATATGTAGTATAACACCATGATTTAAATAGATAAAAATAGAAAAACAAAAGTTTTTCTTAAATCGTATTGACATCGAATCTACTAGGCTTGCGAGAAGCATTGCGAATTCATGCACATAGTTATCCACAGATATAGTGGATAACTATCCCCGCCTCAACAAATCCGTGAACTTGAATGAAGAATGCCTGATCACTTGGTAAGTCATCACTAACCTCTTGTAGTCATACGCTAGGTTACACTTTTATTAATCACTGATTATATATACAGTGATCAACAATATTTAAATAACCATTAGTTATATAGGAACCCATTATTGCACTTACCTATTTAGCAAATTCTCTGACATTGATAATTTATACTGCTAATTGTCAAATCTCGGCAGTACTCACCGATTAATTCGTTCAATCTATTGAGCGAACGAGTTCCTTTTTAAGGTCAACGCTTATTAGGTTTAACAAAACGAACAACTCTTGAGCGATTTTGCCAAGGGATTGTACGAATAAAAATCAATTGTGAAATAATCCCGAAAAAAGGCTAAAAATAGTTGTAATCGGTGTTGACACCGGACGGTATGCTCATTAATATTCGCCCCCGTTGAAAGGGCCTCACAAGGCACAAACTTAACAAGACAATGTTTTGCTAAAGTTACTTCAGCTAGCGTTAAACGATTCCCCCTTAGCTCAGTTGGTTAGAGCGACGGACTGTTAATCCGCAGGTCCCCCGTTCGAATCGGGGAGGGGGAGCCAACGTTTACAAAGCATATGCATTGTTAACAAGGCTCGGTAGTTTTCGATTCGAAGCGTTATTTATGCTGTAAAGCATAAAGTTTGATATTTGATTCCCCCTTAGCTCAGTTGGTTAGAGCGACGGACTGTTAATCCGCAGGTCCCCCGTTCGAATCGGGGAGGGGGAGCCAATCAGGCTCAATTCTCATATTTCTCTTCGTTATAAAATCCTCAAAACTTTTGCATATCAAGTTGTTAATCAGTTCGATTACTTAGATAATACCGCGCAGTTTCTCGATGATGTATCTGTCACGCTTTGTTCATACTTAGTTTTGACAAAATTCTTGCTGTTATTTTATCCATGTTCATCAGCGGGAGTAATTTGTTTACGAGGTGGTTAAGGTGTATTTTGCCTTTTATACAGATGGCTTAAGACGTTGTCGGCAATCATCAACTCTCGCATTCACTTTGCACAACAACGAACAGGTTTTACGATTTTGATTTTTGTACTAGGTTGCAAACAATATGACTGAGTTTTTACTTCTATTAGTCGGCACGGTGCTTGTCAATAACTTTGTATTGGTGCAGTTTCTCGGCCTTTGTCCATTTATGGGTGTATCAGGTAAGCTTGAGACTGCTATCGGTATGTCGATGGCAACCACGTTTGTTCTCACACTTGCTTCTCTTTCAAGTTATCTCGTTGAACACTACATCTTGTTGCCGTTGGGAATTGAATACCTTCGCACCTTAAGTTTTATTCTAGTAATAGCGGTAGTGGTTCAGTTTACCGAAATGGTCGTCCATAAAACGAGCCCAACGCTGTATCGATTACTAGGTATATTCTTACCTTTAATCACAACCAACTGCGCAGTACTGGGTGTCGCCTTATTGAACATAAATCATGACCATAACTTTATTGAGTCGGTTATTTATGGATTCGGTGCAGCCGTTGGTTTTTCACTCGTGTTAATTTTGTTTGCCGCTATGCGCGAGCGTTTAGCCGTTGCCGATGTGCCAGCTCCATTCAAGGGTGCTTCAATTAGTATGATCACTGCCGGCTTAATGTCCTTGGCGTTCTTAGGCTTTACTGGCTTGGTGAAGTTTTAATGACGTTGTTTTGGACTATTCTTACTGCACTTATCGCGGTTGGCCTGCTTGCCTTGGTCTTTGGCTCAATATTGGGATTTGCATCGGTTCGTTTCAAAGTAGAAAGCGATCCTCTTGTTGACCAAATCGATGAGCTGCTCCCGCAAACACAATGTGGTCAATGTGGCTATCCGGGTTGCAAACCATACGCACAAGCGATAGCCGATGGCGACGATATCAATAAGTGTCCACCGGGTGGCGACGCAACTATAAAACGCCTTGCCGACTTAATGGGTGTTGAGGCAACGTCTTTAGATGCAGCTCACGGTACTGAAGACATAAAGAAAGTTGCATTTATACGTGAAGATGAATGTATTGGCTGTACGAAGTGTATTCAAGCTTGCCCAGTAGATGCAATTTTAGGTGCAGCCAAACAAATGCATACTGTATTGAGCGATGAATGTACCGGTTGTGATCTCTGTGTCGACCCCTGCCCTGTTGACTGTATCGATATGATCCCTACACAAACGACGGCTTCTTCGTGGCGCTGGAACATTGACAGTATCCCCGTGAAGCAGGTGAGCTAATGAATCGAGTGTTAATTCCTTCTTTCGATGAAATTGTAAAGCACGTTGAGCGCGATAAACTTTGGGACTTCCCCGGTGGCGTATTCCCAGCCCAACAAAAAGAACTATCGAATCGTCAACCAATAGAAAGCATGACGCTTCCCGAGCGTTTGTATATTCCGCTTAAGCAGCATATTGGTGTTGAAGGTCAGTTGCTTGTTAGTCCAGGTGAACATGTATTAAAAGGCCAACCTCTTACTCGCAGCGCAAACCCATTTGCGGTTCCGGTTCATGCATCCACATCGGGCACGGTGATAAGTGTTGGGCCTCATGTATCTGCCCATCCTTCGGCGCTGCCTGAGCAAACGTTAGTTATCGAACCCGATACTCTCGATAAATGGATAACCCTTACCCCATTAAAAGACTATCAATCATTGCCTAAGGTTGCTGTGCTTGAAGCGATTTGCAATGCTGGCGTGTCTGGTATGGGCGGCGCAGGGTTTCCTACACATATAAAAGCAGCACCGAAAAAAGACGTCGAATTTATTATTATCAACGGTGTTGAGTGCGAGCCTTATATCACGGCAGACGATCGTTTGATGCGAGAGCATGCATGGCAAATTCGCCAAGGTATCGACGTGTTATGTCATCTACTGTCACCTAAGCAGGTATATATTGCCATAGAAGATAATAAGCCTGAGGCGATAGAAGCTATGCGAGTGGCTTGTCAACAAAGTGAGCATTATAAAGTAGTGCCCATTGCGACTAAATACCCTGCAGGCGGTGAAAAACAGCTTATTCAGGTATTAACGAATCGAGAAGTACCCAAGCAAGGTTTGCCAATCGACGTTGGTGTAATAATGCACAACGTAGGAACGTGCTACGCAATCGCAGACGCAGTATTTTCCGGTAAACCTTTAATACAGCGCGTGGTTACTATCACAGGCCATGCGGTAAGCACCCCGAAAAACGTATGGGCATTAATAGGCGCGCCCGTTGCACATTTATTGACTTCAGCTGGCTATTTGGCACAGAAGCAATCACAAAAGCAGATTATCATGGGCGGCCCAATGATGGGCTTTACGTTAGCCAGTGATCAAGTACCCGTGGTTAAAATAACCAATTGCCTTTTATTACCTACTAAAGATGAAATAGCAGAACCAGAAGCCGAACAACCCTGCATTCGGTGCAGTGCATGTGCAGATGCGTGTCCAGTATCCTTATTGCCCCAGCAACTTTTTTGGCATAGTAAGGCAAAAGAATTAGATAAAGCTCAAGATTATAATTTATTTGACTGTATTGAATGCGGTGCGTGTGCCTACGTATGTCCCAGCGATATACCGCTTGTGCACTATTACCGTATAACAAAAGCTGAAATTAGGCTTGAGCAAGAAGAAAAGCAGAAATCAGATAAAGCCAGAGAACGTTTTGAAAGTCGCGCAGCCCGCTTGGTAAGAGAACAGGAAGCCAGAGACGAAAAGCACCGTAAAGCAGCAGAAGCGCGTAAATCAGCGATGCAAAACAAAGGCAATGACGCCGGTGATAAAATCGCTGCGGCATTAGCCAGAGCGAAAGCCAAGAAAGCACAGCAAGCCGAATATGATGCTAACGAGCCAACATCTATAGCGCCGTCAGTTCAAACAAATCAAGACACGCCAATCCAATCTTCAGGTACATCCAAAGATGATCGAGTAGCTGCCGCAATTGCGCGCGCAAAAGCAAAGAAAGCCCAGAAAATAAATAATAATGAGGCCAACACAGATTCAGTTGCCATTACTGATACCCCGACTTCAGCTTCGGCAAACGAAGCGTTAGTCGAAACACAAGCTGAGCCCACTGAAACAGCCGGTAACTCAAAGGATTCCCGTGTTGCTGCAGCCATAGCGAGAGCCAAAGAGAAAAAAGCACAACGATTAGCGCAGGCAGATTCAGCTCCCCTTGAGCCGAAAATCGATCAGGACCAAATAACGCCCTCTTATCCCCCCAAAGAATCATCTGCCCCGGGTAAATCTAAAGATGAACGCGTTGCTGCTGCTATCGCTCGAGCAAAGGCAAAAAAAGCCGAAAAATTAGCCACAGAAATACCTGTGGAACCACAGATTACAGGGGACGAAAAAACCGTTGCGGTACAAAAAATTTTGGTAACGCCCCAACTCAACCCAGAAATGAATTCGACTTATCAAAGCCAAACTAATGACAGTTTGCAAAGTGAGGTCTCAGCGAAAAATCAGCGCATTGCTGCTGTTGTGGCTAAAGCAAAAGCCAAAAAAGCACTACAAGTAGAGCAAGATAAAGTCCAAGCTGAGGTGTCTTCATACGATTTTCCTGACACATTGACATTAACAGAAAGCAAAATTGAAGAGCCTGTAAAAAGTGTATCTAAAACTCCAGTACCCGATGATGAAGCGTTAATAGAACAACTTGACCCTGCAGATCAAAAAAAAGCACGTATCGCTGCTGCTGTAGCAAAGGCAAAAGCTAAAAAATTAGCCAAAGAGGCAGCCAGCGACGTATTACCTAACAAGTATGATGTGCAAAAAAATATTGAAGTACCCGCGCCATTACCTGATCAGTCTGTGACGTCAACGATCAATCAAGAGACGCAACTATCGGAAGCTGAAGAAGCGCTAGACGAGAAGAAGCGTCGTATCGCAATTGCGGTTGCCAAAGCAAAAGCCAAGAAAGCGGCTCAATTGAAATCATCAGAAGATTAAAACCTGTATATGAATTATAAACTCGCGAGTTCTCCCCATCAGCATGTTAAACGTAACACTGGTCAAGTCATGCGTATGGTCATCTATGCCTTGATCCCAGGAATATTATTACAAACCTGGTTTTTCGGCTTTGGTGTACTCGTGCAAATAGTCTTGGCTGTTATCACCGCTTTGATCACAGAAGCCAGTATTTTAGAACTGCGTAAACGAGACTTCGAACGTGCTATTAAGGATTACAGCGCTATATTAACAGCCATTTTATTGGCAATTAGTATCCCACCTTTTGCCCCATGGTGGGTAGTCGTAATCGGCACCTTCTTCGCTATTGCCATGGTCAAACAACTATACGGAGGCTTGGGGTTTAACGTATTTAACCCTGCTATGGCCGCTTATGTGATGTTACTGGTGTCTTTTCCTGTACAAATGACCCAATGGCTACCGGTGCAAAGTTTAACCATGCATCAATCTAGTATCGTCGATGCTATTTACGCCGTAATGACAGGTTTTACTGCCGATGGATTTAGCCTCGCTCAATTACAAAATACCGTTGACGGTCATACTATGGCCACGCCACTAGATGCCATCAAAACAGGTCTTGCCCAAGGATTAACCTATGAAGAGGGTTTACAGTCGAGCATTTTCGACGGCAGTTTAGGTATCGGCTGGTCTTGGGTTAGCATGGGTTATTTGGCTGGCGGTTTGTATCTTATTCGCGCGCGAATTATTAACTGGCACATTCCGGGAGGCATGCTGGGCGCGATGGTTATCTGCGCGGGCGTGATGTTTTTAGTCGATGGTGATCGCTATGCGTCTCCTCTATTTCATCTATTCAACGGTAGTCTTATACTTGGCGCATTTTTCATTGCAACCGACCCAGTATCTGCATCAACAACCAATAGAGGCCGCATTATTTTCGGTGCTGCTATTGGTTTTTGGATATACGTTATTCGCACGTGGGGCGGCTACCCTGACGCCATAGCGTTCTCTGTTTTAATTATGAACATGGCGGTACCCCTAATCGATTATTACACCCGACCGCGTACTTACGGACATCAAAAAGATGCTAAAGGAGAACGCAGATGAAATTCGTTATCGCTAAAAATGGTCTGATATTAAGCTTATTCGCGATAATCACCAGTGGCCTTATCGCGCTTACCTATTTTGGTACTCAAGAAAAAATTGAACACCAGCATCAACTAACCTTGCTAAAAATTCTGGATGAACTTGTTCCTAGAAATAGCTATAACAATGAAATGCAGCGTGATTGTGTGTTGGTAACGTCAGTTGATTATTTGGGCTCGAAAACCGCCCATCATATTTACCGCGCCACTAAAGACGATCTGCCGGTAGCTGCTGTTATCGAAACCACTGCGCCCGATGGATACAGTGGGCGCATTGAGTTAGTTGTGGGTATAAAAGACCAGTCGACCGTGACAGGTGTGCGCGTGCTAAATCATAAGGAAACACCTGGCCTAGGTGATAAAATTGATCTACGGATCAGCGATTGGGTTCTCGGTTTTACCAATCAAACACTGACCACTGAAAATGCACCGAATTGGTCAGTAAAAAAAGACGGTGGTCAATTTGATCAATTCACCGGAGCGACTATCACGCCGAGAGCAGTCGTTGGTGCAGTAAAACGAGCCGTCGAGTATTATCAATTGAATCATGACGCAATTTTTTCTGCTAGCAACGAATGTCGCAGCCAATTAGCGATACAAGGGTGATCTCGTATGAATGAAATTAAACAACTAAGCTGGCAAGGGTTGTGGAAAAATAACCCTGCGCTAGTGCAATTGCTTGGGTTGTGCCCACTATTAGCCGTTACAGCCACCATTACTAATGGACTAGGCTTAGGGTTAGCAACAACATTGGTATTGATTGGCTCCAATGCGACGGTATCAATTATCCGTAATGTCGTCCCCAATGAAATCCGTATCCCTATTTTTGTAATGATAATTGCTGCTTTTGTAACGGTCGTGCAGCTGCTAATGAACGCATATACCTTCGAGTTATATCAGGCACTGGGAATATTTATTCCATTGATCGTCACGAACTGCGCGATAATTGGTCGAGCGGAGGCCTATGCATCCAAAAACCCAGTAGGATATGCAGCCTTCGACGGATTAATGATGGGCTTAGGCTTTACCGCTGTGCTGGTTTTACTCGGCGCAATGCGCGAACTTCTTGGCTACGGCACATTGTTTGCTGGTGCTAACTTATTATTAGGCGACTGGGCCAGTAGCCTAAAAATCACCGTATTCACGACTGACTCTCCCTTCTTGCTAGCCATATTACCGCCAGGGGCATTTTTAGGAATGGGCTTACTTATTGCTGTAAAAAACGTGTTAGACAAACGTTTTGCAAACATGTTTGCTGCTAAACAAGAGGCAAAAGTCGTACAAAGGGCTCGCGTCACAGCTGAAACATAGCATTCATATCTAATAGGAATACACTTCGATGAATCAACAAAAACGCATTGAGATGTTAACGCGTTGGCGTGATGCGAACCCGCACCCGACCACAGAGTTAAACTTCACCAGTCCATTTGAATTATTGATTGCTGTGTTGTTATCTGCCCAAGCCACGGATGTAAGTGTAAATAAAGCGATGGCAAAAATGTTCCCTGTTGCTAATACTCCTGAAAGTGTTTATGCCCTGGGCGTTGATGGTGTGAAAGAATTTATCAAAACCATTGGTTTGTTCAATACCAAAGCCGTTAATGTTATAAAAACCTGTAAAATACTGATAGAGCAACATAATTCAGAAATACCAGAGAACCGTGCAGCTCTAGAAGCCTTACCTGGCGTAGGTAGAAAAACAGCGAATGTTGTACTTAACACCGCATTCGGCTGGCCAACGATTGCCGTCGACACCCACATTGATAGGGTGAGCAACCGGACCAAATTTGCAGTAGGTAAAAATGTTGATTTGGTCGAGAAAAAACTGCTTAAGGTAGTCCCTGCCGAGTTTAAAGTAGACGTACACCATTGGCTTATTTTACATGGCCGCTATACCTGTATTGCCCGCAAACCTCGCTGTGGCTCTTGCATTGTAGAAGACTTATGCGAATTCAAAGATAAAGTAGACGAATAAACAGTTAATCAGACATAGCTTAGGAGCAAAAAAATGGACGGGACTAAACGCGCAAACGTGAAAATTGGAGCAGAAGTTTCTGTTGTATTAAAGGAGCATCAACGCACCAATACCTTAACGCAAGGGGTGGTTGAAAAACTTCTGACCAACTCGGCAAATCATCCCCATGGCATCAAAGTGCGGCTCGAAGATGGTCAAGTAGGACGCGTAAAAGTTATCCATTCTTAAATCCTATTTCAATAAACTATATCAAGGGTAATAACCGTCGGCCCAAATGCTACTTAGTAGAATGATCATTATCAGGAATAGCTAAAACATGTTGGAGTTGTTCTCGTATTCACTCAACTACACCACGCTCAGTCTCCTTTTTTTAACAGCGTTTTTGATTGGTATGGCTAAAACTGGGGTCAGTGGCATATCCATGTTTACGGTACCGGTGATGGCGATTATATTTGGCGGGAAAGAATCCTCAGGGCTGATGTTGCCTTTGCTGATCATGGCGGATTTATTCGCCGTAAAGTATTACCATCGCCATGCAAATTGGTCATATTTATTAAAACTATTTCCATCGGCAGCAGCCGGAGTGATTATTGCGACTGTGGTCGGAAATTATATAGACGATCAACTGTTTAGATTAATCATGGGGATCATCATTTTTGTCAGTTTGGGGATCATGTTGTGGATGGAAACCGCCAATAAAGAAAATATCCCAGATTATTTGTGGTTTGCCATACTGATGGGGTTACTCGGTGGTTTTACCACCATGATAGGTAATCTGGCAGGGGCAGTAATGGCGCTCTACTTACTCAGTATGCGACTTCCAAAAAATGAATATATCGGCACAGGCGCGTGGTTTTTTCTAGCGATTAATCTATTTAAAGTGCCCTTTCACGTTTTCAGTTGGCATACCATCTCACTCAATTCGTTTATGTTAAACCTGATAAGTCTGCCTTTTATTGCTCTCGGTGCTTACGCTGGTGTGAAAATCGTCAAACGAATTCCAGACAAGCAATACCGCTGGTTGGTACTAGCGGTAACCGGGGTCGCTGCGGTATTGATGGTAGTGTGATACACGTGCATTAGACGTTTGACTAAGTGCATGCTCAATGTGCTAAAATACTGTGGTCATTTCGACAATCCATTTTTAACTAATTCAATGAAATGAGGACGACCTCATCCCTCGCCTATTATCTGGGACGACCCAACTTAAAATTGGTAGGTACAAAATGAACTGGATTATTCTTTTAATCGCGGGCTTATTTGAAGTTGTGTGGGCGATTGGTCTTAAATACAGCGATGGTTTCAGTCGGTTTTGGCCGTCTTTATTGACCTTAATTGCCATGGCTATTAGTTTTGGTCTGTTGAGTGTTGCCATGAAAACACTTCCCGCAGGTACTGCTTATGCTGTCTGGGTTCTAATTGGGCTCATCGGCACGGCTATCCTAGGTATGATTTTGTTCAATGAGCCAGTAACGGTACTACGGATATTGAGCCTATTGACTATTACGTTAGGTGTGATTGGTTTAAAATTAAGTAGTTAGTCGCGTCCATTCAATAACTGCTGTTACCTCGTCATTCGGTAGCAGCACATCCCTACTTATTATTCCATCGCGAATGCTCAATGCTTTGTTACTCTTTGTCATATAGTTGTGATGTTTAACCCGCTATAATCAGTGGCTTGGCTACATTTTTTGTTAATTAATAAGGATCTTTATGCGCCTATTGCACACCATGTTACGGGTTGGGGATTTAAATCGCTCTCTTGCATTTTATACTGAAGTCCTCGGCATGAACTTGTTACGTCGAAGTGAAAACGATGAATATCGTTATACATTAGCGTTTGTTGGTTACGGCGAAGAAGATAGCCAAACTGTGCTAGAACTCACGCACAACTGGGACCAAGCCAGTTACGAAATGGGCACAGCATATGGGCATATAGCTATCGGCGTGGACGATATTTATCAAGTCTGTGAGCAGTTAAAAAAACAAGGCGCCGATGTATACCGTGACGCAGGCCCAGTGAAAGGTGGCAGCACTATTATAGCCTTTGTCCGCGATCCAGATGGTTACGCTATAGAGCTTATTCAAAACCATTAACCCCCTCACTAATGGAAACTATGACATTGGAGTCAGCATGAAAAAATCTATTTTGTCGTTATCCCTTGGCGCGCTGCTGCTGAGTCAAGTCAGTTGGGCAACACCTCTCGTTATCGCTCATCGTGGCGCATCAGGGTACTTACCTGAACACACAATGGAATCAACTACCTTAGCGTTTGCTATGGGTGCTGATTTTATCGAACAAGATGTAGTGATAAGCAAGGACGGCGTGCCTGTGGTATTGCACGATATCCATTTAGATACCGTCACCAATGTCGCCGACAAATTTCCACTGCGCAAACGAGAAGATGGACGTTACTATGCGCTTGATTTCACGCTAGCTGAGTTAAAGTCTTTGACCGTACATGAGCGTAGTGATCTTGATGGTAAACAAGTTTTTCAGCAACGCTATCAAGGTACTGCTCAGTTCACCATTGCGACTTTTGAAGAACAAATTGAATTAATCACGCAACTCAATCGTCAATTTGATAAAAATATCGGTTTTTATCCTGAAATAAAATCCCCTGCTTGGCATCTTGAGCAAGGTGTAGATATTAGCAAAATTGTTTTGGCTACGTTACGTAAGCATGGTTTAGATGACGCCAACAAAGCGATCTATGTACAGTGTTTTGATTACGCCGAATTAAAGCGTGTACGCAATGATTTGGGCGCAAAAGTAAAACTGATTCAATTGCTCGGTGAAAATGATTGGGATGAGTCTCCAACGGATTACGACGTATTACGTACCCCGGCAAAACTTAAGGAGTTAGCTACCGTCGTGCAAGGAATTGGTCCTTGGATACCACAATTGGTAGATATGCAAACGATGCAACCCACTGGACTGGCCAAAAATGCCCATGCAGTAGGGCTTGATATTCACCCTTATACCTTTCGACAAGATGCATTACCAGAAGGTGTAACGAAGCAACAAGTATTAGATCTGCTATTCAAAGACCTAAAAGTGGATGGGTTGTTTACAGATTTTACCGATACCGTAGTGGACTATTTGCATGATTAAACAGATTTAAGCAAAATTACGCGGCATTAAAAAGCCGATTAGCATTGAATGTTAATCGGCTTTGTTGATATAGAGTTTATAGCATTGGAAATGTAACTACGTTACGGCTTGGCCATCCGAATGACCACACGGCGGTTCTTTGCACGGGACATTTCGTTACTATTTGGGGCGACATGCCTACGCTCACCATGTCCGGTAACATCGATGCGTTGAGGCTCAACCCCCATATCACTAAAGTAATTTTTTATTTCCACCGCTCGGCTGACGGATAACGTGTGGTTCATATCTCGCCCACCATAACTATCGCTATAACCGTCAAGCAATACCAAGTCCATTTCGTTGTCTTCTTTCAAATACTGACCAATCATATCCAGTCGACGTTGAGAATATTTGGTTAGTTCCGTGCTGTTTTTTTTGTAATCTAAGATCGTATAGGCAATATCATCAAAACTATAAGGCAATAGATCAGCTACGCATTGGGCGAAGCTTTCATAGGGTACAGCGAAATTACTGGCATTTAGCCCAACAGCTATCTTGTCCTTCTGGTTATACCAATCTTGATAATAAATGGTGGGCCAGAAGCCTTTCTCAAGTTCTGATAACATAGTCCAAGCAGCCTGCTCAGGTAAATCACCATTATACTGTTTACGAATGGTCATATCAGCAATCGCATGCTGCATCTGGCCAGGCATCCATTTAGGTGGCACTGAGTATACGGCGGCCATAGCAAAAGTTTTCGGCAGACGCAGCATATCCAGCTCAAACTCCATATTCAATTGCTTAGATGCCATACTGGTAAATAATGCCTGCCCGTAACCAGGTATTTGATGAGCCAGTGTACATTGCAACCGATTATGTTGGCTTAATTGCCAATCAGAGGTCTCTATCTTAGCTGCATATTGACGTAAACCTGCGGATAGAGACCCCGCGAACGTCAGTGACACTACAAATAAAATTATTTTCATAAGTCTTTTTTCGTAATAGTAAGTTCAGGACAGGGAATATCCCCATGCGTCTAGTTTGTTTATCGACTCACTAAGTAAAATCTTAACCCTAAATATACCTATTGCCCAGCCTACTTAAGAATAAACTTCCATAGATAATTGCCTTTCAAGGGTGGCAGGGACTTCGGATAATTGACATAATCACGCCATATTTTTATCCTACTAGGCCGCTATGTCAGATCCCCAATTTCTTCTTAAAGACAGATTCAGAGGCTACTTCCCAGTTATTGTTGATGTTGAAACGGCTGGCTTTAATGCCAAAACGGATGCGTTACTTGAAGTCGCAGCGATCACAACAAAAATGGATGACAAAGGTTTTTTAACACCTGATAAAACCTTTCACTATCACGTTATACCATTTGAAGGCGCAAATTTGGAAAAAGCCGCGCTAGACTTTAATGGTATAGACCCTTGGTGTGCGCTGCGTGGTGCGCTAGATGAAACGGAAGTCATTAAAGATTTATGTAAACAGATCAGAAAGGAGCAAAAAGAAGCAGATTGTCAGCGCTCAGTCATGGTCGCCCATAATGCAGCATTCGACCTAGGGTTTATTAACGCTGCTATTGAACGCAGTAAAATTAAACGCACGCCGTTTCACCCGTTTGTATCTTTCGATACCACAACACTATCGGGTCTGGCCCTTGGTCAAACAGTTTTAGTAAAAGCCTGCCAAGCAGCGAATATTAGCTTTGACCAAAACGAAGCCCATTCTGCTTTATACGACACCCAAAAAACAGCTGAACTATACTGTTACATTGTAAATAAATGGCAAAGCGCCTGTGGATGGCCAACGCCTGAAAAAGACTAGCGCGGCGTACATGAGGGGATTAGAGACAAAAAAAACCGCTGAAATCAGCGGTTTTTAATATTCGTTGTTCACTTTACTACTATTAAAGTGAATCAGCGTTCTGTGAAAGATAACTAGCTACACCTTCAGGGCTGTCTACCATGCCTTTCTGGCCAACTTGCCAACCTGCAGGACAAACTTCACCATGTTCTTCATGGAAGTTAAGTGCATCAACCATACGCAACATATCATCAATATTACGTCCTAAAGGAAGATCATTAACGACTTGGTGACGTACAACACCTTCTGCATCAATCAAGAACGAACCACGAAAAGCAACACCAGCTTCTGGATGCTCAACATCATATGCTTGACAAATTTCGTGCTTAACATCGGCAACCATTGCGTATTTTACCTTGCCGATACCGCCATCATTGATAGCAGTGTTACGCCATGCATTATGGGTAAATTGAGAATCAATAGACACAGCAATGACTTCAACACCACGTTTTTTAAACTCTTCATAACGTTTGTCAAATGCGATCAATTCAGAAGGGCAAACGAAAGTGAAATCAAGAGGATAAAAAAACAATACTGCTTTTTTTCCTTTGATTGCTTCACTTAAAGTAAAGTTTTCTACGATGTCGCCATTTCCTAATACAGCAGCGGCGGTAAAATCTGGGGCTGGGCGACTAACTAATACACTCATTTTGATCTCCATTTTTTTAGGGTTTAAAAATAACTGGCACATAGTGTAACGACAATTAAACGGTTATCACACTCTTTTAGCATCAACATATAGTAAGCATTGAATAGCAAAAACCAAGGGGTTGATTGATAATTTAAACTGTTATTATTCTTTCCCTTGTTGTAGCAATAGATAGATTATTTATTATGCAATAATCGCAATAAAGGCTTGAAATTAGTGCAAACAACAATTATTATCATTTACATCAAGATTCAGTAAGGTTAATTATGTACGTTTGTTTGTGTCACGGTATTACCGACAAAGCAATTAAACAGGCCGTTCGCGAAGACGGTGTGGGCAATATGCGTCAGCTGCGTGAAGCGCTAGGCGTGGGTGATCAGTGCGGTAAATGTGTGCGTATGGCGCAAAGCATCGTTGACAATACTATAATTGATGAATCTCTATTTAAAGAAGTGTGTTAACCCAACCTAATCAAATATATCGATTTATTAGGAACACCAAGGCTTGCGTTAGCTTTCCTATTTTCATTCTCGAATAAAATAAAAACAAAAAAAGAGTCTTAATAGACTCTTTTTTTATAACTGAAAATAACATACTCACTAAGGAAGAACACAACCCCCTAAAAGCGATAAGTTACTTGGCGCGTTTTGCTGCACTTTCTTTAACAAGTGTCTGCAACTCACCTTGCTGAACCATTTCCATAATGATGTCACAACCACCCACTAATTCACCGTCGATCCACAATTGTGGGAAGGTAGGCCAATCAGCATACTTTGGTAATTCAGCTCTAATGTCAGGATTTTGAAGAATATCTACATAAGCGAATTCTTCTCCACATGTCATCAAAGCTTGTGAGGCTTGAGCCGAAAAACCACAGTTCGGTAATTTAGGTGACCCTTTCATATATAAAATAATTGGGTTTTCGCTGATTTGCTGCTGAATTTTTTCAACCGTTTCCATGGACACTCTCACTAAATATTTGAATAACACTAACAATGCGGCCAAGTTTACCGTTTTCAACGGCATTATACCAATGCCGGCTTGTGATCTTTATTGCTTTCAAATTATTATCTAGTTAAACCCTTGTAATGTAACCTAAGCGCCCAAAGATCGGTGACTGGGTTTCAGAATAACCTTGGGCAAGTCTTTTTATATTCGTGTATAGAAAGCTAGCATTCTTACAAGGTTAGACACACGATTATTGTTAACTTTAAATGGAGAAATATCATGGCTTTCGAATTACCAGCTCTTCCGTACGAAAAAAATGCATTAGAACCACATATCTCAGCTGAAACGCTGGAATATCACTACGGTAAGCATCACGCTACTTACGTTGCTAAGCTAAACGGCCTAGTTGAAGGCACTGATATGGCGAACAAAGATCTTGAAGAGATCGTTAAATCGTCTGAAGGTGGAGTTTTCAATAACGCCGCGCAAATCTGGAATCATACATTTTATTGGAACAGCCTAAGCCCAAATGGTGGCGGTGAACCAACGGGTGCACTAGCTGATGCAATTAATGCAAAATGGGGTTCTTTTGCTGACTTCAAAGCAGCGTTAAACGATAAAGCTGTTAACAACTTTGGTTCAAGCTGGACGTGGCTAGTAAAAACGGCTGACGGCAGCCTAGACATAGTCAATACCAGTAATGCAGCGACGCCGCTAACTGACGCGAGCCTAACTCCTCTACTAACGGTAGATTTGTGGGAACACGCGTATTACATTGATTACCGAAATGCTCGTCCTAAGTACCTTGAAGGTTTTTGGGCATTAGCAAACTGGGATTTCGCTGCAAGCAACTTTGCTTAAGCAATTCTATTTCTGATTGACCTGCGCATTAAAGACAAGTCAAACAGAACACCAAAGGAGCCTCGATAATATCGGGGCTTTTTTATGTTTGAAATATAATTTTTCAGCAATGAGACCTCACAACTGTTGAGTAATTATTATTCGTTTTACTAATAAATATGTATTTTATATCGGGTGTTAAAATTACCGCACTGCATTTCTCATTATAAATATTAGTCCTTTCACCCCACTGCTATCACCTTTCCTTAGAATGACACTTATTTCATTAGTGCTTAAATCTCATTATTTTCCTTCTGCTAGTAAATATTGTTCTAAATCTGAAACATACAAATGCAAATAAGGGTCTAATCTTAAGGGTGCAAGCTGGAATTTTTCTATATGAGAGGTTTAGTTATGGGAATTTTAGAGCAATATCAGTCAAGGTATGAGGCCCGCAAGGAAGAGGAACTTAGTATTGACGAGTTTTTAGAAATCTGTAAAGCAGACAACGCTGCTTATGCTAATGCTGCTGAACGCTTACTTAAGGCAATAGGTGAGCCTGAAATGTTAGATACGTCAAAAGATACGGCGTTGAGCAGAATATTTTCCAACCGTATTATCCCCCGCTACCCAGCTTTTGACGGTTTCTATGGCATGGAAGAATCAATCGAACAAATTGTTTCTTACCTGCGTCATGCTTCTCAAGGACTTGAAGAGAAAAAACAAGTACTTTATTTACTGGGTCCTGTAGGAGGCGGAAAGTCATCATTAGCTGAAAAACTTAAAGAATTAATGCAGCAACAACCCATATACGTGCTAAAAGATTCTCCTGTAAACGACCACCCTTTGAGTTTATTTGATGTCAATGAAGACGGCCGTTTACTTCTTGATGAATATGGTATTGCGCCTCGTTATCTTAAAACTGTTATGTCCCCATGGGCACGCAAGCGCCTACATGAATACAATGGGGATATTCGTCAATTCAAAGTCATCAAGTTACATCCATCGATCTTGGACCAGATTGCAATCGCTAAAACAGAGCCTGGCGACGAAAACAACCAAGATATCTCAGCTTTAGTAGGAAAAGTCGATATTAGACGGCTTGAACATTACGCACAAAATGATCCCGATGCTTATAGTTACTCTGGTTCGCTTTGCCGAGCAAATCAGGGATTGATGGAATTTGTAGAAATGTTCAAGGCTCCAATTAAGGTGCTACACCCTTTGTTAACAGCCACTCAGGAAGGCAACTATAATTCGACTGAAGGTTTATCCGCTTTACCGTTTGAGGGGGTTATATTGGCCCATTCTAACGAATCGGAGTGGCAAACCTTCCGCAACAATAAGAATAACGAAGCGTTTTTAGACCGGGTATTTATTGTCAATGTTCCTTATTGTCTGCGGGTATCAGAAGAAATTCAAATTTACCAAAAATTGATCGATAACAGCGAATTGGTTGGTGCTTCTTGTGCACCTGACACATTGGAATCGTTGGCTCAGTTTAGCGTATTGTCACGACTCAAAGAGCCAGAAAACTCGAGCATTTATTCAAAAATGCGGGTCTACGATGGGGAAAGTCTGAAAGACACCGACCCAAAAGCGAAATCGTATCAGGAATATCGAGATTACGCGGGAGTTGATGAGGGCATGCAAGGTCTGTCTACTCGTTTTGCATTTAAGATTTTGTCTAGGGTATTTAACTTTGATCAACAAGAATTAGCGGCCAACCCAGTGCATTTATTTTACGTGCTTGAACGTCAGATTGAACGGGAGCAATTCCCCACCGAGCTGGCAGAGAAATATAAAGAGCATTTGAAAGGCTACCTGATCCCTAAATACGTAGAATTCATTGGTAAAGAAATACAAACCTCGTATCTAGAATCATATTCAGAATACGGGCAAAACTTATTTGATCGCTACGTCGTTTATGCCGATTTTTGGATCCAAGACCAAGAGTATCGCGACCCAGAAACAGGGCAATTATTCGACAGAGAAGCATTGAATACTGAACTTGAAAAAATTGAGAAGACTGCAGGTATTAGTAATCCCAAAGATTTTCGCAATGAAATTGTTAATTTCGTCTTGCGTGCCAGAGCTAACAATGAAGGCAAAAATCCGAGTTGGACCAGTTATGAGAAACTGCGCACGGTTATTGAGAAAAAAATGTTCTCGAACACCGAGGATTTATTACCGGTGATCTCGTTCAACAAAAAAGGCTCAACAGAAGACGAGAAAAAACACGACGACTTTGTGCAGCGGATGGCAGAGAAAGGTTATACCCAGAAACAGGTAAGACTACTATGTGAATGGTACTTGCGGGTTAGGAAATCCTCTTAATCCCTAGTACATACATATTACACCACATCCAATGGCATCCATTGAGGTAAAGCAGTATGGCCCATTTTATTGATCGACGACTCAACGGCAAAGGGAAGAGCACAGTTAACCGACAACGATTCCTGCGCCGCTACAAGGAGCAGATCAAAAAGGCCGTGGCTGACTCTATCAACAAGCGCAGTGTTACTGACATCAATAGTGGTGAGAAAATTGGTATTTCGAGTCGCGATATTTCAGAGCCCATATTTCATACAGGTAAAGGGGGTACGCGCAGTATAGTGCACCCTGGTAATGATCAATTTAATGCGGGCGACCAAATTAAGCGCCCTCAAGGCGAAAATGGACAAGGGAATGGCAGCAATGCTAGTGATTCCGGAGAAGGCCAAGATGATTTTATTTTCCAAATATCCAAAGATGAATATTTAGATTTGCTGTTTGAAGATCTTGTTTTACCCAACTTGCAAAAAAATCAACAAGCCCAATTTGTGCAATACGAAAGTCATCGAGCGGGTTTCGTATCAGACGGTGTACCAAGTAATTTAGATGTGGTGCGCTCACTAAAAGGATCGGTTGCCAGACGCATAGCGTTAACCGCAGGTAAAAAAAGAGAATTGCACTTGCTAGAGCGACTATTAATTGAGCTTAGAAGTGAAAAGGTTCTCGACCAACTTCGCATTAACCAGCTCGAGAAAGATATTGAGGCATTAAAAAAGTCCATTGCACGGGTGCCCTTTATCGATACCTTTGATTTGCGATTTCGTAACTACCAAAAACGTCCGATCCCGTCGAGTAAAGCGGTTATGTTTTGCTTGATGGACGTTTCCGGCTCAATGGATCAAGCCACCAAAGACATGGCTAAACGCTTTTATATATTACTGTACCTTTTTTTAACTCGAACTTATAAGAACGTAGAAGTGGTGTACATTCACCACCATACTCAAGCCAAAGAGGTAGATGAACAAGAATTCTTTTATTCCACAGAAACAGGCGGCACGATTGTGTCCAGTGCATTAAAACTTATGCAAGATATTATCGCCGAGCGTTTCGACAGCCATGAGTGGAATATATACGCAGCCCAAGCATCTGATGGTGACAATTGGACAGAAGACTGTCAAATTTGTACACGTCTATTAGAACAAAGCTTGTTACCCATGCTGAGGTATTTCGCCTATATCGAAATAACCGATCGTCAACATCAGAAACTATGGCACGAATACCAAAAACTCTGCGAAACACACTTTAATTTCGCGATTAAACACATCACAAATGTCGCTGATATCTATCCAGTATTCCGAGAGTTATTCGACCAAAGTGTCGAGAAACCAAAAGGAGTGTAATAAGGTGAGAAGAAAGCCCAAAGAAAATACATTAAACGATGGACCAGATTGGACATTCGAATTATTGACCCAATACGAACAAGAAATAGACCGAGTCGCGAAACATTATGGTCTGGACATTTATCCTAATCAAATTGAAATCATTACCGCTGAACATATGATGGATGCCTATGCGAGTATTGGCATGCCCGTTAACTACGCCCACTGGTCGTATGGGAAAAAATTCATTCAATCAGAACAAAATTATCGTCGCGGCCAAATGGGCCTGGCGTACGAAATCGTCATCAATTCAAATCCTTGCATCGCCTACCTAATGGAAGAGAACACCATGACAATGCAGGCGTTAGTAATTGCCCATGCGTGTTACGGGCACAATTCTTTCTTCAAAGGGAATTATCTATTTAAGGCGTGGACGGATGCCAGCTCTATTATTAATTATCTATTGTTCGCTAAAAACTACGTCACTCAGTGCGAACAAAAATACGGCGTAAGCGAGGTCGAAAATGTATTGGACTCCTGCCATGCCTTAATGAATTTTGGCGTTGACCGTTATAAACGTCCGCAAAAAATTTCTTTGCAAGTTGAACGAGAACGTCAGCAAAATCGAGAACAACATATTCAGTCCCAGGTTAATGATTTATGGCGAACATTACCTAAATCAGAGGCAAAAGATACTCAGCAAGCTCAACGTTTTCCCTCTGAACCACAAGAGAATTTGCTGTATTTTATAGAGAAAAATGCGCCCTTGCTTGAACCTTGGCAACGTGAGTTAGTCCGTATTGTACGCAAGACTTCCCAATACTTTTACCCGCAAAAACAAACACAAGTGATGAACGAAGGTTGGGCATGCTTTTGGCATTATCATATTCTTAATCATCTTTATGATGAAGGGAAAGTCAGTGACAAATTTATGCTGGAGTTCTTGCATAGTCACACCAATGTTGTAGTTCAACCAGCCTATAATCACCCCAATTATTCAGGTATAAACCCTTACGCATTAGGTTTTAATATGTTCATGGATATCAAACGCATATGCCAATCGCCAACTGACGAAGATAAGTCTTGGTTCCCAGATATTGCTGGTAAAGATTGGGTAGAAACCGTACATTTCGCCATGCAAAACTTCAAGGATGAGAGCTTTATCAGCCAATTTTTATCACCGAAGTTGATGCGTGATTTTAAGTTTTTTGCCATCGAAGATGATGAACAAAAAACGTTTATAGATGTATCCGCCATTCATGACGAAGTGGGCTACCATACCATCAGAGAAAAGCTGTCAGCTCAGTATAACTTGAGTAACTTAGAGCCAAATATTCAGGTATACGAGATTGATGCCAGCGGCGATCGCTCTATTACTCTTTCTTATCTACCTCAGCACGGTATTCCTTTGGCTGACAGCTATCATAAAGTCCTTCAGCATTTACATCATTTGTGGGGATTTTCTGTTAAATTAGA
>NZ_WTPY01000017.1 GCF_011378905.1 Paraglaciecola sp. 20A4 | reverse complement strand
ATGACTCATCGGATTTTGAACGGTTCTGAGGATCGGTCAACCGATCGCTAAAATATTTCTTAACTGATCGGCATTACGCTATCAGCGGGCTTTTTTATGTGGTTACTTGTCTAACATGTTAAAAATAGGTTTCTTCAAGTTGATTAAACACTTGATGTATTCCTAGCTGCATATCGTCAATAAACGTGTGTAGTTTATCTTGGATCAACGTTTGTGGGTTTGCATTCATTAGCATCTTTTCAACATCCTCAAGTTCCTGCAACACGGCTTCGTAATTGGGCAGCGTTTGCACACATTTACTCACTTCTTGCAGCGAGTGTAGTAAAGAACGAGGAAACCTTTCTTCTAAAAGTAAGAACTTTAATACGTCTGAGCGCCGAATTCTAAGGCGTACTTCGCGGCGATACATTTGATAGGCGGTTAACGATTTAAGCACGCTCATCCACTGCAAATTTTCAAAGGCTGACTGTTCCGTTTCTGTCTCAGGTAGTAAAGTGGCTGAGCGCACATCAATAATCCGCGTGGTCATGTCTGCTCTTTCTAAATTTCTACCTATTTTTAAGAAGTGGTAGCCCTCGTCATGGGTCATGGTGCCAGCTAAGATGCCGGTGATTTTTTGTACTGACTCAATTACCTCGGTGAGAAAATCATAGCGAGAGCGTCGAAAAAGGGCTTTTTGACGGTTTTCATCACCATAAATATACAGTTCGTTAATTTGCTCCCATGCCTCTCTGGGTATTATTTCGCGAATTGTTCGGGCGTTTTCTCTAGCATACTCTAATGAGTCGACTATCGAGGATGGATTATTAGGTCCAGCAAGTAAAAAGCTTAAAACGCTTCGTTCGTCAGCGACTTGGTAGTTTGCATAATAAGTAGTTCTATCGGATACGATATCGATTATAGGCTCCCATCCTAGAACAATACTTTTGGGTAAATCTAACAATAGGTTTGAATTGACGTTAATGAGTCTGGCAGTGTTTTCTGCCCGCTCTAAATAACGCCCCAACCAACATAAATTACTTGCGACTCGAGATAACATATTAACTGCCCTCCATATCAACAATCCAAGTGTCTTTACTACCACCACCTTGTGATGAGTTGACCACGGTTGACCCCTTAACGAGCGCAACGCGGGTTAAGCCACCCATAGTCACGCGCACATCTTGGCCGCTGAGGATAAAAGGACGTAAATCTAAATGCCTACCTTCTACCTCGTTACCCACTATGGTAGGGGCTGTAGAGAGCAGTAACATGGGCTGGGCAACATAATTTCTAGGGTCATCTTTTATGAGTTGACGAAATTCGTCGTGCTCTTTTGCGCTGGCGTGAGGGCCGATTAACATGCCGTAACCGCCAGATTCGTTGGCCGGTTTTACCACCATTTTTTCAATATTAGCCAGCACGTACTCTTTTTCTTCAGGGTTAACGCATCGATAGGTCGGTACATTAGCCAGCAGTGGTTTTTCATTGAGGTAATATTCGATAATTTGGGGCACGTAGCTATACACAACCTTGTCATCTGCTACCCCAGCGCCCGGTGCATTGGCTAGTGCTACATTGCCTGCTTTCCATGCTCTCATTAATCCCGCAACACCAAGAGTCGATTCAGGATTAAATACTTCAGGATCGATAAACGCATCATCTATGCGACGATAAATCACGTCAACTCGGCTCAGTCCTTTGATGGTTCGCATATATACACAGTTATCGTCATCGACGAGCAAATCATCGCCTACGACCAATTCGGCACCCATTTGTTGGGCTAGATAAGCGTGTTCAAAATAAGCTGAATTATAGATGCCCGGGGTTAACACTACTATTTCAGGCTCAGGAATATCGCGCGGAGAAAGTGTCGCCAACATGTCGTATAGATCAGAGGGGTAGTTATCTACCGGTAAAATATCGTATTTGCTGAACATTTCAGGGAAAACACGTTTCATAACGTGCCTGTTTTCGAGCATGTAAGATACGCCAGAGGGGACGCGTAAATTATCTTCTAATACGTATACGGTGCCGGTCTGATCACGCACTAAATCTGAACCACAAATATGAGCCCAGATCCCTAATGGTGGACTAAAGCCTTTACATTCGGGTAAAAAATTTTTCGAATGGGTTAACAAGTCTTGGGGAAAAATACCGTCTGCAATGATTTTTTGATCGTTATACAAATCGTCGATAAACATGTTCAACGCTTTTACGCGTTGTTTAAGCCCTTTTTCAATCTGCTGCCATTCTTTAAGATCAATTAGTCGGGGTACTATGTCAAAGGGCCAAACCCTATCAATAGAGCCTTCTTCATCATTATAAACGCGAAATGTAATGCCCATAACTTTAATGGCTGATTCGGCTGCGGCTTTATATTCTTGTAATTCGGCATCTGAAAGGTCTTGTATATATTCACACAAATCCTTTGCATATGCCCTTGGCTCGCCAGGATTTTTAACTAACTCATCGTAAAATGGGCCTGTGTCGTATTTATTCCAATCAATCGGCATAGATAGCTCTCCATCATGTTAGCTGCTTATTTAGTATACGGATTAAGTCAATATATGAAACAAAAACTCTTGACGTTTTCGATCGGTTCAATTCAAATCAATAGCAGTAAAAACATTGTGATAGCAACGTTCCTTTGTGCAAATTTTGGATAGAATTAAATGACATATTGTTTAGCAATAAGTGTGGACGACGGGCTCGTTTTTGCCTCAGATTCGCGCACCAATGCAGGTGTGGATTATGTTGCAACCTACAGTAAGATGACACGCTTCGTTTTTGAGAATAATCGAGTCTTAGTCTTGCTGACATCCGGCAGCTTGGCTACGTCGCAAGCAGTTGTAAATGCCATCAAGCGCGACTTAAATGATCCCAATGCAGAGTTTGATATTAGTCAGGGAGAATATTTACATGAAGTTGCCCAATACATAGGTACACTAAGTCAAAATGAACAGCGCTTACATGCTAAGGCGATTGAAAAATCAAATGCTAGCACGGAGTCGAGTTTTATCTTAGGGGGCCAGATTGAAGGTCAAGGGTGTGATATTTTTCTTATTTACCCACAGGGTAATTTTATTTCAGCGTCAGCTGAGACGCCATATTTGCAAATAGGCGAAAGTAAATATGGTAAGCCTATTCTGGATAGAATTATTAGCGCTGAATTATCATTGTCAGATGCGGCTCGTTGTGCGGCTATATCGTTAGATTCAACCATGCGCAGTAATGTCTCTGTTGGGCCCCCAATTGAATTGGCATTACATAAGCAAGACGTAATAGAAGACCCCGCTCATATAGTATTAAGTGCCAACAGTAGCGATTTTCAATCTTTGCAAAATCAATGGAATGAAGGAATGAAATTAGCTTTCAATCAATTACCTCGATTAGATTGGGATAAATATAACGCCTAGTGTGGTTTGTCGACGATGACCTCATGAACAAATCGAAGCTTGTCTAATGCTGTAATGGATATAACAAATGGATAAGCATCGTCTAGGCCCATACTGCGATTTAAGCCGTTCAGTGCTTTCGTTAGTTGGCACCAATTATCAAATAGATGCGTGAAGCTAGATGCGACATACACTTGATCATGAGGTTGACTATCAGGTATAGGACTTGCTATTTTATTGCCGGCTATGGAGAAGTCATAATCATTAGCTGTTTCAAGTGTATCAATCATGTGCAGATAATGAGCCCAGGTTTCGGCCCAGTCTTCCCAAGGATGCATACTCGCATAAGCGCTGATCCAAACTGATTGCCAATTCTGGCTTGGCCCATCGCGATAATAGTCCTGCATAGCTTCAACGTAACCTAGACGTTCGTCTCCAAAAAGCCTTCTGAACTCGTCAATTTTGTCACTATGGGCAATTAATTTATCCCAATAATAGTGACCGGATTCGTGTCTGAAATGGCCTACTAATGTTCTGTAACGTTCCCCCATTTTTTCGCGCATATCAATACGAGCACTGTGATCAGCCTCATTAATATTAATTGTGATGAGCCCGCTAGCGTGTCCAGTGGTGACAAAGTTTTTTACGGTGAGTTCATTGCCGTATTGATCTTCCACTTCATCCCGAAGAAAAGAGAAATTAAGACCCGAGGGATTATTAACCGTTTTGCCATCAATCGGTAAACGAAGCGTCATCAAACTATACAACAAACGGCGTTTAGCCTGTTCTAATCTAAACCAGAGCGTAACGTTTTCAGGATCATCGAGATTTGGAATCGTTTCATTGAGACGACATGACAGACAGTAATCATGCTCGTCGTCATAATTTACCATCCAATTGCAAACATCGTATTGAGAATAATTTCTACATTTGCGATAAAGCTTACCATTACAGGACGCTTGTAAATTACCGTACTGGTTCGTGGTAAAAGCACTCAATTTTACTTCATCGGTAATAAAGCCAAGCATAAGGCCACATACGACACATTTAGAATTGGTGAAATGCAATGTGTTGGCACATTGGCAGGTAAAAGTTTTCAAGCTGACGCTCCTGATATTTCGTCACAGGCGATGTAGACGATACGCGATTGTAACAAGGTCCCGAGTTTATCCTAATAATAAACGTGTCGGTTATCACTTAATTCCTAATGTGAATTGCCGTGGTGATAATACTTTCACAATGACCATTGTTAGAAAATATAAGATATTTGTGCACACGGGGTTAATGGTATTTTATGAAATTGCTGTTACGACATAAATCAAACATATTATGGAAAAATAGCATTGCACTGCGGACTATAAGCTGGTTATCTTGCGCCCCGATAGCACGTTAGACCTATGCCATAGGTTATTTTCAATTGCTGTTTCCCCTAAAGGTTTAAAATTGGAGTGTCTATGGATCGCCGTGCTGCTACATCTGTCATATTTGCTGGCTTTTTCTTTCTTGGGATGGTGTTTATTTTATGGGGGATTCTACTTCCTGACTTAGCTAAAAGCTTGGCCATGAGTGAAGTCATCAGCGGTGCATTTTTTACGTTGATATCAGTGGGAATGATTTTAGGTGCAATTTTAGGCGGTAAATACGCGCAAAAATTCGATTTCATGTCGTTATTTGCCATCTTGCTAGTATGCGTGATGGGGTTGCTGATTGCGATATCGTTTGTGCAACACTGGATTTGGTTACTTATTGGTGCACTGGTACTGGGCATTTTCAGTTCTAGCCTATTTACCATTGGGCATACTGTTATTGCTCGTTTACACGCTGATAGGCGTTCAGCCATGATGGGGTTTATGGATTTCATGTTTAGCCTAGGTACGTTGGCTGCGCCATTTTTTGTGTCTGCACTGTACCTAATTGAGCATGATTGGCGGTGGCCTTTGCGTATATTAGCTTTAGGCTTGTTGGCTCTAGCCGTCTACACATGGCGTGTTGCTCATCAAGGCAAGAAACTGATTACGTCCGAAGAGGCGACTCAAAATCGTAAGAGTCTTGCCTACGGCGACATTATTCGCCGTCCAGTGTTTATATTCTTGGCGTTAGCAGCCTTTGGTTACGGCATGGTTGAATTTGGTAATGCTAATTGGTTTGTCAGTTATGCTCAGAACGGCCTCGGGTTTGATGGTGAGCAGTCACGGTTAGTGTTTGCCTTTTTCACTGCTGGTATGGTGGTTAGTCGCTTGGTATTCGCTTTGTTGTTGCGCTGGTTATCTAGTCATAGATTAATGCTCATTTTAGCGACTATCATGGTCGTAGGTAGTTTTATGGTTAAGCTAACGGTTGATCCTGTCGTGATGTCTTGGGGCAACTTTATGCTTGGCTTAGGGCTTGGTGGTATATTCCCTTTGATGCTTTCAGCCGCTATGGATGTGGACAGTGATAAAGGGCCAGTTATTTCTGGCTTGTGCGTTATAGGCTCATCTATTGGTGTTCAAGTGGCCTCATTCGGCACCGGTTTGTGGGCTCACTTTGCACCGCTGACCACCGCATTTTGGATGATCCCCATTGGTGGGGCATGGTTATGGGTGATGATATGGGGTTACAGTCGTTTCATTAAACGGCATATTGCCAATCAGAATAATTAGTTTATCTGGGAACTTGCGCAATGGTTTAAGGAAGCTTACGTCAGCCCTAATTTACGCAGGTTCTCAAAATGGAACTAGCGGTAACGCTCAATGATTGAAATCGCGCTGGTGACAGATTTTTTGATACTAAGCGCAAGTGTCTCGGTGAGTGTAGATTCGCATAAAATCCTATAGATGTGCTATTGCTTTATTATCGTTAGATTAGTCGTCATTTTTGATGTCGCACTGCCGCGAATACCACCCGAAACGGGCATAGTGTTTTCCGGGATGGCACTGGAGGCAACGGCAAAATGGGTATTTCCGGTTAATATTCCATGGCTAGGGTCAAACCCTAACCAGCCGGTGCCTGGTATAAATATCTCCACCCATGCGTGTAACTCATAAATAGGTTTTTCCATATCAAAATAGAAATATCCACTGACGAAACGCGCAGCAATACCGTAATGTCGTAACAGATTAATTTGCATCCAAGATAAGTCACGGCAAGATCCTCTTTTCATGCTAAAGGTATTATTGGGCGATAATGGAGGGCCATCCTCGCGATATTCCACGCTAAAATCCTGATGTATTTGGCTTGTAAGGTTAGTCACAAAGGCAATGGTATTGAAATATGAGGCATCAAGTATAGGATTTGCATAATCCACCAACTCTTGTGCAATAGCTTGCTTTTGTAAAGAGGCAAAAAGAATTTGGTACTGATGTGCAGAATAGGCAAAGGGGAGCGTATTAAATGAGTCCGGATGAACAATAAAATTAAAAGGATTATGTTCTTTGGTTTGCAATTCGCTTTGTACATGGATTGTAAGGCTGTTTGTTAGTTTTTCAAACCAACAAAAATCTATTGTATTATGCTCTTCATCTTCTATTACGCTATGTCCCTCTGGTTCGGATTTTAGGTTGATAGAAAAACTGGTGAGCTCAATAAACGCAGTTTGCTTGGGGCGGAATCTTAAATAATGCGGCTCTAAAAATACGTCATCATCAAATATATACGTTGTCTCATGGATTATCTTGTAATTCATGTTGCTCTCCTTGGTAAAGTGAATCGCTGCGTGGTTATACGGCAATTAACGCTAGAACAAATTAAATCGCTTTATGCCAAGCGAGATAAAGGAATTCTACAAAGCTCAAATTATCTCGATGGAATCGATATACCCACTCATTCATACTTTTACCAGCAATATTTTTTAGCCTATAGATGCCGCTGGCGAGGCTTCGGTTAGTCACGCTTTAACACTTCCCTATCATCAGACGACTACGGGCTATGCGAATTACAATAATAGCATGTATGCAATGTGCTGATCGGTCAACGAATTCATCATTTTGGCCCATCCATTTATTAGCCATACTGGCATATAAAATTTATCTTCATCATGAAAGCGGCGTAGTTTAGGTTTTACTTTGTAACATGCCTTTTTTATTTAGGTATCACACCTCATCACAGATTACATAGCGATTACTTGGGCAATTAGTAATATATGCAGAAATGTTGTTTGTTTTTCGCAAACAGCATTAAACGCCGAGCGTAGCAAAACAAACTCAATGCAAACTCTGCTACACTGCGTTTTTTTGTGAGCTGAGAATTATTATGTGGATTTGTCCCGCCTGTCAGTCGCCTTTGACATTAGTCGAACGTACTTATAAATGTGCCTCAGGACATACTTATGATGTGGCGAAAGAAGGGTATGTAAACCTACTACTTGCTCAACATAAACGTAGTAAAGAGCCGGGTGACAACAAGCAGATGGTGAATGCGCGGCGCAGTTTTTTAGAGCAAGGATATTATCAGCCGTTAGCGCAGCGTATGGCAGAAGTGTTAGAGCAGTTTTCTCGTTCCGTACCGGCCAGTGATATTGAAGGCCTAGCGGCGGAGCGCTTGATTAACCTATTCGATGTTGGCTGCGGGGAAGGGTATTATCTCGATCATGTTCTAACAAGGCTCAATGAGCATCAAGACTCGTTTGTGGTGAAGGGGGCTGGTCTTGATATTTCCAAAATTGCAGTACAAAAAGCCGCCAAAAAATACTCTGCCAGTGAGTTTTGCGTGGCAAGCAGTTTTGCTATTCCTATACCTGATGCAAGTCAGCAAGGTGTTATTCAGGTATTTGCGCCTAGCAGTGAGCAAGAGATTTTAAGAGTGCTGGATGACGATGGCGTTTGGTTACAGGTCAATCCCGCAGCGGAACATTTAGCAGAGCTTAAAGCTTGCGTTTATGCAGCCCCTGCAGAACATAAATCCGCTTTGCCTGTACCCGCAGGATTCGAATTATGCCATGAGGAAACGGTCACATTTAGTTTTACCTTAGATTCATCTGATATGCGCTTGAATTTACTGATGATGACGCCTTATTATTGGTCTACTTCAGTACAAAATACCCAGCGAATAAAAGATTTACTAACGAACGTGAGCGCGCAATTTTCATTACGATTATTGCGTAAAAATGCTGGTAGCTAACCATAGCTATATAAAAAATCAAACTCGAAAGACCAAATGTTTACTGATTATTCAAGACGTACAAAAAAGCCTGCTGATGCAGGCTTTTTTGTACGAGGCTATGAGCGTTTTTAATAACGGGTTAGTTTTTAGCCGCAAAGCTACTCAAGCGTTTTATTGCCTGGCTTAACAGGCGTGTATCTGCGTCATCCGGAAGCTCTTCACCCGTTTGTACGTTATATACTTTACTAATGCCATTACTGGATACCTCAATACGTTTGTCATTTTGCAGAACGACTACCATACGGTCTTGTGTGGTTACTAACCAGTCGCGGCCCGACTGACTTAAATCCCGACCGGTGCTGTAATTCTGAGTCGGGGCGTTGCAACCTAACATATTGAGCATGGTGGGCGCTAAGTCTTCGCTGCTAGAAAAGTCAGCATATAGTTCAGTATTACTATAAAGGTAGTGCTCACCAGACTTGGCGCTTTTTACTACCAGTACTTGATAACGCTGTAACACAAGCGGGTCAAGAATCAAGCTATTGAGTTGCTCGGTGTCGACAAAGCCAATCGCTAGGTTTGTTGTTTCTGAGGTTACCCCTTGTTTAAACACTTCCCAGTCCTGTGAAAACGGTTTACTTTTTTTGCCTGCTTCTAAGTCAACTGCGTAAATACCGACTTGTAATCCGAGGGCCGCTGGCAAATCTAATAAAATAGGCGTTTTTTTATTCAGCGCTTGATGATAGAGCGCCGGTAAGCCGAATAAATAGTTACGTTGGGTGTCGGCCATAGAAGCCTGCGCGGCATAATGTCTAATTTTGCTGCGTAATTTCGCTTTAGCCGTTAGTTCGGTTGGGTCATTGTTAACCAATAACAAGACTTTTCTCTGAGCGGAAACCGAACAATAGAGAGGCGATAAAGGATAATTTATCTGGCTTATTCGATCATCAAACTGCAACTCACGACGTTGTTCGTAATTGTCTTTGTCGAGTAAGTCGTAACGTGACATCAATGTTTTTGCCGTTGCTGGGTAAGATAGTGGAAACAAGTCATCTTGCTGCACGATAGGGTGATATAAGTTGGCATCAGCCCAGATATGCAGCGCATGACTGGAAACAAAGCAAACGACAAAAAAACTGCTAATGGGCAGGGCTAATTTACGCTTTTGCAAGCGAGCTACTCGCTTCCAAAGGGCGTTAGCTAAGACAAGTTGTGTTGATAACCAGAATATAAATATAAGGAAAAAGAACGCCCATTGCTGCCAGCTAAATAAGGTAATTGCGTTATTTGCCTCGCTGCGGATAAGTTGAGCAGTAGAAAAGCTTAAATGCACACCATATTTGTTGTATAGCAAGGCATCAAACCCTAACATGGCCAAGGCTACGGCGGCTAAAACTGCGCTAACCGCTTTGACCGTTCTGGCATTAGGTACCAGATAGCAAAGGGGGAGTATAAGAATGATAAATCCAAAGAAAGTCAGAAATCCAATATGACTGATCCAGTTGGACAGCAGGTATATTATACCCAGGGGAGTTTCAGGAGATGGTGAGCTAAATATATACACACTGGCAATAGCAATCGCCAGTATCATATTGGAAAGCGCGAACCAATGTCCCCACGTAACTAACTGGGTGACTAATTTACGTCTAGGTGTTTCTGTTAAGATCATGAATTTATCTATTTAGCATTGATACTTTTTAAAAGTACTTGTGTAAACTTATCAGCCATTTCGCTGCGCTGACTTGCGTTAACTTGTTGCATGAAAATATTAGTGATGACATTACCTAACACCATCAATGATAAATCTCGGCTGGTTTGATGCTTTTCCAATGCAATAATGATGTCGTGCATAACGTCTTCAAATTGGCTGTCTGAATATTTAGAGTTTTGAGGCATGTTTTTTCTCGCAAAGTTTATGGCGAGATAGTAACAATGGTCTGCTCAAAATGCGAGTAATGCGCAATATGGGCGTGTAAATAGTCAATTAAACGCAGTGAATATGCCTAACAGTATTAAATTAGGTTTGTGGATTTTAATTTACAAACCGTCAACCGAATTAAAGGAGCCAACGTGAGCGCACTCATTCGTCACTTTGTGGTACACCAACTTGCGATAAATGATCAACAACAGCTAACACTCGTTCCGCGCGACAGCTGTTTCTCAGTCACACCTGAAATCGAGGATCTTGCCCAGCAAATTAACCATGCCTTTAATACCAAGCCAGGTAAAGGGGTAGGCGGGTTTGTTGAACAAGGCGCAGAGCCTATTCAAAATGACGAAAATGAGGACGTGCCCGTTAGTCCGTTTCAAGACAAACTCAAAGCGATGATAGGTGAACCTGAGTCGTTTGTGGATTTCAGTATACAAAGTAGCGAGATGCTTAAGAAAACCATGACCGATATGGCGAGTATCGAAACCGGGTTTGTGGTTTTTAGTCATTATGAGTTCTTGGCTACTGAGTATCTAATGATAGCGATTTTAAATACCAAACAACATGTAGAAATAAATCGTGATCTAGAGCTAAGCAGCAGTGATCACCTCGATCTGGCTAAAATGCAACTTGCTGTGCGCATCGATTTAACTCAGCTTTCGACCACGCCTGAGCAAAATCGATACATTAGTTTTATTAAAGGACGTATGGGCCGTAAGGTGTCAGACTTTTTCATGCATTTCTTGGGCTGTGAAGAATTGGTTGATATTAAACAGCAAAATAAACAGTTACTTAGCTCTGTAGATGACTATTTAGCAGCTGAGCAGATGGACGCCACTGAAAAGCAAGCAACACGTAAAACTGTATCTGAGTATTACAAAGAGAAGCTTGACGCAGGTGAAGATATTCAACTTAAGGAATTAGCCGATAAATTGCCAAAAGAGCCCGATGGTGACGATTTTTATCAGTTTGTTGCTAACAGTGAATCACCTATCGAAGAGACATTTCAAGCCGACCGTAGTGTATTGAAAACGTTAGCAAAATTCAGTGGGCAAGGAGGCGGGATCAGTCTTAGTTTTGAGCGAAATTTATACGGTGAACGAGTGCATTATGATGCGGGCTCAGACACTCTCATGATTAAAGGTATTCCGCCGAATCTCAAAGACCAACTGCTTAAAGCGCAAAAATAAGCGGTTTTTGAGTTAAATCTACACCGGCCTAGGTGCGCTTGCGGGTGTAAACACATGATAAAGTTTTATACTCGCGATATACTGCGCGTGGTCTCAACAAAGGTATTCAGTCTGTTTTATGCAATTATTCGTTAACGATTTAACCGTTATGGATTTCTCATACCTATGCCCAAAACGCGGCATGGTTGGTGAAAGTTGGATAGTCGATGTCGTTTTAGATGGCGATTTAAATGAAGAGAGCATGGTGCTCGATTTTTCAAAGGTTAAAAAACAGCTAAAATATTTGATTGACGAATATGTCGATCACAAATTGCTTATTCCCGTAGAGCATGAATATAGTCATATTTTGCGGGACGAAAAAAATGATCGGGTAAGTGTTGATTTTATGCGTCCTGACGGCCGTTCAATTCACCTTAATTGCCCATCTGAAGCGTATGGTTTTATCTATTCAAAGCATGTGACCATGTCTTCTGTGAGCCAATATTTAAAGCAAGTGATCGCCACTCATTTGCCTGAAAACGTCGCTGGTCTTGAACTGACCCTACGCGCTGAAGTGATTAGTACACCTTATTACCACTATACCCATGGCTTGAAAAAGCACGACGGAAATTGTCAGCGTATTGCCCATGGTCATCGTTCGAAAATTACGATTATTGAAAATCAACATGAAAGTAATGAATGGCAGCAGTATTGGTCTGAGCGTTGGTGCGATATCTACGTGGGATCAAATGAAGATTTAGTCGGGCCGGACAAGGTTAATTTCGCTAACAGTGACGTTAATTTTAGTGGGCATTATTTGTTTGGCTATGAATCGTCACAGGGATGGTTTGAATTGGCTATTCCAAAAGCAGAAACCGAAATGGTTGATACTGACACTACCGTTGAATGTTTAGCGCAATATATTGCAAATGAACAAAAACGCCTTGAACCTGAAAGCGAATTCAAAGTATATGCATTTGAGGGCGTCGGCAAAGGGGCGATCGCTTATGCGTAAGTTCTTTTTTGGCGCTTTTGTGAACCTGATGTTTATGGTTGGCGCCCAAGCTGAAATGTTAGAACTGCGCGGGGAGCTTACTCAAGGTAGCTTAATTAGAGGCAGTGCACCATCAGGTAGTGAAATTTGGTTAGACGGTAAAACTATTCTTATCGGCCAAGATGGCAGTTTTGCATTCGGTTTTGGTCGAGATGAAGAATTGGATCATCATATTAAATGGCGAGATCCTCAAGGTGAAAGCCATGAGAAAAGCCTTACGTTAACACCCAGAACGTACGATATTCAACGCATCGAAGGTTTGCCCAGTAAAATGGTTTCGCCGCCAAAAGAAGTACTCGACAGAATTAAGCGAGATAATATACAGGTCGCTCAGGCCAGAGCACGTCGTGATTCTCGCAGCGATTTTGCTCAAGACTTTATTTGGCCAGCACAAGGCCCTATCAGTGGAGTATATGGCAGCCAGCGCGTACTCAATGGGCAACCTAAACGACCTCATTATGGTGTTGATGTAGCAGCGCCAACGGGGACAACGGTTTATGCCCCTGCAGATGGCGTGGTGACTCTTTTTGTGCCGGATATGTACTACTCTGGAGGCACAATGATAATCGATCATGGATTAGGTGTGTCTTCTACCTTTTTGCATTTGAGCAAAGGTCTTGTTAAAGCGGGAGACCAAATCAAACAAGGTCAAGCCGTGGCTGAAATTGGTGCCACAGGACGTGTTACGGGTGCCCATCTAGATTGGCGAATGAATTGGATGAGCGTACGGTTAGATCCTGCTCTGCTGGTGCCGAAACGTTAATTTGAGGAATATAGCATTTGAAACTCAGGCATCAGCGGATGCCTGAGCACTCTGTTAAATAGCGGATGTAAATCGCTCCTTATTCCCTATAGTCGTATACCTACGTTATTCCCCCTAAAGCAAAACGTTTTTTCTGCGATAACCTAATTAATCAATCATTTTAAACACGCTCGCCGTTGGGTGGGTTGTTTATTGGTAGTAAAGGTTTGCAGCAGACTCAATCAACACAAAGTAGTCAAACGGTTAATACTACTACGCGGGATATTGAATTCAGCGGGTTACTTAATCGTGCATCTAATCAAGGCGCTAAGTTCTCCTTGTTGCTGGCGATGTTACAACAAGATGTTCTGGCGCGCCCCCATATTGGTCAAGCAAGTGAGCCTGAACTCCAAGCACTGACTGATGTTCAATCTTATTACCCTGAGAAGCATCTGCAAGCTCACGAGCAGGACTGGCCTTTGGCCGATACTGCCACTGATATCCTACATAGTGATGGTATTCGAAGTGCTCAGTTATGGTTAGCGATGCATCCTCAACCATTATCATTACACAATGATCCTTTCCATATCGACGATGATATTTATGCAAATTGCGATACCTATACACAAGCGCGTTACTCGAAAACGAAGCTTCAGGAGGATAGTGAAATAACAGTAGATGAAACGGGGATCTTTGATTTACTAGAAGAAATTGGTTTGAAAATGCAAGCCTAAATAAAAAACCGCACTGCTTTATATCAATGCGGCTTTGTCTTATTCGTATTTTCGTTATCCGTCTTGGTTAATTTTTTGTGTTATCTGGTGCAATACTGTTTCTGCTTGAACTGTTGCAACTTGGCAAGTTCCGGCATTTTCATGCCCACCGCCATCATATTGCAAACAAAGTTCACCAATATTGGTGTTCGAGGTTTTATTCAAGATAGACTTACCGATAGCCAATACAACGTTTTGTTTTTGAAAGCCCCACATCTTGTGGATGGAGATATTACACTCCGGAAAAAGTGCATAAATCATAAAGCGATTGGTAGCATAAATCGGGTCTTCATCTTTTAGGTCGAGGATCACCAAGTTGTTTTTTACTGTCGCGCAGCGCTTTATTTGTTCAATGGCCAAAGAACGATGTTCTTGGTAGATTTTAATCCGTTCTTGAACATCAGGTAGTTGAATGATCTCATCAACGCTAAGATCCAAACAGCAATCAATCAATTTCATCATCAAGTTATAATTTGATATGGTAAATTCTCTAAAGCGACCTAGGCCAGTACGGGCATCCATTAAGAAATTCATTAGATCCCAACCTTGCGGATCAAGTACTTCTTCTTGGTTGAAAGCTGCTGAATCGCCTTTATCAACCGCGGCCATTAGTTCATCAGAAATCTTAGGGAATTTATTTTTGCCGCCATAGTGGTCAAAGACAACGCGAGCCGCAGAAGGGGCGTCTGGGTCAATTACGTGGTTGTTGTATGCCTTATTGCGAACTGCTTCGCTGTGGTGATGATCGAAACACATGTGACAACCTTCCACGTAAGGTAAGTTAGTCAGAATATCACGTGGTCCCACTTCAATCTTGCCGTCTTGCATATCTTTTGGATGAACAAATTTAATGTCGTCAATCATGTTCATATCTTTAAGCAAAGCGGCGCACACTAAGCCGTCGAAATCGCTTCTGGTAATGAGTCGAAAAGTACTATTAGACATAATGCTCTCTTGGTTGTGTGTTTTGAGTGAGCCTGAACGTAGCTTGACCAACTCAATATGGGTAATTTGGGCTATTGCGCCAAACTGGATTCTGTATCAGTCTAAATGTAACAGAGCTATATTCAAAAAGTAAATCGCTGAAAAACATTGATATTTCGTTGATTGGCCAATTTAATTATAATTCTAATAGGTAAAATTACTTCCAACCCGCTGCTTACAAAGAATTAATAAAATAGCGTTTAAAAATAAATTTTTAATTCGATTAAACTTTTTGCCTGTTTATGACGACTAATGAAATGACAGCCTAGTGAACTGTCGTACTATCCCTGGGCCGCCACATTATTTATGTCGCGGCTTTTTCATGCCATTTTCTATTGTTATGATTATTAGCAATAGACGAAAATTTAAATTGAAACGCCAATTACACAAGCTCAGTGGGTTGGCAAAAGTAGTAACCCTGTGCGTAATCTACCCCTAGTTTTGTTAGTGCTTCCATGGTTTTTTTATCTTCCACAAATTTAGCTATCACTTCTTGATTAGCCGCTTTAGCAAGATCACATATAGATTTTACCGTGGTGTAATCTAACGGATTTTCCATCATGCCAGAGATGAATGATCCCGCAATTTTTATTTTTTCGGTGGGAAGTTCTCGAATATTTGTATAAGACGAATGTCCACTGCCGAAATCATCCAAGGCAAAACTACACCCTAGTGCCTTGATGTTATCCATAAACTGACGGGCTCGTTTGATATTGGTAATTGCTAGTGTTTCGGTGATTTCGAAACAGAATTTTTCAGCAGGAATATTTCCATTCGCAATTTTTTCAATAATGAACTTTTCTAATTCTCCATCATTCATTGAGTGCCCCGACAAGTTGATGGAAATGGTTTGAATACCGTCAAGCTGTTCTTTGCGACTGAGAAAATGTTGAAACACCGCATTAACGACCCAGCTGTCAATTTTGCTAGTGAGTCGATAACGCTCGGCAATTGGCAAAAAATTAACTGGGCCTATAATGTCACCTTTTGGGCACTTCATACGTAATAAAATTTCAAAATACTGACCGGCATTCGAATTCTGTAATGCGGCGATGTCTTGTTTATAGAGAATGAAATGATTGTTATCGAGAGCGTTATTGATTTGATGCACAGACAATATATCTTCGCGCTTATTGTGGCTTTGTTCATTAGTGGCGTCATATAGATGTACTGTATTACGTCCAGCATTCTTCGCTAGTCCGCAGGCCACATCGGCTGAATTTAATAACTCTGTAGTGGAGCTATAAGGCATTTTGGTGGCAACACCTATACTGGCGCTCAAATGAAACGTTTCACCCTCCCAGTGGTAGGTTAAGCGACGGATATTATCTTTGATGTTAGTGGCGATTTTCAGCGCTTTATCAAAAGGACAGTCTTTGATTAAAACCGCAAATTCGTCACCACCCAATCTAGCAACGATATCATGGCCCCGCACATTGTTTTTTAAAATACGCGCAACGCTGACCAATATTTCATCACCTGCGGCGTGACCACATGTGTCATTGATTGTTTTAAAATAATCTAAGTCAATGAAGCAAAGAAAGTAATTATGTTGCCGATCATGAATAATCTCGTTGAGATTACGCTCAAATGCGCGCCTATTTTGTAGCTCAGTGAGGGGGTCGTGAGAGGCTTGATGAAATAGGGTTTCGGTTAAATGTTTGAAGTCGTTACTCAACTCAATTATTTCTGTAGGCGCTCGATCAGTAGCTTCAAAATCGTGACCCGATAAGGCTCGGTGGGAAGAGTAAATTAAGCCATTTAGTGGTTTACATATACGCGTATTGGCCCACCACCATAATGCAATAATCATCAGGAAAAAAACTATTCTGGTTATCCAGCTTATTTTCTCCATTCGTTTCTTTTCATCTTGTAGAAACTGCGCTTCTGTTTGCACCATAATACTGGTTTGCTGCGTTAGAAATTGAATATTCCGCGAAAGTGCAAGGCTGATAGGGTCGTATTGAATTAATAATTTACTAAGGCTTTGTTGCAATTTTGTTGGGGGAAGGTCGGCAATAATATCCAATACGCCATTGATGCTACTAACCAATGTTAAGGATTCATGAATTTTTGATGTTAATGTGGAAAACGGGCTGTTAGCTTGCATTAGGTCGAGTTCAATTGTTAGATGCTCGCCCATATTTTTGGCCCCAAAAATAAGATAAGTATTGCCCGAGCCTATGACTAAATCCGATGAGATTAAAAATTGAGAGGCTGTATTTTCAATTCGTTGTAAGTCTTTTTGCCACAATAAGCTATTGCTATGCTCTTCTGCCAAGGTTTGCACACTGGTGAAACGGTAGGCTAAGACTTGTTCCAAAACGTAAGCACCCAATAAACAGGCACATACTAATAGGGCTAAATAGCTTCTTATTCTCATTCACTTGCTGCCTATTGACTTACAGATAAATGGTGAATTTCTTTTTTCCAGCTGATATCCGTTATCGCTAGCGTTTTCAGTGCAGAGTGAAGGGTCAATAAAGCCAAATTTGGTGCTATGGGGAAGGCTGCAAGGCCTTGCGGTGAAAGTGCTTTTCCGTCATCACTTAATAAACCTCTTACTTGCGCGAATGACTTGCCGCCTAGCGCTTGGTTAATACTTGCCAAAACGGTTTCATTGCATTGGGGGCTTCGGCAACGTTGAAAATAGAAGCCTTTAAGGCTTCTATCTAAATTAATCGCCCACGCTATCTCCACCAACCCCCATTTTGCCCATTCAGAACGAGCTTGTAAAAAGCCCTGAGGTTGGTCGTCATTGTATAAAACATATAGAGTATGCTTACTCACTTCGCTTTGGTGGATAGTAAAAGGTAACAATTGTTTTAATTGTTCTCTATCCGCTTCAGTCACGTCACTTACCACAGTACGGAATTGATAGTCTTGCGTGTACAAGGCTTGAATGGCAGATACGGGGTCGCGTAATGAACAAAAAGCCGCGTTGCTGTGAAACGAAACGAGCACCAATAATAATACCGATAACTTGAGGTATTGCGCTACAAAGGGAGGGTTAATGCCTATCATCACAATCTATATCTCAGTTGTATACTTAAGTTAGGATCCGTATTGAGTGTAGGCGATGCATTCAATTTATGTTTGAATTGTGCGCTTATGTCCAGCCCGTTGGTATTTTGCCACTGAACCCCAACAACCCAATAGCTAGCTGAATCGGTTTGATCGATCTGTTTTATATCCTGGTAGCCAAGCTGTAAATAGCTTTTTAACTGTTCTTTGGCATTCATCCAAGACACTTCGGCAAAGCTGTTGCGGGTATTATTCCCTGCGGTTTGGCCAATTGACGACTCAAACATAAACTGCCATTGATAAAGGAAATAGGAGGCATCGATTCCTAACTTTTTGCGTTCTATTACCCCGGCACCTGTCAAAACGTCTCCGTAAAACCACGATAGTCCGCCAGTAAGATTTTTTTGACTAGGGGTGCCTATACGACCTGAAAAAATATGCGGGTTATGGGTGCTTGATATTTCATTACCCGACCCGCGAGTCAGCGCTACCTCATATTCTAAATAGGGAAGGATGCCGTTTACAGATAAACCCCAATCGGCTTTGATACCTCGATCACCAAACGTTAATTGACGCAATGTACCGTTGGTATCCACTTGATATTCTAAGCCATAAGGAATTTCAAAATGGCCTAACCTGATATTTAACTTACCTTGTGTAAGAGCGGTGTAGTTGAAGTTGGCAATTCGCCAAGTAAGCTCGGTATCATCCCCATCATCGAAGTAAAAAGAAGGCGATTTGACGTTATTCAATTTAACGAGGTAAGGTTGAAAAACCAGTGTACCGATATCTCTGTTGCTTTGACTAAAGACTTTATGGACATCTAACCCCAATGCATAGGTATACGCATTATTTTTGCTTTGGGTATTGCGGTTCACTCTTGCTGATGCATCGATTGCCCAGCGGCTATTCTCACCTAACAGTGACGTATCAAACGCATCCGCCTGCACAAGTAGTGATGGGAAAAATAGACTGAAAGTCATGATTAATTGAAAGAGTGAGTGGCTATTTTTCATGTACTATAGTGTCCTTGATTAACCTTTGCATGTATTCACTTTTAACCGCGATTAAGGTAAGTAAAATGCACCCAAGTTTTGTTTTATCTGGTCTGTAAACCAGCATATTGTGACATTACATGATGTATTGACTAAATCTTATAGGGTAATTTTACTCGCCTAGTTAAAATTTCATATTAGACATTGATATGAATTTTATTGAGCTTTTATCTGCGCTAAACCGATTTTGTCTACTAAAAGAGATACGTTTGAATCATCACTACATTTGGATTTATTTATTAATTTTCGGTTTAGCAGGGTCTTACGGACTCGGCATGACGCCGCTCATGTTGGGCCTGCTTTACGCTCTGCTAAGTTTAAGCGCCTATGTTTTTTACAAAAAAGATAAGGTTGCTGCAATCAAAGGGAATTGGCGGGTACCGGAACAAACATTGCACCTGTTGGCTTTATTTGGCGGTTGGCCTGGCGCGATTATCGCGCAGCAGCGATTACGCCACAAAACTCAGAAAGTGCCGTTCAGAGTCATATTTTGGTTAACGCTCGTTGTGAATGTTGGTCTGCTTGTTAGCTTACACACCCAGCAAATTCATGGGATATTTACGCAAGGACTGGTCATGTTCAACCATAATGTGGACACAATGGTCAACGACGGGCAAAGCAAGCGAGTTGTTTTATTTTTTACCATGCTTAGGTAGTTGTTAATTTTTACTGGGGGAAAATTTTTGCAGTTTTCGCTGTAGGCTACGCCTATGCATGCCTAAGGCTTCTGCTGTAGCACTGACATTACCATGGTGGCTAAGCAATACTCGCTGAATGTGCTCCCATTCTACTTGGGCTGGAGTCATCGGTTTGGCTAGCGGAACATTTTTCGAGGGTGACACATCTTGAAAGCGCTGCACCAGTTCTTGGAAACCCACAGGCTTAGTTATGTAGTCTGTTGCGCCTCGTCGCATTGCTTCAACCGTTGTGGCAATGCTGGCGTAACCGGTCAGCATAATCAGATGGGTCGGTTGATAATGATTATTTAGGGCGACGATACTGTCGAGCCCTGATTCACTGCCTAACATCATGTCGAGCAGTATACCGTGGGTTGTCGATTTGGGTTCTGCTAAGGCGTCGTTGACATTGGTGTAGGTACTTACGCTAAAGAAACCCGTTTGTTGTAAGCGACGCTGCAAGACAGTTAAAAACGCATTATCATCATCAATCAATATCAGGTTATGCATAGCCGCTGTCCAAAGGTAGATACACTGTTGTTGTCATAGTGCCCTCATTATATTGCCAGTTTACTTCCCCTGAAAATTTCTCAATGGTGGCATTGGTTAAAACTGCGCCGATACCGTGGCCTTGATGACTGGGTAAAAACTGACTTCCTAAGGATGCTAGAGTGTCCGCTGGTAAGCTCTTTCCTTGGTTGTCTATTTGTAAATACCAACCCATTCGACTTATTCTTGTGTTTACCAGTACACGTTTGCATGTACTTTTTAATGCAGCTTCGCAAGCGTTAATGATGACACTAGTAAGGGCTGGTAGTAGCGTGCGATCAGCTAAAATGAAGTGTAACGCGTCTTCGTGTTGTGATTGCCAATGTATTTCTGCTTCTGGTCGAGAAATTTGCAGCAATTGGCGCAGCGAATGGGTCAGTTCGTTTACCTTATATCGATGTAAGCGTTGTTCCCGCACATCATCGGCGACTTCTCGCCAATTACGTAATTGTTGCTCAATGCGTTGAAATTGTAGATCTAAAGCATGAAGCCATTCTTGTGAACGCTGTTGTTCTTCGCCTTCTTCTAATAACAGACGGATAGATTGAGCCGGTGTCGCTACATCGTGTGTTAACTGCGCTGCAGCGGTGCCTATCGCTAGTAGTTGCTCGTCTCGCAGTTGACGCTCTCGTAGTTTCTGCAACGTACCGTCACGATTGGCAATTTGATAATGGAAGTAGCACACCACGATGGCGATAAGTAGACTGGTTAAAATAAAACTGCCAACCATGGCATAAGAATGCGCTTGCATCATCCCTTGATGATGGCCTTGCTCGGGTAGCAATAGCACTTGTATTATCTGTGCGATGATACTTAATAGTAACAACCCACCGGCATGCGCTAAGGGAAGTAACATAAATGCCAATACCAAGGGCACCAGCAAAACAGCATTATACGGATTACTTGCGGCGCCATTGAGTGCGATCAGAATATTAATGCCGATGACTTCCAAGGTTAACAAGATTAGCATTAACCAAGGGTTTAAGCGTAATTGGCGTTTGAATGCCATTGCTATTAGTAACAACATTTTCTACTCTCTCTTAGCTAAAGAGCAAAACAATACTAGAATGCGTAACTTACGCCAATGTTAACAGACCGCCCCGCACCCGCTAATTGGTTAAACCCTTGGCTGGTGTCCATTTTATATTCAGCAATGCTTACGCCACCCATGGGTAATTCATAGTAAGCGTTAAGCACATTGTTGATAGCAAATGATAATGTAACGTCCTGCCAATTAAGTTTGCTGTGCAAATTAACTAAATGGTAGCTTTTAGTGGTGTTTTCTAAGCGTCGGTCATCAATGTCTTTTTTACTTGCCACCCATTGCCATTCAACCGAGTTTTGCCAATCACCCGATTGATGTTCGATACTTACTGCCGATTTAAGAGGTACGATTTGGTATAAGTCTCCGTTATTATTATCTCGTTTTCCACGTGTACTGCTGATATCTGCGTTTAATTGCCATTGTCCCCACGTCTCAGAATCACTTAGTTGCAGTGAGCCGGCCAGTTTAACCCCATACAAGGTTGCATCTACGTTGGTAAATTGCAGGATATTTCGCTTACCTATATCAACCGAGGTATTGTTAAATGAATCAATAACTTGGGCATCAATGTAATCTTTTACCGATGTGTACCAGAGGTTTGCACTAAGCTGCCAATCATTATTTATTCCAGAGTCAATATATGTTGCGCTTAGGGTGTGGGCTGTTTCAGGGGCGAGGTTTGGATTACCAATATAGCCGTTACCATCACCGAACCATCCTATCATGGTGGTGGCCATTGTACTGACCCCCCAACTGTAACGCTCGTACAAGTTAGGTGCGCGATTTTTACGGGCGAAGCCAAACTCTATTTGTTGATTAGCATCAATCAGGTAGCGAGCACTAAGCGTCGCATCGAGCAATGTGTCGCTGCGTTTTCTACTCATTGCATTGAAGATATCTGCCGCATCGTTATTGTTTAATGTGCTTATGGGCATGTCAGAATCCATAGACATACTCATAGAGCTCATATCCATACTCATTGATGAGTCCTCGGTATAGGCCTGTACTTCACCGGTATTCGTGCTGACATGTTCTAGACGAATCCCTGCTGATAACCACCAACTGGAACTCAGTAATTGGGTTGTTTCGGCAAAAACAGCCATTCGTTGACGCTCTCCACCATTAATATTGAGGTAATCGTTAGGTCCCATCATCATTGAATCTTCTATAGCAGGCCACCAATCATCCAGCTGATAATCAAAGTATTCATGGCCAACGTTAACAGTATTATTTTTACTGGTAATAAACTGCCAGTTCAGCCGATAACTGTAGTCATCGGCATCTGTTTTCATGGGCATCATGCCGGTTTTTTCATCACTGAAAAATCCCATCTCATGTTTAACGCCGTGCCAGTTGACTTGGGCTTCAAATTTGCCGTCATCTAGTTGGCGCTGATATAAACTGGTAATGCCGTAACTTTTGTTATCCGTCATATCCATATACTGATTTGGAAATCCCTGAAACGGAATATTCTGATGGGTAAGCTTAATGGCAAGTTGTTGTTTATCGTCTTTTATTGCAGCTGTCAGCGCATGGTTTTGTGCTCGGTATAACGAGTCCAATACCTTGTCACCATGACCATCTTCGTAACTTTCAGCATCTTCATATGCACCTTGGTAATCAAGGCTAAAATATTGGTTTGCCATACGAGCACCGAAGCCAATCGAATTTGCTTGACTATTACTGCGGTATTGGGCCGATGCGTAACCTGAATGCCATCGTATATCGTTACCCTCTATATACAAAGCTGCGATCTCGTTTACGCTTATAACGCCTGCAATGTTGTCGCCACCTGCGCTCACAGGACTTATTCCCGCGACCACATTTAATACTTGTACTTGATTCGCTGAGACATACGACAGCGGCGGGTTCATGTGATTGGCACAAGACGCTGTGATATCTGCACCATCAATCAACACTTTCACTCGGTCCCCCATCATACCGTTTAGTACGGGTAGGCTTGACATGCCCCCCGCTGCAGAGAAATCGACACCTTGTTGTTTTAACAAGTCATCAACTGAGCCGAATTGGTTAGCGTTTTTTTGTTGATGGCCACTGACCTCCACTACCTCAATAGGTTCTTCGGCGTGTATAGCAAGTGAGAAAATACTACTGAAGGCCAGCGCAATAGGAGAAAAAGAGTACAAGCAGGATGACGACATAGAGGATGAAATTTGCATTATCTATCTGAATGTTACGTGATTTGCGTCCGAGTATATAAAGTACAAGCAACGTTGAAAACGCGACAAATTGTCGCAGCAACGAAGATGTCAGTTAATTCGCAGTCTGGCGAGGTACTTTGTTGTGAATGTCTTATGGAAAAATGAAATTATATCTGGCACAAGGTCTTTAGCTTTGCGTGATCTAATATATATAGCTGGCCATAATGAATCTTAATAACAGCTTGCTGTTGCAGTTCTTGAAGCAGTTTATTTACTGTTTGACGAGAGCTGTGTAGCATTAACGCCAAAGATTCTTGAGAAATTCGTAAACTTGCGCCTTTTTCAACAGATGCTTGATGTTCTAAACCTTCCGCTAGCAATAGTATGCGTCCACATAATTTTCCCTTGAGAGATAAACTGCCTGTCTCATCGATAAAAGCAAACGTGGTGCGAATTCGCTGACATAACAAGCGCATAAAATGCGGGTAAAGGTCAGGACGTTGCTTGAGAAGTATTTTGAAATCGAGACTGGATATTTTGAGCAGTTCGCATGGCTCGTCTGCATGTGCGTCATGAGCGCGAGGTAATCCATCGAATAATGATATTTCACCAAACCAATTACCTGGCTGCATCCAAGTGAGTATGAGTTCTTTACCTTCAAGCGTCACATTGCTAAGACGTACTTTTCCTGACATAACACAATATAAGCCATCACCTAAATCATGTTTCTGATAGACAAGTTGGCCGGCATCGACGCGTTTTAATTTTGCCGCATTGACGAGTTGCTCAATAACGTCCTGAGGAAGAGATTTAAACCACGGACTATGGCTCAGAATAGGACGTAAAGTATCAAGTTGCATAGGTATTATCGGATGATTGTCGTATTGACGACAGTTTGTAAGGTAGAGGTAGACTAAATTGTTGACACAAGATTAACAATCAATAGAAGTGAATTTATGCAGTCAGTTAAACAACAAGTAAGCGAGCAGGAATGGAAAACAAGAATTGATTTAGCGGCAGCATATCGCATGGTGGCCTATTACGGCTGGGACGATTTAGTTTTTACCCACATTTCGGCTCGCATCCCAGGACCTGAGCATCACTTTTTAATCAACCCTTACGGTATGATGTTTGATGAAGTCACTGCGTCGAGCTTGGTAAAAGTTGATTTGCAAGGCAACAAGGTGATGGAATCAGAGTATGACGTTAATCCAGCCGGCTTTGTTATTCATAGTGCTGTGCACGAAGCGCGAGAAGATGCGCAATGTGTTATGCATTTGCATACAACTGCGGGGATTGCTGTGTCTACTCAAAAAGTAGGCTTGTTACCGTTGAGTCAGCAATCATTATTTGTACTTTCTTCATTGTCCTATCACGATTACGAAGGCGTTGCTTTGAACCCTGACGAGAAAAAGCGCTTGGTAGCGGATTTAGGTACAACCAACTTTATGATTCTACGTAACCATGGTTTGTTGACATGTGCTGGTACGATTGCGGATGCATTTTTAGGTATGTTCTTAATGCAACGAACCTGTGAAATTCAACTCCAAGCACAAGCATCAGCGCAAGAGCTGGTCTACATTCCTGAGAAAATTTTAGCAGGGATAAAAGCCCAGGCGAACCAAGTGACTCGCTCTGCGGGAGGCGCATTAGCTTGGCCTGGTATTTTGCGTAAACTCGATCGTACTAACTCAGGTTATGATCAATAATGAGCGCCTTTCCCAGTATCGAGCAGTATCAGCAAAGCGCAAACTACGCTGAGGTAGGCGAATATAAGATTGCCTATTGGACTGCTCAAGATGAGACTGCCGCTAAAAGCGAGGCGCCTTGGATTGTCATGATCCATGGTTTCCCCAGTGCCGCTTGGGATTGGCACGGTCAGTGGAAAACGTTACGCAAAGATTATCGCTTGCTAAGTTTTGATTTACTGGGCTTCGGCTTATCGGATAAGCCCCACGTACATAATTACAGCTTGTTAGAGCAAGCTGATGTAATCGAGGCTCTACTAGGTCAGTTGGGCATAAAGCAATGTCATATTCTTTGCCACGATTATGGTGATTCGGTTGCGCAAGAGTTGTTAACTCGGCATTTTGATAAGCTAACAAGCGTTGATATTCAAAGCGTTTGTTACCTAAATGGTGGGCTGTTTGCGGATTATCATCGACCCTTATTGACCCAGAAATTGCTTAAAAGCCCAATCGGGCCATTCATCGCACGCTTTATGAGTCAGCGTAGTTTACAGCAAAGCTTCAGTAAGATTTTTGGACCTAATAGTCAGCCTAAAGCTTCGCATATCGACGTGCTATATGGATTGCTAGAACATAAACAGGGGAGGCGAGTATTACCATGTTTACTTACGTATATAGACGAGCGTAAGGTACATAATTTGCGATGGATAAACGCGATGCAGCATACACAGGTTGCCCAGTGTTTTATAAATGGGGTACATGATCCTATATCTGGCCAGCACATGTTGACCCAGTTCAATATACTTTTGCCGCAAGCAACTACGCACGCCTTAGATGTAGGGCACTACCCTCAACTTGAAGCCCCTAAAAAAGTCACTGCGTTATACCAAGCATTTGTGCGCGTAAATAGCTGATTTCTATCTCGTTAGCTTCCTGTTATTGGGTAGCAAATCTAACATGGGCACCTAACGACATCTCAAAATATGAACTTGGTTTAGTCATCAAGTGATTAGACCATTCGTCATTGACGATAAAAAGTCGCTGCAGGGCATTTCGGTTATGGATTCACCGTGGCATACTTGCGCTCTTTTTTTGGGCGCTGATGCGGCGCTTTAGCGTTAAAGTTAGGGATAGAGCCAATTGAAAATTTATTATGAAGATAGCTTGCCCTACGCGGACGAATTTTTTTCTGAATTAGGCGAATGCCACGTTTTTTCTCATAAAGACGTTGATGCAGACCTTGTTGCCGATGCTGATGTGTTGTTGGTACGTTCGACCACAAAGGTCAATGCGCAGCTATTGGATTTGAATCACAACATTCGTTACGTGGGTACCGCGACGGCTGGCACCAACCATTTGGATGCGAATTATATACGTAGCCGAGGGTTAGGTCTTCATTCTGCAGCAGGTTGTAATGCCGTTGCGGTTGCTGAATACGTATTAAGTGCGCTATACGTCATGGCTGAGAAACTAGACTGGCAGTTAAGCGAAAAAACTGTCGGTATTGTTGGTGTTGGGCATGTGGGTACTAGCTTAAGTGCCAAATTAACGGCCTTAGGGATACAACATTTGTTATGTGATCCGCCGTTAGATGATGCCGGTGACTCACGTGATTTCGTTGATATGTCGCAAATTATGCAATGTGACATAATCAGTTTACATGTTCCTTTAATTGAAGGAGGCAAATACAATACGGCCCATATGTTCGACGCTAAGCGTTTAGAAATGCTTACTGAAACGCAATTGTTAATTAATGCCTGTCGCGGTGAAGTTGTTGATAATAAATCACTATTAGCCAACTTCGAAGCCGGAAAAAAGCTAAACGTTGTGTTAGATGTGTGGGAAAATGAACCGAATATTGACCAAGCGCTGGTACCTTATATTGCGCTTGCCACTGCCCACATTGCTGGGCATACCGTTGAAGGGAAAGCTCGGGGTACCGAAATGCTTTATCAACAGGTGTGCAAGCAGTTCGGTTTGTCCCCAAGCAAAAAACTTAGCGACTATTTGCCTGTTCCGCAGCCTGATAGTATTCGTGTTGACGAAACGTTGCGCGGGCAAGCGCTATTTAGTGCATTGGTGCTCAGTGTGTACGACATTCGTAATGATTCAAAACTGTTTAAAGAGAGCATTCATCAGCCGGATCAATTTAGATATATCCGAAAAAACTATTCTATTCGAAGAGAATTCGCTGCACTAAGCGTAAATGCTGGAAATTATCCTGAATCAGAGGCAATCTACGCTCTCGGATTTAACCGTAAATAATATATAAACAAACATTCACTTTTTAGGAGTTATGCTACATGTCTCGGTCTTTTGATGTCGCCGTGTTGGGTGCTACAGGTTTAGTAGGACAACATATGATAGAAATTCTTCAGCAACGAGGATTTCCGGTCAACAAACTTTATCCATTAGCGAGTTCACGCTCAGCAGGAGGTAAGGTGACGTTTAAAGGTGAAGAGATTACCGTGTTAGACGCAGACACCTTTGACTGGAGCTTAGTACAATTAGGTTTCTTTTCAGCTGGTGGCAGTGTTTCTGAAAAGTTCGCTCCTATAGCGGCTGAAGCAGGTTGTGTTGTGATCGACAATACGTCTCACTATCGTTATGAAGCAGATATTCCACTGGTAGTGCCTGAAGTTAACCCGCACGCTTTAGCCGATTTTCGTAACCGTAACATTATTGCTAACCCAAACTGTTCAACTATTCAGATGATGGTTGCATTGAAACCCATTCATGATGCGGTTGGCATAGAGCGTATTAATGTTTGTACTTATCAGTCGGTATCGGGTGGTGGTAAAGAATCTATCGACGAGCTCGCGAAACAAACCGCGGCACTGTTAAATGGTCAAGAAGCAAAGCCAGACGTATTTAGTCGTCAAATCGCGTTTAACGTTATTCCACAAATTGATGTGTTTTTAGATAACGATTACACCAAAGAAGAAATGAAAATGGTCTGGGAGACTCAGAAAATTTTAGGGGATGAGAGCATTCGCGTAAACGCAACGGCAGTTCGTGTGCCTGTATTTTATGGTCATGGCGAAGCGATTCATATTGAAACGCGCACGCCAATTGATGCACAAGATGCTAAAGCATTATTAGCTAATGCGCCCGGTATCGTTTTGAAAGCTGAAGCGAATGAATTTCCTACCCAGGTAGGCGATGCAAGTGGCAAAGACGACGTGTTTGTTGGCCGTGTACGAAATGATATCAGCCATCCTAATGGTTTAAATATGTGGGTGGTTTCTGACAACGTACGTAAGGGTGCAGCAACGAACAGCATTCAAATCGCTGAGGTGTTAATCCGCGATTATATGTAATCGCTGGCTACCTCTTGATAACCCACGGTGCGTGTTTAGCGCCCGTGGGTTATTTGTTTATAGGCTCAGAGTTTATAAGCTAATTGTTTATAAGAGCGTGCCGATACTAATTGATAGCGTAACGTTAAATAATTAGGTGTTTACAGTGTTAATCTGCAACAAGCAGACTGCGTGAAGACCCTTAATACCTTTCTAGATCATCTTAACCTTCTGGTTTATAGTAAGATACGTTGGCTTAAGTTCACGCAGTTTATGAATTAATGGAATACTTTTTGCTTTTTAATTTCAAGTGCGTGTATTGATAATAATAAATGACGTTGTAAATAACCTCGTAATAGCTTATTTACCCTAATTTTGAGGCATAAAGGATCAATGAATTTGCGAACGCTAGCCCTATTTTTTGTAGCGAGCCTCAGTTTAACGTTTTCTCTTGGCCTACAAGCGCAAGCGACCGATTTTCAGCAAGTACGTATCAAAGGCCCGAAAAGTACAGACTCTGATTATTCGGGGCAAACTTATGGACCCATTACCTCTGCAGATACGCTTTGGCGCATTGCCAGTCAGTCTCGTCAAAACTCTAGTCATTCTATTTACCAAGTTATGTTCGCAACCTACGAACTCAACCGGGATGCGTTCGAGCGCAATAACATTAATCTTCTCAGAGATGGCGCGATACTCCGGTTGCCGGCCACGCAATATGTCGGTCGTGTAAACGAAGGGCAGGCTATTGCTAAAGTTCGTTATGATAACCAGTTACTCAATATTGGTGGTGAGACGGCTGATAGCGGCTCTAGCACCAATAAGAAATTAGCCAGTAAAACTGATTTAGATGAAACCAAAGACATTCTTGAAAAGCGCTTAGGCGTTATCAATGAGGAACAAAGTCGCCAGTTTCAAGAAATACGGCAGCAGTTTGCCGAGTCTATTCTTAGTGTGCAAAGTATTATCAACGAAAATCAACGAGTCTTTGAAAGTCTAGATTCGGTCAATAAAGATTTAGCAGAAATTCGTAGCCAAGAAGCGTTGCGAGATGAGCAAATGCTGCAAATGGGTAAAAGCATCGAAGAGCTGCTGGCCAAGTCTCGAGATGAGGCTGCTAAAGTGCTGGCGGCCGAGCAAAAAGGCGGGTTCAGTGATTGGCTAATGAAGCCACTTACGCTAATTATTTCCTCAATATTATTTTCTTTGCTACTACTCGGAAGTTTCGCTTACTGGTTAGTTAAACGCAAGAAGCCAACGGAAATGGATCTTGATTTACTGGCGACTAAAGACGAGCCAGCAGATACTTACGTGGCCAGCGAAATGGACGACTTGTCCGATGCGTTGAGTGAAGAACTAAGTTCTGAATTAGACGATGACAGCTTGTTTGGTGAACAAGATGTGCCTGATGATGTACTGGCTGAAGAGCTCAAAGAATCGTTCGAGGAAGAGAAAGACGACTTTGATGATCTTGACGACGATATGTTGGTACCGGATAACGAGCTGAACCCGACTGAAAATTTTGAAGCGGGTAGCGACGAGCTTGATCAAGATGATTTAGATAATTTATTCGAAGATGAAGACGATCTTCTCGCTGAAATCGATGAAGAGATGGACAACATCGATTTGTCTGAAGACGACCCCATTCAAGATCTACCTCCAGAAACGCCTGCGGAGGAAGTTGCCTCTCAAGATGATCCCGAGAGTGAGGCACCTGAAATTCAAGATGAGAATCTTGATGATGATGATGATGATGATGATTTTGACTTAGGCGATTTAGAGGCTGAGTTAGAGTCGGATAAAGATGTTGAGCTGACAGTCGATGAAGATAATATTGAAAACAGTGCCGACAATGAGAAAGATGCACCTGCTGATACGCCTGACGATTTGCCTGTGGATAATGCTGAATTATCTCCTGTAAAGGACATTGACGAGCAGCCTGAAATCAGTATTGATGAGTTGTTAGTTGAACCTAAAGCGGAGCTTCCTGCATCGTCCGAAGTAAATGCAGACGATCCCATCAATGAAGACGTACTGGAACAGCTCGATAAAGAGATAGCATCACAAAGTGAAGAGCTAGATAACATCACCAGCAACTTGATCGATGAACTCGAGCAAGTTGAAATGATGCAAGACATGTTGCCTGAAGGTGAAGACGAGCCTGAATTTACCGGTACGCCGCAACATGACATACAAGAACTGGATAAAATTACCGAAGATCTGGGTGATATATTCACCGAGGTCGACAGTGCTAGCTCTGAGCCTGAGCCGTCAGAGGATCATTCATCAACAAATATGGATGAACAAACTTTTGCAAATGACACTGCACCAACGAGTGAGTCTCCTCAAAAAAATGCAGCTACTTCTAAAGATGAGTCTGGAGCTGCGCCGGAATTAGACGCGGAACTGGAGCAAGGTACTGCCGACCAATTTCCTGCAACAAATGATGATCGGCAAGAACTTGTTGAACAAGCAGTCGAGCAAGAAAAGAGCGGATCTACTATAGAGAAAGAGGCTGCCGATGCTGATGACGGTAACGTCGCAGACAGCCAAGACGATGTCTTAATTGATGAAGACCCCTTTGTTGAAGAGCTTAATGACGACAATGGCATTACCGATGCACAAAAAGACCTCGATTTACCGCAAGACAATGATGACTTAGACGTTGTCGATTATACCCTCGATGAGTCTAATAAATTAGAAAATCACAGTGGACAGCAAGAAGAGCGTGTTTCTTTAGATACTACCAATAAAGATATTGAAAAAACGTTACCCCCCGCTGAAAGTGATTCAGGGCTAGAAGATAGTTCTGATAATGCGCCAACAGAAACTGTTTCAGATGAACTTCAAGATCCAAATGTCTTATCGACTCCAGTAGACGATAAAGACGCAGAGCGAACATCAGCTGATGAACAAAGTAATACTGACACTGATACCGATGACCATGTATCAGAGGAACCGGCATCATCTGAGGCTATTGATGATGAACTTCAAGAATCAAGTGCCTCATCGACTTCCTTAGACGATAGTGACGAAGAGCTAGCGTCAACTGCTGAACAAAATAATGCTGAGACTGAGACTGACACCGATGACCATGTATCAGAGGAACCGGCATCATCTGAGGCTATTGATGATGAACTTCAAGAATCAAATGTCTCATCGGCTTCTCTTGACGATAGCGACGAAGAGCTAGCGTCAACTGCAGAACAAAATAATGCTGAGGCTGAGACTGATGCAGACACTGACACCGATGACCATGTATCAGAGGAACCAGCATCATCTGAGGCCATTTATGATGAACTTCAAGAATCAAGTGTCTCATCGACTTCCCTAGACGATAGCGACGAAGAGCTAGCTTCAGCTGCTGAACAAAATAATGCTGAGACTGAGACTGACGCAGGCACCGATATCGATGACCATGTATCAGAGGAACGGACATCGTCTGCGGATATTGATGATGAACTTCAAGAATCAAATGCCTCATCGGCTTCTCTTGACGATAGCGACGAAGAGCTAGGGTCAACTGCTGAACAAAATAATGCTGACACTGACACCGATGATCCTGTATCAAAGGAAACTGGCTCATCGGAAGCCATTACAGATGATCCTCTAGAATCAAACGATCAATCAAGCAGATCAGATGATAGCGAGATAGATGATGCATTAGAGCAAGCATTAGCGGACTTTGATGATATCGAGTCTGACACATTAACAGATACCTCAGAACGCAAAGATGAATCTAGCAGTACTTTGGATTTAGATGATATTGGTACGTTAGATGATTTTGATGATGACGAGTTAGAAAGTGCACTGCAAAGCTTTGCGCTGGATGATGAAGATAGCGAGGATGCTAAGCAAACATCCAATGATTATGCGCAATCATCAGCAACGCCAGTAACGGAAAATAATGCTGATTTAGATGATTTTCCAGAGTTAGAGGACTGGCTAAGTGACGCAGACGCCGATGACGTTGAAACGATCGATGATTTAGAATCGGCCTCTTTTGATGACATGTTACAAAGTCTAGATGATGACTTAGATGAAGAGTTAGAGCGGGCATCGGCCGAAGAGTCGTTGCACACCCCAGATAGAAAAGCTGCGCAAGATGATGCGGTTGATATAGCCACCTTGCTCGAAGGCAACGAGCTGGATGACAGCGATGACCAAGACAATGATTTTTTAGATGTTGATGAGTTACTTAACGACAGTATTACGGCCGATCCCTCACCTGAAAAAGCCCTAAATTTAAATGCTGTAATGGGGGAATTCGCTGGAGCCCAAGGGGATGCTGATCATGTAGATGTCGACAGTGATGATGGTTTTGGCGCTAAGCTTGATTTAGCACATGCCTACATAGAAATCGGTGAGATTGAGTCTGCCACTGAGTTACTTGAGGAAATAATAGAGTACGGACACCCACCTCAATCTGACGAAGCTAAACGTGTGTTGGCCAGCTTGAATGGCTACGCGTAAGTTAGTTCACTACAAAGCGATTAGTGTTTACTCAAAGTTTAAGGTAGTAATGCGCATATTCAGTATGGGATTATTGTTAGGTGTAACGAGTTTTATGAGTTACGCAGGAAACATAGAAATAACGGTGTTAGATAAGCAAAATAAGGCATTGTCTAATGTCGTTGTATATCTAACATCTGAAAATCTTGCCCCCCAGGAGCCTATCGCTAAGATAGCCATAATGGATCAGGTCAACACCCAATTTTTACCGCATATTTTAGCCGTGCAGCGCAGTACTCAAGTTAGCTTTCCCAATTCAGATTCTATTCAACACCATGTTTACTCATTCTCGCCAGCCAAAGTATTTGAATTGGAATTGTATAAAGGTCTTAGGGCAAACCCATTGTTATTTGAAAAAGTTGGTGTGGTTGAACTTGGCTGTAACGTACATGATTGGATGCTCGGTTATATTTACGTCGTCGATACCCCATATTTTAAACAGACAGATACAGCAGGCAAGGCGATGATCGTTTTGCCTGATGGCGAGTATTCGCTTAAGGCCTGGCATCCACGTATTCAAGACTCACCTGAATCCTTCGAAATAAATCTGTCTGTTCAAGGCGACGAGCAGATAACGGTGGAAATTCCTTCAAGTTTGCTTCCTGACGTTAACGCTTACGAAAATAGTGACAATGAATTTAGTGACTATGAGTAAGTTGTTTTTCACAACTTTCTTGCACACGCAATTATCGTTTCAATCCCTATTATTACTGACTAATATTTTATTGGTTATCTTCTCTTTCCCGTCAAAATTAGTTTACCAACAACGAAATACTCAACGCTTGGCTGGCAGTCTTACTGGGAGAACGCTCGCTTGTTGACCAAAATCTTATGTGTCGACGAGTTTGTGCTTTTGGTCGAGAATATTACAGATGGTCGTCTAGTAGCATGAATGGCGTGTTTTTGATGCGAGTTATGTTGGGCGTGTTAGCGGTATTCACCGAGCTGTCTATGGTAAATGCGCAACAATTTAGCGGATTAGTACAAGCTAATGTTGTTAAAGCGGACGGTCAGCTTCCTTGGCTTGATGGTGGAACCGGTATCGTTCAATATCAAGATGACAGCTTAAATTTACAGCAGGGCTTGCTGAACGTTAAAGGTAAATTTACTTCTAGTTTATCTTATAACGTAGTTGCCAACGTTTATCAAAACGGTGAGCAACATCTGGGTGTGACTCAAGCCGTTGTGAACTATAAACCCTTGTCTATTGGTTCTGCGCGGTTTAAAGCCCGGGCCGGATTTTTTTATCCCAGGATGTCTCTAGAAAACGTTGATATTGGCTGGTTATCTCCATATACCTATACGCAATCGTCTATTAATAGCTGGATAGGCGAAGAGCTGCGCGTCGCAGGCGTTGAAGTATCTTTGTATAACTCGGGTCGAAGCAGTCGAAGCCCGTTATCCTGGGAAGTGCTCGCAGGGGCATTTAAGGGAAATGATACATTAGGCACAATTTTGAGTTGGCGTGGGTTCGCCATGCACGACCGTCAAAGTCTACAAAACGACAGGCTGATATTTGCCAACTACCCAACCGTAAACGACCCGGATGGTATTTTCCATCCATCTTATGTTGAGCCTTTCCATGAACTTGATGGGCGCGTTGGATTTTATCTAGGGGCGCACCTTAGCTACTATAAAAAAACGCAGTTGCGTTATTATTTATACGATAATCAAGCCGATCCAAATGTAGTGAATCATCAACGCTTGTACGCTTGGCGAACGAAATTTCATTCGCTGGCTTTCTCACATGATTTTACTTCAAACGCTAGGCTTATTGCTCAGTGGTTAACGGGCAGTAGTGTTATGGGTCAGCGCTTTGTTTACATCAACTTTGATGCATGGTACTTGATGTATAGCCATAAGCTTGGAGCACATCGTGTCAGTGCCCGCATTGATAATTTTAGGGTATCCGAAAACGATATTTTCCCCAATGATATTAATGAAAGTGACGGCCGTGGTTTGACCATCGCTTGGCGTTACAATATTAATAAAAGTTGGCAATTAGGGTTAGAACAACACGTTAACTACAATCGCGCCTACAATCGTATAACATTGGCTGAGCAGCCAAAGCGAGATCAACGACAGACATTAGGTGTGCTTCAATTTAAATGGCGTTAAATAAATAGTACCCACAAAAAAAGGCAACATAAGTGCCTTTTTTGTGGGTACGATGCTCGTTTAGAAGAAAGTGTAAACGATCGTTGCAGCTGTTTGTGTATCTAGCTTCTCTGTATCACTGGACACGTTGGAGTTGTGATCCAAGGTAAACGTCAATTTCATCGACAAGGAGCTGTTTATCTTGGCTGATAGCGAAGTGATTGATTTTGACTTGGTGTTATCTTCACCGACTTCAGTACTCATTGTTTGTTTAAATGTGGCCGTATCAGAAACTTTCCAATTGAAGCCTAAAGCACCACGAACAATGAAACTGTCTGCGTCTTCACCTTCAGAGGTTTCAGCAAATGAGTAACCAGGACCCACACTGTATTCAAACTTTGTGGTTTCGTTGTCCCACAACTTTTGGCTCCAACCCGCTGCAACCGTTGATTGATAGTTAAAGCTACTGAAACGATCATCTTCGTACGAACCGAATGCGAATAAACGGTGATCAGGATTAGCTAACTTGTAGTTACCTTGACCCGATACAAAGAATTTTTGGGCGGTGGTTTGTGTTTCGCTGGTATCGTCGTCAAGGGCGACATCGTCATTTTTATATAACCCTTCAAACAAGAAATCATTACTCCATTGTTCTAGCTCTTGGTGAGCAGACAATTTTGCATTTAAAGAGGTCGTTTCAGTATTACCCGATGTAGCGATAAAGCCTAGCTCGCCATCCATAGTAAATGGTTTGACTTCTTCTTGGGCGAAGGCATTTCCGGTGAGTAGTAGTCCGGTAGCGATAAGCGTTTTGTTCATAAAAAATATCCTTAAGGTGAAAATTAAATTTGTTAGGGCAATAACGAGTTAAAAAAAATGGTAAACGAGCGTCACAGCGGTTTCCGTGTCTAAGCTCTCTTGGGACACTTCTGCATTACTATTGTGTTCCATAATAAACGATAACTTCATGGCTAATGAGCCAAAAATTTTAGTGGAAAGTGACGTCTCAGATTTGGTTCTGGTGTATTCGGGGTCGGTTTCAGTGCTGATAAACTGACGAAACTGCGCTGACTTTGAAATTTCTAATGTGTATTCCAAAGCGGTCCGCAGGATGAGACCTTGCAAGTCATCATTCTCTTCATCATTTTTTGCCTCACCGATGGCGTATCCGGGCCCTACGCTATACTTAAATTCACTGAATTCGTCACGCCAAAGACGTTCACTCCAGCCACTAGCGACTAACGTTTGGTAATCATAAATATCGAAACGATCATTTTCGTATTCAGCATAGATGAATATACGTTCATCAGGGGAAGCAAGTTTGAAATCAATTTGAGTTGAGATAAAATTCTTCTGTGCAGTTGTCTCATCATACTCTTGCCCGTCTTCGCCCTCTTTAGAGGTTGTATAACGGGTACTAGCGATAGCTTGATAGCTCCACTTTTCTAGTTCGTGACTAATGTTAAATTTGGCGTTTAAACTCGAGGAGTTGGTGTTGCCTTTGTTGGCCAGTATACCTAATTCACCGGTAGCTGAAATACGGCTACCAGATTCTGGAAGCGAGCCAACGCTGTCCGACATATAGAGAGAACGCATAATGTTAATCTGAGCATGACAGGGGAAACACAGAGCCAGCAAAAGTAGGTATCTGAACATTATTCTTCGAAATAAGATTAGTAAACACAGGACGATGCGCGGCATTATAGCTAACTGGTGTTTAAAATGCATCCCTATACACGAGCAAAGCCTAGAACTTTAGACTAAGCTTTAATCAATTAAGACCGCAGTACACTTATCAGCGTCGCAGCTTCTATTTGAGCAAATTTCATGCTGTCGACAACATCTTGTTCCGTTAACCTCATCTTTTGCAATAACGAATGGGAAATTAAATTTGAGAGATTAAACTTTTCCGGTTCAACCAACGTTAATGCCGCTCGGTATACTATGAACATCAATCCATCAGCTTGGGTGCCGTTAATCGTTTCGCTGTGGGCATTGGGCAATGATTGATATAAATTGGATGGCAAGTTCCATTGCTTGAGTAACGCATAAGTACAATCGGTATAACAGAAGCCGAGTATATTTTCTTGGCTCTTCCATGGTGGTACGTCGGTACTATATTCAGCACATTGTGTCGCAAAATTTGGCGTATCGGCTGCTACAAGCAATTCACCAATATTATGCATTAAACCGATGACAAAATAACGTCCACTGGTGCGAATACGAGCCATTTTTGCCAGATTTTTCGCCACTAAGGCTGCGTAAACACTTTGTAGCCAAAAACGATTTAAATCGATCGCATCATTGCTGAAGTGCTCAAATGCGGAACTGGCAGTTTCTGCCATCATTAAATTGTAAAGGGCTTCTCCTCCTATAACGGTTATCGCTTTGTCGATATCGTCTATTTGGTACTCGAAGCGAAATAGAGCGCTGTTGGCTAATTTAAGGAGCTTAGCGCTAAGAGCTGGATCGTTCGATATTATCTTTGCTATGTCAGTTGAGTCGGATTTATTATTATCAAGTAGACGTCGTATCTGAACACATGTTTGCGGTAGGGTGAAAGATTGCGTAGCGCGCAGAGCATATTCTTCGGCAGATAACATATAACATTCCCTTTACTGTTGTTGGTTCAGTATAAGCATTGAACGAGGTATGCGGAACTAAAGTCACTTTGCATAGCCAAAAGGGTAACAGTGCTAAACGTTATTCTATCTTGGTATGGCCATATTTTTGCGCATACTGTGGGCTAAAAACTATTTTAGGTTACAATTTTTATGGCTAAGAACCAGTTAATCGAACTAAATTGCAAAAATAATGCAGCACCACTTCAGATTGCATTCGATACCTTCGGTAACCAACAGAATATACCTTTGATGCTAATTATGGGACTTGGTGCTCAGCGCATTTTCTGGGAAGATGAGTTTTGTCAATTGCTTGCAGAACAGGGCTTTTGGGTCATTCGTTTCGATAATCGAGATGTGGGGGAAAGCACATACATCGACGATAAGTTTACGCCAAATTTATTGCAACTTATTGCAAGTGGTTTACTCGGTGCGCAGGTTCCTATCCCTTACACATTAGTTGATATGGCAAAAGACGTTATTGGCTTAATGGAACATTTAAATGTGCCCAAAGCGCATATTGTTGGTGCGTCTATGGGAGGCATGATTGCGCAAATTCTAGCGATTGAATATCCGCAAAAGGTACTGAGTCTAACGTCAATTATGTCCAGTACAGGCAATAAGAATTTGCATAGGCCTAATAGGGACGTCGTCTATAAATTGCTTAAACCAATGCCTAAAAAACGGGATAAAGGAATTGCTAGTGGCATTGAATTTTGGCGAACGCTTCACGGAGATTATTATACCTTTGATTTTTTGCGTACCTCAAAATTGATTAACAAAGCATACGACCGGGGGCTTAATCCAGAAGGTGTATTGCGACAATTTTCTGCAATATTAGCTGCCAAAGATAGAACGTCCGCATTAAATTCATTATCCCTGCCTACTTTGGTTATTCACGGTGATGCAGATCCTATGTTGCCAGTCAGTAATGGGCATGCAACAGCGAGTGCAATTGCAGGTGCGAAACTCCGAATATATGCTGGCATGGGACACACCTTGCCGACTGAACTATGGCAACAGATAGTGGATGATATTGCTCTCGTTGCATCCTCGGCAAACAATAATCGTGAGGCTCTGCAAGAAGTCTGCTAATCAAGCAGATCGCCTTGTACTGGGTCCTCAGATATAACGGGTTCTGTGCTGTGCTTGCGGGCAAACGCGCGCTTTTTGCGTAATACACACGCTTTAACAATTTTACTCTTAACGTGATCGTCTAAGTTAATCCAGTGCAAACGTTCCTCTCTAGAACGGTAACATCCTAGACAATATCCACGAGGACCCGACTGGCATATACCAATACATGGGCTGTCTATGTGGAATATTTCGAGTTGTTGCAATGCAGGGTTCTCAATCACTTGATTGATTAAAGTTTACGATGAGCTGACGTAAAATGGTACTGCTAACAATGATGGAGTTTTAAAATTAACTTACCAGCACAAACGCCTAGCACAAAACCATGCATAAAAAAGCCAACTCAGATGTGATATCCGAGTTGGCTGTGATATTGCTGTTTAATTTATATTACCAAATTTTAACGCGGTCTTCTGGCGCCAGATACATCTTATCGCCTTCTTTAACATCAAAGGCTTTATAAAAGGCGTCTACGTTACCTACGATACCATTTACACGGTACTCGCCAGGTGAATGGGGGTCGCTCAGCAAACGAGCACGTAATGCATCTTCACGCATTTTGCTACGCCATACTTGGGCATAACCCATAAAGAAGCGTTGGTCGCCCGTTAAGCCGTCAATGACTTTACCTTCGTCATTTCCAAGAGACATGTGATAAGCCTTATACCCAATGGTTACACCTGCTAAATCGCCGATATTCTCGCCAAGGGTAAGTTCACCATTCACATGTTGGTCAGGGATGGGCTCAAAGGCATTAAATTGCGCAACGAGTTTTTTGCCCAAAACATCAAATGCACTGCGATCCGCATCACTCCACCAACTGCGTAAATTGCCATCGCCATCATATTTAGAACCTTGGTCGTCAAATCCGTGACCAATTTCATGCCCTATAACAGCACCTATCGCACCGTAGTTAACGGCGTCGTCAGCAGTCATGTCAAAGAAAGGTGATTGTAGGATCCCTGCTGGGAAGACGATTTCATTGCGCACTGGGCTGTAATAGGCGTTGATAGTTTGCGGCGTCATGCCCCAATCTGCTTTATCAACAGGTTTGCCGATTTTAGCTACGTCAACTGCATGATCAAATTCAAAATAACGAATGTAATTACCAACCAAATCATCAGCATCAATTGTCAAATCATCGTAGCTGCGCCATTTATCAGGGTAACCAATTTTAGGTGTAAACTTAGCGAGCTTTTCACGAGCGGCTTTTTTGGTTTCAGGCGACATCCAATCTAATGTATCAATGCTTTCACCGTAAGCTTTGGTTAGATTTTTAACTAACTCATCCATTTTCGCTTTAGCTTCAGGCGTAAAATGACGTTCGACATATTGTTGGCCTAGGACTTCACCTAAGACACTACTGGTAGCGGCAACGGCGCGTTTCCAGCGAGGTTGTTGTTCTGGAATACCATTTAATGTTTTTGAATGAAAATCAAAATGCAGGTTTACCAGCTCTTCGTTTAATTGCGATGCATACGCGTCAACAAGATTGTAAGTAAGATAGTTTTTCCACACTTGCACGTCATGATTCGCGTAAATTTCACCAACGGCTTCAAAATACGGCATATTGCGAACGATGATTTCCTCAACACTACCAATGCCACTCGCATCTGCATACGCCTGCCAATCAAAGCTACTACCCATTAGGCTTTTGACTTCTTCGGTACTGCGCTTGTTATAGTTCTTTTCTGCATCGCGACTTTCAACACGCGAAATATGTTTAGAGGCAATGTCTTTTTCTAAATCCATTAAGTCACTAGCCGCGACTTCAGGGTTTTCAACACCAGCAGTAGCAAGCACGTCGGCCATATACTTTTGTGTAGCTTGGCGAAATTTCACAAATTTATCATCGTCTTTGCTGTAATAATCCCGATCAGGTAATGTTAAACCACCTTGGATTAAATACATGCCCACCACTTCAGGATTTTTCGCGTCCGGAGAGACATAAAAATTAAATATACCACCAATACCTTTTGTATAGAGTTCACCAAACTTAGCTGATACTTGTTTCATATCACTGATATTATTGATGCTATCAAGCTCGGCTTGCAAAGGAGAAAGGCCTAATTTGTTTGCGAGATCAACATCCATATAGCTGTTGTACATGTCGCCTAATTTTTGCGTGTTAGAGCCTTTTTGGGCATCCGTGTCCGCAGCTTCTTGGATAAGCGCTTTCAGATTATCTTGCGTGTTATCGTATAATACATTGAATACACCGTAGGTCGACTTATCGCCGGGGATCTCTGTATTTTCTAACCAAGTACCGTTTACATGACGAAATAAATCGTCTTGTGGGCGGACACTTTCATCGATCGCGGTTAAATCAATACCAGATAATACAGGGGCTTTTTTCTCAACAACTTTCATTGCCTCTTGCTTATTTTCTGATTTTTGTTCTGGCGCAGGACTGCATGCGCTAAGACCCAAAGCAATGCACACGCTCATTGCTACTAAAGATAGCTTTTTCATATTTTTCCTTGTGATGTGATGATACCCCTTTGTGCCTAAAGTACCTTTAGGGCGCGGTATACTCACTTTTTTTCTGTCGTTTTTAGCAGTCAGCAGTCTAATGACAACTTGAGGTGAGTGCAAAAACCTTGGATGAATAAGTGTGAAAATTTGTAACATAAGTCGTTTAGCTGAATAACTCGTTATTTCGACGCAGCTTACGATAAAAGAGATGTTTCTTCAGGTTCAAAGGCAATAAAAAAGGGCCTTCGAAGGCCCTTTTGACGACGGAACTTGGCAGTTCCTCGGCTGTATTTATTTCTTCTTCTTCGCTTTTGGATTAGGTAAATCTGTAATGCTACCTTCATACATTTCAGCGGCTAAACCAATAGACTCATTCAATGTAGGATGTGCATGGATGGTTAATGCGATGTCTTCTGCATCAGCACCCATTTCGATCGCAAGACCGATTTCACCCAACATTTCACCCGCATTCGTTCCAACAATGGCACCACCGATAATGCGATGTGTGTCTTTATCGAAAATAAGCTTAGTCATACCGTTAGTGGCAGCAGAGGCAATTGCACGACCAGAAGCCGCCCAAGGGAAACTAGCTGTTTCATAGCTAACACCTTGTTCTTTTGCTTCTTTTTCAGTTAATCCAACCCATGCCATTTCTGGTTCGGTATAAGCAACTGACGGTATACATTTAGGGTCGAAGTAATGCTTCATACCAGAGATAACTTCGGCAGCTACATGGCCTTCATGAACAGCTTTATGGGCTAGCATAGGCTGGCCTACTAAATCACCGATCGCAAAAATACTGCTAACGTTGGTACGCATTTGCTTATCAACATTGATAAAGCCGCGCTCATCTACCGTTACGCCTGCTTTGTCAGCGTCAACTAACTTACCGTTAGGGCGACGACCAACAGCGACTAATACTTTGTCGTATTTAACGGGTTCTGCTGGCGCTTGTTTGCCTTCAAACGTTACGTATAAACCGTCTTCTTTTGCTTCAACCGCGGTTACCTTGGTTTCAAGCATGATATTGAATTTATCTTTAACGGTTTTTTGATAAATTTTGACGATGTCTTTATCAGCAGCTGGAACCAATTGGTCCAAGAACTCTACCACATCGATTTTTGACCCTAGCGCGCTGTATACCGTGCCCATTTCAAGACCGATGATACCGCCACCCAATACGAGCATTTTTCCAGGGATGTCAGCCATCTCCAGTGCGCCAGTTGAGTCAATTACACGAGGATCATCTTGTGGGATAAAAGGCAAACTAACAGGCTCAGAGCCGGCCGCGATAATTGCATTATCAAAAGAAATGGTTGTTTTGCCATCGTCGCCAACAACTTCAAGCGTATTGGCACCAGTGAATTTTCCGTAGCCTTGAACATGCTTTACTTTACGCATTTTAGACATACCAGCAAGACCGCCGGTTAGTTTGTCAACGACACTGTCTTTCCAACCACGAATTTTGTCTAGATCAAATTTTGGTTCACCAAAATCTACGCCATGAGCAGATAATGCTTTGGCTTCTTCTATGACTTTCGCGACGTGAAGCAATGCTTTAGAGGGGATACAACCTACGTTCAAGCATACACCACCCAGTTTGCTGTTTACGTCAACAATTACAGTTTCGATACCTAAGTCGGCTGCACGGAAAGCTGCGGAATAACCACCGGGGCCCGCACCAAGCACTACCAACTGAGTTTTTATTTCGCTCATTTTGACCTCAATCTATTGATTTTCTTCCAGACTCGACGAAATTCTACCTAGCCGACGACTGGTTAGCAAAGAAAAGGCGATAACTTTTTGCACATTATCGCCTCGCTATTCGTTACAGTAACATTTCGCGTAAATCACCCAAGACTTTACTTAAGTGCACAGCAAAGCGTGCGGCAACTGCACCATCAATGACTCGGTGATCGTAAGACAGCGATAAAGGCAACATTAGCCTTGGCTCAAAGTCTTTACCGTTCCATTTCGGCTTCATTTCACTCTTAGACACACCTAATATGGCGACATCCGGAGCATTTACAATAGGTGTAAACGCAGTTCCACCAATTCCGCCTAAGCTAGATATGGTAAAACAGCTGCCTTGCATGTCAGTGGATTTCAGTTTGCCGTCTCGGGCTTTAATGCTTATTTCCATTAACTCTTTTGATAACGCGTATATGCCTTTTTTATCGACATCACGGACTACCGGTACTACAAGACCATTTGGCGTTTCAACGGCAATACCCACGTGGAAATACTTCTTCTGGATCAAGCTTTCGCCAGAGGCAGATAATGAAGAATTAAATACAGGGTAAGCTTGAAGCGCATCGGCAACGGCTTTCATCATGAACACCAATGGTGTTATTTTAAAGCCAAGCTTTTTCTTTTCAGCGACAACATTTTGTTGCTTACGGAAGGCTTCTAAATCTGTGATATCAGCTTCTTCAAACTGTGTAACGTGCGGGATAGTTACCCAGTTACGATGCAAGTTTGGACCAGAAATTTTCTGGATACGGGTTAATGGAATTTCTTCTATTTCGCCGAATTTACTGAAATCAACCTTAGGCGGCGCAAGTACTTGTAAGCCACCGCCGCCAGTACTGACAGAAGAGCCTGCGGTCATTTTAGGACGAGACAACTCGTACTTAACGTATGATTGTATGTCTTCTTTCAATACGCGATTTTTTGGACCTGTCCCCTTAACCTGAGATAAGTCTACGCCAAATTCCCGCGCCACACGGCGCACTGAAGGTGATGCATGTACTTTACCTGCTTTACTGCGCTCACCCGCCGAAGGATGATGGGGAACGGGAGCAGATCTAGGAGTGTTTTTTGCCGGAGCAGCGGTTTGAGCAGCTTGGGGTTCAGGAGCCTTTGGTGCTGCTTTAGGGGCTGCCTTTGGTGCACTACCTGCTACTTCCAACAATAATACAACTGAACCTTCCGATACCTTGTCACCGACATTGATTTTCAGCTCTTTTACCACACCCGCTTTAGGCGCAGGTACGTCCATGGTCGCTTTATCAGTTTCTAGGGTAATTAAACCAGTTTCTTCGTCGATTTTATCGCCAACGGCAACTAAAACCTCGATGACGTCAACATCAGTGTCTCCACCAATATCAGGAACCTTTACTTCAATTATTTCAGGCTCACTAGAGGCTTGCTCTTCTTCCACAGCAGGAGCACTTTCAGGCTGACTTTGTTGAGTTGGAGCCGATTGTGCTTGAGGTGCAGCGTCAGCTTTCGCCGGGGCACTTCCTGCTACTTCTAACAACAATACCAAAGAGCCTTCAGATACTTTATCCCCTGTTTTGACTTTAATTTCTTTAACGATACCCGCTTTAGGAGCGGGCACGTCCATGGTCGCTTTATCAGTTTCCAGGGTAATTAAGCCAGTTTCTTCATCAATGCTGTCACCTACTGCAACCAGTATTTCAATGATTTCAACATCAGTGTCTCCACCGATATCAGGTACCGTTACCTCAATGACTTGAGCCTCAGCTGCCTCTTGAGTCTCCGCTGCCCCTTGAGGCGCTTCTTGCTCAGCCTTTGACGCCGCGGGTGCTTGCTCTTCCTGAGCTGGCGCAGGTGCTGGTGTTTTGTCTTCTTGCGGCGCACTGGCACCACTGGACAACTTCATAATGAGCTGGTCTTGGCTGATTTTATCGCCTACGTTGACAGAAATTTCACTGATTTTTCCAGCGAAAGGAGCAGGAATATCCATGCTCGCTTTGTCGCTTTCTACTGTAATCAGTGATGTTTCAGCCTCTACGTCGTCGCCAACGGCGACAAGTACTTCAATGACTTCTACTTCATCGCCACCAACATCGGGTACCAATACATCTTTTATATCTGACATTTTGATTAAATCCTCTAATGGTTACGCGTAAAGCGGGTTAATTTTGTTTTGGTCAATGCCAAACTCTGCAATGGCGTCTAGCAACACTTTTTTGTCGATATCGCCAGCGGTCACCAACTCACGAAGCGCTGCAATAACGACAAATTTCGCATCTACTTCGAAATGGTGACGCAAATTATCGCGGCTATCAGAGCGGCCAAAACCATCAGTGCCTAACACTTTATATTGACCAGGAACAAAAGCACGAACTTGATCTACATAGCTCTTGATGTAATCCGTAGCGGCAATTGTTGGGCCGTCAAAACCGTTATTCAATACGGTTGTGATGTAAGGAACGCGTTGGTCTTTTTCAGGGTTGAGTAAGTTAAAATGCTCACAATCAACACCGTCACGGGCCAGTTCATTAAACGAGGTGACGCTATACACTTCTGAAGCGACAGAATATTTATCATGCAAAATTTTTGCTGCTTTGCGCACTTGCTCAAGTATGGTGCCAGAACCAAGAAGCTTAACTTTCTTCTTGTTGTTTGCATTACCTTGATGTTCAAGCTTGTAAATACCTTTTACGATACCTTCAGTAACGTTCTCTGGCATGGCAGGTTGAACGTAGTTTTCGTTCATAACGGTCAGGTAATAGAAGACATTTTCTTGCTCTTCGAACATACGACGCATGCCGTCTTGTACGATAACTGCAATTTCATAACCATACGTAGGGTCGTAAGACACACAGTTCGGGATTAAAGCCGCTTGGATGTGACTGTGCCCATCTTGATGTTGCAAACCTTCGCCATTAAGCGTTGTTCGACCGGCGGTGCCGCCTACTAAGAATCCGCGGGTTTGGCTATCGCCTGCAGCCCAAGCCATGTCGCCAACGCGTTGGAAACCAAACATTGAGTAGTAAATGTAAACCGGGATCATCGGTAAATCGTTCGTTGAGTAAGACGTACCAGCAGCAACAAAAGATGCCATTGCACCTAACTCGTTGATACCTTCTTGCAGTACTTGGCCTTTTTCATCTTCACGATAGTAAGCCACTTGGTCTTTATCTTGTGGAACGTACTTTTGACCGCCATTAGAGTAAATACCTACTTGACGGAACAAACCTTCCATACCGAAGGTACGCGCTTCATCAGGAATGATTGGCACCACGCGTGAGCCAACTTTTTTGTCCTTTAACATTACGGTTAATACCCGTACAAATGCCATAGTGGTCGATATTTCACGATCACCAGAACCTTTTGTAATCGCTTCAAAAGCTTTAAGCGGCGGTGCCGGTAGATCTTCTGTGCTTTTCGCTAAACGAACAGGCATATAACCATGTAATGATTCACGACGAGAGCGTAAGTATTTCATTTCATCGCTGTCTTCAGCGAACTTGAAGTAAGGCAGGCTAGCAATATCTTCGTCAGCAACAGGGATATTGAAACGGTCGCGATAGTGACGTACTGATTCGATATCCATTTTCTTAACGTTATGCGCGATGTTTTTACCTTCGCCTGCAGCACCCATACCGTAACCTTTAACGGTTTTAGCTAGGATAACCTGAGGACGACCTTTCGTTTCAGTTGCGCGTTTATACGCAGCATAAACTTTAACGGGATCATGTCCGCCACGGTTCAAGCGCCAAATATCATCATCAGACATATTCGACACCATTTCTTTTAGTTCAGGGTACTTACCAAAGAAGTTCTCACGGGTGTAAGCGCCACCTTTAGCTTTGTAATTCTGATACTCGCCATCAACGGTTTCGTTCATAACGTCAAGTAACTTACCTGATGAATCGCGGGCCAATAATGGATCCCAATAGCGACCCCAAATAACTTTCAACACTTCCCAACCAGCGCCGCGGAACGTGCCTTCAAGCTCTTGAATAATTTTGCCGTTACCACGTACCGGTCCATCTAAACGTTGTAGGTTACAGTTAATAACAAACGTTAAGTTATCGAGTCCTTCACGTGAAGCAAGGCCAATAGCACCTAAGCTTTCTGGCTCATCTACTTCGCCGTCACCCATAAAGCACCACACGCGCTGATCTGAACAGTCTTTCAAACCACGGCTTGTGAGATACTTAAGGAATCGAGCAAGGTAAATAGCCTGCATCGGACCAAGACCCATTGATACCGTAGGGAACTGCCAAAAATCAGGCATAAGTTTAGGGTGCGGGTAAGACGAAATACCTTTGCCGTTCACTTCTTGACGGAAACCATCAAGCTGCTCTTCGCTCAAACGACCTTCAATGAAGGCGCGTGAGTAAATACCCGGTGATACGTGGCCTTGAACGAACAAAAAGTCGCCGCCGTCTTTATCATTGGGTGCACGGAAAAAGTGGTTAAAGCCCACATCGTAAAGCATGGCTGATGAGGCAAAACTTGAAATATGGCCACCTAGCTCTAAATCTTTCTTAGAGCCACGAAGCACCATCATCATCGCGTTCCAGCGGATGGCTCTGCGGATATTAGCTTCGAGGGTTTGATCACCAGGCATAGTTGGCTCTTGGCCAGCTGGGATCGTATTGATATATGCTGTGGTCGCATCATAGGGCAGGTAGGCACCATTGCGACGGGCTTTGTCTATTAAGCTTTCTAGCAAATAGTGCGCACGGTCAATGCCTTCCTCTTCTAATACTGCGTCAAGGGCATCTAACCATTCTTGCGTTTCTTGTGGATCCACATCCGGATGCATCATATCAGCCATGGTGCTCTCCTATATTTAAAGTTGTTTATTAAATTTACTCTTAACTTCAGTCGTACAATCATTAGGTTAACTGAAATAAAAAGCGATTCATTGTTTACTTAAAACGATTACTCTTTTACTTCTATTCTGCGTAACGCTCTTTGCATACGCATGTCTTGACGATTTATGTCTAATAAAGTCTTCTCTATGTATGCAAGGTGTTCGTTACTCGCATCACGAGCCAATTTAGGATCGCGTTTGATAATTGCTTGTACAATATTTTTACGCTGCGAATTAATCATATGCTGTGCATCTGGGTAAGCAGCTAGAAAAACTAAGTTTCGGTGAATATTATCTTTCAGTAGCGCTTGAAAGCTGCGCATAACATGTAGTAAAACCACGTTATGTGCTGCGACAGCCATCGTTAGATAAAATTCAACCAGCGCCTCAGCTTCTCGATTGTGATCACTTTTCTGCGTAGCACTGGGTAAATTTGACAGTGCGTCTTGCAGAGCGTCGTAATCACTCTGCTGTCCTCTTAGCGCAGCGTAATAAGCTGCCATTCCCTCGAGTGCATGACGAAATTCCAGTAAATCAAATTGGGTTTCAGGCCGAGTGGTTAATAAGGCCATCAACGGGTCAGTGACCAAGGTATTCATCCGGCGTTTTACAAATGTTCCGCCGCCTTGCTTGCGCTCAACTAATCCTTTGGCTTCCAGTTTTTGAATGGCTTCTCTGACGGAAGGGCGAGACACGGCAAATTTGAGCGCTAATTCACGCTCTGACGGCATTTTTTGTCCAGAAAGAAAAGTGCCGTCTATCAACATGGATTCAATACGCTCCATTATTTCATCGGACAATTTTTTTGTACGAACATGCTGCATGTCGTGTAACCACTCCTGTCTTCTAAAACCGTATGTTTGAAAGCAAAACACACAAATTGGACAATTGGTAAGACCAATTAGCCCAATAGCTTAGAGCAGTATTGCAATTGGGTAAATGTCTATTTGTATAAAGCGTGTTAAATATAGTAATAAAAAGCGAGTAGACAACCCAAATCGCGGGAGATTTAGCGGATTTGGGTCGACTGGTCTGAGGTGTTAGTTAAGCCAACCCACTAAGGTTAATCCTGAAATAACAGCCATTAGAAAAAGAATATTGCGCTTAGCTAAGCGAACCAACGTGCATGGCTCTTCAGTACAATTGTGTTCATCTGGCTCGACATCTTCAGCCGCTCTTGAAACATCTATGAGTAGTTTTTTCGCCGGAATTTTGGGCGTCAAAAAGTGGCCTAGCCAAATAGGCAGTGCATGTGAAAAGTGACCAACCAACAAGAAGCCTAATGCTGTGATACGTACTGGTAGCCAATCTAAGAAATACATAATCTTGTTTACTGTATTATTTTCATGGCCTATACGTGATTCGGCAGCTCGCGCTAATACGTATAAAACAGCCCCCGGAGCCCCCAAAATTACAAAAAATAGTGCAACGGCGGCATAATGGCGATAATTCTGCCAGACTAAGTTTTGCCCAAAAGTCCCAGGATTTTGATTATTTTCAATGATTTGGTCGGCGTAAAGGTTACAGGCCTCCATGTCACCACGGTTTGCGGCTTGTAAATAACATTTATAGGTAGCTCGAACGCTGGGGCAACCAACACAGACCATAAGTATGGCGGTACTGATTATAAAAGCGATAATTTGTCCGACCGCGAATGTGAGTGCGCAAAAGATAAGTAAAGAAGGCAACGCAATAATAATGACTAACAACAGGAGCGATGTTTCGCCTGACAACCAATCGCGGTTCTGCCATCTGTCTAGGTATTTAGCGCTGTAAAAGTCAGCTTGCCAGTAACGAGACTTAGTTGTGACACGCTCCACGAACAGCACCAGTAATAAACTGATTAATGTCATGCTTTATTCCTCATTGTTATCGTTATTATTATAGGTTTTTCTTAGGCTGTATGCCTTGCCTAAGGCGCGGCCAATCAAAAGCAAGACCCGGATCGGTTTTACGCCCTGGAGCAATGTCATTATGCCCTACGACCCTGCCAAGACTAATCTTAGGATAAGCATACATAATGGCATTACTTAGTTCAGTTAGCACGCGGTACTGAGCCGGTGTGTAAGGAATATGGTCTGCCCCTTCTAACTCAATGCCAATAGAGTAATTATTGCAGATAGCTCGGCCTTGAAAACACGATTTACCAGCATGCCAAGCGCGTTGGTCAAAGGGAACAAATTGAACTATTTCGCCATCACGTTTGATCACGCAATGGGCCGATACGCGTATTTTATGTATCTCTTTAAAGTAAGGATGCGCTTCAGCATTTAGTTTGCCGACAAAAAAATCTTCTATATAACGGTTATCAAATTGATTCGGAGGTAACGAAATATTGTGTATAACCAACAATGAAATATCACTGGGGTCGGGACGTTCATCTTTATGGGTCGTGAGTATTTGACGAGCACCGTTAACTAGATGCTGATCAATTAGTGCATCAACGGTCATATTGTTTAGTAATGATGAAGGCAACACAGCAACCCTGTTAAATCTCAGTGAGATTGGTATTATTTAACGTCACACAGTAAAAGTCGAATCGAATATGTCAAAAGATGAAACACCAGCGGCCACTGAATCGAATCAAAGCGCCATGGGAAAGTGGATGTTGATACTTGCTTGGGGGGTGGGATTGGGTCTGCTAACCTTGTTATTTCACAAGCAGTTGGCCGAACAACTCAACCCTAATACTGAACCCTACAGTCAAACCACCGGTGAAAGGATTGAGGTGCAATTGCAACAAAATCGTTACGGGCATTATGTTACCAGTGGCTTAATCAATGCTCAACCTGTGGTGTTTATGCTTGATACTGGCGCAACCGACGTGTCGATTCCCAGTGCGTTGGGGCCTAGTTTAGGTCTAAAGCCTGGAATAAGAGCCTGGGTACAAACGGCCAACGGTCGGCTGCAGGTTGCTCGTACCGTTATTGCTGAACTGCAAATTGGCGGCATCGTTTTACGAAATGTTACCGCTCACTTGAACCCGGGCATGATGGGAAATGAGATATTGCTTGGGATGAGTGCATTGAAACAAGTAGAATTCGCCCAACGAGGGGATAGGCTGATCCTACGTAGCGAATAAATATTTCTTAATTTCCTAAAATCTAATTTATAAAGATAAAGAGTGAACATGTTACAACAAGCAATTCAAGAAGCGGTTAAAACTGCATTACTGGAAGATTTAGGCGGTCCAGACTGCTCAATGGGCGATATTACGGCTAATCTTATTCCTGAATCTCAACATATAACCGTGAATATAATCACCCGCGAAGATTGTGTTATCGCCGGTAAAGAATGGGTGAATGCAACTTTTTTGTATCTTGATGAAACGACCGATATTAAGTGGTACGTCGAAGATGCCCAGCACGTTAAAGCAGATACCGTTTTATGCCAGATATCTGGTAACGCTAGAGTAATTTTAACCGCTGAACGAACCGCGTTAAACTTTTTGCAAACCTTATCGGGCACTGCCACCGTCGTGGCTGATTATGTGCAAGCCTTAGGCACCAGTAAAACTAAGTTGCTAGATACGCGCAAAACCTTACCTGGATTACGACTAGCGCAAAAATATGCAGTGACGTGTGGTGGCGGCAAAAATCATCGTATCGGCCTGTTTGATGCCTATCTTATCAAAGAAAACCATATCTTAGCGTGTGGCTCTATCGCCAATGCCATCAATAAAGCGCGTGAGATGCATCCTGATATTCCAGTTGAAGTGGAAGTAGAAAACCTGGATGAGCTTCAACAAGCTCTAGACGCACAAGCAGATATTATAATGTTAGATAACTTCTCCTTAGAAGATACTCGTAACGCCGTAACGTTAACAAACGGCGCCAGCAAATTAGAAGTGTCAGGCAATATTACCAAAGAACGTATCGCCGAGTTGGCGCAAGTTGGGGTTGATTATATCTCCAGTGGAGCCCTCACAAAACATGTGCAAGCTATTGATTTATCGCTAAGAGTCGTTAGCTAGCTATTCTTCTTTTCGTCGTTATCTCAATGCGCTCTTCTGGCTTAAAATGTTAAGTTGGTAGTTCCATACACCTAGGTATAGCCCCGCATACTTGTCAGTTGGTCGGGACGTTCTATACTGAATTGGAATTAGCAACACGCCTTGTTACATATTCGTAACAGGGCGTCACTTAACAAAACATGCACCGCACAAGTGCAGGAGAGACTTCATGAACACAACTGATACGAATACAGCAACGACAGCAAAACAAAGTGGATTTACTCTAATAGAATTAATGATTGTGGTTGCCATTATCGGTATTTTGGCCATGATTGCCTTGCCTGCATATCAAACTTACACCGCAAAAGCGGGTTTTAGTGAAGTCGTCTCGGCTGCGGGTCCTGCGAAAACCGCGGTTGAGATATGCGTACAAACGGGTATCCCCGCTAACTGTGATGATATTGCCGATCAGGCTGGTTGGGCAGCAGGTGCGTTAGTCAATACGGTTGTTATTTCTGGTACTGAAGCTGCAGGTTATGTTGTTACGGTCACGCCAAATGCAGATGTGCAATCTGGTGTGACAGCGGACGAAACCTATGTATTAACCGGCACGGTAGCTAATGGCTCTGTGAATTGGGCCACATCAGGCGGTTGTACCGCAGCTAACTTGTGTTAATAGGCTAGCTAAGCCAAATATTGCCCAGCTGTTCACGTTGGGCTTTTTTATTTAAGAGACAACCACTTATGCCTAAAGCCACCACTACATTTGTATGGAGCGGAGCAAATCGTAAAGGTCAAACCGTTAAAGGGGAGATCAGTGCGGTATCGGTATTAGAGGCCAAAAACCTGTTACGTCGCCAGGGCGTATCGGCTAAAAAAGTTAAAAAACTGCCTAAACCGTTATTCGGTGGACAAAAAATAAAAGCGGTTGATATCAGTATTATCTCCCGGCAAATCGCCACTATGCTAAGTGCTGGCGTCACGCTAATCCAAACCATAGACATGATCGCCGGCGGCCATAACAATCCTAATATTCGTAAAATGTTGGGTGAAATTGGCAATGAAGTCAAAGCGGGTAATCCGCTGTCGGTGGCGCTGCGCAAGCATCCTGCTCAATTTGATGACCTGTATTGTGATTTGGTGGCGACCGGAGAGCAATCCGGTGCACTTGAAACCATTTACGAGCGCATTGCTACTTACAAAGAAAAAGCGGAAGCCCTGAAATCGAAAATTAAAAAAGCCATGTTTTATCCCGTGGCGGTCATCGTGGTCGCTTTTATTGTGACGACAATATTGTTAATTTTTGTGGTCCCCCAGTTTGAAGAAATTTTTAGTAGTTTTGGCGCTGAATTACCGGCCTTTACTCAGTTTGTGCTGGGTATATCACGTTTTTTACAAGATTACGGTTTGTTTCTTGCTGTTGGTTTGGTGGTTGCTAGTATCGTCTTTAGCAAGTGCTATAAAAAATCGAAACGCTTAAGAGATAGCCTAGATGCTAAGTTACTTAAAATTCCTGTAATCGGTTTGATCTTAAAAAAAGCCGCGGTGGCCAGATTTAGTCGTACCCTTGCTACGACCTTTGCAGCCGGGGTGCCGCTAATTGGGGCATTAGATTCTGCTGCGGGCGCCTCGGGTAATGCAGTCTTTCGCGACGCGATTTTATTCGTTAAGAAAGAGGTTGCCGGTGGTACGCAAATGAATACGGCGATGCGGGCAACGGCGGTGTTTCCCGATATGGTGACGCAAATGGTGGCCATTGGGGAAGAAGCGGGTGCGGTTGATGATATGCTCAGTAAGATCGCCACTATTTACGAGGCAGAGGTGGATGATATGGTTGATGGGCTGACCAGCTTACTGGAGCCCATGATCATGGCTGTACTCGGCGTGGTTATTGGTGGCTTAATCGTGGCGATGTATTTGCCTATCTTTGAAATGGGCAATGTAGTATAAATTCAATGCTAAAATTGTGTGCCGCGAATGCTCTTCAAGGCCTAGTTTCGGTTGGATTTTTCTGGCAAGCTAGCGACCTTTAATCGCCGATAAAAGCTTTTTGTAATGGACGCAACTCTTCAGCTAATGGCTGACTCCCCAGCATTTTTTCTCAGTTTCGTTTTTATCGTCAGCTTAATGATTGGTAGTTTTCTTAACGTGGTTATTTACCGCTTACCCGTCATGATGGAACGCAGTTGGAAGGCTGATTTTCAAGCCCATTTCAATACTGATGAACAAAATACCCAAACTGACCCGTTCAATTTAGTGAAACCGGATTCAACTTGTCCTAAATGTCAGCATAAAATTCGTGCGTGGGAAAATATCCCTGTTATAAGCTGGCTGATACTGCGCGGGAAATGCAGCCATTGTCATAATCGTATTTCTATTCGTTACCCTTTCGTCGAGCTATTTACTGCGTTGTGTTCAGTTTGGATTGCTTGGCATTTCGGTTATTCGATATCAGCATTAGCTGGGGTATTACTAACATGGTTGTTGATAGCGCTGATTTTTATCGACATTGATAGCATGTTATTGCCGGACCAGTTAACGCTGCCTCTACTGTGGATGGGGTTATTATTTAGTATTGTTAATCCATCCGTTACCAGTATCGACTCAATTATAGGGGCATCGGCAGGATACTTAAGTCTATGGTCGGTCTATTGGGTCTTTAAACTATTAACCGGTAAAGAAGGAATGGGTTATGGCGATTTTAAATTACTGGCGGCGCTCGGCGCGTGGATAGGTTGGCAATATCTACCTATAGTAATCCTGTTGTCCTCATTAGTAGGCGCGATAATCGGCATCAGTATTTTAACCCTGCAAGGTAAAGATAAGGGACAGGCGATACCGTTTGGTCCTTATTTAGCCATCGCAGGCTGGTTGACGTTGTTATACGGGGATTGGATTGCGGCACAATATTGGCAGTGGGTGAGATGATGAGTAACTATTATGAGTAAGTACGTTGTAGGTGTAAGTGGCGGGATTGGCAGCGGAAAAACGACCGTAACTAACGCGTTTGCCAAGTTAAATGTTGATATTATTGATGCTGACGTGGTTGCCAGAGATGTGGTTACACCAAGGAGCGGCGGCTTGGGCGCGATCGTAGAAAAGTTCGGGCCTGATATATTAGATAAAGATGCCTGCCTTAATAGACGCGCTTTAAGACAGATTATCTTTAGTGACGAACAGGCTAAAGAATGGTTAAACAATTTATTGCATCCGCTTATACGACAAGAAACGCTGCGCCAAACTATCGCTGCTACATCAGAGTATTGCATACTCAGTGTGCCGTTACTTATTGAGAACGGCAGTTACAAAAACGTTGATCGTGTTCTGATTGTAGATGTACCAGAAGAGACGCAATTAGCTCGCAGTATGGCGCGGGATAATGCCGATGAAACATTAATTCGATCTATTATGGCGGCCCAAGCGAGTCGAGAACAACGACTTGAGGTTGCTGATGACGTGATAGATAATAGTGGCAACGAAAGTGCACTGATGGAGCAAGTTACTCACCTACATCATTGTTATCTTGGGTATGCGGCCGCTCTCGGCTAATCTTGATTTAACGTTATTAATGACGTTTTTTAGCTGTCTCGATGTAATAAATCTAATCTAATGGTAAACAATTTGTGTTTTTTGCTGTCTAATTGTTTGTGCTTTTTTTCTTACCAACTTTTCACACAACTTTGAGAGAGTAATGCCCCAAGCAATTTATGAATTTCCGCTCAACGAAAAAGTCAGAACTTATCTGCGTCTTGAGCAACTTTTTCAACAATTAAACCAAGTGAAGCATGCAACTGAGAGTTGGCAATACATTCATTTTCTATCGTCTTTATTCACTCTGTTAGATTTACTTGAGCGTCTGGATCTACGAACTGATGTATTAAAAGACTTAGAGGCCCATGAGAAAAACTTGGTTTTGTGGTCACAACATCCCAATATAGATAATGACGCATTACAATCCGCATTGCAGCAGATTTTACGTTTGCGGGAAGAGTTTAAAGGTGCCAAAAAATTTGGTTCTGATCTAAAAGATGACCGTTTTTTGGCGGCGATCCGTCAGCGATTTTCTATTCCAGGTGGGACTTGTAGCTTTGATTTACCCAGCTTACATTATTGGTTGCAACAACCCCATGAGCGACGTCAAAGCGATATTAAAGGCTGGATGTCAGAAATCGATTTGATTGACCGTGGTTTGCAAATTATTTTGGCGTTTTTGCGGGAACGAGGCAGATTTAGCACAATGGAAGCAGCTAAAGGATTTTATCAAGGCATTGCAGACGATAAAAATGAGTTAATTCGGGTTATAAGCGCGACAGACCAAGGGTATTATCCAATGTTAAGCGGTAATAAATACCGTTATGCAATACGTTTTATGTTGTTCACTCCCAATGTAAATGGTGGTACCGCTGTAGATGAACATGTCGTGTGTAAACTGGCACGTTGTTAGTAATAGAAATTTAAAAGAGGAGCACGTGGTGGAAGTAGATTGTCCTTCATGTAAGAAGCGTGTTGAATGGGCTGAAAGTAGTCCGTATCGGCCATTTTGCAGCAAAAATTGTCAACTTATCGATCTAGGTGAGTGGGCTGATGAACAAAAAGCGATACCAAGCGGATCGTCAAAAGATGCTGAAACGTCACAATTACCTGATATAGAAGATATTGAGGCTATGTTGAGCCAACAAGGTGATGACTTTTTTAAAAGCTGATCAGGTTTTTGATTCAAATAGTAAAGTCACAATGTAAATATTATTAATCGCTTTTATAGATTTAGCTGATAGATTTTAATTGCTTATTATATTTAAGAACGTGCGCTATATTAGCGTCATCGAAAAATGATTAACCCAATAAACAACTGGAGATATTATGTCTAATCCAAATTTTGCAGATAAAACTGGCCAAAAAGTGCCTAATGTTACTTTTCCTGTACGTGTAAATGATGAATGGGAAACACGCACTACTGACGAGATATTCGGTGGTAAAACCGTTGTTGTTTTCTCATTGCCGGGCGCTTTCACACCGACTTGTTCTTCAACTCACCTGCCGCGTTATAACGAATTAGCCAAAGTTTTTAAAGCTAACGGTGTTGATGAGATCGTGTGTATTTCAGTCAATGATACGTTCGTAATGAATGCTTGGGCAGCTGATCAAGAAGCACAGAACATTAGCTTGTTGCCAGACGGTAACTGCGAATTTACCGATGGTATGGGTTTACTTGTTGATAAAGCAGACTTAGGTTTTGGCAAACGCAGCTGGCGCTATTCTATGTTGGTAAAAGATGGTGTGGTAGACAAAATGTTTATCGAACCAGATTTACCAGGTGACCCCTTTGAAGTTTCTGACGCTGACACGATGCTTGCGTACGTTGCCCCAGACGCACGTAAACCTGCACCTGCGGCTATTTTCACTAAGCCTGGTTGCCCATTCTGTACTAAAGCAAAAGCATTGCTTACAGAAAAAGGTTACGAGTTTGAAGAGCTAGTGATGGGTAAAGAAATTACGTTTACGGGAATGAAAGCAATTTCTGGTCGTGATTCATGGCCTCAAGTTTTCATCAACGGCCAACATATCGGTGGCAGCGATGATTTGGCAGAATTTCTTAATAAGTAATTTTACCGTTCGTTAAAATACCAAAAGGGCTAACAGTGTTAGCCCTTTTTTATGGATGATAGTTAACTAATCTATAACGGTCATATGCCCATAGCAATCGGTTGTCTTGACAGATATTATGGCTGCAATAAAAACCATGCAGATGCTTACCCTATGATACTTAAACAATTACTGACAGCTTTTTCTCTTTTATGCTTATCGTTTGCGGTCAATGCTTCAATTGATGAGGGCTTAACAAATTTTGATGCTCTTTATCAAAGTGAGTTGGGAGATATTGTAGATTGTGAAGCGCAATTTGAACATCGATATAGCGTATGTTCAAACCTATTAAAAAATGATGGTAATGCGCCATTCATACTACACCACGGTTATAAAACTCGAAAAGTGTTTGTATTATTTCATGGCTTAAGTGATTCACCTTTCTTTTTAACGTCTATCGCGCAAGCGTTATATGATGAAGGTTATAACGTTATGGTGGCACTTCTGCCAGGTCACGGCAGAAAAGATGCCGACCAAGATATGCAAGACCCAAAGCTAGCGGCGAGGTGGCACAGCAATATACAGAAAATGGTTGCTATAGCTCCTTCATTTGGTGACGCACTTTATATTGGAGGATTTTCTACGGGCGGCACATTAGCTGTGCAGTATGTGCTTGAAAACCCAGGAAAAGCTAAAGGGTTACTGTTATTTTCTGGCGCGTTGGCATTGGATTCAAGCGTCGAAACAATGGCTAACATTTGGGGAATTAAATGGTTAGCCAAAACCTTGGATGGCGATTATCAATCGATCGGCCCCAATCCATATAAATATCCTAGTGTGGCGCGCTATTCGGCATTTCAGCTCACGGATGTGATTTTTTCTATACGTGAAATGATGGCACAAAATCAACCGTTAGATCTTACCATTTTTGCCGCACATTCAGAGGCTGATGTGACTACTCCCATCGTTGGCGTGAATGATCTATTAGCGTATAACAAGGGCGAAAACACCTTGTTTTCGATCCCTAAATACTTAGATGTATGTCATGCAGATTTAGTCGTTAATAAGACGCAAGTTGAGCAGATCAATTTTGATGAAACCCAGGTGATAGAAATTTTGCCCTGCAGCATACCGAAGGCTAATCCACAACATCAAGAAATGCTTCAAGCACTGAAAACATTTGTGAGTAAGCATTAACGTTAATTGTTATTGGTGGTATTCCGTATAGGGTCTGCTGGCGTGCGCTTATATTTGTGTATCATTGAACAAAATGATCGATTACCCACTGGAGTATTAGTCTAGACCTAATGTTTCAATTGGGGATCGTTCCTTTTATGTATACCTTATATGGCTCTGAAGTGTCTTTGTACACGGGGAAGTTACGCGCTTATTTACGCTACAAGCAACTGCCTTTTAACGAAGTGTTATCCACAGTGGGAGTATACAAAAAGACGATCCTTCCCAAAACGGGTGTGGCATTTATTCCTGTTGTAAAAACCCCCGATGGGGAATATCTGCAAGACACTGCGCGTATCATTGACCATTTAGAAATGCTGCACAGTGAACGTTCAGTGGTGCCAATTGGAGCAAAACAACGTTTAGTAAGTGAACTATTTGCCCTGTGGGGAGATGAATGGTTGGTGATCCCCGCTATGCATTATCGCTGGAATAAAGATAATTTTCCTTTCATCTATCAAGAATTTGGTCGAGTGGTATCGCCAAACTCACCGGCTTTTATACGGGCTTATTTTGGAAAGAAATTAGCCAAAAAATTTAGTGGTTTTGTGCCAGTATTGGGTATAACCGAACATTCAATTCCAACCATAGAAAATTGGTATGAGAATACGGTATTGCATCATCTGAATAAACATTTTGCAGATCATGATTACCTATTGGGGGGACGTCCATGCGTAGGCGATTTTGGATTAATGGGCCCCTTATATGCACATCTATATCGAGATCCGGCGCCAGGAAACTTGATGAAACGCATTGCCCCTAATGTCGCAGCGTGGGTAGAACGCATGAATCAGGCTTGTGTAACTTCTGCAGATTACGTTGAGCACGATGAGATCCCTGATACCCTGTTACCCTTGCTCAAAGATATGTTTAAACAACAGTGGCCAGTACTTAATAGCACGGTGGAAGCCTTGAGTGCGTGGAGACAGTCAAATCCTGCACAGCGATTTATTCCACGTAGTTTAGGTGAGCATAGTTTTTCAATAGGGGATATCAGCGAGAAGCGTTTTATTTCAAGTTTTCATCAATATAAGCAACAAAGAGTACTTGATACTTATCAAAAAATAAACGCTGAAAAAAATTCGCAACTTAATGAATTCCTTTCTGAAATAGGTGGGCTCGAGCATATGCAGATAACGATAGAGAACCCCGTCAAAGTTGAAAATAATAAGTTAGTCTTTGCCTAGTAATGATTAGGTCTCAGTGGGCAGATTTAATGGATATTAAACCTGCGAAATTAGCGAGTCACCTAAAAATGGCGGCTCGCTAATTTAACGCCAGCTAGGCATTATTTTTTGGAAATGCTGGTTGGCTTTTATAAATCTCCGTAAATGGCTTGTAGGGCACTGATCGCGGTTATTGCGGCGGTCTCGGTGCGCAGTACTCTTGGGCCAAGTTGCACGGTTTGAAAGCCGCCTTGTTCTGTTTGATAAATCTCTTGATCTGAAAAACCGCCTTCAGGACCAATCAATAGTCTCACCCCGTCTTTTCCCACATTGATATGACGGAAACTTTTGTCGGCTCGGGGATGCAGTGTTAAGCGCAGAGCTTGTGTCGATTGATTAATCCAACTTTGAAATTCTATCGGCATATGTAATTTAGGTAGCACATTACGACCACATTGTTCGCAGGCTGCAATGATGATCTTTTGCCATTGAGCGTGCTTTTTTTGCCAGCGCTGCTCATCCAGTTTTACTCCACAACGCTCAGTGAGCAGAGGTGTTATTTCGCTGACGCCTAATTCGACCGACTTTTGTAAAACTAAATCCATTCTGTCGCCTCTAGACACTGATTGTCCAAGGTGAATAGGTAGTGGTGATTCAACACTTATACTAATTTTAGTGTCGATTTGCACCCGAACTTTTCGTTTTGAAACATCGACAAATTCACCACTGTATTCATTGCCATCACCGTTAAATAATACAACCGGTTGACCTATTTTTGAGCGCAATACATTTGCCACGTGATTGCTTGCTTCAGGTGTTAATTCAAGCTCTTGATCAGAGTGAAGGGTATCAGGATGGTAAATTCTGGAAATTCGCATAGCTCAAATAATTGGAAAATTTGCACTATGTTAACAAGGTATCTCTATATGAGGGAAGTGCTAGCATGACAAAGAACAGGCAAACAAACGATAACAATACTCGATAGGGGGTTCAGGCCTATCGAGTATTTGATTTAGTTTATTTGTGCTACGTTACCAGTATCTATTGTAGGCGCCTGAGCTATAGCGTTAGCTCCCTTGCGTGCATACTTAGTGTTCTTACCTGTATCTCTAAAAAGAGAGTAGGTAAATAGAACGGCAACGATCATCGCGAGTACTACGAGTAGCAACATTTTCAATTCCTTTAAAAATATTATGCCAAGTCGAATAATTCGACAGAGCAAGTATATCACCAACATTACTGCATGTTCAAAAAAACAACAGGTTTTTGCGTAGCGCTTACAACTAAAGGGTAGTAGCCAAAAGTTGTACGCAAAAACATTATATTTTTTTAAAATTACAGGTATATTAACCCGGCGTTGAAAAGAGCTAAATTCGTATTATTTAATAAATTTGTAATGTTAAATAATCCCTACATAGCCATGCTAGGCGTGATGGTTAGAGGAATCGGAGTAGCCATCGAAAAATATAATGAAATAAATGGAGAAATACATGTTTGAATTTGACTCAGAACAAATGTCGCAAATGATCGACACTTACGTCATCCCTTGGGGTATCAATATCGTAATGGCGATTTTGATTTACATCATCGGTAAAATTGTTGTTGGTATTATCATTAACTTGCTAGGCAAGGTAATGAAGCGTTCTAAATACGACGACATGCTAGTGGACTTTATTAAAGCAATAGCGAATGCAATATTAATGCTGTTCGTTATCATCGCATCGCTAAATGAATTAGGTGTCAATACAACCTCACTTGTGGCCATTTTAGGTGCAGCTGGTTTGGCTATCGGTTTGTCTTTGCAAGGTTCTTTACAGAACTTCGCAGCTGGCGTTATGTTATTGGTATTTCGTCCGTTTAAATCGGGTGATTTTATCGAAGCTGGCGGTGCAACGGGTGTAGTAAAAAGCATCAGTATCTTTACAACAGTAATGACCAGTGGTGACAATAAAGAAATCATTGTACCTAATGGCCAAATATACAGTGGCACAATCACTAACTACTCTGCGAAAGAAACGCGTCGTGTAGACATGATAGTCGGTATTGGTTACGACGCAGATCTTAAACGCGCTAAAGAAGTGCTTAAAGAGATGGTTGCTGCAGACTCACGAATTTTACAAGACCCAGCACCAACGGTAGCCGTTGCTGAACTTGCCGATAGCAGTGTGAACTTTGTTGTTCGCCCTTGGGTAAAAGCTGCAGATTATTGGGGTGTTAAATTCGACTTTACCGAAGCGGTTAAACTACGTTTCGATCAAGAAGGCATTTCAATTCCATTTCCGCAAATGGATGTGCACCTTCACAAAGATCCAGAGTAACGCTCTTTGGATTAAAAAAATGCCGCTTTAAGCGGCATTTTTTATGTCTATGGTTTAACAAAAATATTATTTTCTACACTGAGGGCGGTCTTTAGCCTGACGATACAAGGCCAGTGCTGGCGTCATATTTTCACTGAGTTTTTCAATACGACTTTGTGGGGCAGGGTGAGTTGATAGCAACTCAGGCTGACGATTATCACCGCTAGCTTTGGCCATATTTTCCCACAGATTTACTGACTGCTGAGGGTTAAAGCCAGACTTAGCCATTAATTGTAAGCCTATTAAATCCGCTTCGGTTTCGTGTGTACGGCTAAAGGGTAATTGTACACCGACCTGAACGCCCATGCCGATGGCGGCCATTATCATACTGTTGTTGGCAATTTGGTTCGCTTGTAATAACTGATTGGTTGCTTCCATCCCAATGCCAATAAGTGTACTACTAGACATTCGTTCGTTGCCGTGTTCAGCAATGACGTGCCCTATCTCATGGCCTATTACAGCCGCTAGTTGATCCTGATTTTCCGCTACTTCTAGCAGGCCGGTGTATACCCCAATTTTGCCACCAGGAAGGGCGAAGGCATTGACCTGTGGATCATCGAAAACAACGAGTTCCCATTCCCCAGCGAATACAGATTTAGGTACATGTTTAGTAATCGCATCAGCCACACAAGAAACAAACTGATTAGTAACGGGGGTTTTAGACACTTTTTGCTCTGTCTTCATGCCATCAAAGGTTTGTTGTCCCATATTGGCCAACTGATTTGAAGAATATAGCTTAAGTTGATTTCGCCCCAATGGCGATTTTGCGCAGCTAGTCAGCAGCAAAGTAGAGACACAGACGGCGGTGAACACTTTACTCAAAGAAAATGGCATGGCGTACTTCCTGTGAATTTATTTATGATGTTAAAGATATTACCCTGTTATGGTTGTTCAGTTAATAAATAACTTAAGGTATAAAAAAACGCATTGGGCTATCGCACAATGCGTTTTATGGATAATGCTCGTGCGATATTTCACCTATCGCAGTGCAATAAATAGTGGTTATTTAGCGCCTGCACGCAAGGCTTCGGCTTTATCGGTTTTTTCCCATGGAAATTCTTCGCGGCCAAAGTGACCATAAGCGGCCGTCGCTTTATAAATTGGACGCTCTAAATCAAGCATTTTAAGTAAGCCATAGGGGCGTAGTTCAAAATGCTCGCGCACCAATGCCGTTAATGCTTCATCTGATATTTGACCTGTGCCAAAGGTATCGATATTTATCGAGGTCGGTTCAGCGACACCAATAGCATAAGAAATCTGAATCTCACAGCGTTTAGCGAGACCTGCTGCGACGATATTCTTGGCCACATAGCGCCCGGCATAGGCTGCACTGCGATCAACTTTTGAAGGATCTTTGCCCGAAAATGCTCCGCCACCATGACGTGCCATTCCACCGTAGGTATCTACAATGATTTTACGTCCAGTTAAACCACAATCACCCATTGGACCGCCAATAACAAAACGGCCTGTTGGATTGATAAAATATTTAGTTTGCGCCGTTAACCATTTAGCCGGCAATACCGGTTTAATGATTTCTTCCATCACCGCTTCACGTAATTGTTCAGTGGTAATTGAATCACAGTGTTGGGTTGATAAAACAACTGCATCAATACCAACCGGTACATTGTCTTCATAAATAAACGTTACTTGGCTTTTTGCATCAGGGCGTAGCCAATCTAGTTGACCACTTTTACGCACTTCGGCTTGACGCTTCATCAATCGGTGAGCATAAGTTACTGGGGCTGGCATAAGTACGTCAGTTTCATCACTGGCGTAACCAAACATTAAGCCTTGGTCGCCAGCTCCTTGGTCTTCAGGACGAGAGCGGTCTACCCCTTGGTTAATATCAGGTGATTGTTTACCGATAGCATTGAGAACGGCACATGAATCGGCATCAAAGCCCATATCTGAATGAGTGTATCCAATTTCACGAACGGTATTACGTGTTAGCTCTTCAATATCCACCCATGCATTGGTAGTGACTTCGCCGCCTACCATTACCATGCCGGTTTTTACGTATGTTTCGCAGGCCACGCGGGCCTTGGGATCTTGCGCGAGAATGGCATCAAGTACCGCATCAGAAATCTGATCTGCGATTTTGTCTGGGTGCCCTTCGGATACCGACTCAGAGGTAAAAAGATGCTTAGCCATGTAGGATCCTTATTAAATAAAAAATATAACAATCAATATAGTGACATTTTACTGATTAAGATCAAAAATACCAGTCTTTACTTCTAGACGTCCAAACGGCTGGGCGTAAACGAAGCGTTCCAGTAAAAAAAAGTCAATGACAAATGGAGTTTCGTTATGTTTTGTCGTTGCAGTTAGGCGAGGCCTAAGCCAGAATGTAGCGCTAAATAGATCGCTATCTTACTATTCTGAGCAATATTAACCGCGACCGTAAACCAGTCACTAATAATCAGGAGACCACATGCCTTCACGTCAACAACTCGCTAACGCAATTCGTGCGCTTAGTATGGATGCAGTACAACAGGCTAATTCAGGACACCCAGGCGCCCCTATGGGCATGGCCGATATTGCCGAAGTATTGTGGAATGATTTTTTAAAGCACAATCCTGCGAACCCTAAATGGGCAAACCGTGATCGGTTTATTATGTCCAACGGCCATGGATCGATGCTAGTTTACTCGTTATTGCATTTAACGGGTTATGCGTTGCCAATTGAAGAACTGAAAAATTTCCGTCAATTACACTCAAAGACCCCAGGTCATCCAGAGTACGGTTATGCACCGGGCGTTGAAACAACCACTGGCCCACTAGGTCAGGGGATTAGTAATGCGGTTGGCATGGCGATAGCGGAGAAAGTACTCGCGGCACAATTTAACCAAGAAAAGTTTGATATCGTAGACCATTTTACCTACTGCTTTCTGGGCGACGGCTGCTTAATGGAAGGTATTTCACATGAAGCTTGTTCTCTAGCAGGTACGTTAGGACTCGGCAAACTTGTGATGTTTTGGGATGACAATGGTATCTCTATCGATGGTAACGTTAAAGGTTGGTTCACTGATAACACGCCTGCACGTTTTGAAGCCTATGGATGGCAAGTTATCGCAGATGTGGATGGTCATGATCCAGAAGCAATCAAAGCAGCTGTTGAAAAGGGCAAAGCCAATACTACCCAACCTACATTAATCTGTTGTAAAACTGTGATCGGTTTTGGGTCACCGAATAAATCAGGTAGCCATGACTCACACGGCTCACCTTTGGGCGTAGATGAGATTGCTGCAACCCGTGAATTTTTAAAATGGCCATATGCTGCTTTTGAAATTCCAGATGATATTTATGCAGGGTGGGACGCTAAATCAGCTGGTTCTGAACGTGAACAAGCGTGGAATGCGCAATTTTCAGCATACGAGACAGCACATCCTGAATTAGCCGCAGAATTAACACGTCGTTTAAATGGCGATTTGCCGGCTGATTTTGCAGAAAAAGCCCAAGCTTTTATTGAGCAGTCTCAAGAAAAAGCAGAAAATATTGCCAGCCGTAAAGCATCCCAGAACTCTATCGAAGCATTTGCTTCTATCATGCCCGAAATTCTAGGTGGTTCCGCGGATTTAGCCGGTTCAAATTTGACTTTGTGGTCGGCTTCTAAAGGTGTAACCGCGGATGATGCCAGTGGTAATTACTTGTATTACGGTGTACGTGAGTTTGGTATGAGCGGTATCATGAATGGACTTGGTTTGCATGGCGGCTTCCGTCCTTTCGGCGCGACCTTTTTGATGTTTATGGAATATGCACGAAATGCCGTGCGTATGGCCTCATTGATGGGCGTTCCTAATATCTTCGTTTACACCCACGACTCTATTGGTCAAGGTGAAGATGGTCCAACGCACCAACCGATTGAACAAATTGCTAACTTGCGCTTAACGCCAAATCTAGACACCTGGCGTCCTTGTGACGGTGCAGAAACTGCTGTTGCATGGAAATCAGCCTTAGAACGTAAAGACGGTCCAAGTGCATTAGTATTTAGTCGCCAAGGTCTGCCTGCACAAGCGCGTAATGCACAGCAATTAGCTAATGTGGCTAAAGGCGGTTACGTTCTTAAGGATTGCGACAATACGCCGCAGGTTATTTTAATTGGTACCGGTTCTGAAGTGGGCGTCGCTATGGATGCAGCTGAGCAACTTAGTGCTAAAGGGGTTGCTGTTCGCGTTGTATCTATGCCCAGTACCTCTGTGTTTGACCAGCAAGACGCTGCGTATCGGGAAACGGTTTTACCGCGAGCCGTTACTGCTCGGGTTGCCGTTGAAGCTGCTCATGTGGATTTCTGGAGTAAATACGTCGGGCTTGACGGCGCAGTGGTCGGAATGACGACTTTTGGTGAGTCAGCGCCTGGTGGTGTATTGCTGAAACACTTTGGTATCACTGCTGATGCAGTTGTTGAGAAGGCACAAGGTTTATTGAATTCTTAGGAAATGCCTTCCAGTTGAAACAATAAAACTATAATCTAAGGCGCTTTCAAGCGCCTTAGTTGTTTTAGCGAATTAATAATAGCGAATATACTTTTTCAATAAGAACCGAATGATACGAGTAGCAATAAATGGGTTTGGTCGTGTTGGACGCAACGTATTACGTGCGTTATACGAAACTGGCCAGAACAAACAAATTCAAATTGTGGCGATCAATGAACTCGCTGAGCCTGAAGGTGTGGCACATCTTTTAAAGTATGATACTGCCCATGGGCGCTTTCGTTTTCCAGTGGTGCTGGACAATCAGCAGCTTGTTGTTGCCGGTGACCGTATCACGCTTTTACAACAGGGAAATATAAATAAGTTGCCTTGGTCTGAACTGGATATCGACGTGGTATTAGAGTGCACAGGCGCAAATAACGCGCGCAGTCATGGTGAACAACATATAGCTCAAGGTGCTAAAAAAGTACTGTTTTCTCAGCCATGTGGTTCAGATATGGACGCCACTATCATTGTTGGTATTAATGACGATACGTTAAAAGCGAGTGATACTATTGTGTCTGCTGGTTCTTGTACCACTAATTGTATCATTCCGGTTATTCAAGTACTTGATGAGGCTTTCTCGGTTTCAAGTGGCACGATTACCACTATCCATTCTTCTATGCATGACCAACAAGTGATTGATGCTTACCACCCAGATTTGCGCCGAACCAGAGCCGCTAGTCAATCCATTATTCCGGTCGATACCAAGCTTGCACGGGGTATAGAGCGGGTTTTACCTAAATTTGCTGGTAAATTTGAAGCGATAGCAGTACGCGTGCCAACCATCAATGTGTCTGCTATGGACTTAAGTGTCACGCTTGAATCTAAGGTCACTATTGATGAAGTTAATCAAGCCCTAAAAGCCGCCAAAAATGGTCGCCTAAACGGGATATTAGATTTTACCGAAGAGCCATTAGTCTCAGTGGATTTTAATCATGATGCACATTCTTGTATTGTAGATGGTACGCAAACTCGTGTTAGCCATAAACAACTCGTTAAATTGCTCGTCTGGTGTGACAACGAGTGGGGATTTTCTAATCGCATGATAGATATTGTGCAAACCATGAATCGACTGACATTGGGTAGCGCGAATCATTAACTAACAGTGCGTGCTAAAGCGCGAAGAACAGATATCAAACGAAAACAATTTTTTATTAGTAACACACGTTTTTACACGTCAATTGGGGGAAATATGTCAATAGTCAACATGACTGATTTAGAGTTAGCAGGAAAACGAGTTCTTATTCGTCAGGACCTTAATGTACCGATTAAAGACGGTAAAGTGACCTCAGATGCGCGTATTAAGGCGTCATTAGGTACTTTGAAACTTGCTATTGAAGCCGGTGCTAAAGTGATGGTTATGTCTCACCTAGGTCGCCCTACGGAAGGGCAGTTTGCGCAGGAATTTTCATTGCAACCAGTAGTTGATTATTTGAACAACGTATTAGATTGCCCAGTGCGACTTGCAAGCGATTATTTGACCGGTCTAGAGGTTGAAGAGGGTGAATTAGTGGTACTTGAAAACGTCCGCTTTAATCTCGGCGAGAAAAAAGACGACGAAGCTTTAGCAAAACAATATGCTGCATTATGCGATGTATATGTAATGGATGCATTTGGTACCGCTCACCGTGCTCAAGCATCAACCCATGGCGCAGGTAAATTTGCTCCTGTAGCGTGTGCTGGTCCTTTGCTTGCTGGCGAGTTAGAAGCGTTAGGTAAAGCGTTGCATAATCCTGCTCGTCCGCTGTTAGCGATTGTTGGTGGCTCTAAAGTATCCACTAAATTGACCGTACTTGAAGCATTGTCTAGTAAAGTCGATCAGCTAATAGTTGGCGGGGGTATTGCGAATACCTTCATTGCCGCAACAGGTAATAATGTGGGCAAATCCCTTTACGAAGCGGACTTAATTCCTGAAGCAAATCGTTTACTAGCGGCAGCTAAAGCTGCAGGTGGGAATATTCCAGTACCAGTAGACGTAGTCACAGGTATCGAGTTTTCAGAAAAAGCTGTAGCAACACTTAAAGCGGTGGGTGATGTGACTGATGAAGATATGATTTTTGATATTGGCCCGCAAACGTCAGCTGAATTAGCCACGCTTATTAAACAAGCTGGTACCATTGTCTGGAATGGCCCCGTTGGCGTGTTTGAATTTGACCAATTTGGTGAAGGCACAAAAGCCATCGCGATGGCTATCGCTCAAAGTAATGCATTTTCTATTGCCGGTGGGGGTGATACGTTAGCGGCAGTAGACAAATACGGTATCGAAGATAAGATATCTTATATATCCACCGGTGGTGGCGCATTTTTAGAATTTCTGGAAGGTAAAGAGCTCCCCGCTGTCACTATGTTAGAGGCGCGGGGCGCATAATAGCCTTGCATAATGAATAATAAGAAAAGCTAAAGCTTTCAATAACCTTTGTAACCTACAAGCCGTTATGCCCATCGGCTTACAACACAATTAAGGAGTGTTGCTCATGGCATCACAAGCACAATTAGATATGCTAACAAAAATAAAAAGTGATAATGGATTTATTGCAGCGCTTGATCAAAGCGGAGGCAGCACACCTAAAGCGTTACTTTTATATGGTGTTGAAGAATCGCAGTACACAAATGATGAAGAGATGTTTACTCAGGTTCATTTAATGCGTACGCGAATTGTAACTAGCCCTGCTTTTAACGGCAAACGTGTGCTAGGCGCGATATTGTTTGAAAATACACTTGACCGTCAGATCGGTGGAAAATCATCAGCGCACTTTCTATGGCAAGAAAAGAATGTGGTACCGTTCTTGAAAGTAGATAAGGGCCTGCTTGATGAAACTGATGGCGTTCAACTCATGAAGCCTATTGGTGATTTAGACAGCTTACTTGCCAAAGCGAATGCCCAAGATGTTTTTGGCACCAAAATGCGCTCAGTGGTTAAGTTAGCCAATAAAAAAGGTATAGACGCTATTGTTGCTCAGCAGTTTGAAGTGGGCAAGCAAATTTTGGCCGCTGGTTTGATGCCCATCATCGAACCTGAAGTTGATATTAATAGCCCTGAAAAAGCCGCTGCAGAAGCACTGCTAAAATCAGCTATTTTAGTAGAACTTGATAAATTAGACGCTGATCTAAAGGTGATGTTGAAACTTACTTTACCGGTTGAACCGAATTTCTATCAAGAGCTTGTCAAGCATCCGAAAGTCCTTAAAGTGGTTGCTTTATCCGGTGGGTATAATCGTGAAGAAGCAAACCGTCGCTTGTCTGAAAATAATGGCATTATTGCGAGTTTTTCTCGCGCATTAACGGAAGGTGTTAGTGCTCAGCAATCTGATGATGAATTTAATGCTATTTTGGACAAAGCAATAGAGTCTATCTATCAGGCTTCTATTAAATAATTGCCCGTTAGTTTTTGTGTTTCAAAACCAAGCCAAGTGCTTGGTTTTTTGTTTTAGGGAATAATATGTATACTTTTGCCTAGTATAGTTTTCGCATAAGGACTTGGTATTATCATTTCTTGCTAAAATAAATACCCAATATGGCATGTGCTCTTTCCATCAAGGGATGAGCTTAATACGAGATTTAGAAGGAAGTGGTGACATTGGTATGCATGTATCTTTACCTCTACCATTATACAAAAAATTGACCGTGACCTTTAGAGTCGAACCAGGTTGCTTAGGACCTGATGGTTTGGTTCATATAGAGGGCTTTTGTCAATACGCAAAACTACGCGTTGCTGCTTTGCACAATGACTTTGTGCGCTGGAGAATTGTCCCGCGTTACGATAAGAACCTACCTGAGACCGAATACAAAACGAATAATAAACGCCTGGATCATATAAAAGCTAGGCAATACTTGAGCGTATTTGAGCAAGAGCTAGACGCCTTTGAAACACATTTTCAAGATGAGCTAGCGAGATTAATTGATTTGTACTTAGGGCGTTAATTGGCTGATTGAAAATGCTCGAGTTAACCGTCTAGTAGCCAACCCTTCTTAACCGCTACATCCACTTGCTGCTTCACATATTCCCAAAGTTTAGGGGCACTGCTTCTCAGATAGCCATTACGCTTTAATACCTGTGCTTTGCACACATTGTGGACTTTCCAACTTCCGCCGTTATTACTCATATTTTGAAAAATGGGTAATATGCGATCCATACCTTTAGCAAATTGAGCATCAACACTGTCCGCTTTTTCAAACTCTAACCATAAGTTAAGCATTTCTTTCTCTAACGCTTTTGGTAATAATCCAAATATACGCTGAGCGGCCTCTAACTCTTTCTTTTCTTGGGCTTGATGCGCTTCTTCATCGGCGAAAGCAAATAGATCGCCCGCATCAATCTCAACAATATCGTGTATAAGTAACATTTTTGTGACGCGCAAAATATTAATAGGATGCTCTGCATACGTGGCCATCGTTTGCGCTAACAACGCAATATGCCAGCTGTGTTCAGCACTATTTTCATTGCGGTTATCATCGGCCTTTACCATTGTTTTACGATATACCGCTTTAAGTTTATCAATTTCGAGAATAAAGGCGATTTGAGCCGCTAGGTCTTGCATGGGGTAATGATCCTGAAAGTGGAACGGGGGGATTTAGCGAAACAACTGCCCATGGGCAGTTGTCACTTACTACTTATAACTCGCTAGTAACGTCTTGCTTATCAGCTATTTTCTTCAAATTCTCATGGATCTTAAATAAGACTATAAGCAATTCACACCAAATACGCGCCCCGATAACACCCGCGATCAAAATACCGGCACCAGCGAAAAAACCGCCACCGTAGGAGTTAAACATCGTTCCTACGCCTGAAATTACCGCCGCGATAAGCATCAACCAATATACAAAGGTGATGATTTTTGGTGTTAGCATTGAGTCGAAAAAGAATAGATCTTTCATTATAGCTTCCTTGTTATTACGTTATGTAAGTATACAGATGAACCTTCTCGCCATAAAAAAGATAGCGGAAGGCTGAAAACTATAAGGTTTTTTCACTAATTAATACAGCAACTTATCAGTCTTTTAATGAATTGAGTTAGTAAACTGACGTTACCATCTTCTTCCGCCCATAAGCCCATACATCACTCAAAACGCAGTTGAAGATCTAGCGCTAGAAGATATTGCGCTTCATTGGTTAAATCTGCACTAAATATAGGTTTGTTCTCAAGCCAGCCATCAGGAAAGGTTAAACGAATGCTATTGTTTTTTACCTTGATTTCAATATTCGGCAGAATATCGTCTTGGCGCTTAATATTCAACAATACACCCAAGCGTAAAATAGCAATCAATTTATATATTTGCTCTGATGGGAGCAGGGTAAAATCAGGGATATCTGCTGGACGAATTTTTTTGCGATAAAAACGCACAAGTGTCGCGATCAAGGTTTGTTGTTCTTGGTTAAAACCTGGCAAGTCGATATTGTGTAAAATATAGGCTGAATGACGTTGTGTGCCGTGAGTATTGATCTGTAAACCTACTTCATGAAGCAAAGCAGACCAACCGAGTAGACCCTTGAGTTCCTTATTGGTGATATTCCAGTCATCTTTGCAGCTCTGGTAAATGGCCATTGTCACGCTGTGTACTCGTTGCGCTTGCTCAACATCAACATCATAGCGAGTCGCAACGCTTTCAGCTGAGCGCTGACGCACATCTGGGCGCGTAAGTTGCGCTTCCATCTCGTATAGCACGCCCTCGCGTAGGGCAGCAGGGGAGAACAGCATACTGTCGATATTTAAACTCTTAAATATAGCAATAAGAATAGCTAACCCGGCAGCAAATACGGGCTTTCGATCTTCGCTCATTTGACTAATTTGGAGTTTATCGACTGAGCCCGCATCACAACAAACTTTCATCAAGCGCGTCAGTTGAGCCAAGGTGACTTTACCTTCTGAGTCCTTAACACTTTCATTCTGCGCAATTTGAATGATATTGCGTATTGTGCCTGAGGTGCCTATGCAGGTTTTCCAGCCCGCACGTAAATAGCCCTTATCGATCATTTCTAGCTCTTGCTGGGCTGCTGTGATTGCTCGTTCAAACGACTTGCTCTTTAGCTCATTATTTTTAAAAAATATTTGGGTATAGCTGACGCAACCCATTTGAAGACTGCGGAGCATTTTGGGCTCAAATCCTTGACCAATAATAAATTCGGTAGAGCCACCACCAATATCGACTACGAGGCGTTGACCATCATCATGATTGGTATGTGCTACGCCTAAGTATATCAAGCGAGCCTCTTCAGCCCCACCTATGACTTCTATCGGGTAGGGGAGGATGTCGCGCGCGGCCCGAATAAAAGCTTTTGCATTGTGGGCTTTGCGCAATGTGTAGGTGGCAACAATACGCACATTTTCAGCAGGAAAATCTTGCAAGCTTTCAGCGACGACGTTTAAGGCATCAAGGCCTCTTTTTTGCGCTTCATCGTCTAGGTAATAATCGCTGCTTAAGCCTTGGGCTAAGCGAACCTTTTGTTTTACTCTGTGTAGAATTTGAACCGAGCCAGCGACAACGCGGGCAACGACTAAATGAAAACTATTAGAGCCAATATCTAATGCGGCAATTTTGCTGGTGTCTCTTACTTCCACACCATCAAATGGCGCATTATCATTGGGCATCTTTTTGCTTTTCCTGATTTTTTATATATTCGTATGTTTCGATTTGTGACCGCAGCTTTTTGCGGTTCCCTCGGCGTACGTATTTATTGGATTGCGTTTGATCTATGATACGAGCTTTAACGGTATCTTGAAATTGAATTTCGAGTATATCTAAAATCTGTTTGATCAGGGATGGTTCATAAATTGGACACCCCACCTCTATTCGAAAGTCCATATTTCGAGTCATCCAGTCAGCAGAGGAAATAAAAACTCGCTTATCCCCAGCGTTTTCAAACACCATGACCCTTGGGTGCTCTAAAAAACGATCAACAATACTGATGACCGAGATATTTTCGCTTAAGCCTTTAACGCCAGGTATCAGTGAGCACATGCCGCGCACGATTAGGCGTACCTTTACACCAGCCTGGCTGGCCTTGTACAAATCGTCAATCAACAAGTGATCATCTAGGTTATTTAACTTCAATGTAATTCCAGCGCTCAAGCCTTCCTTCACATTTTGAATTTCCTGACGGATCAATAATTGAATTTTCGTTCGCGCATTAATGGGGGAAATTTGTAAGTGCTGAAATTTATGGCGACGATAAGGCTGCTGAATAAAATTAAAAACATATTCAGCTTCAAGGGCAAGTTCTTGATTACGAGTAAATAAACTGAAATCGGTATAAATTTTTGCGGTTTTTTCGTTGAAGTTACCGGTACCAAAATGAGCGTAGTTTACCAATTCACCTTTTTCTTCACGGCTAACTAGGCACAATTTACTGTGAATTTTTAACGCATGCATACCAAAAACAACTTTAATGCCTGCATCGGTCATCGTTTTCGACCAACTGATATTAGCTTCTTCGTCAAATCTCGCTCTTAGTTCGACGACAACGGTCACTTTTTTACCGTTGTCGACTGCATCGATAAGCGAATCGATAATCCGCGAGTTTTTGGCGACTCGGTAGATATTGAGCTTAATTTGCTTCACTTTCGGATCGAACGCCGCTTGGCGAATAAATTCAGTTACATGTAAGAAACGGTGGTATGGGTAATAAAGAAGAATGTCTTTTTCGGTAATGGCATCAAAAACAGTATTGTGCGCGGCAAAGTCGCTAGAGGTAACTGGTGGCAATTTGGGATTTTCAAGATAATCTCGGCCTACGTTAGGGAAGCCTATAAAGTCTTTAAAGTTACGATAGGTTCCACCTGCGATAAGGCTGTCGTAAGACGATATCTTTAGGCGTTTTTTTAAATTGCGTACCATGTCATTAGGCATTTGTTCGTCATAAACTACGCGAACTGGTTCAGCTATTAGGCGCTGCTTCATACTTTCAGACATTTTCTCAACGTAGCTCTCTTCAATCTCGTCGTTGATCGAATACTCAGAATCTCGGGTCATTTTAAAGGAGTAGGCTTCACCAGACTCAAAGTCGACGAACCCTTTAAAGATACTTTCGAGGTTCAAGCGAATAATGTCGTCTAACAGAATAATATACTTCTTCTTACGGCTATTTTCAGGGGGAATAACCACAAAACGAGTCAACGCTTTAGTAGGCACTTCAATTGTGGCGTATTGGGTATGTTTTCCACTGTTGTTAATCGCAACATATAAATAAGTGGCGGAATCATTTAGACGAGAAACCAGATTCACTTTACTGTGTAATAATATCGGTGCGATGTGACGTAGCACCTTATTCTTAAAATAATTTTTGAGCCAAGTGGTTTGATAATCCGAGAGCTTGTTGCCTTCAATTAAAAATATATTGTAGCGGGCTAAGCGGGCAACGACATCTTCACGAACCTTCTCAAAGTCCTCCGTCATGCCTAATACTTTTTCTTGGATCTGCTCCATAAGAAGTTTAGTTTGCTCCGCTTTCTCTTCGTCACCTTCATCTAGTTGAATATAAATTTTACGTTTTACATCGGCTACCCGCACTCGATAGAACTCATCCATATTACTTGAATAAATGCCTAAAAATCGAATCCTCTCTACGATGGGGTTTTTGCGATCAGCTGCTTCTTGCAGTACCCGTTGGTTAAACGCCAGCCAGCTGATTTCGCGAGAAAAGTAAATATTAGGTTGGGAAGTCATTGTGTCTTAACATCAAAATAAGCAAAATTTGAGCGGTATAGTGTCAATTCTGTATGACGAATTTATGACAAAATGCCGCAAGATAAGTCATATCAAGCCGTCGTAGAGATATCGACCATTAAATCGTTAGCAATCGATTCAAGTGCTCGGCGAAGCTCGTCTAAATCGAAGCCGTCTTCTATGGCTACGATGGCTTTAGCTTTAAATAACATGCCACCCCAATTCGGAGCACTGCCGCAAGTAGAATCAAATTTAACAATATTTAAGCTGAAGCGACTTAATATGCTGGTTAATTCTTGTACGATTCCAGGCTTGTCATTACCCATGATTTCGATCTGTACTGTATGCGTTTGAACAGGATTTTCATGTGCACCTTCGACTAAATTTATAGATAGGTCTGGATGCGAAGAAAATTGCTCTATTAAAGCGTCCTGTTTATCTGCAGGTAATTGAATCTCGACAAAACCAGCAAAGTGACCTGCCATATATGACAAGTTACTGCCAAGCCAATTACCGCCCAATTTGAACACAGATTGAGCGAGCGAGTCGACCAGTCCTGTTTTATCTTTGCCAACTAAGGTAAAAATCATTGGTTTCATATTCGTGAACCTCGCGTTAAAGTTAAGGACTAAGATATGACATTGAGCATAGCTTAGAATGGCACTATTTGTTTGCAATTTTTCCTTAATAATCAATTGATAATATTAAGTGATGATTTAATTTGCAATGTATTTAGAGATCGAATTATGACAGTTTAGCGTGTCATCAAATATGCTCTATTATTACTGTGTGTTGTAAAACTGAGACGAAAAGCACGTCACTGTCATGTTACTGTCATTTTTCTTGATGTATCATGCGCGACGATTAAATTCGAACTGTTGTATTCAAACCATAGAGATACCTAACGTATGCCAACAAACACATTTCTTGGGGTTTTTGCCAAATCACCTCTGAAACCACTCGAAAATCATATCAAAGTGGTGAATAAATGTAGCCTAGGTTTGCTACCTTTTTTTAATACTGTTTTTACAGGGGATTGGGAAAAAGCAGCCCTATTTCAAAGAGAGATCTCTAATTTAGAAAAGCAAGCAGATACTCTTAAACGAGAGCTTAGAATCAGCTTGCCTCGCGGCATTTTTATGCCTATACAGCGTCAAGACGTGCTTGATCTTTTAACCCAACAAGACAAAATTGCCAATAAAGCCAAAGATATCTCTGGCCGTGTATTGGGTCGCAAGTTGAACATTCCAGTAGAAATTCGCGATAGCTTTATGGTTTATCTAGAACGTTGTTTAGATGCAACCAAACAGGCCACGCGTGTTATCAATGAATTAGACGATTTGTTGGAAACAGGCTTTCGCGGTCGTGAAGTTCGTTTAGTTGAAGATATGATCGTAGATTTGGACAAAATCGAAGATGACACTGACGTAATGCAAGTTTCATTGCGTCGAGAATTACTACAGTTAGAGTCACAGCTTAATCCTGTGGACGTGATGTTTTTATACAGCATCATCGAATGGGTTGGGGAGTTGGCCGATATTTCAGAACGCGTCGGTTCGCGACTCGAACTTATGTTAGCCAATTAAGAGACTGCATTAATGGATATTTTACAAACATACGGCTTCGCGCTTATCGTGGTAGCCGCTTCTGTTGGTTTCCTCATGGCATGGGGTATCGGCGCAAATGATGTTGCCAACGCAATGGGCACATCAGTTGGGTCAAAGGCCCTAACAATTAAGCAAGCTATTTTGATTGCTATGGTGTTTGAATTTGCCGGCGCATATTTAGCCGGTGGTGAAGTAACATCAACTATTCGCAAAGGGATATTGGACTCATCTTACTTTGTGGACAGCCCTGAACTATTGGTTTACGGGATGATTTCTGCACTTCTGGCTGCCGGTATATGGTTGGCGTTCGCTTCATATCTCGGTTGGCCTGTGTCTACTACGCATTCAATTGTTGGTGCATTAGTTGGGTTTGCTGCAGTTGGCGTTAGCGCTGATGCTGTTGCTTGGAGTAAGGTAGGCGGTATCGTTGGTAGCTGGGTTATTACGCCGGCTATATCCGGTTTTATTGCTTATTTGATTTTTCAAAGTGCTCAAAAACTCATCTTTGATACCGAAAAGCCGTTTAAAAAAGCCCAACGCTATGTGCCTTTCTATATGGCCGCTGCGGGTTTTGTGATGGCTCTGGTGACCATTAAGAAAGGCCTTAAGCATGTTGGTTTTGAAGTGGGTACGGCAAATGGCTTTTATATCGCTATTGCTATCGCTATTTTGGTCGGGGTGGTCGGTAAATATGCGATTAACCGCATTAAATATGATGAAAAGGCGGACAAAAGCACCCATTTTGCAAGCGTAGAAAAAATATTCGCTATTCTGATGATCGTCACCGCCTGTTGTATGGCTTTTGCTCATGGCTCGAATGATGTGGCGAATGCTATTGGGCCTTTGGCTGCTGTGGTAAGTATTATTCACAGTAACGGCGAGATAACCAAACAAGCGGGTTTAGTTTGGTGGATATTGCCTCTTGGTGGTTTGGGTATTGTTGCTGGTTTAGCCTTGTTCGGTCATCGTGTTATAAAAACGATAGGTAATGGTATTACCCACCTTACTCCTAGCCGTGGCTTTGCTGCTGAGTTGGCTGCTGCATGTACGGTAGTTATTGCTTCTGGTACTGGTTTACCCATCTCTACTACGCAAACATTAGTTGGCGCGGTCTTAGGTGTGGGCATGGCCAGAGGCATAGCGGCAATCAATTTAGGTGTAGTACGTAATATCGTTGTTTCTTGGGTTGTAACCCTACCTGCCGGTGCTGGTTTGTCGATACTCTTCTTCTTCGTGTTGAAAGGTATTTTTGCTCCTTAGGCTAAAACGAAGGTGATATATCACCCGAAAGCAGAGCTTTCATACTTAGATTTTTTTGCTAAGTACGGGCTCTGCTTTTTTATGTCTGAAACGTGCCACAAAAACAAAATTTATTGAATATCAGCGACTGTCATATAACCGTTATAAAACTGTCATATTATGTGCGTCTGATGTCAGTAGATTAATGAAGTAGTTGAATGAGAACGAGCGTAATTCCGTTAATTTCCTTTTGTTTGTGGGCAGCACTTAGTGCCCCAGCGGTGGCGATGCGCGATTATATTGATGTTGTGGGCTCGTCCACCGTCTACGCGTTTTCGACTGTTGTTGCAGAGCGTTTTGGCAAAACATCTGGGTTTAGGACGCCTAAAATTGAATCAACTGGGTCTGGCGGCGGATTAAAGCTTTTTTGTCAGGGCGTAGGTATGAAGTTTCCTGACGTAGCTAACTCTTCTCGTCGAATAAAGTCCTCTGAAGTCGAGCTGTGCCGAAGCAATGGTGTGCAAGACATCATGGAAATTCTGATTGGTTTTGACGGCATTGTATTAGCCCAGAGTAAATCAGGAGCAGAAATTCGTTTAACTCGTCGGGAGTTATTTTTGGCCTTAGCTAAGGAAGTCCCTAATCCTGATGGTAGCGAAAATACAATCGATAATCCCTATCAAACATGGCGAGATATTAACTCGAATTTGCCAAACATAAAGATTGAAGTGCTTGGGCCGCCCCCTACATCAGGCACTCGGGACGCTTTCTCCGATCTAGTCCTCGATTATGGTTGTCATACATTTGCGTGGTTGGCGGAGATAACAGAACAAGCACGAGAAGCGCGGGTAAAACAAAATTTCCAACTTGCTGGAGACTTGAGACGTAAGCAGCGCCGTTTATGTAGGATGTTGCGCGAAGATGGCGCGTACATTGATGCTGGTGAAAACGATAATCTGGTGGTGCAAAAGTTAAATGCAAACCCTGATGTGCTTGGCTTACTCGGCTTTAGTTTTCTTGACCAAAACAGCGATCGCATAAGAGGCACAAAAATTGATGGGTTTGAACCCACATTTAGCTCCATTGCTAGTGGTAAATATCCTATTTCCAGACCCTTGTATATTTATATTAAAAAAGCTCATATCGGTATGATCCCTGGAATTGAAGCCTTTATAAGTGAGTTTATTAGTGAACGAGCCGCTGGCGAAAACGGCTATTTATCACGTAAAGGTATGATACCTCTATCAAGAGCAGAGCGAGAAGACATTGCTCAGCGTGTTCAAACGCTACGTGGAAAAGTGCATCAATGAGCACTCTTTATAGACAAAAATCCAGACATACAAAAAGTGGCTTGCTCAGCGTGTGCAGTATATCGGCTACAAAGGCAATGAATTGACGTATATGGAAACTCCAACGCTCATTATTATCACGCTGTTGTGTGCAACTGGTGCGTATATTCTCGGGCGTAATCGCGCCTCAAATATTGCGTACCGAGCGGGTAAAAAGAACGTCTTACATTCATTGCCCTATTATTATGGTGTATTAAGTGCCTTGTGGTGCGTACTGCCTTGTTTGTTTATCGTGCTTGCCTGGAATTTACTTGATGACTACGTGGTGCATACGGCCATTGTGAAATTATTGCCTGGGTCCGTTCAGGCATTACCAGACAGTGAGATTGAGTTGATGGTTAATACCGTTATCAATAACGCCCTGTACCCGAATGCATTAATTGGCAGTAATCCCCCAGATTATATATTACAAGCGGGTCAAGATTATCTGCGTTGGCAACAATTGAGTCAGTTGAGTTTAACCGTCGTGGTGCTAATCAGTTTAGGGCTGGCATTCTCACTAGGGTGGCTATGGATTAAGCCAAAAGTACATGCACGACAGCAAGTAGAACGGGTGTTTCAGTGGTTCTTGTTGTTTTGTGCAAGTATCGCCGTTGTAACGACTATTGGCATTGTATTGTCGGTGTTGTTTGAATCGCTGCGTTTCTTTCAATCGGTGAATCTTTTTGATTTTATTTTTGGTACTCATTGGAGTCCGCAAACTGCATTGAGAATTGATCAAGTCGGGGCATCTGGGGCGTTTGGTGCGGTTCCCTTATTTTTGGGTACCTTACTTATTTCTTTTATCGCCATGTTGGTGGCGGTACCTGCCGGATTAATGTCAGCAATTTATTTGTCTGAATATGCGTCGCCTAGATTTCGCGCGACAGTTAAGCCTATATTAGAAATTTTAGCGGGTATCCCTTCCGTGGTTTATGGGTTCTTTGCTGCCTTAACGGTAGCACCATTTATTCGTGATGTAGGCGATTTACTGGGTTTGGATGTATCTTCTGAAAGTGCACTAGCAGCAGGCTTGGTGATGGGGGTGATGATTATTCCGTATGTTTCTTCCCTATCTGATGATGTGATAAAAGCGGTACCTCAGTCATTGCGAGATGGCTCGTTGGGGTTAGGTGCAACGCAGTCAGAAACGATTAAGTTGGTGGTTATCCCTGCTGCACTGCCGGGGATTGTCAGCGGAATATTATTGGCTGCATCACGGGCGATAGGGGAAACAATGATAGTTGTTATGGCTGCTGGATTAGCGGCACATTTAACCGTAAATCCGCTTGAATCTGTGACCACCATTACCGTGCAGATAGTCACTTTGTTAGTGGGAGATCAAGAATTCGACAGTCCTAAAACCTTATCGGCATTTGCATTGGGTTTAATGCTATTTATTGTCACCCTCATTCTTAACTACGTAGCCTTATATGTGGTGCGCCATTATCGCGAAGAGTATGAGTAAGCGAATGAGTAAAGCGAAGTCTAAGGTATCAATAGCTAATAACCTAAACACCATTGATTTGGTGCAACGTAATTTAGCCAAACGCAAGCGTGCAGAGTGGCGCTTTCGAGCTTATGGTGTGGGCGCTATATTGTTTGGCCTTGCCTGTTTGCTTATTTTATTTAGCGATATTATTAGCAAAGGGCATGGTGCTTTTATGCAAACGCAGATTTACATGGAAGTAACTCTCGACAGTCAACGATTAAATATCGATGATCCCACTTCTGACCAACAAATTAGACAAGCGAATTACGATAGTGTGCTAGCGCAAGCTTTGATTGCACAATATGAAACGGGTAGCACACTGTCAGAGAACACCGCTGATTCGTTCAAACCACTATCAGCATTAGACAAGCGGCAGCTATTAAATCTTATTAGCACTGGCGCGGTATACACCATTGGGCAAAGGTTGAGTGATAATCCTCAGTTACTTAATCAGACTGTCGGTTTTTGGTTAATAGCTGATGATGACGTAGACAACTATGTGAAGAATATTGAGCATGGTGGTAAAGGGTTTAGCAGTCGTCTAAACAAGCAGCAGCAAGAGTGGGTGAATAATTGGATGGCTAACGAGCAAGTGCGTCAAGTATTCAACAGCACTTTTTTCACATCCGGTGATTCACGGGAGCCGGAACAAGCGGGGATCCACAGTGCCCTGGTCGGATCCTTGTATATGTTACTGGTCACCATTGGGTTAACGTTTCCTATTGGTATTGCCGCCGCGGTGTACTTAGAAGAATATGCAGCTAAAAACCGCGTGACAGATTTTATAGAAGTGAATATTAATAACCTTGCCGCTGTCCCGTCGATAATTTTCGGTTTACTGGGCTTGGCCATTTTTATCGGCTTTTTTGATATGCCTCGTTCAGTGCCTTTAATGGGGGGGCTGGTATTGACCTTAATGACCCTGCCGACCATTATTATTTCCAGTCGTGCTGCCATTAAAGCAGTACCACCGTCTATACGCGACGCTGCCTACGGATTAGGTGCTTCGAAGATGCAGGTCGTGTTACATCATGTCGTACCACTAGCGATGCCGGGCATGTTGACGGGGGCTATTATTGGCTTTGCATTGGCGCTTGGTGAGACGGCACCATTGTTAATGATTGGAATGGTGGCGTTTATCGTTGATGTGCCAAATGGTTTGATGGACCCTTCAAGCGCATTACCGGTGCAAATATTTCTTTGGGCTGATAGTCCGGAACGTGCATTCGTGGAGCGCTCATCAGCTGCAATTATGGTCTTATTAGCTTTTTTAATCACAATGAATGGACTCGCGGTGTGGTTGCGTCATCGTCTTGGCCGCAGCTATCAATAATAGGAACAGGCAGTGAATTCAAATTCAGGATACAACGGTTTATTCGATCCTATGCTAGCACCAGGACGAACACTTGATTTTGCTCAACAAGGCTTGAGTAACAAGACTGTCGGCAATCCGTTTTCAGAAAAAGCTAAAATGTCGGTGCGTAATTTAAATGTGTATTACGACAATAAGCAGGCAATTCACGACGTTAGTTTAGATATTAAGCGTAATGAAGTGATGGCCATGATCGGTCCGTCTGGTTGCGGTAAATCGACCTTTTTACGTTGCTTAAATCGAATGAACGATACGCTAGATAACTGTAGGGTTGAAGGCGAGGTGACGCTTGACGAGCACAATATTTATGATCGTAAACAAGACGTCGTCCCCCTTCGCGCCCGAGTAGGTATCGTTTTCCAAAAACCGAATCCTTTTCCTAAGTCGATATACGAAAATGTAGCCTACGGGCCCAAAGTACATGGCTTGGTATCGCGCCGAGCTCAATTGGATGAAATTGTTGAAGACAGTTTACGCAAAGCGAGTTTATGGGATGAAGTAAAAGACCGTTTGTTTTCTCCCGGCACAGGATTATCAGGTGGTCAGCAACAACGACTGTGTATCGCTCGTACTATTGCCGTTAGTCCAGAGGTAATCTTGATGGACGAACCCTGTTCGGCATTGGATCCGATTGCGACCGCGAGAATTGAAGAGCTAATGGCAGAACTAAGTCAAAACTTTACTATCGCAATTGTCACTCATTCGATGCAGCAGGCTGCTAGGGTGTCTAATCGCACGGCATATTTCCATATGGGGCGCTTAATAGAAGTGAACGATACGCGTCGTGTATTTACCAATCCAGAGCATGAGCTAACAGAAGCCTATATTACCGGACGATTTGGCTAAACAAAGGAGAAGAATATGGAACGACATATTTCTCAACGCTTCGACTCTGATTTAGAAGCGCTGAAAAGTCAGGTGCTAGAAATGGGCGGCGTGGTAGAGCAACAGATTATAGATTCGGTGAAAGCCATCGAATCGGTCAACCGCACGTTGGCCGAACATGTATTGAGTGTTGAAGATGACGTAGACCGGCGAGAGGTCTTGCTTGACGAAAACTGCACCATGATCTTAGCGTGCCGTCAGCCAGCAGCATCTGATTTACGTATGGTATTGTCGGTTACTAAGATGACGCGTGACCTTGAAAGAATGGGGGATGAAGCGCAAAAAATTGCACAAATGGCCATTGCATTAAGTGACGACGGTGCAGCGCCCGGCGGATACGAATCGATTCGTCATATGGGGGCTTTGGTACAAAAAATGGTCAATTCAGTACTCGACGCGTTTGCCAGATTCGATGCTGATAAAGCGTTAGACGTAGCACGTGCCGATACCCAAGTCGATAGAGAATACCAAACCGCGATGCGTGAAATTGTGACCTACATGATGGAAGACCCACGCTCCATTGGTCGAGAGATGAATATAATATGGGCATTACGTTCAATAGAGCGCATTGGTGATCATGCACGAAATATTGCCGAGCATATAATTTATTTGGTCAAAGGCTATGATGTTCGCCACACAAGTGTTCATGAGATTGAAAAGAGGTTAAACAAGTCTTAAACCGCATATTTTCAGCTGGATCGTTCATTCAGAACGGACGATCCAGTTGTTCAAAGCCATTTCCTTAATTAATTTGGTGAAATAGTCTTCAGTACTTAGCATATCTCTTCATAAATTCTTCATGAAACTGTCATCTTGTCATGCATTTGTAATAAATGTGTCATACATTGCGCGCAATTAATTTGAATGCTTCATATAATATTACTGCGATTAGTCAACGCAGGTTATTGAGTATTGATAAAACTAAATACGCCGCAACGCCCCTGCAGATCATTTCCGTTAAGGACATGTCGCAATAGAGGTAAAATGAGATGCTCTTTTACTTACAGCTGAATTTTGCGGTCGTACAATAGGAATTCGTTTTCGTATGAATATCAAAAACCACCTAATTGCCTATAGCGCACTGGTTGCAATGTTGCCCGTCAACGCCATCGCTGCGACAAACTCTAACGAAGAGTTAGCCATACTTATCGAGCGGATTAATAAACTCGAACAAGAAGTGATCTCGTTGCGCAGTGAACTAAATTCAGTTGATCTTGAGCAGAAAAATCAGACTAAGCGAGTTGTCATCATTGAAGATGCGGCAGAAGCAGACAGTCCCATTGCGATAAAATGGAAAGGTGCACCTGAAATTAAAGGCGACGGCGGGTGGAGTGTTAAGCCTAAAGGTCGAGTACTTTATGATTTCAATAATCTTTCCTCGGTTCCTTCAAGCATCGACATACCGGGTGAAGGGTTTTCCAGTGAGGCTAGGCGTCTTCGTTTTGGTATTCAAGGTACTGTACCGGGTGGCTTTGGCTACAAGCTTATCGCTGATTATCTTGATGGCGTAAAGCTAACAGATGCGTACCTTACCTATAAAGATGGTCCGTTAAAAATCACGCTTGGCCAGCACAATACGTTTCAAGGGCTTGAAGAACTGTCGAGCAGTAACGATACCAGCTTTGTTGAGCGTGCAGCCTATACCGACGCCTTTGGTTTCGAGCGTCGCGTGGGTCTTTCTGCTACCTATAAAATCGATAATTTCTTACTTGAAGGCGGTGTATTCACTGATAACATTGATGATTTAGACGATGGCAACAACTCGTTCAGTGTCGACGGCCGAGTGAGTTACGCCGCCGTTGTTGACGATACTTTATTTCACCTAGGTAGCTCATTGCATGTGCGTGACTTAGGTAACGAAATTGACAGCATTCGATATCGCCAGCGTCCTCTTATCCATAGTGTTGATACGCGGTTTATCAATACCGATGATATCTTAGGGGCGACTGATGAGTTGAGCTACGGCCTTGAAGCGGCGGCCATCGCTGGGCGGTTTCATATCGTCGCTGAAACCCATTGGGCTAAAGTGACTCGCTCAGAATTTGCCGACCCGACCTTTTTCGGCGGCTCTATTGAAGCCGGCTACTTTTTAACCCAAGACACACGTGAATACAAAGGCGGCGTGTTTAAAGGCGTAAAAGTAAACGACCCTATCAGCAATGGCGGAACAGGAGCGTGGCAGATTAACATCCGCTTTGACCGCTTAGATCTGGTCGATGCAGGCATAGTCGGCGGGGCGCAAGACGCCTACATGGCCTCGCTGATTTGGACGCCTGTGAATGAAGTACGTTTCTTACTTAATTACAGCCACCTTTCTTATACCGATGCCCTGGATATTGTAGAAGGTGCGCCAAGTGACTTTTCTGTAAACGTGCTTGCTGCGCGAGCGCAAATCGGTTTCTAACGAAGGCTTTGCCTACTGCTATCGATTATGTTGCATCAAGTCTGCTCTGGGTGTGCTAGCACCAGAGCAGACTAAACACGTTAAATGTTGTACTTAGTTGGCTTTGTGTACGAGGAATGTAAAATCTGCGGGAAACATCTGCAAATTTGATTTAAACTCGGTTTATCAATCGTTTTTATTAATGAGTTTTACATGAAATGGCCGAACCTCAAGCATCTGCATTATCTTGTTACACTGCACCAAGAGCAGCATTTTCATCGCGCTGCCACCCATTGCCACGTAAGTCAATCAACCCTTAGCACTGCGATTCAAAATCTAGAAGAACAGTTTGGTTGTCAGTTGCTTGAACGGGAGCATAAAACGTTTGTTTTTACCCCGTTTGGCTTAGAGCTAGTAGAGCGCAGTCGGCGTTTGTTAAATGAAGCGAATGAATTGGTCGATTTCGCCCAGACTGCTGGCGATTGGCAAGCGGGAAATTTAAAAATTGGTGTCATCCCCACTATTGCGCCATTCTTTTTTGAAGGCTTGATTGGCGTCGTTAAAGAAAACCTGCCTGATATTACCCTGCAGCTACAAGAAGACACCACGACCAATCTACTGAGCCAATTAAATGAAGGGATTTTGGACTTGTTAGTATTGGCATTGCCGATGGAAACCCCAGGTTGTAAACAGTTGGTGTTAGGTCATGACCCATTTCACCTAATTGCGCACTCTGATTTAGTCGAGACATTACCCATGCCCATGGATGTGTCAGGGTTACCGGCGAAAAGTGTGTTCTTACTACAGCAAGAACACTGCATGACTGGCCACGCTGTGAGCGCTTGCAACTTACGCCACAAAGAGCAAGTTAATTCGCTGGCTGCTAGCAGTTTGTATACCTTGGTGCAGTTGGCCAACAGTAAACTTGGTTTTACCTTTATGCCTGAACTGGCGATTAAAAATCATATTTTGACTACCACCAAACTCGTTTCTATGCCTGCTGAAGACGGTGCTTATCGCGAAATTGGCTTAGTATGGCGTAACGCTACCACGCGAGTCCGTTTATTCAGATATCTTGCAGAATTACTCGCTCCGTTAACACCTGTTCCTACCTTGAAAAAATAAAAGTCAGCTATTTCAAACTTTTTTAACCCAGTCTGCGACTTTACTTATGGTCAACACAAAAGGGAATCAAATGGGTGTTTGAGAAAAGCGACGAACAGCTAATAGAAAAAGCACAAAAAGGCCATAAAAAAGCCTGGTTGAGCTTGCTCAAACGCTATGAAAAGCCGGTTTATCATTATGGACTGCGAATGACAGGCAATAACGCGGATGCGCTGGATTTAATGCAGAAGTGTTTATCTCGGTATTTCGAAATCTATCCTCATACCGAGGTGAAGGCAGTTTCAAAGGATGGCTTTTTCGCATCGCCCATTATCGCTGTATAGAATTTTATCGACGTAAGCGGCCTACACAAGGGCTAGACGATGCGCCTGAAATTCCATGTGATGCTTCGCCCGCTGAGCAGCTTATTGAGTGCTCCCAGCGCAATACCCTGTTGATCAAAGCGATGCAGCAACTACCATTGGCTCAAAAATCCGTGGTTGAGCTTAAATTTTTTGGTCACTTTACCTTCGACGAAATCGCCCAACAAACCGGTATGTCAGTCAATACCGCGAAGTCGAGATTGTATGGTGCGTTAACCAAATTGAAAACCCTAATGGAGGTGGATTATGTCGAGCTCTGACAACGCCGAACTACTGGCTTTATGGCTAGAAGATAAACTCACACCTGACTTACGAGAGCGTTTTGAGAAGCGCTGCGCTGAAGACAATGAATTTGCTCAGCAAGTTGAAACAGCTGGCATGTTTAAAGTGATGTCTCAGGAATATCAAACCTCTGACGTTCCGCGCTGGGACCAAGAAAAAACCTTTGAGGCAACAATAAATACGCCCTCGTGGTCTTGGCTACCCGGTGTGTCATTTGTGACATCTTTTTTAGCTATTGTGTTGGTGCTGACGGGGACTCAGGTCAATATGACAGACGGTGAATTGCGTATTCGTTTTGGCGCTCAACAATCAGAACAGGCTTTGGCAAAAATGCTCGACACGAAACTAGATGCCTTTAAGCAGACTCAACAAGCCGCGCTGAGTTTGTATGCCCAAACTTTGCAACAACAGCAACTGGATAGCGCTAGTCAGTTGACCAACTATTTGTTGACGTCAAGCCGCCAAGAACGCAGAGAAGATTTCGCTGAACTGATTAAATTTGTCAATCAACAGCGTAGTGATGACCAAGTTTTTTATGCCCGTCAGCTAAATCAATTACAACAAGATATTTACCACGATACCTCCGGTGTTGGGGTAGAAACTGTTCAACAGTAGAGGTGATTCTATGAAAATATCCAACCGTTTTTACGTTATCGGTTTGCTCGTCGCTGCTATGCAAGCTAGCCCTACTATGGCAAAAACCAATACCAGTGAATTGACTGGTGAATTAGACATTATGAGGAGCATTTTAAACACTGCCCTAAAACAAGGTACCCCTAAGGGCAGTATGCGCATAAACGAAATTGGGTACACCTACCTACAAGGTCAAGGGGTGTTATTTAATATCGATTTAAACCGCTATGGTAGTCGGCAGACCTTTAGCTATATTGACGGACATCCGTCAGTCCCTGTTGCTCCGTTGGCGCCAAATGTATTTGATCTGGGTACCATTGATATCGATATTCATATGGACGAAGAAGAAATTGAAAATGCTATGGAACAAGCTGAATATTTATCTCAAGAGTCGAACAGTAAATTGCGCGCGCTTAGCGAAAAATTGCGCGAGTTATCATGGCAGCAACGAGAGTATGAGCGTCGCCGCCGTGATATCGAGTTTGAAAAAAATACCAGCGATAAGCAACGTCGAGCAGAATTAGAGCAACAGTTAACAGAGTTAAACGCTGAACTGAAGGTGCTCGAAACGAAACGTACTGAGGTGCAGCGCTATAAATCGAAAACGGAAACAGAACGTCAAGAGCAAGTGCAACACCGCAAAACCGCAATGGAACAAGAGCATAAACGCTTTTTAGCTAACTTCGAAGAAAACTTAGGCCAAGTTTTATGTCGTTACGGCTCAGGATTAAGAGCGTTGGATAATAACGAATATGTCAATTTTGTATTAGCTGATTTTACTTCTTTTTTGCCTAATGAAAAAGGCAGTCAAGATAGGGTTTATGTCTTTAAACACAGTGATATTCAAGCGTGTGTTAAAGATAAAATAGACCAGAAGACCTTATTTTCTAATAGTCAGGTGTATGGGTTTTAATCTACTATTTTCTGGGTCATAAAACAGCCACGGTTAACCACCACTTCTGTTGTGAAACAACGGTTTTGATTGCACTATAAACCTGTTCTCAGAGTATACCCTTTCTCGCTCTAAAGCGCTGGAAAGGGTACCTGAATGTCCTTTGTATTCCCTTCACCTCATCCCCCATAATTGACCTTTGCAGGGGGACAAGTTTGGACGGCAACTTAATATAGTTCCGCGTTACTCAGTAAATATCCCAATCACCAAAAATTTGCTTTTGGTTGCGATGGCACGGTCCAATTATCTTTTCAAATTGGACATTGAACAGCATAAATTGTCTCTTCTGCTATTTCTTGAGGTTAGCTATTTGCCTATAAATGAGTATCTCAAGTCGTTTGTTTGAACGGTCGAAAATAATCTGCTATCACCCACATCTATTGGTGAAAAGGGCTTTCGTTTCATAGATTACCGGAGCTAATGTACAGGTTGAGAAGATGAGCGGCCTTGAATTGATGCGGGCAGTGGTGTGCGGTGAGCTGCCGCATCCGAATATGGCAGATACCAGTCCAATGAAATTCGTATCGGCGGATAAGGGTATTGCGGTGTTTAAAGCCATTGCGGATGACAGACATATTAATCCTCATGGAGGAGCAGGGCGGCTTTGCAGCGACGATTATGGACTCGGTCACAGGCTCTGCCTGCATACCATGCTTGAAGCAGGGCTTGGTTACGGTACCATTGATTAAAATGTCAAAATGCTTAAGGCAATACCTAAAAACACTACCTTGATCGCTGAAGGTAAGGTGGCCAGTATGTCGAAGTCATTCGGCGTGTCTGAGGTAAACTCGTTGATGAAAGTGGCAAAGTATATGCCTATTCTTCAGCCACTTGCATGATTTTGTTACCAAAAAAATCTTAATTTCAAAGATTATTTGAGGTTAAATCTTGGGTATCTTGTAGCGATAAGTTTTGATTGTCGGCAAAATGTCATATTTTCATGGGCATAATTCATTTTTAATTTTTTGGAGTACGTGATGGGGTTGGAGTTTTTACGGTGTAGTTTGACTAAAAGCATGGGGCTGAAAAGCGTTTTTGTGATGTTGTCGCTTGGATTCACAGCTGGGATTTTTGCTGAAAATAGAATCGATACTCAGCGACCCGATGCGCCGGAACTAGCAGCGTATGGTGAACACAGTATTGGCGTGCGCCAGCTTGAGGTGGTTAATGCGGATCAAATTGATATGCTTAAACTTGACCCAACGAAGGCTCAACCCACTGAGTTGCCGCATTATGATAGGCCCCTTACGCTTGAGGTTTGGTATCCTGCGGTAAAAGGTAGTCAAGGCAATACGACTTTAAAAGCGTATATGCGTGATGGCAAGACCGAGGTTGATTTGCACGGTAAAGCTGTGCGTGATGCTAAGCCTGAAACAGGTGAGAAGGCATTTCCTTTGGTACTTGTTTCACACGGTTATCCTGGAAACCGTTTTTTGTTGTCGCATTTAGCTGAGAATATCGCTTCAAAAGGCTATGTGGTGGTCTCTATCGATCATACTGATTCTACTTATCGTACTAAAGCGGCCTTTTCGTCAACGTTGGTTAATCGTCCTGTTGATCAGCTATTTGTTTTATCGCAAATTGAAGCAATGTCTCAAGACAAAAACTCCTTCTTGTATGGTTTGGTTGATGCGTCAAACGCCGGACTGATCGGTTATTCAATGGGTGGATACGGAGCGGTTATTAATGCGGGCGCAGGCGTTACTGAGCAAGTCGTCACGAGTAAGCAGAGCCCGCCATTTGGAACGCTTAAGCGTCATCAGTCAGGTATTAAGCCTAGTGCTGATAAACGTTTGAAGACCGTGATAGCGTTCGCACCTTGGGGTATGAATTACCATATGTTTAGTAATGACACCCTAAAAGAAATCAGCGTACCCATGCTGTTAATTGCGGGCTCGCAAGATGATGTGTCGGGATACGAGAATGGCGTTCGTGCCATCTGGCAGGGAGCAAGCAACGTGAATCGCTCACTTCTGACTTATGATAATGCCAATCATAATGCAGGGGCGGTGATGCCGGCTCCTGAAGAGTCCTATGTATTTGATAACGAGTTGGGTTTTAATATCAGCGAGCACTACATAGACGCGGCTTGGGATAACGCTCGGATGAATAATATTGCTCAGCATTTTGTTAGCGCTTGGTTAGACAAGTATTTAAAAAATAACAGTGCTATGAATGCGTATCTAGATTTGATACCAAATTCGAACGATGGGATTTATGCTGTCGATGACGGAGGTAACCCTAAGACTACCTATACTTATTGGAAAGGTTTTCCCAATCGCACAGCGAAAGGCCTGCATTTTGAAAGCTTGAGTCCATCAAAATAAGTTTTTTATCACCTTTAGTTGAGCTCCCTGCAGGGCTGGTTTAACTGAAGGTGAGCTTCTATTCACGTATTTTGTCTTCGCTTTACTTTACTTAAATTATTCCTCAGCAATAAGCATTTTTTACTGTAAAAATTACAGTGTGTGCTTTAAATAAAAGCTATATCACAAAATTTTTATCACTATCTATCTGATTCATATCTAATTTTATATTGGCGCTGGTTTTGCTTTATCGCTTTAGAAAGCCATTTAAAAGTCTTAAGTAAGGCGAAGCGCATGATTGATTTAATACCCGAGCATTTAATACGATTCGAAATAGATATTCAGATGGTGGTATACCATTTGTTTCAACTTGGCTTAGCTTTTTTATTTGCCTTGCCGATTGGATTAAATCGCGAGAGCCGTTCAAATGGGGCAGGACTTAGAACTTTCCCCTTGGTGGCGATGGCCTCTTGTGCGTTTATGTTAATTGCCATGAACGCTTATTCGCAGGGTGATGGCGAAGCTGAAGCAAGAGTGATGTACGGTATTATCACAGGTATTGGCTTTATTGGTGGCGGGGCTATCTTCAAACAGAGTGACGGGGCAAGTGGCACCGCGACAGCGGCAGGGATCTGGAATACAGGCGCAATTGGCATTGCTGTCGCCTATCAAAACTACGAAATCGCACTTATTCTATCGATCCTCAACTTCTGTATCTTTCAATTTGCTAAGCAAATTAAACCCAAGAAGAGCGAAGCGATAGATGATTAATAATAGAGCGATTTTGCCATTTGTATTGTTTTGCTGGGAAAGGTTATTTGATTAACCATTTTCCGATGACGTTGCGGGTGTTATTGGCCATGCACGGCGACTTAAAACCTGTCGGCTGCCGCGCCTTTAGATAGTTTTGCCCTGCTAAATGTGCCTTAAAGGCTTTGTATTAACGAATCAGCAACGGATCCCTCAGTAATCTTGTGCTCGATTGGGAGCAATATTTTTGTAAACACAAATAGCTCAACACATGAATATGTTGAGCTATGATTTGATCATACGTTGGACATTAAGAAATAATCGGTGTCAGGCCGGGCGCTAAACGCCCGCTCTCCCTATCTCGATCGGGATG
>NZ_WTPY01000016.1 GCF_011378905.1 Paraglaciecola sp. 20A4 | reverse complement strand
CAGCAAATGGCAATATGTCACCGATTAAATATGAAATATCTCAAAAGAGAGTGTCCGGTTGGAGTTGACCAGAACACAACACGCTTTAAATCAGCCGTGACTGTCTTGTAGTCTTTCCAAGAAACATATTTCAGCGAGTTACGTACCATGTGCACGATACACAGCTGTACGTTGGTTTGTGGGAACACGGCATTAATGGCATCAGGGAAGCCTTTGAGGCCATCTACGCAAGCTATAAGGATGTCTTCTACACCACGGTTTTGAAGCTCGGTTAGCACACTCAACCAGAACTTTGCGCCTTCGTTCTCCGCTATCCACATGCCCATTAGCTCTTTCTGACCTTCAGTGTTAACACCAAGCGCTAGAAAAATGGATTTATTAATTACGCGTTTATCTTGACGAATTTTTACCACAAGACAATCTAGGTAAATAATCGGATAAATGGGGTCCAGCGGTCGTGACTGCCATTCAACTACTTTGTCGATAACAGCATTAGTCACTCTCGATATAAGGGTGGGCGATATGTCAGCACCGTACCATTCATCAAAGGCCTGTACGATTTCTCGTGTGCTCATGCCTTGCGCATATAGCCAAAGGATTTTTTCATCCATAGAGGTAAATCGAGACTGATTCTTTTTGACTAACTTAGGTTCAAATGAACCATCACGGTCGCGGGGCGTATCGAGCTCAAACTCACCGTCTTCCGTTTTTATCCGCTTAGATGTACTGCCGTTACGGCTATTCTTCAAGACTGACTTAGCGTGTTTTTCGTAACCTAAATGTTCATCCATCTCAGCATTTAACGCAGCCTCAACGGTTATTTTCTTCAGCATACGGCTGAAATCATTTAAGTCTTCTGGGGTTTTAATCCCTTTGGCCGCTTCTTTAGCGAAAGCTTCAAGTTCTTTTCTGTTCATTTGCATCTGCCTATCCTTAACTCTCAATAGAGTAATTTATGATAAGCAGTTACACAAAATTCGTTACAGCCTCATAATAGAGCCATTACTTTGCTAAACAATGTCTATGAAAAGCGCACCGATAAGACTGAGTAATTAGCTCGATTCTGCATCTCATATACTTTTTAATTTAATGCTCGAGATCTTTTTGTAGAAGGCAGACAACTCTTGTGAACAGCAATAGCCCATCACGCAATTATTGACGTCGCATTAGAAAACTCCGTTGTTATAGTTTACTGGAATTTTTATTTATGACTGCTTTTGTTTCGAAGAAGATTACAAAACCAATTACTGGGGGCTTTTATGTCCAAATATTTCAGAGCATTCAGTAAACATTAGCGAAATTTACTCACCAAGAAAGCTCGCTAGAGCTTAGCGGTAGATTTAAAGTACCATATAGACAAATTTGCTATTGGTCTTCGGGCTATTAGCTAAACGCCTTGAATAGCTTTCGACACGCTGAGTGCTCATATAATGTAAGTCTCAAACTGAGCATAATGACGGACGACTACAAATTTAAATAATTGCTATCTCGTGTTTGCCGATGCACCGATTGAAAATCAGAGAGAAAGTTGATTATTACAACAACAAACGTATGAAATTAAAACTAAAAGACCTGATTCCGATTTAATATCAAAATCAGGCCTTAATAGCAGCTCAGAAATAAGTCCAACTTTACGGAATTACTTTAAATTGGCTACGAGGAAGACTTTCTAGACACAAAAGAAACCACCTTAGTATCAGCTGGAAGTGCAGTTGAAGATAAATCTACTTTATTTTTGTTACGCTCTAACCATACTAAATCGCAAATTCCATCACTCGGATTAAATCCGATAGGAGCAGTGAGCAAAATATCTCTAATAATTTGATGATCAAACTTGTGGCATGCTGAATCAAGCTCGTCTAAAATCCGCTCAAGATCATCCCAAGATAACATCACCTCGTGAGCAGTCATTATACGCTCATGAGCAGTACCACTTACGTCGTCACCAATTAGCAATTCCTCATATAATTTTTCGCCTGGACGCATACCTGAAAATTGAATAGCTATATCTCCCTCAGCAGTTCGATCATCAATGACTTTAAATCCACTTAAATGGATCATTTTATATGCGAGGTCGACAATTTTTACTGGAGCACCCATATCAAGGACAAAGACGTCTCCGCCTTCTCCCATAGCCCCGGCTTGAATAACTAATTGCGAAGCCTCAGGTATTGTCATAAAAAATCGAGTAATTTCTGGATGAGTAACGGTTACCGGACCGCCCGCGGCAATTTGACTTCTAAATAAAGGCACAACAGAGCCAGATGATCCCAATACATTCCCAAATCGCACCATACAGAAGCGTGTATCATGGGTTTCTTTATCTAATGCTTGTAATACAAGCTCGGCCATTCGTTTAGTGGCTCCCATCACATTGGTCGGACGGACGGCCTTATCAGTAGAAATTAAAACAAATGTTTCCACTTTTGCCGCAATAGCAGCACGAGCGGTGTAAAAAGTTCCAAAAATGTTATTTCTAACACCTTCAACTACATTTTGTTCTACCAAGGGAACATGTTTATATGCTGCGGTATGATAAACCGTCTGCACATTGAATGACTCCATAACAGCCAACACTCGATTTTCTTTTTGTACGGACCCCTGTACGGGCAATATTTCAACCTCGATGTTAAGCAGTTCAGCCTGCCCGCGCAATTCACTTTCTATTGAATACAAGCAGTATTCTGACAGCTCGTAAAGTACTAGTTTTTTGGGAGAATAATTGAGGATCTGGCGACATAACTCAGAACCTATCGAGCCACCGGCCCCGGTCACCATCACGCTTTTACCTTTAATATTCGCCGCCATTAGCGGTTCACGCGGAGCAACGGTGTCTCGACCTAACAAATCATCTACTTCAACTTGTTTTATGTCGGAATACACTTTATTACCACTGACTAAATCGCAAGTGGCAGGAATGGTTAAGACCTGTATTGCAAGAGGTTCTAAGGTCAATAGGATTTGCTTGCGTCTTGAATGGCTAGCACTAGGCATAGCCAGTAACACTTTACTCGCGCCATGTTGTTGAACTAACTTGCGAATAATCGATGGGGAATGAACATTCACCCCCTGAATAACCGTACCGTGCAACGTGGGATCGTCATCGACGAACGCCATCGTTCTATATTCGCTGCTCTGCGCCAGAGAAGTCACAAGTTGGCGACCACTAACACCTGCCCCGTAGATAATAACATGCTCGCCAACGCGTTTAATTCCATTGCCAAATACAGCTCTTACTACCGCTCTAGAGCCGCCGACAAAAACAAGTGCAAATGCGGCATATATTATTGGCACTGTGCGGGGTAAACTAAGTCCAGTAAAATAAGCAGTTAAAACGATGGTCAAAGTAGACATAAGAACACCAGCCACGATAGCGGTTAAAGCCTGCCACCCCATGTAACGCAGCACTGCCCTATACAGGCCTAATTTAGCAAAAACATAAATACTCGCAGAACACACAATCGGCATGAAAAGCCAATAATGAGCATCAAATAAGACCTGAAAATTATCTAACCGCATCGCTATTGCCGAGAAAAAAGCGGTGATAATAAAAATGGTGTCGATAATGATACTAACTAAACGTTTTTGAGAACGAGGAAGTGCAAAAAACACCTGCATAAAGTCCATTTACATCTCCTTTATCTAGCAATCATCAATATTAGTGACACTAAAAATTCTAAACCGTGAGCAAACAAAAAATTCACCATAAATTATTTTAACGGAACGACGTTAAATACGAGCAATTGCGCTAAATATTAACCAGAGATCACACGATCCCCAGCCCCCTTACCAAGGAGGGTCAATAGTATATACTTGAAATAGGTTCTTAGGGTCAAATTTTGTAACATTTTAGCATCCGTATCGGCTAATAAAATCGGCACTGACATGTCAATTTTATTAACCTGCGCCAAACCTGTAATACCTGGGCGTACATTTAATACATCGCGACATTCACGCTCAGCTATTAAATCAAGCTGATTCAATAAGCTAGGTCTTGGCCCAACTAAACTCATATCACCCGACAGCACGTTCCATAATTGGGGGAGTTCATCCAGTTTGGTTCTGCGTAAAAAATTCCCGAACTTAGTTATCGAACTACTACTCGCTAAATGACTCGCTACTGAGGCTGTATCTTTTTTCATGGTACGAAACTTAACCAGTGTAAATGGTTTTTTATTTCGCCCGACCCTTTCTTGACAAAAAATCGGCGAGCCTGTGTCGAACAAGCCAACAAAAAATAAAATTACAAGGATGGGGAAGCCAAAAGTCAAACCCAAAAGGGAAAAAATAATATCGAATAAACGCAATAACATAGAAATGACGAACCTATTTATAAAAACAACGACGAATACCTTCAGAAAAGGAAACCGGAGGAGTCCAGTTTAACACTTTTTTAGTGTACTCGATATCAACTTGCAGCGATCCAAACAAACGCGCTGCAACAGCACCTTTACCAACCAAATTAGCGGCAAACTGCATTGCACCAACAGGCACGGGTATTAGCCGACTAGGCCGCCCACCTCCGCGGGCCATTTCACGTAGCAATTCGGTAGTAGAAACGTCGTGGTCATCGCTAACGAGGAACGTTTGATTAGCCGCATTTGGGTGATCAATACAGGTGACAATTAAATCCACTAAATTATCGAGATAAACTAAACTACGCTTGTTAGCGTTAACACTTCCTAGCGGTAAAGGAATCCCCTTATTTACCCATTTCACTATAGAGGCAAAATTAGCCTTCACCCCTTGGCCATAAACTAATGGCGGACGGATAATAACCACTTCCATACCAGTTTTTGCAGATATTTCCCGTAAACCGACTTCCGCTTCATATTTACTTAAACCATAATGGTCAGTAGGGACGAAATTATCATCTGACTTAAACGGCAACCCCAGCTCGGTAGATTCACCATTGACCTTAATTGAACTAATAAAAATAAAACGTTTAACACCAGCATCTGCGGCCTGCTGTGCAAGGTTAAGTGTGCCGTAGGTATTTACCTCGCGAAAGTCTTCTAGTGGAGCTGATGAATTATCATGCATTATATGTACGCGAGCAGCGCAGTGGACAAGTACATCACATTTATGGGTACTTAAATTAAACTGTGTAGTTGAATTTAAACCTTTAACGTAAATGTAGTCAACACTATTAACTTCACTCGTATTACGCCCTATTTGAATGATTTTTTGTGCTTTATTTCCAAGGGCAGTGACCAGCTCCTTACCAATAAAACCAGTAGAGCCAGTTAAAGCAATTTTCATTCTCTATACCTAAAAGTTGTTATGAATAGAAATCTCAATAAACTCGTGAAGTACCATCTGAAGTGTTTAGAAAATAGGCGTCTATTTTTGTAAGCGCCTTTATGAACAGCCTTAATCTCGCTCAAATAGACCACATGTTGATTATAAAGATTAGTAGCTCTAAAACAAATATCTACATCTTCAAAATACATAAAGTAGTTTTCGTCGAAACCGCCTAATTTTCCATATAAGTCACTTTGGAAAACTAAAAATGAGCCGGCAGCCCAATCAACAAAAGAACCATCAGCTAAATCCGTTTTGTTATAAGCTTGAGTAAAAGAGCTTCCTTTTACTATATTGAAAAATGAAGATAATGTAGGAAACTTCCTTAGTGAATATTCCATGTCTGAAAGCTCTTTATCGAAAAAAAGGTTAATAGCGAAAATCTTACTGTTTCTATCATCAATAGTATTAGATAGCCTATTAAACATTGTTGGAGACATATCGACATCAGGGTTAAATAAAATGAACCAATCTGATTCTCGCATGCCTAAATCCGAAGCTAATTTATAGTTAATGTTATTATTCGCACCGAAGCCCAATATAAAGTTTGAAGAACTATATTGAAAATCATTTTTCCCACAGTATATTCTAAGATTATCATTAGATAAATTATCTCTAATAATAACAGTTGCATTATCTAATGAGTTAATTCCCTTCAAATTCCTATTATTAATAATATCATCTTCATTACCATGGGAAACGATAGATATATAAAAATTTTTCAAAACAGACACCACTTTATTATTAATATATGACTAAGAAAAAGCAAAATACTTCCAAATATAGGAAACTAGAAAATTGATGTAAAAACCCATTCAATCTTGCTTTAACATCCATTCAAGTGTGTCTCGAAAGGATATAGACGATTTAATATCTACTAGCTTTCTCAAAGTCGAATTATCTCCGCAAAGTTTTTTTATTTCGTTACTTCGAACATAACTTTCATTAACTTTAACATCAATTCTATGGCCGGTAATTTTTACTAAGTGAGCAATAATATCCTGCAAAGACCATAAAGAACTTGAACACAAGTTCACATGCAGCTGAGCTGTATCAACATTAAGTAATGCTGAATAATATCTAGCGATGTCTCTTACATCTGAGAAATCACGATAAACATCTAGGTTTCCAAGCTCAATTACAGGCTCTTTCAACTGAAAGTGACTAATAATTTTTGGAATAAGGAAACGCTTGTGTTGACCTACACCCGTATAATTGAATGGTCTAGTGAATAATAGTGGTAGTTGGCTTTGCCATTGAGCTGCAGCAAGTTCCATTGAGTATTTAGATACCCCATAATGGTTTTCAGGTGCTGGAGCTTGAAATTCGTCTATTTTATCAACTTTACAATTACCATAAATGTTCGCAGAACTAGCTAATATAACCTTAAATAATTCCAACTTTACTTCTGTAAGTGCTTTGAGCAGATTTACGGTACCTAGTAAGTTGACTTCATATAAGTCATTAATACTATTGTTCGCTACAAAAGCTAGAGCAGCAAGGTGAATTACGAAATTGGGTTTAGAGTCTTTTACAACCTGCAATACTTCATTATAATTTCGAAGGTCGACTATTCCTCGCACAACTGCAAATCCTTGCAATTCTAACTCTTGAACCACATATTTTCCTGTAAAACCCGAGCTGCCAGTCACTAGCACAACATTTTTTTTCATTAGTAAGTAAAACCTGCTTTGATTCTTTTCAAATCAGCTTCAACCATCATCGTACATAATTCTTCAAGGTTAGTCCTTGCCCGCCAATCCAATTCGTTAGCAGCCTTACTCGCATCACCAATAAGCAACTCAACCTCCGCAGGACGATAAAACTTGGGATTCACTTTCACAAGTGTTTTGCCAGAAACTCGGTCAACAGCTACTTCATCCTCGCCAATTCCCAACCAATTTAAATCAATATCAACGGCTTTGAATGACATAGTAACAAAGTCACGAACCGTCTCTGTTCTATTCGTTGCCAAAACATATGTATCTGGTTTATCAGCCTGTAGCATGCGCCACATGCCTTCAACATAATCTTTTGCAAAACCCCAATCGCGTTTAGCATCAATGTTACCTAACTCTAAAAGGTCTAGCTTTCCAAGCTTGATTTTAGCCACTGAATCTGTAATTTTACGAGTTACAAACTCTTTACCTCTGAGAGGTGACTCATGATTGAATAAGATTCCACTGGTAGCAAAAATACCATAGGACTCACGATAATTAATGACCATCCAGTGGGCATAGAGCTTTGCCACTCCATAAGGACTTCTAGGATAAAAGGGGGTCGCCTCGGTCTGGGGAATCTCTTGAACCTTACCAAACATTTCTGAAGTAGATGCTTGATAAAATTTGATAGAAGAATCGACGATTCGAATAGCTTCGAGCAGGTTTACGGCACCTATACCGGTAATCTCTGCTGTTGTTATAGGCTGTTCAAATGAGACACCGACAAAACTCTGAGCAGCGAGGTTGTAGACCTCAGTAGGCTTACAATTTTGAATTAGGCGAACAGTATTTGATAAATCTGTCAAATCGAACTCAATCAGCTCAAAATTAGCGTGTTCCTTCAAACCAAGCTCTTCGATGCGCCAAAAATTTACACTGCTCGTCCGTCTAAATGCACCGTATACCTTGTAATCTTTAGATAGCAACAACTCCGAAAGATAAGCACCATCCTGACCAGTGACCCCTGTAACTAATGCAACTTTATTCATATTGTGTATCTCTTAACCTAAAATTGAACTCTAATTAACCTCAAACTAAATGGTCAATGAGGATAATAAATTATTGATATTTCTATTTCTATTTCTATTTCTATTTCTATTTCTATTTCTATTTCTTAATAAAACTATGACGTGTAAATAAATGCGGAATCAAAAAGTCAAATTGCCTATTTTAACAGGCCGAAACTTAAAGTTTTTATTTTTGTAAAAACCCAACAGAGTAAAAACAAATGCAATACCAACTACATACGTCAGCATTTTATAATAAACGAATGGCATAGCTTTAATCGATAAAAAGAAGAAAAAAGCGCCTATAGGAAAATATCTTGTATTTAGGATGAAATTACTTAAATACCAAGTCATATTGATATAGATAAACATTAATACAATTCCAATAGGACCATACCAGATGAAATCCGCTAAAATATACCATCCCCCCATTGGACTAAGCTTTTCCCCTAACTCGACTTTCACAGCGTTACCTAAAATAGAGGATTGGGTAGGTAAACCGGCATCAAAAAACGGCCCAACAACCATTTCTATAGGCAAGTATATGGGTTGTAATAAGGTCAAAGCTGTATGAGACAACCAATCAACAGAATCTCGGTTTAGCAATAAAACTTGGCCCACAGCTTTTGACCCGTTATAACCCTCACCAACTATTCCATATGTTAGCATACCAATAATAGACATGGATTCACCAACTCTGACAGCCGCTACTAAAAGTACGCCGAACATACCAATAACTAAATATAATTTTTTTCTATTTGAAGCTAGAGCTAGGACCATAAAAGAGATCATAAAGTAAGTTCTTGACTGATCAATAAAAACTAATATCGCAGTCAGCAAGATTAACCAAGTTCTTTTTTTCTCCGTACTTTTAATGAAGCAAAATGAATTTAAGATCCATAGAGCGCGAAAAAAAGCGGCGACACTAGCTCCAACGGATTCACGGTCATCGTGCCAAGACCAAAGGCTAAAAACCAAACAACATACGAAAAATAAAACTATAGTTTTAGTTAATGAATTACTATGCACGTCAAACCTAAATAGATGTTTTTTAAAGGAGTAATGTGGCAAAAACATAATAATTACCGCTAAGACAACTGAATAATAGAAATTTTCTACTGCCCACGGAATTTGATAAATTTTTAGTGAATCTAATATATAAGGCACAAATGCATACATTAGCACAAGTAGAGTGCTCAAAATTTTTGCAAACATTTGTAAACTAGATTGACTCATTTCTTAATAAGGCTTAACAATTCTTGAGCTAGCTTCTTACAAAAAGTCCCCCAAGTAAACTTTGAAACAAAGGCTTGTAAACTATCGTTGTCAAATGTTGGCGGACACAATAGGGAATTATAAAGGCCATCATCGCTCGAATAAAAGATCATATTGTTATTTTTAAACTCCCTGAAAGCAGGGATATCTGAAGCTATAACAGGACACCCGTTGATGATTGCCTCCAACACGGGTAACCCGAACCCCTCATAAAGTGATGGAAAAACAAAAGCCTTTGCAGACTGATATAACGCAACGAGTTCATTTTCCGTTACGAACCCTGGATAAATTACACCACTACTTGTTTCTCCTTTATGACCCACAATAATTAGTTTTGCGTCAGGAGAGTATCGGCGATACTTATTAAACACTCTTAGCAGCTGTGGGATATTTTTGTGTGGTCTCGAATTTCCAGCAAACAAAAAATAGCCATGGGGTAGCAAGTTTAAACGTTTGATTATTGACGGTTCGGGTTGCGCTTCAAGAAAATTTCCGCCCGAAATATTCACAGCATTTTTACCGTAAAGAGCCATAATATCATTTTGGGAAGCCTCAGATATGGTCAATGCCAAATTACTCAACTTTATAGCTCTCGGTACCATCAGGCCATAATAAAATCGTCCAGCAATATCCTTAATGCCGCCTCCGAAAAATCCTTCTACAAAGGAAAACATTAAATCGTACACAGTTACGACAAGTTTTAAAGATGGTCTCTTGAAACATAACCCAGAATAATTTAGACATACATAAGCCCTGGGTTTCTTAAAAAAAACTAAAAATGAAAGTGTCAACCAATGGACTAAATTAAAAGGCTTTAAACCTGTTTGAAAAATAGACAAGCGTTCTAGCAAGATATTCTGTCGCATGACCTCTGAGTTGTTAACTAACACGACAAGTTGTTCTTCTCCATATTGCTCAGCAATTACCTCAATCATTTTTACACAATATCGTGAAATCCCAGTTGGATTAACGCTCAATAGACGTCCGTCAATTAGAATTTTATCTTTCATATTCATAAGATCTTTCCATCAACAGATTCAAAAATGTCTGTGTATTTCTTGTCTGGTTAAACACCTCAAAACGTTCACGAACTATATCCAACAATAGATTCGTCTTATCCGATTGGTGTGTATTCTGAATGATCTCAAACATAGTAGACCAATCAGCAACTCCAAACGTGAGCTCTTCAGGGAGAAACTCCTTCATACCGTCGACGGCAGTCCCGACAACTAAACAACCTAAAGCAATTGCTTCAATCATCACTAATGGAACACCTTCAAATCTAGAAGGTAAAAGCAATGTATCGCATCTTCTAAGTACCTCTGAAACATAATTTTGTGATTGCCATCCATGAAACACTATACTCCCGGCAGAAACAGCTTGCTCACCCAACGCTTTTATCGCTTGAGATTCTTGACCATCATCATCCCCTACAATGTGAATGACATATTGATCAATGAATTCGAATTTCAACCAAGCATTTAAAAAATCAAATTGACATTTCTGAGTATTGCTAATACGCCCTATTAAGGCTAAGTGCCTACGCTTATCCTTAAACTTTGGTACTTCAACACATGAACTAATCATACTATGTTCAACAAAGTTATGGACGACGGAAATGTTTTCTGTTGGCACATCGAATTGTACAGTTAACTCTTTGGAATTTGAATTTGATATCGTAATTATTTTTTGAGGAATTGGATAATATAGCGCCTTGCAAAGAAAATCTCTTGTTCGCCCTAAGAAAACATTGAGGGATGCACTGGATTTTGTTATCGGTAGATAGCTAAAGACCTCTATACCAAGAGACCTGCAAGCCCACAACGTCATGCAACCAATTTCAATTGTACCTTGGATGTTTAACACTAATTTTGGATTGAGCCCTTTTAAGGTAGACTTCATCTTCAACGAATCATTAACTATAAAAAATTGAGTTATAGGTTTCATTGGTATCTTTGACAATGAAATTTTTAGAACAGAAATTTCCTGGAAGTCATTCGATTCTAATTGAAAAATTAATTTTTTATTTTGCGAGTTTACTACAAAATACACATTAAAAACACTACTTAACGGCAATAATATCCCCCTTAAAAAGGACATTAGCATGGACTCGTGTCCACCGTAAATTGCTGACTCATCGACTAAAACAAGATTAGGCTTTATCATTATCTTGACTCGCCGTCTTTCTGATACTGATAAGGCGTGCTGGGACCCCCCCCCAAATTTCGTTAATACCAATATCTTTATTTACAACAGCCCCAGCGGCTATAACTGCACCGCTTGAAATATTAACACCAGGTAATATGACACAGTTAGCCCCTATCCAAACGTTATCGCCGATTCTAACATTACTTTTTGTCAAGTCCCACTGCTCTCTGATCATCAATTTATCAGTATTAATTTTATGGTTTGTGGCAATGATAGAGACGCCTTGAGCAATCATGGTATTAGCGCCAATAACGATCCGACCTCCTGACGCCCTTATGTTAGAATACTCGTTTAAGACGGTATTCTCACCAATATCAAGTTGAGCAGTTTTTACTGAGGTATTTTCGGTAGTAGCGACAATCAAAACACCATCTGCAATATAGACGCCATGAGCTATGTTAACTTCACCAAATGAATCAATGGTAAAAGATGCTTTGCGAGCAATGAACACATCTTTACTACGCCAGTGAGCCCTAAGGATGGTATGTTGAAAATATTTAACAAAATCAAATAAAATGAACATTACCGCATAGATTATTTTCATACAATCACCATATTATTCTTTTATGATTTTTAGAACCCAAATAGGGATTAAAATTTTCACTATAGAATAGATTTTGTGTAACTTTTTTTGTTTAGTACCGAACAAAGTTGAAAGAGCTTTTAGCGTATTATCTAAATCACTTATCATAGGATCGTATTTTTTAGAAGTCTGCAACGGAACATTTTGATCAAATTGAATACTCGTATGTGTACCTGAGCCATCCATCCCAAGATTAGTGATTAGTGACGTAGGGGGATTAATACAATGACCATGTGAATTAAAAATAGAGGCATACCAGAAAACAGCCCAAGTATTATTCTGACCTAGATAATTACCTAGAAGGTGGCTATAAAAAGGGTAGCTGCCGTTTAAATTAAACTTATATCTTTCCGCTATGCTCATATTCTCCATTAAAATTAATGGCTCAAAACATACCTCTCGCCACCTGTAACGCCATGTAGACCACCCCCAACAGCTCATAAAATAAGAGGGGAACGGTTTATCTTCAAAATTAAGTCCTGGATTCCAACCGGAGATATGCCAAACATTCTTACTTGGATCAGCGTAGTAATCTAGGCATTCATTCATGAAAGCCAAAAAGTTGGGGGCTGCTTCACAATCATCTTCCAAAACAATCACCTTATCATGCTTTTTGAGTACATAATCCAAACCTTCAACTATATTTCGTTTTAACCCGTAATTATACTCTCTATAGATAACTTTAACGGTATGAAACCCACCTACTTTTGAAATTAAGTTTCTTACAGAATCAACTGCCTCAATGTCGTTGGAAACACCAATTCTATGACTATCGCAAAATATATAGATTCTGGATTCTTTAGCTAAAGAGTTAGCTTTTAATGAATTAATTGTTTTTTTTGTATGCTCTAGACGTGCATGCACGAAAAGGGCGATAGGAGCTAAATCAGACATATTTCAATTTTTCTCATCATATTATTCATCAATCCACATCACATAACTTAAGAAAAAGACGCTCAGCGATGCACTTTTTAGAGCCTTCTCATATATAAAAATCATAACAAAGCGATAAAAGCCTATATAATAATATTTCAACGTAAGAGCGCCAAAAATTTTAATTTAGTAATGCATGATGCATGATTTAGAAATACAGCTTACTTGATATCTCTATAATGACGACCAGTAAAAAGCGCTTTGACGAAGGGTATATAATAAATTAACGTATCACGTTTTAGTAACCTATGAAAAAAATATTTTAGTGTATTAAGAGCAACAAAATAAATTATTTTCAAAGGAGAATAATAGAATCTTAAAGTTAATGCTAAATCATATGTTCTTTCGAGTTTTCTAAATTTTTTAGTCAATAAATTTTCATTCTCAAATCTTGATAATGAATGCTCAAATCCCGATAAAATTTCAATAGAATGATTTAAATTACTAATTTTAAGTCTTAAGAAGAATGTAGTATCAACACCATATAGAAAAAAACGTTCATCAAACACTTGCCCTTGAGTTTCCTTTAAAGTTTTAGTTATATCAAAACCTATCACTAGTCCACTGCCGATCGCGACAAAGGCATCTTCATCCCTAATTATGTCTTTTGAAAGGCACAATCTACAATTTAATAAAGGCCCTACCTGATCCCCGTCACAATATATAATCGGCACGCCTATTTTATCAGCACCGACAGTACTCAAACTCATTAGATACTGATCACTTAAGTTAGAGTCGTGGTCAAGAATGACGTAGCGAACTGCTCTATGCATTTTGATGAAAGTATTGTATATGTTAGCAAGTGATGTGTTTTCAATAGTCTGAACAATTTGAACGTAAAACCCTACTTCCTGAAAAGGGACAATGTCAACATCACTAAGTTTATTCGGACCATTGTTCCAAATGACAAGGTTATATCCTTTCAGATTGACATTACTATTGAGTAAAGATACCAATGTAATAGAAGATAATATTTCAGTATTATATAATATTACAAGAATAGATGTTTCATGTTCTATTTTATGAAAAACACTCATCTTAACTACACTCTTTCCGGACTAAGTTAGATACTTGGTCCAGAAACAATTCTCTCTCATTTTGAATGCGTTCTCTATAATGACCAAAATCTTGAAGACTACTTTCATAGTCATTGAAAACAAAGGAGATAATCTGGTCTACTTTACTTATAAAGTCGCTAGAGTTTTCATCTAGTTTATATTTTTTGGGTACAGGGATATCATATTCATTCCCAGCACTCCCCTTCATACCTGTTATCACGACACAATTAGCCATGGCCGCCTCTCTGGGCAACCGATCCTTTCCTGGGTGCTTCCCAAAATCTATGTAAATCTTTGAGCGTTTTAATAAATCTGCAACCTCTTTATGATTCATATTCTGAATAGGAACAAATTTCATTTTTGGATATGTTTCAATTATATATTGTGTAACTTCTAGCCCTTTTTTAGGGTTATAACATATTATATTTTCTTTTTTTTCTAAATCGGCTTCTTGAACAAAGTGTTCTTTATTCAAATAATCACTAAGAAGGCTAGACTCGTAACCGTTATCTTTAAGAAATTGCATCGCATAATGACTTTGCGCAAGATGCGAATATTGATTCATTTCATTAAGATATTTAGGTCTATTCCTGTGCTTAACTAACTTTTTGATTACACTTTTTAACTTGCCCTTTAACCCCATCGGAAATGCATTAAAGTAGTTATCTACTGATAACCACCAAATAAATATTTCAAACTTCTCAAAATATTTAATATATTGTGTGGCAATCTCCGGAACAATAATTATTGAATTATCTGCTGATATCGAACCTTTTTTTTCAACTTTAACGTTATAATGTTTATAAGGACTAGGGATATCATAATTATGACTAAATGGATAATATAGTACGCTTGCATTACCACCAACCGAATTTACAGCATCTATAAATTGGTGAATTAGCTCTGGCCCACCCGTCACACTGTCGCCGGGGCAAATAACATATACATTTTTCATTAAATTTATCCTATTTTCCCTATAGTATTAAGTGCTGATCTTATAACCTGATGCATATCGTAGTATTTATACTCAGATAATCGCCCTCCAAAAATCATTCCCTTTTCCATTTTTGCAAGTGAGCGATATTTCTTAAATAGCTTCATATTTTTATCATCGTTTATCGGGTAGAAAGGTTCATCTCCTAATTTCCAATCGGCCGGATATTCATGAGTAATAACTGTATGCTCAGCATCAGTAAAATCGAAATGTTTGTGCTCAATTATACGTGTAAAATCAACGTCTTTTTCTGTGTAATTAATTACTGCATTACCTTGAAAATTAGCAGTAGGCAAAATACTATGTTTAAATTTTAATGAACGATATTCAAGCTCACCATATTCATAATTAAAGTACGAATCAATTGGACCAGTATAAATTATATTATCTGCTAATTTGTTATAATTATCTCTATCAGATAAGTAATCACAATTTAGTCTTACTTCAATTCCACCTAATAAGACATCAAACAACTTAGTGTATCCACCTATCGGAATCCCTTGGTATTTATCTGAAAAATAATTGTTGTCGTATGTAAAACGGACAGGTAATCGATTAATGATAAACGCCGGTAATTCGTCCGCAGGCCTCCCCCATTGTTTCTCTGTATATCCTTTAATGAGCGTCTCATACATATCTCGCCCAACAAGGGATATAGCTTGTTCTTCTAAATTAGATGGTTTTATATTTTCCATTTCGCTGCGCTGCTCTGCGATTTTGGCTTTAGCTTCATCAGGTGTAATTACACCCCACAATTGGTTAAAGGTATTCATGTTAAACGGCAGATTGTAAAGTTTCCCCTTATGCATTGCTAATGGCGAATTTGTAAATCGATTAAATGGTACTAAGTCGTTAACATAGTCCCAAATCGCTTTATCATTCGTATGGAAAATATGAGCTCCGTATTCATGAACCTGTATACCATGATTGTCTCTTGTGAATGCATTACCTCCTATATGCTCCCGTTTTTCTAAGACCAGAACTTTTTTCCCTTTTTTTTTCAGTTCATAAGCACATACTGCACCAAAGAAACCACTTCCAACTATCAAATAATCAAACATTTTAATTTACCTTTGAAAAATATTTATTTTTTTTCTCAAAACAACAACGAACATTAATATCGTTACTAAAAGCTCTGTGAATACGACGGATAAGGATGCTCCAATTTCATTAAATAAGTAAATTAGAGGCCAAATCAAAAATAAACTAAATCCACCAGAAAATATTAACACTCTTGAAAACTCCGCTTTGAATCCGAATGTCAAAAGTGTCTGGACCCCGAAAATATTACTTAAGCTGGTTAAAATTGGCAAAACACTCATGATTTTTACAAGTAACACACTGTTTACATACTCAGCCCCAAATAGTAACCCTATCACTGGTTCGGCGAATATGAATAACCCCACGCCAATGCAAAATGTGATAAACGATAAAATTTTTATTAATTGGGTAATTAATCTTAATCCCTCGACATTATTTTTCGTAAGCTCAAAACTAATTCTAGGATAGTACGCATGAGAGATCGGAGTATATATACCGTTTGCGGCCTGTATCAGCTTATTAGCAGCAACGAAGTAACCTACACTAACAGGGCCACTTAAAGCTCCGAGGAAGACCGCTACGCTGGACGTATATAGGCTGATAGCTGCTGTTGATATAAATATATGCCATCCATCTTTTAACTCTTTCCACATAGATCTCATGTCAGGAGCTACCCAAATAATCCACTTTCGTTTTACTACTATGTAAAAAGCTACAAAACTAATTAACAAGGCTGGTAAGGATTGTATTAACCCGGCTCTCCAGACATCTTTAGGTTCATTAACAAAAATAAGTAATAATGGTAATGAAATTATCTGGAAGATAATTCTTGCGGCAGAAATAAGTCCAAGCTGCTCCTTGCCTTGAAATAGCCATTGAGGAAAAAGAGCAGCCCCAAAGACACTTGTGTAACAGCAAAATAGTATCAAGCTTAAGCTGTCTATCGAATGAATCAAAGCTGTCGCAATACACAAAATTCCTAACCCAATCAGCGAGGCAACAAACCTTATTCCCAAAACATTCCAAAATATTCTACTTACTTTTAAACGCTCATCTCTTACTTTTGATATTTTCTGCGTAGCAGACAAATCAAAACCATAGCTGACGATTAAAATAAAATACTGATTAATTGCTAAACAATACCCTAAATAGCCATAACCTGTAGGCTCAAGCACCCTAACTAGGTAGGGTAAAGAAATTAAAGGAACCAAATAACCGGCAACTTTTATACTAAATAAGGAAGCTACGTTTTTTAATATACGTCTATCCAAGTGCAAGCCTCTATATATTTATCATGTATTTTTTGGTAACAATGAAACCGCACCAGAGCTTATTAAAAATGCGAAGTTTACATTTCATCAATGAAACTATGTTCAGCAGGATCTCCTTCTACAGGTATAGTGTACGAGTAGTAGGATTATGATTGAAAGAGCTATTCCAATAGCGACAAAAAGCATAACAATTAATGATCTTTTGGGAGAATTTTTTACTTCAGAAACTAGGGCAGGATCAATTGTTTTAAACACATATTCTTCTCTTACTTCTGCAAACATAAGAGTTTTTGCTTGCTCTTCAATTAGTTGATAAAGCAGCGTTTTCTGTTCAACTATATTAGTAACCGCAATCTGAGATTCTAAATAAGCAATACTGTTTTCGGCTTCTTCTCTGTCCCTAACTTTCATTACAGTATTTATATCGAGTATTAACCAATCTACCCATTTTTTAGCTACTTCCGGAGAATAATGCTCAGTACTAAGCTTTACCATCCCCGTCTCAGAACTATTTTCTATTGATAGTATTCTTTCAAACTCTTTTTTAGCCTCCTGCATAGAGGGCTCAGCTTTTTTTGGAGGCTGAACTTCTCTAATCCACTCTTTGTTTTGCGGCTGATAAAGGTCCTCATCATATATAACAGTATGCGAAGATATATCCCAACCTTTCGCAGCCATCAAATCAGGCAAAATATCGTGCTTTTCCGCAAATTTAGCGAAGAACTCACGAGATTTGAGGATCTCTATTGCTAACGCAGTCTTGTCGGTTTTACCACCGCCTAAATTCACACCTGCGAGGGATGCTAAGCCTCCAAACTGGCCAGCCAAACCAGCTAAACCGCCTTGTTGATCTGATTCTGCGGGTGCGAGAAGTGCTTCTGATTTATAGATATTAGGTAAGCTCAGTGCGTAAAATACCGAAGCAACCGCAAATATTGCGGTTACTGCGATAATTATCCATTTACCACGCCAAATGACATTCCACAATTCGCGCAAGTCTATTTCATCGTCGTTGTTTTGCGCCTGAAGCATATCAGGCGATATAACCACATATTGAATATTGTCTTTATTCGGCGCGCTATTTTTAATATCAGTCATATTTATTACTCAAATTTTCTTTAAATAAACTACAGGTTGCCAATTGCAATTAATGCAATCGCTGACTGATACGCTATTTGGGTAATGGTTTGCCATAAGCCTAAGCGTTCGTAATTGGTCACGTCACGTGGCACTACTATGGTATCGCCCGGCTCTAATACGGTTTCTTTTGAGCTAAACCAGAATGATGACTCAGGAATGGTCACTGAACCGTCTGCTTTTACAATATACACGTCGTCCATGTCTGCGCGGTCATTTTCGCCACCAGAGTTGGCTATATACTGTTCTAACGTTTTTCCGTATTTGAATATATGGGTCGATGGTACAAACACTTCACCCACCACAGAAACAGCTGACGAGATATTGGGCACAAAGAGTTTATCGCCGTCTTTAAGTGATAAGTCAGCAGTTGGATTGCCAGCGATTATCTGCGGCATATCGATAACTAAGCGACCAACAGGTTCAACGTTTAGCAATTCATCGAGTATCAATGTTGCTTCTTGATAATCAATAGTTTTTACATTTTGACTACCTGAAAGATTAGTCGAGGCAATTTGCTGACGCAGATTCTCAACTGATTTGTCTAAGTTCTCGCGCTCACGCTCTTTGAGTTCTTCACGAGTGAAGATAACAGCCTTAACCGTCGCCTCTTCAGTAAGGCCGCCCGCACGTTCAACTAACTGTGCTAGGGTTTCGCCTTTCTTGATTTGATATACACCCGGGAACACTACCTCGCCAACCAACTCAACTTTCTTGTTCTCGTGCCAATCAGGGGTGCGCAGCACGTTCAAGGTGTCTTTACTTTGCAGCGCAATATTATTATTGCCTAACATAGAATCGATTAAATCAATTTGAATATGTTCGATACTTAGCGCGTGATCATTATCTAAACTGGTTCGTGAAATCTCAGCTTTTTGTAGGTAGGCAGACTCTAAAAGCCCTCCGCCTGCTAATATCAAGTCACGCACGTTCGCATTTTTTTGCACAGGATAAACCCCTGGGAATTTCACCTGACCAGTCACTTCAACCAATTTCATGGGCGAGCTTTGAGTACTTTCATTCTGCAGACGTTCTACTATGGGCGCGAGTAACTCTTCACGAGATAAATATTTGGTTTTCTCTAAAATGAGATACTTTTCAGTAAAACTCGCTAGGTCTAATTCCTGTAGAAAGTTAGCTGCGCTCTGTTCATTGTCATCGCTATTTTTTAAATCTTTACTGTTTCGCCTGTTATTTCCAGCGCTTTGATCCCGTAGAGTATTTTCAAATTGAGGATTCTGATTGTTACTAACCGATGCCCCGTTCATTCCACTTTGCATCGGAATGTTATTCACGGACTTAGTATCTTGTTGCTGATTAGTACTGCCAATAGATGACTTATTTTGTGTTTGGTCTTGTTTGTCTTCAGGATCGACTGGTGTAAATCGATTGAAAAAGAGCACTTTGTCAGACGCATTAAGTGCCATGTTGTATTCACCAGACAGTACTTTAGCTGGCTCGAACTGAACAATTTCACTTTGGCGGGCAAATTTAGGGCCGCGTATAATCAGCGCATAGTCAACGTCAGTTGTACCAAGCAAGCTATTGCGATTCACTAAATCAGCTAACGTTAGACTCGGATTCCACTGGGTTAAACCCGGAGTGGCGTATGCTCCCATCACCACAACAGCATTATTAAATTCGCTGCCTGCAGCGGGTACGTTAATGAAGTCACCCGCAGCGAGTTTGAAGGCTTGACCACTTCTATTTTGCATATTAATTGTTTTAACTTGAAATCCGTCACTTGGCGTGCTGCGAGCTACTTGCAGACTAGTAGCTGCTGCAGTAGGCAGCAAACCACCGGCGATGTTGAGCATACTCGCCATGGTGTCATTATCTGTGGCTTCATAAATCGCTGGGCGACGGACCTTGCCATCAACACTGACTAACTTTTTCACAATAGGAATAAAGATGACGTCACCTTGTTGCAAGCGCATATCTTTATTTGTGTCCCCATATACCAGTAAGTCGTATAAATCGAACTCTGTTATGGTTTTCCCTGCACGCTTTAACTGGATATGACGTAATGAACCCACATCATTTATGCCGCCGCTAGAAAATAATGCATTAGTAATAGTTGATAATGCACTAACGGTATACGCACCAGGTTGATAGGCCTCACCCACCATATAAATCTGAATAGTACGCAGTTCTCCCATGCTGATATTTGGCGTAACACCAATCACCTGCTCAGCATAGCGCTCAGTCAATTGCTTTTTGAATTCGTTATAGCTAAGTCCTGCTACGTTCATCGGACCTAAATCGGGTACTTCGATGATACCCTCGTTGTTAACCTGCAACTCATGCTGCTCACTCACTTTACCGAATAGCTGAACACGAATACTGTCGCCTGGGCCTAACAGATAATCAGCTGGTACAGGTAGGTTGGTAGGAGGTGCAAACGAAGCAGTAGCCGTTGATGAATCAAATAAATCATAGCCAAAAGGCTTTAATTCTTTTGTTTTATTCTGATTGGCACTTTGCTGCGCAAGACGTTTAGCGATTTCGTCGTCATCAACATAGCGATTAACCTGAGTTTCAGGTTGTACCTGTATATTGTTGTTGCTGCCACCCGAAAGATTTAAATCAGACAAGTCTATGCCCATTTGTCGCGCGAGTGCTTCTTGCTGCGCCTTAGGCATGCTTTTAAACTGTTCGATTTGTTGAGCAGAAGGCGTAACGGCATCAACTTGCGCAACAAAAATAAACGCAAGCAATGCGATTATCTGAAAATTAAACTTTCTTAACATACTGCTATCCCTGTGGGTCTCAGAAGGTTGAAATGTGTACAATACAGCCAAATAAATGGGGCAGCATGATATACGATTTGCAATGTTAGTGAAACGGTTTATTTAGCTTAACATTGTTGCCATATATCGACACCAGTACGCTATTAATTACAGGTACTTTTCATCCCCTTTCTTGTCATCACCCGCTGGCTCTAGTATAAACGTGGCTGAAAATCGTTAACTACCGTTAGAGTAGTCATCAATAACAACAATTATAACCAAACAGTTTAGCGACTTACATTCATGTTTCTTTAATTATTTTAAGACGCTAACGAGGTTTACGGCAGGTAATATGACAACAAAAACCAAAGACTTTTTAGGCCAACCAGGGGGCCTATCCACCCTATTCTTTACAGAGATGTGGGAACGCATGAGTTATTACGGCATGCGTGCTTTATTGGTGCTTTTTATGACCGCAAGTATTCAAGAAGGCGGTTTAGTGATAACCGTTGCATCTGCTACGGCTATTTATGGCTTATACACAGGCGCCGTTTACTTTATGGGTTTGCCTGGTGGCTGGATAGCCGACCGTTTAATTGGCGGACAGCGAGCTGTTTGGTACGGCGGAATTATCATTATGTTAGGCCATATAGTATTGGCCATACCCAATGACTCGACTTTCTTCGTCGGTTTAGTATTAGTGGTGTTAGGCACCGGTTTACTTAAACCTAATATTGGCGCAATGGTGGGGCAACTGTATGCAGATAACGACGGCCGTCGTGATAGTGGGTACACACTTTATTATCTGGGTATTAACCTTGGTTCAATCATAGGTTATCTCGTTTGTGGCTACCTACAAGTTGAAATGGGTTGGCATTGGGCGTTTGGTGCAGCAGCCATCGGTATGGGTATTGGTTTGATTCAATATCGTTTAACTTTACATAAGTTAGATGGCGCAGGTGCGCAGCCAATGGTTGCTATGTCTGCCGCGGGTAATAAGCGTGCATGGCAAATTATTACTGTTTTTCTAATTGGTCTCGCGGTTGTAACGTATGCCATGATCAGCGGTCAACTTAGCTTTGACCCGGTAACGATGGCGCAATATACAGCCATCGCGATTACGGTGGTCTTTTTGGCCTATTATGCCGGGATATTCTTTTTAGGTAACTTGGATGGTAATGAAAAACGCAGTGTTGGCGCGCTATTTTTAGTTTGCTTAGCTTCAATATTCTTTTGGACGGGCTTTGAGCAAGCAGGTTCGTCATTGAACCTCTTTGGTCGTGATTATACCGAACGGATGCTGGGTGATTTCGAAATTCCTACCGCTTGGTTCCAATCAGCTAACTCATTTTTCATTATTCTGTTGTCACCTTTTTTCGCGGCATTGTGGATAAATTTAGCTAAACGCATGTTAACGCCGTCATACGGTTTGAAATGTGCAGTTGGTCTGATTATTATGGCTACAGGTTTCTTAGTTATGTTCTTTGCGGCACAAGCAGCTGCAACAGGTTTACGCGTAGCACCTTATTGGTTAGTGGCTACTTACTTCTTGCATACAGTAGGCGAGTTATGCTTAAGCCCTGTAGCATTAGCAGCGGTAAGTAAGTTGTCTCCAAAACGTTTTGCTGGCCAGATGATGGGCGTATTCGTACTCACCTACTCTATTGGTAATGTAATAGCTGGTCTGCTGGCTGGTAATTTCGACCCGAACAAAGTGGAAGATATGCCTGATCTGTATTTGCAAATTAGCTTATTTACCATTGCCATTGGCATTGTTATTTTTCTTGTTAGTTTCAAAACGAAAGCATGGGAAAAGCTTGCTGAGCATAAACGGGCGTAAACTCTGTTTAGATTAGGTCAACCGACCAGCTAGTTAATTACATTTTGCCGCTGGCAGAGTAATTAATAATATAATATTATAAATAACGCCTATCTGTTGAACTGCAGCTAGGCGTTTCTTTTACATAAGCCAGGGTAAAATGAATATCTATTTTTCGTCCCGTGACATTCCGAGTATTTCTCAGTTATCGCTCACCGAGCGTTTAGCGTTAATTCAACAAGCACAAAATAAGCTTACTGGGCCAGAAAAACTGCTGCTAAATGTTTTAAAATTAGCGGTACTCCTACCGATATTTATTCTAATATTTAGAAGCACTGAAAGTTGGTATTCATTGCTTTGGGCTGCACTCGTTGCCGCCTTGTACCCGCTCGTACTCAGGCCCATTCAATACAGCTTGTGCGCTAAGTACCTTCCCCCAATTGACCCTCAAGGAGAGTAAATCGATGCAAACCATTTTAGTAACAGGCGGCGCTGGCTACATCGGCAGCCACACAGTTCTACAACTGTTGGAAAACAACAATAAGGTTGTTGTGCTTGATAACCTCTGCAATTCATCAAAAGAAGCGCTAGCGCGTGTTGAAGAGCTTACGGGCAAACGCGCAACGTTCGTTGAAGGTGATATTCGCGATGCGTCCGCGCTTGATAAGGTTTTTAGTCAGCACAGTGTTGATTCCGTTATTCATTTTGCTGGTCTTAAAGCAGTCGGTGAATCAGTTGAAAAGCCCTTGATGTACTACGACAATAACGTATACGGTACCCTTGTATTATGTGAGTCAATGGCTAAACATAACGTCAAAAACCTTGTTTTTAGCTCGTCAGCTACGGTATACGGCGATCCGGTTGAATTGCCTTTACATGAAGGTTTACCCACAGGTGAACCAACAAATCCATATGGCCAATCTAAGCTGATGGTTGAGTTGGTACTTCGCGACTTGTATAAATCCGACAATAGCTGGAATATCGCAGTATTGCGTTACTTTAACCCAGCTGGCGCGCACCCATCTGGGCGCATTGGTGAAGATCCTAATGGGATCCCTAACAATCTAATGCCGTTTATTACCCAAGTGGCAACCGGCAAACGTGAATTCCTGTCAATATTTGGCAATGACTACGACACGCCAGATGGCACGGGTGTAAGAGATTATATTCACGTAGAAGACTTAGCCGCAGGCCATCTTAAAGCGCTAGCCAAGCTGCAACAAGATGTTGGCTTAGTCACTTATAACTTAGGTACAGGCCAAGGTTATAGCGTACTCGACATGGTCAAAGAGTTTGAAAAGCAAAGCGGAAAAACCATTGCCTATAAATTCGTGCCCCGCCGAGAAGGCGATGTTGCTGCATGTTACGCCGATCCTAAAATGGCCAGTGAAGCATTGGGCTGGAGCGCAGAGAAGGGTTTAGCTGATATGTGCCGTGATTCATGGAATTGGCAATCTAATAACCCCAACGGTTATAAATAAGCATTTTTTAACCTTAGCGTTAACATTAGCCAGACAAACAAAAAGCCCAGATAACAGACGTTATCTGGGCTTTTTTTGTTATTAACGATGGCTGGAAAATAAATTCCTATAGATCATTTAAAAAAGCATCAATATCATCGTCTAACGCTTCTTCTTCTTTGGTTTGCTCTACTTGCCCGTCATTTACTTTAAACTTTAAATTCTGGAAATAAGCATTTTTTACGAAGCTGTACGGGTCAACTGATTGTTCAAGTTGCTGTTCTTGAGACATCACAGCCGCGCGGCTTTCTAATACTTTGATACCCGTTCTAAAGGCTGCAAAATAGAAGTTAAGCGCATCTAAAGGGGAATAAGACGTATCAACGATGTCGCCCACTCCACTTCGAATGTCGTTGGGGCCTAAAGCAGGGATCATCAAATAAGGCCCTGTGCCTACGCCCCATGTACCCAAGGTTTCACCAAATTCTTCTTCTTTACGCACTAAACCTAGCTCAGTCGCTACATCGATAGTGCCTAACAAGCCAACGGTGGAGTTGAGCAAGAATCGCCCAACACTGATAAGCATGCCATCTAGTTTACCTTGCAGCAGGTTATTCACGGAGTTTGATGGCTCTTCCAGATTCAGTGCCATATTGTACAAACCAGTACGAGCAAACTGCGGGGTGTAATCAACATAAACGACCGTTACTGGCCGTAATACATAATTGTCTAGTATATCGTAGTTGAAATCCCAAAATGTCCGGTTTACCGATTCAAAGGGATCTTTGGGATCGTTATATTGCTGTGCCTGCTCGTCCGCTTTATTACTGGAAGCGCATCCCCCCAACGTTAATAGCACTAAAAATAGCGCAGCAATTTTTACCTTATTCACTGTAATTCCTCGTTTATTAATATCGTATATTGTTCTGTTTTCGATTTATTAAGCTCAATTTCCAAAGAGCCTTGCAAGTCTCCACTTGCCTGCATTACGTTCCCCGTAGTCGATATTTTGGCAACCAAACGAACCTGAGATAACTGCGATAACGTTAGGGTTGGCATAACCGCGTTGCTATCAGACAAGTCCACTGTAATCGGCAATTCAGCCAATGGCATTTTTACCACCGCGGCAGGCATTCTGCTTGCCCCACTAGCATCTTGTGCATATACAAACAAAAAGCCCTCTTTCGGTAATCTACTCTTTAGCGTCTCATCTAGGGTAATAGTAACCGAAACAAGCGCTCTACTTGGCTTTAGTGAGTCAGTCGAATTTGTCGCATTAGCGGGGCTAGAGGCCATTTCTGGTTGTACAGAGCCACTTAATTCAGCAATTTGCGCTTCAATTGATTGATAGATAGGAGCGTCTTTGGGCACAAATTCTTGCAACTTACGCCATGTTTTTATTGCCAATGGCTTGTCTCCCTGTTGGGTCGCGGCCATTGCTAACATACCCAGCGCGCCAGTATTTTGAGGATCAAGCTCTAGAATTTGATTCAAATATACTTTAGCTTGAGTCAAATATTCCGCTTGATTAACCATCAATAATACCTGACTGTAACTGGCCAGTGTCTCGATATTATTAGGCTCAATTTCAAGTGCTCGCTCAAATGCGTCTATGGCGCTTTCAATATGATTAATCGCTACATAAACTCGGCCTAACAAAGTCCAGCCTACTGCGTCGTTATCTGAGTTTTGTAACTTAGTACGCAATCCCAAGGCAAACTGTTGAAGGTCGTCTTCGTTAACAGAAGCGTCCCCTTGGGTTACAATACGGTCGGCTAACTCCGGTAAGCGGTCAATTGCTTGTTCCCAGTGGCTTAATGCAGAAACATTATTCACTTGCCAATACAAAACCGCGACGGCAACGACACTTAACAGGCCACCGACGACTAAAATGCCCTTTGCCGAGCTGGTATTCTCTTGCTGGTTGGGCTGCTCGTCTAGTAATGCAATTTTTAAATCTTTTTCGGTTTCAAGTCTATCGCTGGTGCTTAATTGCCCTTCGCGTTCCTCTCGTACCAATTCATCTAATCGTTGACGAATAAGGCGCGTATTAGTCAAAGTATCCTCGCGCTTACGTCCTTCAACAAACCACGGTAGCAATACAAAACCAATCGCAGCTAATACCAGTGCAATACTGGCTATCCAAAAAACACTCACTTGTCTTCCTCCAGCAACTTCTCGGCGGCTTCTAGTTTGGCTTTATCTTGCGTCACGGGTTTTTGTTGGCGACTGCGCACAACTAAAATAATTCCTAGCAAAACGAAGATGACCGGTAATAACCACAACCAAACCGTGGTTGCATTAACAGGTGGTTGGTAATATACAAAATCACCGTAACGCTGCTTCATATAATCAATAATCTGTTCACGGGACTGGCCTTCATTAACCAGTTGATACACCTTACGGCGCAAATCTGCTGCAATCATAGCGTCTGAATCAGCAATATTTTGATTCTGGCACATTGGGCAACGCAGTTCTTTGGTCAGCTCGAAAAACAGTGTGCTTTGGGCATCAGTCTCAAACTGGTATGTTTCTTCACTGGCAAAAACGTTAGGGCTTAGTAGCAGCAAAAAAGTTAGAGAAAAGGCTAAAAGTCGCATCATTCTGCTATTAACTCCTGATATATCGCCTCAAACTTTTTCTGCCAAACTCTAGGGTTAATATCGCCGATATGATGTAAACGCACCTTACCTTGCTTGTCGATTAAAAACGTTTCAGGCGCGCCCGTCACCCCTAAATCTAGCGACAAATCGCGTTTTACATCAAAAATATTGTACGCATACGGATTACCAAGTTGGCCGAGCTTCTGATCCACTTCTTGCTGCACGCGAGCAACCGTTTTAACACCAAAATCCGGGTCTATGTCCTGATCGTAATACAAACCAACAATATGCTTACCGTCGTTTTTCAGTTGCTCTAAATATGGAATTTCCACCGCACACGTTACGCACCAAACGCCCCAGACATTGAGCAATGTAACTTTGCCCACAAAGACTTCGGTGGTATAGGTAATATCGGTGTCCATTAAATCCGGCAATATAAAGCTAGGAACAGGTTTGTTAAGCAAAGGGGATTCGTGCTCTCTAGGGTTACTAAATAATCCTTGAAATAAGAAAATCGCTAAGCCTACAAACAAGATTAAAGGCAAAATAAATAACGATATTTTTTTCATTAACGAGACTCCGCCACATCGTGAGGGGAAACCTCAGGCAGCCCTGGAACTGACTTTTCGACGTTTGGTAATGGTCTTTTTTTGCTAATTTTTTGCATACGGTAGCGACGATCCGATATAGATAGAATGCCACCAAAAGCCATAATAAACGCTCCAGCCCAAATCCAGTTCACAAACGGTTTAACATAAATACGCAGAGCCCAATCACCATCATCCAATTGCTCACCGAGGGCGACAAATAGATCACGGTTAATTGCGGTATCAATACCCGCTTCAGTCATCGTGTTGCGCTGCACTGTATAAAAACGTTTTTCCGCTTCAAGATTAGCCACAACGTTTCCATCTTGACTCGCCACTACATGGGCTTGATAGCCGGTATAATTTGGTCCTTGAAGGTTACTGACCCCCTTAAGGGTGAAGTCATAACCCATTAGTTGAACTGTTTCACCATAGGCCATGCGCACATGTTTCTCTTGGTTATAATGACTGACCAACGTTATGCCCATGATGGACACCGCAAACCCAAGGTGCCCCATAACCATTCCCCAATGGCTTGGCGTTAGTTGTTTAAGCGCACTAAATATAGGTTGTTGGGATAGGGATTTATCGGCGTTAATGCGTTGATGAATTTCCATGATGGTGGTCACCACAATCCAAAAACCCAACACCATACCTAATGTTGCCATATAGGCGGTTTGTTCAAAGGTCGATGTCACTAATAGAGCCGCAGATAAACTCAAACCTAGCGCAATCATCAATTGTTTATACAAAGCTGACGGTGGTTGGTTTTTCCATCGAGATAAGGGGCCTATACCCATTATCAACACAAAAGGAACAATCAAATAACTAAACATTTGGTTAAAGAATGGGGCCCCTATGGAAATAGAGCCCAGTCCCAATTCTTTGTGCACTAACGGCAACAAAGTACCTAGCAATACGACTAAGCAGGCAGCAGTTAAAAACACATTATTGCCAGCGAGTAATACTTCACGTGAGAATAACTGATAGCGGCCAGCGCCTTTAAGCTGAGGTGCACGGATAGCAAAAAGTAATAACGAGCCGCCGATTACAATGACCAATAAGCCAAGAATAAACATACCTCGGCTTGGATCACTGGCAAACGAATGCACTGAAACCAAAATACCTGAGCGCACTAAAAAGGTTCCCAACAAACTAAGTGAAAACGCGGCTATCGCTAATAAAACGGTCCAAGATTTAAATACTTTACGCTTCTCAGTCACTGCCAAGCTATGCATAAGGGCCGTACCTACAAGCCAAGGCATAAACGACGCATTTTCGACAGGATCCCAGAACCACCATCCTCCCCAACCGAGTTCGTAGTAAGCCCACCAACTACCTAACGCAACACCTACGGTTAAGAATGACCACGCAGCGATTGTCCATGGTCGTGACCAGCGGGCCCAGGTTGAATCTAATTGCCCAGAAATCAACGCCGCAAGTGCAAAAGCAAATGCAACGGAAAACCCAACATAGCCCATATACAACATGGGAGGATGGATAATCATGCCAAAATCTTGTAATAATGGGTTTAAGTCTCGCCCATCAACCGGATAAAAAGGCAGCAGCACATCAAAAGGATTTGACGTTAATAACATAAATAAATAGAAACCAATGGCCACCATACCCAGGATCGATAACACCCTGGCAACCATTTTTAGCTCAATAGCTTTACTGAAAAGCGCAACGGCCACCGTCCATATGGAGAAAATCATCACCCAAAGCAAGAACGATCCTTCGTGACCGCCCCATACAGCAGTAAATTTGTATCTTAACGGTAAGGTGCTATTCGAGGTACTTGCCACATACGCTAGGCTAAAATCATCATGTACAAATGCCCACGTTAAACAGATATAGGCAATAAGCGTAAATACGAACATACCAATGGCTAACGGTTTGGCCATTAACATCAACTTAAGGTGGTTTTTTTGGGCTCCCCACATTGGATAGATCGCTAACGACATCGCCATTAATAACGCTAAAACCAGAGAGATATTACCTAATTCAGCAACCATATTATCCACTCACCTTTGGCACAGCATAGGCCTGTGAAGGTTTAACATGTTTTATGCCTTTCATTTTTTCAGCCAGTTCAGGCGGCATATATTCTTCGTCGTGTTTTGCTAATACTTCATGCGCTTTAATATGATTGGTGGACGTTAACACACCAGTGGCAACTATCCCCTGGCCTTCACGAAACAAATCCGGTAACAAACCATGATAACTAACGGTAACGATGGGACCCGTATCAACTAAATCAAAGCTAACCGCTAAGCTGTCATTATCTCTTTTTACTGAACCCGGTACGACCATGCCACCAATGCGTAAACGCTGACCAACTTGAGGGATTTCCTTCACTTGTCCAATTTGCTTGCCATCAATGACTTCTGAAGGGGTGTAGAACAAATCAATATTTTGGCTAAGCGCATACAGCATTAAGCCAATCGCTGCGCCGATCACCAATACGATAGCAGACACGACTATCAGGCGTTTTTGACGTCTAGGGTTCATGAGTTACTTCCTCGTTTTGCGACATATTCTGTTTATCAAGCCGATTTTGCTTGGTTTCTGTTTGAGCGGCTTTAATACGAACTTTGCGGGCTTGCTCTTTTTCAACGGCGTTAAACAACACTTTTTGCTGGCGCATTGCGTCGACCGCTAAAAGTACCAATGCGAGAACGCTAACACCAAACGATAACCACACATAAAATGCGTAGCCACCCATATGAAAAAATGCAGTTAAATTATCGAATTGCATCGGTTATTTCTCCCTTGCCGTGCTAACCAACGTTTGCACCCAAGGGCGGTTTAGCTCTCGGCGTAGTATTTCATTTTGTAAGCGGCGAATAAAGATAGCAGCCATAACGAGAGCTAAACCTAAAATGCTAATCAACAAGGGCCACAACATTTCTGGCGCAACCGAAGGCTTATCAAATTTTGTGATACTCGCGCCTTGATGCAATGTATTCCACCATTCCACCGAAAAATGAATAATGGGTAGGTTGACCACCCCCACAATAGCCATCACGCCAGCAGCTTTACCTGCTTGGTGTTTATCTTCGAAAGAGGCGTATAAGGATATCACCCCTAAATATAAGAACAGCAATATCAACTCTGATGTTAAGCGTGCATCCCACACCCACCACGTACCCCACATAGGTTTGCCCCATGCTGCACCGGTGAATAATGCAATAAAAGTGACCACCGCACCGATGGGTGCTAGCGCAATCATAGCCATAAACGCAGTACGAACTTGCCATACCAAACCAATAAAGGCCGCTATCGCCATGGCGCTGTATGCCCCCATGGATAAAATCGCGCTAGGTACATGAATATAAATAATGCGGAATGAATCACCTTGCTGGTAATCCGCTGGCGCAAAAGCTAACCCCCAAACCATGCCCACCACAAACGTGATAAGCGCTGTAATAACAAACCAGGGCTGTAAACGCCTACACAACTCATAAGCATTTTGCGTTTTTGCGTAAGGATGTAACCATTTCCACATTAGTTTTGACTCACTCGTAATGCATAGGCGATGGCAAAAGGTGCCATCGCTAAAGAGATTAATAACATCGCGCCAATAATGGCTAATTGTGCGTTGTACGGTAATTGTAATGAGGCCGCTTCAACGGCCGCCGTGGCAAAAATTAACAAGGGAATAAAGACCGGCAATAATAAGAGTGCTAAGAGCACACCACCACGATTTAAACCAAGCGTTAATCCTACCGCTATCGCACCAACCAAACTTAGCAAAGGTGTACCCAGTAGTAATGTACACAACAGCGCCCAATACATGTCTTCAGTCAAGTTTAAGAACAACGCCAGTAACGGTGACAATATTAAAAGCGGCACGATGCTGGTCAACCAATGAGCAAACACTTTTACCAATACCACCATTGGTAATGGCGTGGCTGACAGCATGATTTGCTCTAACGACCCATCGTTAAAATCGTCCTTAAATAAGCGCTCCATTCCTAATAGTGAGGAAAGAATTGCCGCCACCCAGATAACCCCCGGACCCACTTTTTGTAATATCTCTGGATTGGGCCCGATACCTAACGGGAATAAACTAATCACTAAAATAAAAAACATCATCGGCTGCATCAACTCAGAACGCTGGCGATACGCCAAAGCCAGGTCACGGCGAAAAATTGCGTTTAGCGAATCCCTCATATGCGGTACTCCAGCACTAACTCTTTCGTCGGATAATTTACATCCAACGCTTGATGAGAGGTCATCACTACACACCCGCCCTGCTGTAGATGCTCGACAATTCGTTTATTCAGTAATGCTATGCCTTGTACGTCTAGTGCAGTAAAGGGTTCATCTAAAATCCACACATCAGCGCTGGTTTTTAACCAAAATCGAGCCAGTGCCACACGACGTTGCTGGCCCGCTGATAAATGATTAACGGTTACATCTTCAAGCCCAACTAGGCCCAACTTACCCAGCACGGTGTAAATTTCTGTTTCGACAGGATGTACGCCATGTTGAGAGCACCAATAGTGCAAATTTTCCAGTGCATTGAGACTGCGATTTACCCCTAATGCATGGCCAAAATATAATAGCTTCTGATGAAAAACGTCACGAAATTTTACAATGTCTTGCTCACGATAGGTTACGAGCCCTTCTTCAGGACTAACCAAACCCGTTAACACTCGCAGTAAGCTAGTCTTGCCCGCACCATTTGGCCCTTTGATATACATCAAATCACCCGCCGACACCGACAAATTTATCTTACTAAACAGCAATCTATCACGCTTCGACACGGACAATTCATGGGCAGAAAGTAACGGCAAAATAGACCTTTGGTCGACAAAAAAACGTCGCGATAATACCACAGCACAACAGCCTGGAATACTTAGAAAACCAAATAAGTCGTATCAATTCATGTACTAAAGATGCAATTTTAGGGGCCTAAAGAATGATCCCGAATTATATTTAAAATACCAATAAGGTGAATGGCACTTTTTGGCACACAATTCTCAATTCCTATTGGCTAACGCAAAGAATTGATTCAAGCAATTAAATCGCCGTTAAGACCATTTACTTCAACGCACGAGAACCCTAGTAAGATTAAAGGTAGTTCGTGCTACATTTAGTTTAATATTCTTCGCTTGCGGCCGATAAATCATCTATGTCAGATAGCCCTCTCACAACCTCAACTCAAACAACTGTGCCTCAAACGCAACAGGTGACTACGTCAACGAATACGACGCGTCAAAGTGCAGAGGTAGTTGTGCAGCAAGTTTCGCCTAATCAAGTTAGTGTGAGCGCAACGACGCAAAGCCAAGCAGTCGTAATACCCAGCACGGATATTCAGGGGCGACTCGATATACAGCAACGCTATAACGTCAGTATCGCCAGCGCCACCGCAAACAACGCTAGCAATGTAGTCGCAACGTCCACAGTTAGTGATAACGCAGCCACAAGCTCAGTTGTACTCGGTAAACCTCAAGCGCCGAGTCAAGCCAACGCAAATGCAATTTCCGCTTTATCCACGGCCGTTACGAGCACTATTAATCGTTCGGATCAAAGTCCGACTGCCAATCAAGTACCAGCTCCAGCACAAAAAATCACAGCAAACCCCGTTCTACAATTTGTGAGCACAGCACAAACACCTGTGAACCGCAGCGCACTAACCAATGTGGTTAGCAGCCAGCAGCTAGAGCGAATTTTAAGTTTACCGCCCAATCAATTACAGGCGGCGCGTATATCACCTGCACTTTTAACCACGCAAGCTCAGGTAACTAGCAGTGCAGGGAATCAATTCACGTTAAGCGTCAATCGCAACACGGACCAACCAGTTGTCAATTTGAACGTCATCACAAGTGCGCCGTCAACCATCACCTCTGGAGACGCTGTTAATCTCAAATTGAAACCTATCGGCAATCAATGGCAAATATTACTCACTGCAACCACACCTAACGCACAAATTATTCCAGCCAAGGCATCGTTAGAACAGCTGGCGCCAGCTATTAAGCAGTTGTTAGTGAACGATGCGCTAGGCACTGGCGTTTCGCGTAAACAGCCCAGCACGCAATTAACCATAGACAGCAAAGTTTTAAGCCAAGTACTGCAGCGCGCTCCATCTCAAATATCTAATCTAGAATATTCAGGTCTACGCCCTACCCCTAGCGCTTTGCGCAAAGTTTCTGCAGATAACACTTCGCTTATTAACGCCCTGCAAAATTTGCCACCCAGTAAAATACAATTAAGTATCAATCAAGATGGCAGTGCAACAATTCGTAATTCCGAAACCTTGGCCCAAGCACAGCCTCGCGCCACTGCGCACATTAATATCACTCAGCAAAACGCTGCAGCGGTGCTTGATTTAGTGAAAACGTTGAAGCTACCGGTAGATGCACAAACTCGGCGCGTGATAACGGACATAGCAAATAGCGCAGTACCTGTTGCATCAGCTAAATTAAGTGTAAATTCATTTGCCAATGTTCCCCAAGGAAATGAGGCTTCTGCTGAACAAAAAGCACCGATAGCAGCACCAACGGACACCGTACAAAAAGTCAGTACGCCTATTGTGACAGCCGTACGAGAAGGCTTAAGTCAAATAGTTAACGCTTTTAGCAGTGATAAACGGGCGACATTGAATATTGCCCCAGGTCAAAATGTCTCAGAGGGCAAAGTCGCTGGCCAAATACCCATAAAAGTCGATGCCCACCAGACGAGTCAAATATCCCCCTCCCCGACTCCCAGCACAGTTCAGTCATCAATTAAAATAGTTGACGCTCAGTCTCAAATACAAAAAGCATCTGCTATGCCCATAGCAGACAACATAAGTAAGACGGCTAACCCCAAAACGTCAGATTCTCCACCAGTTACGCAGCAGACAGTCAGTACTGCTCCGATAAATGTCCAATCTACCGCTACCCCAACAATTAACGCGCCAGTTATGACCCCAACCGTTAAGGCACAAGCCATCGAAGTTTTACATACATTACTACGGGTAGTGCAAGCTAGAGCAGAGCAGCCTAGCGATGCCTTAAGTCGTATAGCCAATGCATTGACGGACAGTCAGTTTATTGATGAACCTGCGATGAAAGGATTGAAAGAACAGGTGCTCGGACAAATAAAGGAGGGAGTGCCTCAGGGTAAGGAACAAGATGCCAGTCAAATACGTCAATTGCTGACCGCTTCTGCGCTTAGCTTAAATGCAACGCAAATTATCAGTCCTGCTTCAGGCCAAGGTATGCTCAGCGGTTTGGTCACTTTGATACAAATATCTTTGGCATCGCGCTTTGCCCGAAATCAGCCCAATCAGGGTGAAAAACTGTCACGTGGTCTTAGTTCGCTAATTAACTCAGAACCGTCTGCAAATTCCAACACCACCGGGAAAGCGAGTACTACTGTAAATGCAAAAGGACTAAGTGAATTTGCCCAGTTAGAGCAAAAACACCAAATTTTACGAGAGATCAGTCGTTTATTTGCAGGTCATCAAAGCAGCAAAATCGGGAATGCCGAGCAGCTTTTACAAGGCCAAGACAGCTTTTATTATACCCTACCCTCTGCTTTCGGTAATAAACTACAAGATATAGAGCTTATGATTCGCCGGGAACACGACTCCAATAACGAAGAACAAAATGTAGATGATGGAAAGAATAATCGTGTCTGGCATTTAACCATTAAGTTAAACGCTGGCGATTTGGGCGAAGTACTCACAAAGGCTAAGCTACGCGAAGGTACCTTAGAACTTAACTTCTATACATCAAATGAACAAACCAAACACCAAGTCATGAACTTTTTGCCACTATTTAACAAACGGCTAACGGCTTTAGGAATAGACGTCACCAAAAGCCAATGTCAGCTAGGGAAAATACCTGACACGTTACGTCAGCGTCCCTACCACTTATTGCAAACTCAAGTTTAGTTAATACTTTGACCATTAAAGATAAAATTAGAGATCCTATGTCAGGCAACGATAAAGCACATACAGATAATCCGAAGGCCAAAAGTGCTGTCGCATTAAAACACCATGATGGGGATAAGAAAAATGCACCCCAGGTGGTGGCTAAAGGGTTCGGCGAATTAGCTGAAGAGATAATCACCTTGGCCAAAGAAAGTGGCGTATTAATCCATGAAGACCCTTATCTAAGTGAATTTCTAGCGAGTTTAGATTTAGGCCAAGAAATCCCTGAACAGCTTTACCACGTCATAGCAGAACTCATTAGTTTTTCTTACGTGTTGCAGGGCAAGTTCCCCGAAAGTTGGGCCAAGGATTATAACAAGGTTTCAAAACTTGTTTAAATCTGGTGCTGCCTGAGTTTTACGACGCAATAATTTTATTAATTGATAACGAAATAGTGTTTTTAATGATCCCTTTCAATAACACGAATCAATGCGGTATAAACTTTTTTAGAACTCATTTAATGGGCACAAAAAAACCGTCAATCGACGGTTTTTTTGTTTATACAAAGTTGAAGAACGTGTTCTTCTCCTTATAATTTATTCTTCTTGCTCTGGAACTACCGCTTCTTTCGGTGCAGGGTCTTTAGGACTTAATAGTAAATCTCTAAGTCTTTTATTCAGTTCATCTCGAACTTCTTTATGCTCTTTGAGATATTTGGTTGAATTCGCTTTACCTTGTCCAATGCGCTCTTCGCCATAGCTATACCAAGCACCCGCCTTTTGTACAAACCCGTGTTTAACGCCTAGATCGATTAACTCGCCATCTCTGTTAATACCTTCGCCGTACATAATCTGAAATTCGGCTTGTTTAAACGGCGGAGCAATTTTGTTCTTAACCACTTTGACTCGGGTTTCGTTGCCGGTAATTTCATCACCGTCTTTTACCGCTCCGATACGACGAATATCACATCGTACACTTGCGTAGAACTTAAGCGCGTTACCACCGGTAGTCGTCTCAGGGGAACCAAACATAACACCAATTTTCATACGGATCTGGTTGATGAAAATCATCATGGTGTTCGACTGTTTTAGGTTACCTGTCAGCTTACGCATTGCTTGAGAAAGCATACGGGCTTGAAGACCCATATGGCTGTCTCCCATATCGCCTTCAATTTCTGCTTTTGGCGTTAAAGCGGCAACTGAATCGACCACTATAATATCGACAGCACCAGAGCGCGTTAACATGTCACATATTTCTAGTGCTTGTTCGCCGGTATCAGGTTGAGAGACCAAAAGTTCATCGATATTCACACCCAATTTTGCCGCATATATTGGGTCAAGGGCATGTTCTGCATCAACGAAAGCACATACTTTGCCGTTACGTTGTGCTTCCGCTACAACTTCAAGCGTCAAAGTGGTTTTACCACTTGACTCAGGTCCGTAAATCTCAACGATTCGTCCCATCGGGAAACCGCCAGCACCTAAAGCAATATCTAGACCCAGCGACCCTGTAGAAATAGTTTCTACATCCATTGTTCTATTCTCACCCAATTTCATAATTGAGCCTTTGCCAAATTGTTTTTCAATTTGGGCCATTGCTGAGGCTAATGCTTTGCTTTTGTCTGTAGTAGTAACCATTGTTTGGTCTCCGGAATTTGAAATTCTATTTTGTCATTATACTGTACAACCATACAGTTACAAGTCGCTTTCTAAAAATAGTCATGCTGAGCCATTGTTGAATCCATAGAGTCTTTGATTGGCGTAACATAACTAGATGGTTAGTTCATATGATTGAGCGACGTGTTAGCAGATATCAGGCGTAATTATCTACACCCTACCCGTCGCTCATAATGCTTCATGGATTTTAATCCAACGCTATGTTTTTACTAAGTTTTTTAAGAAAAAAGGCATCATTATCGGCTAGTCTTCGCTGGGTAAAGTATTCAATTTTTTGCTCGCTAACGCAGGTTCGTACCAGCTCGCTTTCTCAGCATAAAAAATATGCCTTTGAGGTTGGGCACTTGATGCATTATCTAAACAACCTGCCGGGATCACCAAGGCTTCCCCCGATAAAGACACATAAGGTAGCGCACTTCCGCACTGGCCACAAAACGCATTTGATATGCTTCTCCCGGGTACGTCGTAACGCTTGACCAGTTCTGCACCAGTAAGCCATGTAATATTATTAATTTCAGTAAATAGGTTCGATGCATAAGCCGAACCTGTCGCTTTTTGGCATTGCGTGCAATGACATAAATGAAAGTGTTTTATCACATCGTCACATTCAAAACGCACACTACTACATAGGCAACTACCGATTATTTTTTCCACTTAGTTTATCCGGTAAATGAGCATTTTGTCGTTGTTCGTCCGTTGTAAATTGATAATCTCACGTAATGCATTGATTGGTAATAACAGTAAGAGAAACTATACGCTATAAATGATATTCCAGTTCATAACTATGCTTACCATCCTGCTGAATAATCCGCATTTTACCGCTAATATCACGTAGTTCGTGACTTCCCGAGCCAGTCAATATAGTAATCTTTAACGATTGGGCAGCAGCTGACATTTCACCTTTATGTAGCAGAGTAAAGCTCCCTTTGTTGTCGTCGATACTACCAACAAACTCTTCGATAGCGAAGTACACAGCAATGCCATTTTCGGTGCGTTTGCTGATCATTTGCCCTACACCTTTACCCACTAACGCTCCAGTGTAGGTTTTATCGATCAACATGCGGCCGACCGGCGCAATTTCATCATTTTGCGCCGATAACATAACTTCAAATGTTCCTACTGCTATCATCATAGTTGCTCTGTCAATTAATTAAATTTGGCCATTTTAGAATGAACCGCTGTTATTTTTAGCAAATAATTTTACTGTCTAATTGAATTAACACAGTGCCAGTAGTTGCTGCAAAGCAAACTCAATCGCTTGTTCCCTAACTTGATGCCGATCTCCGGCAAAACACTGGCAGTCGGTCGTCACCTCTGCGTTAACAGCAAAACCAAACCACACAGTACCGACGGGCTTTTCTGTGCTACCACCATCAGGCCCCGCGATACCACTGACGGAAACCGCCATGTTAGCGTTCGCAGCTTGGGCGGCACCGAGTGCCATCTGCTCCACCACAGGTTTAGACACTGCTCCATGGTCGATTAAGGTTTGCTCACTCACGCCCAAAAGGGTGTGTTTTGCTTCATTTGAATAGGTAATATAGCCACTTTTAAACCAGCTTGAGCTTCCAGATGTACTTGTGATGGCGTATCCTATGCCCCCTCCAGTGCACGACTCAGCGCAGGTTACTTGCCAACCTAATTGCTGTAGCTTTCTACCGAGTTGTTGCGCTAATTGAATTGAATTGTTTGTCATATTTTGCATCCATCATAGGGTTATCTGACGCGCTAATTTTACGTAGCGGGCTTCATTAGCATGCCAAACATTGAGAATGAAACAAAGCGTTAAAAGCGACACAAATAAGAGTGCCATCCAGAATGCCTAAAACGAATACGTTATCATCAGCCGAGTCGGTTAAAACCAACCCCTCTTCTTTGCAGCAACATACTCCTATGATGCAGCAATATTTAAAATTAAAAGCTGAGCATCCAGATATTCTGTTGTTTTATCGCATGGGTGATTTTTATGAGCTCTTCTTTGATGATGCAAAAAAAGCATCCGAGTTACTCGATATTTCCCTTACGGCCAGAGGTAAATCAGGTGGTAATGCCATTCCCATGGCCGGCGTGCCCTACCATGCGGTAGAAAACTATTTAGCTCGATTAGTCAAAATGGGCCAATCAGTTGCCATTGTTGAGCAATTCGGTGATCCAGCTACTAGCAAAGGTCCCGTTGAGCGCCGAGTACAACGCATTGTCACCCCGGGTACTGTGTCTGACGAAGCCCTACTCAACGATAAACAAGACAGTATATTGGCCGCAGTATTTTGCGCTGCGCAAAAGTCTAATCAAGACTTGGTATTTGGTTATGCCACGCTGGACGTCACTAGCGGTCGCTTTACATTGTGTGAACTCTCGGGTGAAGAAGCCCTTGCAGCTGAGTTACAGCGCACAAATCCCGTTGAGCTTCTATACCCTGAAGATTTTGCTTTCAGCCATTTAATCAATCAGCGCAAAGGTTTACGCCGTCGTCCTCTATGGGAATTCGACATACAAACCGCCACTACCCAGTTAACCAGTCAATTTGGCACCAGCGAATTATCTGGTTTTGGTGTCCAGAATCATCAGGTGGGTATCTGCGCGGCGGGCTGTGTTATGCAATACATCAAAGATACGCAGCGCGCAGCATTACCACATATCGATCGTATCGTACTTGAATCACATAACGACACGGTTGTCATGGACGCAGCTACAAGACGCAATTTAGAGCTGACCTTTAATTTATCTGGCGGCACAGAGAACACCCTTGCTAGCATCTTAGACAAAACAGCCACGGCTATGGGCAGTCGACTACTACAACGCTGGATCCACCGTCCGTTAACCGACGTAACCGTATTAAAAGGCCGTCAGCGTAATATTCACGCACTCATGAACTCGCCTTATGGCCAGTTGCAAGATGCACTTAAAAAAATCGGCGATATGCAGCGCGTACTCGCGCGTTTAGCTCTGCGCAGTGCTCGTCCAAGAGACTTTGCACGTTTACGCCAAGCATTTGTGCTATTACCTGATATTCAAAGCTACCTTGAGCATGAAATAGAAAATGCTCAGCATAGTGATTTACCGCAACTCGCTGCCCAAATAAGCCAGTACCCTGACTTTGCTGAATTGCTCGAACGTGCAGTCATTGAAGCGCCACCGGTATTAATTCGTGATGGCGGGGTGATAAAAGAAGGCTATAACGAAGAGCTTGATCACCTACGAGCCTTATCAAAAGGCGCAACGGACTATTTAGAAGCATTGGAATTACGTGAAAAGGAACGTACCGGCATTGCCAGCTTAAAAGTGGGTTATAACCGGGTACATGGCTACTTTATTGAAGTGAGCCGCAGTCAGTCAGATCTCGTGCCTGTGGAATATGTACGTCGTCAAACTTTGAAAAACAACGAGCGTTATATTATTCCCGAACTCAAAGAGCATGAAGACAATGTGCTAAGTAGCCAAAGTCGCTCGTTAGCCCTAGAAAAACGCCTATATGACGAGTTATTCGATTTACTTCTGCCAAAGTTAAAAGAGCTTATGCAAAGTGCTGATGCGATCGCCGAGTTAGATGTACTGACTAACTTGGCGGAACGTGCCGAGAGCCTAGATTACCACTGCCCAGATTTATGTGCCCAAAGTGGTATTCATTTTAGTCAGGGTCGTCACCCTGTGGTAGAGCAGGTATCGGATGCACCGTTTATTGCCAACCCCATTGAAGTGAATCCATCACGCAGAATGTTGGTGATTACAGGTCCGAATATGGGCGGTAAATCAACCTATATGCGCCAAACCGCGCTAATTGTATTAATGGCCTATATCGGCAGTTACATTCCTGCCCAAGACGCCCGAATTGGCCCAATCGATCGGATATTCACTCGAATTGGAGCGTCAGACGATCTTGCCTCTGGTCGCTCGACTTTTATGGTTGAAATGACTGAAACAGCAAATATTTTAAATAATGCTACGGCCAATAGCTTAGTCTTAATGGATGAGATTGGCCGAGGCACCAGTACTTATGACGGCCTATCTCTCGCTTGGGCCTGCGCCGAATACCTCGCCACTACACTTCAATCATTTACCTTATTTGCCACCCATTACTTTGAACTGACCAGTCTAGCTGACTCACTGCCCGAACTAGCGAATGTTCACCTAGATGCTGTCGAACACGGCGATACCATTCGCTTTATGCATGCGGTACAAGATGGCGCGGCTAATAAGAGTTATGGCCTACAGGTAGCGCAATTGGCTGGCGTGCCTAAACAAGTCGTGCAAGCCGCCAAGCGAAAATTACATGAGCTTGAAACTGGCAGTGCTGGGAACCAAGAGCCGTTAGCAAGTCAATCACGCACAGCCAAAACTGCTATTACTCAAGAAAAGAGCGAAACTCAATTAGACTTATTAGCGCCCGTTAGTGAAGCTGAGAATCTGTTACACAACATACAACCGGATGATCTTACACCGAAACAGGCGCTCGACTATTTATATCAATTAAAGAAATTAGTCAGGTAGACTTGAAAGACCATAACTTGCCATAAACGTTAAGCTAAATATTGCAGGTAACGTTTATGGTGAGCCGTTGTTTTACAGACGTTCCATTAAACTAAGGAGACTCATAGGTGTGACCGGCTTCTCAAGAAAGCCAACAGCGCCAATTTCATATGACAGGTTTACCGTTTCTTCCGACGTATCAGCCGAACACATAACGATTTTCACCTCGGGGATTTCTTCACGAAGAATACTTAATAACTCTAAACCATCCACTTTTGGTAGTTTAATATCCATTAAGATAAGCTGATAATCTTTACGGCACACTCGGGCCATCACTTCAGCCGAGTCGCCCGCGGTATCAACCTGCATATATCCATTCCCTTGCAGCACAGTACTTAGAAAAGTGCAGATGGCTTCAACATCATCAACCACTAAAATGGGACGCATTTTATCCATAAAGCTAATCCTTTGACTATTTGGTCTACAGTGTAAACCAATAAAAAGCCATAATCTGTATATTTTTTGCAAACCTAAGCCTCTTTTCAATTGTCTGTCGGGTCCTATTTACGTATACTGTTACGCCGTCCGGTACTGAATAATGTCACGCCTTTTAAAGGGAGCTAGACTACATCAGTATTAAAAAAATCTTACTCAACTCCAACGCCTTAGGGTACTCATGACAAACTATATTTTCGTCACAGGTGGTGTCGTTTCATCACTTGGTAAAGGCATTGCTGCTGCATCACTCGCTGCTATTCTAGAGGCACGTGGTCTTAATGTGACCATGTTGAAACTCGACCCATACATTAATGTCGATCCAGGCACAATGAGCCCCATTCAGCATGGTGAAGTGTTTGTCACCGACGACGGCGCTGAAACTGACTTAGACTTAGGTCACTACGAGCGTTTTATTCGCACCCGTATGACTAAGCGCAATAACTTTACAACTGGCCGTGTGTACGAAGAAGTCATTAAACGCGAACGTCGTGGTGATTACTTAGGCGCAACCATTCAAGTCATACCGCATATCACTAATGAAATTAAGCGCCGTATTGTTGCGGGTGCTGAAGGCGTTGATATAGCCATTGTTGAAATTGGTGGAACCGTAGGTGATATCGAATCACAACCGTTCTTAGAAGCGATTCGTCAATTGGGCACCGAAGTGGGCCGTGAACATGCCATGTATATGCACTTAACATTGGTGCCTTACATTGCAGTATCGGGCGAAGTGAAAACCAAGCCTACACAACATTCTGTTAAAGAGCTTCGCTCAATCGGGATAATGCCTGATATTTTGGTTTGTCGTTCAGAAAATGCATTGCCATCAAACGAGCGCCAAAAAATTGCTCTGTTCACCAATGTAGCTGATAAAGCGGTTATCTCCCTAAAAGACGCCAACAGCATTTATAAAATACCAGCAGCACTAAAAGCACAAGGTATGGACGAGCTTGTTGTACAGCGCTTTGGTCTAGACTGCCCAGAAGCGGATTTGAGTGAATGGGAACAGGTGCTATACGCTGAATCTAACCCGATTGGTGAAGTAACCATTGCCATGGTCGGTAAGTATGTTGAGCTACCAGATGCCTACAAATCAGTTAATGAAGCGCTCAAACATGCTGGACTTAAAAATCGTTTGACCGTTAATATTCGTTACATTGACTCTCAAGACATTGAGAGCAAAGGCGATCAAATTCTTAACGGTTGTGACGCAATTTTAGTGCCTGGTGGTTTCGGTGAGCGTGGTATCGAAGGCAAGATTGCAGCTGCCAAGTATGCCCGTGAACAAAAAGTTCCTTATTTAGGTATTTGCTTGGGTATGCAAGTTGCTATTATCGAATTTGCGCGCAATGTTGCTGGCCTTGAAAATGCCAACAGTTCAGAATTTGATCCGCAAACACCCTACCCTGTCGTTGGTTTGATCACTGAATGGCTAGATGCTGATGGCAGCACCGCACAGCGTTCTGAGGAATCAAATTTAGGCGGCACCATGCGCTTGGGTAGCCAGTTGTGTCATTTAATTCCTGGCAGCAAAGTCCATGAGTTATATGGCTCATCTGAGATTTACGAACGTCATCGTCATCGTTATGAAGTGAATAATAATTTGCGCGACAAGTTAGAAGCAGCAGGATTGCAAGTAACTGGTCTGTCTACTGATAAACGTCTAGTAGAAGTCATCGAACTAGGCGATCATCCTTGGTTTGTGGCGGGGCAATTTCACCCCGAATTTAACTCTACACCTCGCGACGGTCATCCTTTATTTGAAGGGTTTGTTAAAGCCGCGGGCGAATATTATAAAAATAATAATTAGCAAACGATTGAAAACTAAGCGTATCTGCTCTCAGATAAACGATAATTTTTTATAACAAGGCTACAAATATGTCAAATATGTCAAACATCAGTAAAATCATTGCTCGTGAAATCATGGACTCTCGTGGTAACCCTACGGTAGAGGCAGATGTATATTTAGAGTCAGGCACAATGGGCAGAGCGACTGCACCATCTGGCGCATCTACTGGTTCACGTGAAGCGCTAGAACTGCGCGATGGTGATAAAAGCCGTTATTTAGGTAAAGGTGTACTGAAAGCGGTTGCGGCGATTAACGAACATATCGCCACTGCCCTGCTTGGCAATAGTGCATTTGAGCAAAAGAAAATCGACCAAATCATGATCGATTTAGACGGCACTGAAAACAAAGAAACGTTTGGTGCAAACGCCATTCTTGCGGTATCTCTTGCTGTCGCTAAAGCGGCTGCAATTGAAAAGAAAATTCCCTTGTATCAACATATCTCTGAGCTTAACGGCACACCGGGCAAATATTCAATGCCGGTCCCTATGATGAATATCATAAACGGTGGCGAGCATGCTGATAACAATGTTGATATTCAAGAATTTATGGTTCAACCCGTTGGTGCGCCTAGCTTCCGTGAAGCATTGCGCATGGGTGCTGAAATTTTTCATAGCTTGAAAAAAGTACTTTCAGCTAAAGGCTTGAGCACAGCCGTTGGTGACGAGGGTGGTTTCGCACCAAACCTTGCTTCGAATGAAGAAGCGCTAAAAGTCATTATTCAAGCCGTCGAAAATGCAGGTTACGTCATGAATAAAGACGTGACGCTAGCGTTAGATTGCGCCGCATCTGAGTTCTATAAAGATGGTAAATACGATCTTAAAGGCGAAGGTAAAGTATTTGATTCAGAAACCTTTGGTGATTATCTAGCTGACCTAGCGGCTAAGTACCCTATTATCTCTATTGAAGATGGCCTTGATGAAAGTGATTGGGATGGTTGGGCAAGCTTAACCAAGAAAATTGGCGACAAAGTACAACTTGTTGGCGATGATTTGTTTGTGACCAATACCAAAATTCTTAAACGCGGCATTGATAACGGCGTAGCTAACTCAATTTTGATTAAGTTTAATCAAATTGGAACGTTGAGCGAAACCCTTGAAGCCATCCGTATGGCACAAGCGGCTGGTTTCACAGCGGTTATCTCTCACCGTAGTGGCGAAACTGAAGATGCAACCATCGCTGATTTAGCAGTTGGTACAGCTGCGGGTCAAATAAAAACCGGTTCATTGTGTCGTTCCGACCGTGTTGCTAAATATAATCAACTATTGCGTATTGAAGAAGCATTAGGTGATGCAGCAACATACGGCGGACGTAAAGAAATAAAGGGTCAATAAGACCTATATCTGGAGTGCTTTAGTTACATGCTAAAGCTTTTTAGATGTAAGCGGGCAGCGTTTGCTGCCCCTCATTTCTTATGGTGACGCCTCCCGCGCAGCCCCAAGTAAATATATTCTCTGACTCACAGCAGCAGACCCATTTTGCTGAAATTTGTAATGCTTTGTATGAGCGAGAACTCAGTTCGCTTGCCCAGCAACCCATCTCCAACATTAGTTTACTACAACGTAAATTAGGCGGTCTACGCCATCATGTTAAACGCGCCGCATACCATTTCATTCACCATACAGGCCCTTTGTCTGTTGACGTGCATAACGCCAGTTGGCAAGCAAAGCAAAGTGCTACCTGCATGGGTAGAAGACGCGATAAAGATAAAACCCACCAATGGTTCGCGCAATATGCTCGGTCAGGTCTGCCGGTTGTGGTTTATGTGAAAAACATACATGGCGAATACTTAGAGTTAGACTCCATTGACCGCATCGATACCGAGACTCAGAAACTGCACAGTAATAAATTTGGCTGGTTTGCTATGAATGGAACCCATGACATTGACCTTACTAGTAGCAACATTCGGGACCACTCAACTGTCGGCGAGTGTGTATTATTACGTCCAAGCAATGCTATTTTTTCAGCCGCGTGCTGCGGGCATACTTGGAACCATAAAGGTCGTAGTCAGCCCCGAACATTAACCCTCAGAGAGCTGTTACTTTCTGGTAGTATTAATTGGAAAAATTTTCGATAAGCGAAATGCCATCCTGCAATTCACTTCAAACCTCACAAAAAAACTAGTCAGACCACCTGTTTTTCCTGATAAATCAAGTTTATATGCATTTTTGTTATATATTGATTTGTTAACTAAGGTTGACGCATGCCACCCAAAGAGTTACAAATACCGCACTGACGTTTCGAGCTTAATATAAAATGAAAACATTTTTACTATCAACTCTACTTCTGCTGGCAGCAAGACTGCATGGGTAGGTTGTAAGCGAAACGCAAACAATAACTAAAAACCCGTGCCTAGCACGGGTTTTTTCGTTTATAGCGTGTTAGAAACGCGCATCATTCAATAGAGGAAAATATATGTCCAACCAAGTCAAAATATTCGACACCACATTACGTGATGGCGAACAAGCACTAGCAGCAAGTTTGAGTATGAAAGAAAAGCTACAAATTGCTTTCGCGCTAGAGCGACTTGGCGTTGACATCATCGAAGCCGGCTTTCCAGTATCGTCACCAGGCGATTTTCAGTCAGTACGCAGTATTGCCAAAGAAATCAAAAATGCCACTGTTTGCGGATTATCTCGCGCCTTAGAAAAAGACATTGACGCCTGTGGTGAAGCCATGAGTGTGGCTGAACAATTTAGAATACATACTTTTATAGCGACTTCTGACATTCATGTAGCAAATAAGTTACGTAAGTCACAAGATGAAGTGGTCGAAATGGCGGTTAAGGCGATTAAGCATGCGGGCCGCTACACGGATGACATTGAGTTTTCTTGTGAAGATGCAGGTCGCACACCTATTGATTACTTATGTCGTATGGTTGAAGCGGCTATTAATGCTGGTGCTACCACGGTTAATATTCCAGACACGGTGGGTTATACGACACCAACCGAGTTTGGTGGCATTATTCAAAATTTGTTCAATCGCGTACCTAATATCGATAAAGCGGTTATTTCAGTGCACTGCCACAATGATCTAGGTTTAGCCGTTGCCAATTCTTTAGTCGCAGTTGAATACGGCGCTCGTCAAATTGAATGTACCATTAACGGTATTGGTGAGCGTGCGGGTAACTGTTCGTTAGAAGAAATCGCCATGATTTTGCAAACTCGCCAAGCCATGTTGGGTTTAAACACCAATATTCGCAGTCAGGAAATTTCTCGCACCTCTAAATTGGTCAGCCAATTATGTAATATGCCGGTACAAGCTAACAAAGCAATTGTAGGCGCAAATGCTTTTAGTCATTCTTCTGGTATCCATCAAGATGGCGTCTTAAAAGCACAGAATACTTATGAGATAATGACCCCAGAAAGTGTGGGTATAAACAAAAACAACTTAAACTTAACGTCACGCTCAGGCCGCCACGTTATCAAACACCGCCTTGAAGAATTGGGATATAAAGCTCAAGACTACGATTTAGATACCTTATATGCATCATTCGTAAAATTAGCCGACAAAAAAGGCCAAGTGTTCGATTATGATCTTGAAGCCTTATTGTTTTTTGATAAGCAAAAACCAGCGGACGAGCATTATAAGTTACTTTATTTACAAGCAAGTTCAGGCAAAGAGATCATCCCAAGCGCCACCGTTAAGTTACAAGTTGGCGATGAAGAAATCATTCAGTCATGTACAGGCAATGGTCCAGTAGATGCTGCATATAACGCTATTATCAAAGTGTTAGGCCATGAACAACTTGATATCGTCGATTTCAAACTCGACTCTAAAGGTGAAGGGGCCGATGCGCTTGCCCAAGTGAGTGTCATCGTTGAATATAACGGCCGCCGTTTTAATGGTATCGGTTTAGCCACAGATATCGTCGAGTCTGGCGTTAAAGCCCTAATCCATGTATTAAATAACACCCATTTAGCCGATCGAATTGATCATCAGAAAAAACAACAAACACAGATTGCTGGAGTCTAGGAACACATGTCGAATTATAATATTGCCGTGTTGGCAGGAGATGGTATTGGCCCAGAGGTCATGCAAGAAGCAAAGAAGGTTTTATCAGCTGTAGAACAAGCGTTTAATGTATCGTTCACCTTAAATGAATTTGATGTAGGTGGGATTGCCATCGACAACCACGGTGAGGCACTGCCTCCAGCGACGTTAAAAGGCTGTGAAGCAGCTCAAGCTATCTTATTTGGTTCAATTGGTGGCCCGAAATGGGACAGCCTTCCTTTAGAGCAGCGACCTGAGCGTGCTGCTCTGCTTGCCCTTCGTGGCCATTTTGACTTGTTCAGCAATCTTCGTCCGGCAAAGATTTATCCAGGTTTAGAGTCCTTATCTCCATTGCGGGCTGATATTGCTGCCAGTGGCTTTGATGTACTTGTGGTACGTGAACTCACTAGCGGTATTTATTTTGGTCAACCTAAAGGTATTGAAGGCGAAGGCGAAGAACAATTTGCCTTTGACACCATGCGCTACAGTAAAAAAGAAATCCGTCGTATCGCTATCAGTGCGTTTGAAGCGGCTCAGAAGCGCGGTAAGAAGGTAACATCGGTAGACAAAGCCAACGTGCTATTGTGTAGCCGATTGTGGCGTGAAGTGACTGAAGAGGTCGCTAAAGACTATCCTGAAGTCACCCTAGAACATATCTATATCGATAACGCCACAATGCAATTGTTACGTTATCCAGGCGATTTTGATGTGATGTTATGCTCGAACCTATTTGGCGACATTATCTCTGATGAATGCGCCATGATTACTGGTTCAATGGGCTTATTGCCTTCAGCCAGTATTAACGGTGAAAGTTTTGGCTTGTATGAACCCGCCGGTGGTTCAGCCCCGGATATCGCAGGTAAAGGTATCGCTAACCCGATTGCCCAAATTCTATCCGCATCTATGTTACTTCGTTTCAGTTTAAATCTAACGGATGCTGCCGATGCAATTGATGCTGCAGTCGTTAAAACCCTTGCCGATGGCATATTAACCGGCGAACTGCTCAGTGCAGAGAATCGTGGCCAAGCCAGATCGACCAGTGAAGTAGGCGATTACATCGCCAATATTATCGCCACAGCAAACGCTTAAAGGAAAGACCAGACATGAGCACCACCTTATACGACAAAATTTTTCAGGCACATATTGTCGATGAAATAGGCGACGATGCATTATTGTATATCGATCGCCACCTAATCCACGAAGTTACTTCTCCCCAAGCATTTGACGGTTTGGTACAAAAGGGCCGCAAAGTTCGACGTCCTGATCTAACATTTGCCACCATGGATCACAGTATATCGACTCGTTCTTTAGCCATTGATGCCTGCGGTCCTGCAAACAAATTACAGTTACAAACCCTGGCGGATAACTGCGAGAAAAACAATATTCAATTATTTCCTGTGGGTCACCAAAAACAAGGGATCGTGCATGTAATGGGTCCTGAACTTGGTTTGATTAAACCTGGCACAACCGTTGTTTGTGGGGATTCCCATACCGCGACTCACGGTGCTTTTGGGGCGCTCGCTTTTGGTATTGGTACCTCGCAAGTAGAACACGTATTTGCTACCCAAACTTTGAAGCAGAGTAAAGGTAAGTGTATGCAAGTTAAGGTCACTGGAGCTCGTCCATTAGGTTTGACTGCAAAAGACATTATCTTAGCTATTATCGGTAAGATTGGTCATGCAGGCGCCACTGGCTGTGTCATCGAGTATTGCGGCGACACTATCGAAGACTTGAGCATGGAAGAGCGCATGACCGTATGCAACATGAGCATCGAAGCCGGGGCTAAGGCGGGTCTTATCGCCCCAGACCAAATCACCTTTGATTATCTTAAAGGGCGCGAATATGCCCCTAAAGGTGATGATTGGGATGCTGCAGTCGCTTATTGGAAGACGTTGAAATCTGATGCTGATGCTACTTTCGATATCGTCGTAGAGCTTGCAGCCCAAGATATTGCTCCACAAGTGACGTGGGGAACCAACCCAGGTCAGGTTATTGGCGTTAACCAGCCTATCCCTGCACCGGAAGACTTTAGTGACTCGATTGACCGTGATTCAGCGGTAAAAGCCCTTAAATATATGGATATTAAGCCAGGTCAAAAATTATCAGAACTAACGGTCAATCATGTGTTTATTGGCTCTTGTACTAATGGCCGGATAGAAGATATGCGCGCCGCTGCTGCGATTGCCAAACAAGGTAAAGTTGCCAGTCATGTAACGGCTATTGTGGTGCCGGGCTCTGTCGCAGTCAAAGCGCAAGCTGAGGCTGAGCAGCTAGATAAGATATTCCTCGAGGCGGGCTTCGAATGGCGTTTGCCTGGGTGTTCTATGTGTCTTGGTATGAACGATGACATTTTGGGCCAAGGAGATCGCTGTGCATCAACTAGCAACAGAAACTTCGAAGGTCGGCAAGGTCGCGGTGCACGCACCCATCTTGTTAGCCCAGCCATGGCTGCTGCCGCTGCTTTAGCAGGGCATTTTGCCGATACGCGCGACTTCGTTGCCAACGATTAATAATTAGGAATAAACATGAGCAATCAATCTACCCCAGCAAGCTCTGGTATCAGTGTGCATACTGGCCATGTCGCACCGCTAAATCAAGCGAATGTGGATACAGACCAAATTATTCCTAAGCAATTTTTAACTTCGGTTACCAAGAGCGGTTACGGAAAACATCTATTTCATGATTGGCGTTATTTAGACTTACATGAGCAAGAGCCCAATCCAGACTTTGTGCTTAACAAACCTGAGTATCAGGGCGCTAGTATTTTACTTACTCGCGAAAATTTTGGCTGCGGTTCAAGTCGCGAACATGCGCCTTGGTCATTAGACGACTACGGCTTTAAAGTTGTTATTGCCACCAGCTTCGCCGATATTTTCTACGGTAACTGCATCAATAACAGTTTGCTACCGGTGAAACTTGAAAGTGCGCAAATCGATGCTTTATTTGAAGCGGTGGCACAAGACGCTAATTGTCAGGTTGTAGTGGACTTACCTCAACAACAAGTGCGCTTTAATGATCAAGTGCTGCCGTTTGACATAGCACCTCATCACAAAAATAATCTGATCAAAGGCTTAGATGCCATTGGTCAGACCCTAGAACTGAATGATAAAATCAGCGCGTTTGAAGCTAAGCAACCTGCTTGGCAGTGTTAATTAATTTTTAAGAGCGTCACAGGGTAGCCGCTTAACATAGCGGTTACCCTGCCTTTTGGTTATTTATCATACAAATGAAAAAAATGTTCCTTCCATCGTTCTAAAAACGATAATATTCACTTAACACTTTAATAAATATAACTTTTTTTAAGAACTTCTATTTATTATTAAACCTGCAGATTTGAAAACGTTTACAGCCAAGCATTCTGACGCTAATCTATAGTTTATCGGTTATCCCAGTAAGAGAGAACTCTTTGGCTAAGTTAGGCATAAAAGATATTGCGGCCATCTCCGGTGTTTCTCCCGCAACGGTATCGCGCACTTTGCGTAATCCAGGTATTGTCAGTGAAGAAACCCGTAAAAAAGTGATGAAGGCTGTAGAAGAAGGGGGATATACCCCGAGTCGATTTGGTGCCAACTTACGTACCCAAAAGAGTGGCAATATTATAGTGGTGATGCCAGATATTACCAATCAGGTAAATGCAGGCATCATACGCGCTATTGAGCGACAAGCACAAAAGGCTGGCTACTCAATTCTGCTTGGCGACACGCAAGGCTTGATTGAGCGAGAAAAGCATTACGCCAGCATGGCGCAATCTGGTCAAGCTGACGGCGTATTATTATTTACTTACCATATGCCTTTCAATCTCAACCACAATCAGCCTGTGTTGAAACAGTTACCCCCAATAGTCAATTCATGCGAATCAATTCCCATTGAAGGGATCAGTAAGGTCATGATAGACAACGTATCAGGCGCGCGCACGGCTGTTGAACACTTGTTGAGCCTAGGCCATAAACGTATTGCTGCGGTTATGGGCCCAACTGACACGCCCAGCACGGTAGAGCGTTTTGATGGCTATAAGAGTGCACTAAGCAATGCAGGTATAGAAATAGATGAGCAGCTGATTATCCGCGGAGATTATGGATTAGATTCTGGTATGGGAGCCATGGAACAGCTATTAAAACTGCGTATGCGACCCACTGCAGTATTTTGCTTCAGTGATGATATGGCCATCGGCGCGATGAGCGTATTGCAAGAAAACGGTTTTCGTATTCCACAAGATATTTCGATTATGGGTTTTGACGATATCCGCTACGCCCGATTAATGACCCCTGCCCTGACCACTATTCATCAGCCATTAGAAGAAATAGGTAAAGCGTGTATTGAATTGTTGCTTGAACAACTCGATGGTAAATCAGAGCCTGGTCGGTACGTTGAACTGCCTTTTACACTCATGGTTCGCCAAAGCACAGGACCCGTCCCAGTAGATCGTTAATACGATTTTTATCGGCCTTAAAATCCATTACACTAAGGGAAATACCTTTAGTGAGCGATGTATGAAAAAAATATTAGCAATTCTTGGTAGTGCGCTACTCTTAACCGCCTGTGATTCGAACGAAGTCGGTGATGTAAGCTTAGGTTTATTTACCACCAAAGATATCAAACTGAATATTCTGCAAGACCCACTTATCAGAGGGGTAACGTGCCACGTGGCCAGCATTGAAGCTAACTTAAGCTTTTCTGATCCTTCTGACAGTTCGATTTCCTGTCGTCAGACAGGTGAAATCACCCCAGAGATGATTGCCAAAATTGATAAGTCAGCATCTGGCGATGTGGTATTCAAAAAGTCTAAAAGTGTGTTTTTCAAAACCATGAAGATACGTCGTATTTTTGATCCTAGTAGTCAAACACTGATGTATGTGTCGTACTCGACCAAAGAAACCTCAGGTAGCTTTAAACATAGCCTATCAACCGTGCCTCTATGGGGCACAAAAGCCTTTAATAGCTATACCGGTTCATAGCTCAGCCGTTATTGCAAAAAACGCTCCCTAAATGCCATTAAGCGTAAAGGGAGCAAATGAGGAAACTATTTTTTAGCCATTTATTACGTTTAGAAAATAGGTAAGCAACCGAGTTTTTCTTTAGCAAAAAACATTGTCACTAACCTTTTAAAATAGTCGCAATCACATGATGCTCGCCGCTAAATAGGCTGTAATCAATCATATTACCCGCTACCTGTGTACCGTCAATTTCCAATCTTATCTTACCAGTGCTTATTCTGTGCGGATTACGTACTTCTATGCTGTAATGGGCATTGCGGAAGCGACGAGAAACTGCAAAACTAGGCCACTCAGCTGGAATACATGGCGTGATAGTTAAGCCCTTATAATCAGGCTTAATACCCAAAATGTACTGCGTTGCCGCATAAAAACACCAAGCAGCAGTCCCGGTTAACCATGAATTTTTCGCCTGACCAGGAGTGGCTGCATCGTTACCTGCAATCATTTGACTGTAAACATAAGGCTCAGTTTTATGCAGTTTTTGCACGTCTTGCAGGTAAGCGGGTGAAATGCTGGCAAAATACTCAAAGGCCTTATCGCCTCGCCCAAGCATCGCTTCAGACACCATGATCCACGGGTTGTTATGACAGAAAATCCCGGCATTCTCTTTATATCCAGGAGGATAAGATGAAATTTCACCCAGATATTTATCGTAGCCACTAAACGCCGGTTGATTGAGCATAATACCGTAGGGCGTGGCTAAATGCTTTTCAACAGAATCAAGTGCTTGGCGGGCTTTTCCATCTTGCATGCCGATGCCTGCCATCACGCAGAAACCTTGTGATTCGATAAAAATTTTGCCTTCTTGGTTCTCGTGACTGCCTATTTTTTTGCCTCTAGCATCATAGGCACGCAAGAACCATTCACCGTCCCAACCATGTTTAAGCACGGCATCTCGCATGGTATTAACGTGCTGCTGAGCGTAATTGGCTAATGTATCTTGACCAATTTGTTCACATAATTGCACAAAGTCTTGTCCGTAAAGCACAAATTGCCCAGCAATCATTAGGGATTCAGCTACATCTGATTGCCCTCGCTGGGTAGTTTGATAGGACTCATTAGGATCCTCTGAAAAACAGTTTAGGTTTAAACAGTCGTTCCAATCCGCACGTCCGATCAATGGCAAGCCATGGGGACCTAAATTATTTACGACATGCTCAAATGCACGGCGTAAATGCTCAAAGTGATCTGTATTTCCTTCATTGTCACCATCAAAACCAACCTTTTCAGTTAATATTGAAAAGTCACCGGTCTCTTTAATATAATTTACCGTAGAGAGTACCATCCACATGGGGTCGTCATTAAAGTTACCACCGATGTTAGCATTACCTTTTTTAGTCAAAGGTTGATATTGATGGTATGCGGAGCCGTCAGCTTTTTGAGTGGCACTCAAGTCTAAGATACGCTCTTTGACTTTATTGGGCACCATATGGGCAAACCCTATGGTGTCTTGGTTAGAATCTCTAAAGCCCATCCCACGGCCAATACCCGATTCGTAGAATGAAGCACTTCGAGATAAGTTAAACGTCACCATATTCTGATATTGATTCCATATGTTCAGTGAGCGATTTAACTTTTTGTCTGGACTGTTTAGCTGGAATGTACCGAGTAATTTATCCCAATGGGCAGCTAATGCGCTAAGTGCTTGTTGAACACTGTAGGCACTTTCATAACGACTCATCATATCTTTAGCCGGCGTCTTATTAATCACACCTGGAGATTGCCACTTTTGCGCTTTATCCACTTCGCAGTAACCTAGCACAAATACCAAAGTATGCTCTTCACCGGGCGCTAGCTCTACTTCTAGATGATGAGATGCAATCGGTGACCAACCGTGGGCATGTGAATTGGTTGCTTGACCGTTTTGAACACACAAAGGATTACCGACACCACGATAAGGTCCTAGGAAGCTCTCTCTGTCTGTATCGAAGCCGCTAATAGGTTGATTAACCGAATAAAACGCATAATGATCACGACGCTCTCGGTATTCGGTTTTGTGGTAAATCACACTACCTTCAACTTCGACTTCACCGGTAGATAAATTACGTTGAAAGTTCGCGCCGTCATCTTCTGCGTTCCACAAACACCATTCAATGTATGAAAACAGACTAATTTTTCGATGTCGAGCACCGCTGTTTTTAAGGGTCAATCGATGCACTTCCGCTTTTTCACCTAAGGGCACAAAACAGGTAAGTTCGGAGTCTATATCTAGATTGCTGACGAGAAAGCGACTATAGCCCATACCATGGCGGCACTCGTAACGTTCTGGTTGCTTATCAACCGGACGTCCCGAGGCAGACCATACGTCGTCATCACATTTTAAATAGAAATAGCGACCCGATGTGTCAACAGGCACGCTGTTGTAGCGATAACGGGTTAACCGGCGAAACTTAGGATCTTGATAAAAGCTATAGCCCCCAGCAGTGTTGGAAATCAAGCCGTAAAACCCATCATTACCAAGGTAATTGATCCAAGGTGTGGGTGTAAATGGCGTCGAAATTACGTATTCTTTTCGTTCATCATCAAAATAGCCAAATGAATTGTCTTTGGTGTCAGTGAATGGCTTGGTCATGGGTAAATATCTCTCTTGGTGAATTACGCAGCACTGAGGCAAAAGCGCTATTGATGATCTGTGGATAAAGTATTACGACGCTCAACAAGTTGCGCATTCATTTGGCGCTGCTTTTTATCGGTAAGGGGGTAAAACAGCATGAGCAAAGCGCCCGCGACACCAAAGGCGGCAGGAATAAAGCTCATAAGCTGTTGCATGCCAGGCAATGACGCGGCAATGGTGGTTGAGTCCATACCGTTGTAGCCATAACCCGCCAGTACTACCAGCACTAAAGCACCCGCGAAGCCGTTACCGGTCTTCTGCACAAACGTACCTGCTGAGTACACAAGCCCCGTCGCTCGACGACCATTACGCCATTCAGAATAATCTGCGGCATCTCCAAGCATGCTAAAGAACAAGGTAGGCATCATGGCTGCAAAAAATTCAGCGGCACAACCGAGAACAAAGATGTAAGTAATATTTTCAGCGGATAACCAATAAAAGCCACTCGTCAACGCACTACTAAATAGCAAAGCGACAATAAATAAATTGCGTCGGCCTAATTTATTAGCCAAATAACTGGTGCACAGCGCCCCCAGAATTGACACCACCAGCAAAGCAATAAAGTATTGCCCTGTTAACAGTTCATCACCGACAAAGTACTTAAAATAGTAAGCAATAACGCTGTATTTAATGCCATTGAACATCATGGTCAAAAAGCCCATGCCGAGTAAAATAAGCCAAGGTTTGTTGGTTAATAAATCGAGCATATCTTGCTGCGTACCAGAAACATCTCCCCGAGGACGATTCAACATGCGGCGAACAAGCCAAGTCGCTGTGGCAAAAACGAATACAAAAATCACACCCGTCAATAGATTGCGATAGTAGAAGAACAGCGACATTGATAGCAGAGGAATCAGCACAAAAGGAGATTGCTTGGTCAAATCCCATAACTCGCTGCGCAAGCTACCTCTAACATGTTCAACTGGCGCAACTCTCTCTTTGGTAGTCGCTACTGACGTCACCATCAGTGCCATCAATAACCCTGCGAAAACATACATGGTGTACTGGTAACCCTGTACGTCGTCTCCATCACCTAGCAAAGCCACTAAGGTAGGTAAAAAGCCCATTACGAACAAGCCGCCTAAAAAGGCTCCAGCAAAACGAAAACCAGATAAACTCGTGCGCTCTCTATCATCTTCGGTCATCACGCCCATTAATGCGGAATAAGGCACATTGTTAACCGTGTAAGCCAAGGTTAACCCTATATAGGTCACGTAAGCATAAACCAACTTACCGCTGTCGCTGAGATTTGGCGTAGTAAAGCACAGCACCATAAAAGCGCACAAAAAAGGTGTCGACCAAAATATCCACGGGCGGAATTTCCCCCATGAGGTATGGGTTCGATCGGCAATCATACCCATAATGATATCTGTTACACCGTCAGAGAGGCGGACCACTAAAAATAAGATAGCAGCTGCGGAGGCAGTTAATCCGAATGTATCTGTATAAAAAACCGCTAAGTAGGCAAGCGCTCCTCGCCAAACTAAATTGGCAGCCGCATCCCCCATGGCATAGCCAATCTTTTCGTAAAGGGGTAGTTTGATCATGAAAGTATTTCCTTAACAGACATGTACTTTATGTGTTGGCGCATTGTTGTTATTCCTATATCCAATGCCCTTTTAGGCGCTTGCGTCAGCACATCTTAATGGATAACGCCTGAAAGAATTACCATCGTCGTGCATTGTTAACGTAACGTTAAATGTAAATGAAAACGTTTTCAATGGTTTTGTGAGATTTTATACAAATTTAACGGTTTTTATTATTAAGCAGGTAAAAAAAGGAAGACCTGATGATCATTCTAGCGAGAGGAAACAAAGAAAAAGAAGAAAAAATCATTGCCGAGTATATGAATCGTTATGGATGCTCGTATCCGTAATAATGCATCACGACCACCATTATTGCCTAAGAAAATAACACGACCTAAACATCCCACTTAAACGATAAAAAGCGACATAATCGACTAATGGTCGAAAAGAGTCGCTTATACCTACTCCAGTAAAAAATAACCGCTCAGCCAAATTTAAAAGGACTTAACCAAGGCGCTTGAATGGAATTCCTCAGCGGGTTTTGTACTATGTTCTCGGTATTTGAAAGGGAACAACCATTGCTGTACACCGACGCCTTGTTTTAAACCCGCTGGATGAATTCTAAGAGAATAATTATTGATTAGAATTGGTATTAGACCTTTTGAAAACCGTAACGTTGAACATGAGAAAGCAAATCACGATTGCTTTTCAAGCCGCTCATTAACTTACGCAGTTGTTGTTGGTTTTCTTGTAAATCTTTCATCGCACTTTGCGGTTGGTCGAATACCCGTGAAGATACGTCGTTTACCGTATCAAATCCCATGCCGTACAACACGTACTGATAACTAGCAGAAGGGAACATAATTTCGTTTTGTACAAAGTCACTGCGACTCGGAGGCTGGAAACGCCACTGTATAAGTAAAGCACGTAACCGTGATGAAATTGATTCAGGTGCGCGCATCTGCTGCCAGTAAGGCTCACTGCGTTCACTCAATACGTAATGCAACTTTAAAAATTCAACAATATTTTCCCAGTGCAACAAGAAGCGCCGATTAAAATTATCGCTCGTGACCTGCATATGTTCCCTAGTAACAGGCATATTTTCGGCAATAGCCGTAGCCGACAACTCAACAAGTGCTAACGCCGAGGCTTCTAATGGCTCTAAAAAACCCGCGGATAAACCCACAGCGACACAGTTTTTATGCCAAAAATATGCTCTATGCCCTGGCTCGAAAGAAATTTTACGCGCCTGTAACTTAGCAGCTTGCTCGTCACCTATCGACTGAGCCACATAAGACTTTAGTGTGCGCTCAGCTTGCTCATCATTGATATGGGCGCTGGAGTAGGTATACCCTACACCTCTGCGATCCTGAAGGCCTATATCCCAAACCCAACCCGCTTCTTGTGCAGTCGAAACAGTTGCTGATTCAATGGGCGCATCAGATTTGATGTAAGGCACGTGTAACGCCATGGCACTGTCATTAAACAAGACTGACTTTTTGTCAATAAAAGGCACATTAAAATGTTGGCCTAGCAATAAAGAACGTGCGCCGGTGCAATCAATAAATAGATCCCCACTGAGTTCACCGTAATCGCGGGTTATCAAAGATTTGATATCGCCATTGTCATGACTAAGCACACCCTCAACGTGATCTTGAATGTGCGTGATACCCAGCTTTGCGGTACAGTGTTGCTGTAACAACTGACCAAATTTACCTGCATCTAGATGATAGCCGTAGTTGAGCACACCCGCGTATTCTGGGGTAGCGTTTTGCTTAGGGGCAAGTCCAGCTTGGCATACTTGGCTTTGGGCGCTGACGACATCAGCAAAGGACTGCTCAGCACCATAGGTCTTCCACGTGCTGTATTGATTTGCATGACCATAACCGTTAGGCACCACAAACGGATGATAATAGAAGTCTTTTTTAGAGCCCTCTTTCCAGCCGACAAATTTTGAACCTTGTTTAAAAGCCGCGCCGCAGTGACGGATGAATTCAGTCTCACTTATCCCTATGCGTTGCAATGAATTACGCATCGAAGGCCAAGTCCCCTCACCTACCCCAACAATATTAACGTCTGGGGATTCAATTAATGTCACTTGGAGTTGACTGTCACTGGAGGCGCATTGATGTTCAGCGGCTATAATACCGGCGGTTAGCCAACCCGCACTGCCGCCGCCCACTACGACAATTTTTTTAATACTGCGGTTATTCATTTATTACTACCAATCTAAAACGTAAAGCGCCCAGTGTTGCCTAATGAGCGAGCATCGAATAAGCAAATACTATCGTATTTGATAGGGTTTAATGCAAAAATTCCTGTCATATCGTTATTCACTTATTATCTTTATTCGTTAATTTGCCGAACAATATCGTTGAAGAAATTGCTGGTGACTCGGTAAACTGCTAACGCGCTGCTCAATTGCCTTGCGCATACCATCGAGAAAACGCCGCAGTTCATCATCACTCATCTCATTTACGATACGATGATACTGCTTCGGCTCTAAACCTTGACCCAGCATAACTTGAGTCCATGAATCCACTCGGAAGATATCGCCATCATCCAGAAACACACGACCCGTTTCCTTAAATAGATGAATTTTATGAGACAAGGATGCAGGCACATCCATGCTCTGACAATGACGCCAAAACGCCGAGTCGTCTCGCTGAGTTACTTTGTAATGCAAGATGATGAAATCACGAATGCTATGTAACTCACTCGTTAGCTTTTCATTGTACTCATCAATGGCAGATTGGCGCACCCCATCAAATGGGAATAAACGCATCAAGCGTACAATACCCGTCATAATCAGATGAATACTGGTGGATTCTAATGGCTCTACAAAGCCACTTGCCAAACCTAAGGCAACACAGTTTTTATTCCATCCTTTACGCCTACGACCGGTTTTAAACTTAATGACTCGAGGCTCATTGATTGGACTACTATCTAAATTCGCCAGCAGTGCTTCTTTGGCTTCTTCATCACTCACGTAACGGCTACAAAAGACCATGCCGTTACCGACTCGATTTTGCAGCGGTATCCGCCATTGCCAGCCAAAATCATGGGCTGTAGAGCGGGTATAAGGCAGTGGATCGGAATTAGCTTGTGTTTGCACTGCAATAGCGCTATCGCAAGGTAACCAATGAGACCAGTCTTCGTAACCGGTATGCAGTGCCTCTTCAATTAATAGTCCCTTAAAGCCGGTACAATCGATGAAGAAGTCTCCGTCGATTACTTGGCCTGAATCCAGGGTCAACGAGGAGATAAAGCCATTATGGGTATGTTTATTAACAGACTGAATTTTACCTTCAATGCGCGTAACTGATTCACCGCAAAAATCACGTAGAAACTTCGCATAAAGTGTCGCATCTAAGTGATACGCAAAATTCATTGGCGCGTTAGCGGAAAACGCGAACTTACCCTGCTTTGATGCTTGCAACTCATAGCAGTAATCTCCAAAAGGGGCGTTGATCCCGAGTTCTTTGCCTCGTAGCCAGAAATGATGAAATTCTCCGGCCCAACATTCTTTTCCCGTGACACCAAATGAATGAATGTAAGTATCGTCTTTTTGACCCCAATGATTAAACTCGATCCCCAGCTTAAACGTGCTATTGGTGGCGCGCATAAAGGCTTTTTCATCAATATTGAGTAACTTATGCAGCGTACGGATAGGCGGAATAGTTGCTTCCCCTACACCAACGGTGCCAATATCGTCAGATTCCACTAATGTAATATCGAGTGTTTTTCCCAGTAATTTGGATAAGGAAGCAGCGGCCATCCAACCAGCTGTCCCCCCACCTGCGATCACCACCTTCTGAACTTTTTCGCTATTCAAGACCGACCTCTACCTACGTATATTTGTGTAGTGTGTTTGTTTTAATATAACTAAAAAACAAGCCGCGATAAATCGCGGCTTATGAAATGCCGATTAACTCGGCTTACCTACAGGCACACACACTCATTAAAACACTAGAATGTATAGCGAGCCCCGAGCGCGTAACGTGCGCCAAGTTGCTCTAAGTTCCATAATTGAGCTGATGTACGACCGTGACGGCGACTGTTCTCTTCGGTAATGTTAATCCCTTCTAAAAATACCGATAAATCGTCATTCACTTGGTACGATACGTTGAAATCAATTTGCGAATAAGACTCAGTAAAACCCGGTTCATTCACGTATTGACTGGTGGTATCAAGGAACTTGTCACGCCAATTATAAGCGATACGCCCTTGCCAACCATCTTTCTCATACATAGCCACAAGGTTGGCAGTATCACTTAACCCCACTAGCGCAAATTGAGTTACTGATGGATTAGCGGTTGTGTCGTAACCAACATCACCATTAACTGTCGTGTAGTTAGCTTGAATACCAAAGCCGGTATCACCAAAGAAATGCTGCGCAGCAAGTTCGAAACCGTATATATTCGCGCTTTTATTATTGACCGGTTTTGAGTTTATGAACGTCAAATATGGGTCATCTTCATTAGGCAATACATCATATTGAGCTTCAAATTGTTCAATGGTTAGTGAATCGTACGCAATGTTGTTTTCCATGGCAGCAACCATGTTAAACAAGTTTGTATCGGTTAAAGGCTGGCCAATCCGCTCAAGCTCTGCTGCTGCCGCCTCTGCACGCGGACCAGCTGTCGCATCACGCAAACCAAATATGCTTTCTTCAACTTGCTCATTACCAATGAAATTTTTCACGCGTTTATCGTAGAACCCTATAGACACATAACTGGTATCTTCAAAGTAATACTCAACCGACAAGTCGAGGTTGTCTGACTCTAACGGCACAAGTGACGGGTTGCCAGAACTCGCGGTGGCTGTTGCCCCCTGGGTAATGAGGGTTGGTCCACTTGGCGTGCCTACAGAAGCCGCTGCGCTTAAATTATTATATGTCGGACGCGCAATGGTTTTGCTGTATGACAAACGCGCTTTCACACCATCGATGACTTCGATGTCGAAATCGATACTCGGCAGAACATGATCATAATCAGAGTCAACTGCTACATCCTGGCTTTCAGAGCCAAAGCGCACGTTGAAATCATTGTTTCCTTCCCATGCTATTGCATTTGGTAAACTAATATTGGCAACGGATTTTGAATCTGTACTCTCGTAGCGTACGCCGGCCAAAATATTATATGGACGACCACCTAGTTCGCCGTCTAATTCGAACTCCACATAGGCAGCAAATATATCTTCTTCAATAGTACGATTAGTAGCATAAGGATTATCCGCTTCGAAGGCAAAGCCATATTCTTGGGCCGCAAAAGCGCCAAGTTGCGCCACGCTACCTGTAAACCCTTGGCTAAAGATACCGTTAGTGTTGTAGTCTTCAAATTCATCAGCAAAGCTAAATGGCGTTAAATAATCTGCTGGCAACTCGCCAGGGTTTTCGATCCCCCAGTTCCCCATGGTGCGGCGGGTCAACGCTTGTAATGAAGTACTCTCCATTGAGCGTGATTCAACACCGAAGTTAATCCCACCGTCATCAAATGCGTATTCACCGTCTAAACGGAACTGAGTAATATCTGTACGCTGCGAATTAAAGTTCATATCAAGAATAGCGGTACCCACATCGTCTTGGTCAAGCACCCCATTACCGTTTAGGTTATCACGGGAAACATCGTCAAAATCCACCGTCATAATAGGAAACTCACCCGAGAAATCAGCTCCTTGACCACGATTCACGTTAGCGCCTAAACCTAGGTTTGTCCACGTACCGTAAGGCGCATCAGGACGGCCTTCAGCCGATGAATCATGCACATCGAAGAACAAGGCTAATCTATCATTCACATGGTATTCAACATTGAAACCAATGGATTTATTTTCATTAATTTGATTTAGTTCTTGCATTGCTAAACCAAGATCCCGTGGCAATAAATCACGGCGTTCTTGTTCGATAATTATCGGTGTTTTAACGATACCATCGTCAAACGTTAGTTCAGAAAAATAACCGTCATCCATCCAAATTGATTGCTCAGCGCGCGCTTCAAATAAATCTTGTTTAGAGTAGGTATAATCTAATGTCGCGGTTAAATCTTCACTGGGTGCGTACTGAAAAGTCAGCTGTGCATTGGTCCGTTTACGCTCGCGATCTGCGATGGAGTAACGTAAATCTGCAGGAATAGCGAATAGCTGTCCATCTGCAGGGCCGTTATTTATCACGACCGCAGGGCCGTTAAAACCTGGTAAGCTTGGGTCCGTCTGATTAGGCGTTTGAGGGATAGTCCCCTCATAAGGGTTAACGCGCCATTCATTAACAAATGCCCCTACTGCAGAGCTATCTCGCTCCTGCACACTGGCCGACAACGACACACCAAAAATACCGTCGTCATCAACAAAATTAAAGAAGCCTGACACTTCTGGCGTCACGTCATCACCCACTCGATTTGTGGTGTCCATTAATGCTTTAGCACCCACTGAGCCGGTAAAGCCACTTTCTACAGCCTCAAGAGGCCGAGCCGTTTTAATATTAACTGTTGCGCCAATGCCGCCGGTAGCGATACTTGCACGGCCTGTTTTATAAACTTCAACCCCGCGCACACTTTCAGAGGCTAGGTTTGCGAAATCAAATGCCCGTGAATTAGGCGTGCCACCGCCACCAGGTATCGCGGCACCTGGCATAGCACGGCCGTTTAGCGTGACCATATTAAAATCAGGACCAAAACCTCGCGCTGTGATCTGGCTGCCTTCACCGTTACTGCGACTAATAGAAATACCGGTAATACGTTGCAACGATTCCGCTAAGTTAGTATCTGGGAACTTGCCGATATCTTCAGCTGAAATAGCATCTACGACCCCCGCGGAGTCACGTTTAATACCCATAGATTCTTGAATACTTGAGCGCATGCCACGCACTTGAATCACTTCCAGATCACTTGCCGTTTCTTGTGCAACAGCAACGGCTGGAGCAAGCACTGCACTGCCTAGCAGTATCGAAATACTTTTGGTTAGCAGCGATTTATTAAATTTCGCGTATGTGTTCATAATTGTGCGTCCTTTGTGTTTCTATTAGTAGAGTTACTTGAAAACCATCCAAGTTAGAGGAAAGCCCTTATTTCGCACTATCCCCGCTTAATCACCATGTCTAAGAAACGCGTCACTAAAATGCATCGTACTGCTAAGTACTTCGTTGCAATGCGTATTGCATGGCATTTTTCGGTATGCGATTCATCCATTACGCTAAAACCAATCACGCAATGTAAACGTTTTCATTATGCTAAGATTAATTTAACAATTCGTCAACATTTTACTGGTCAAAAATATTGAAATTTAGACTTACAACATCAAGGTAGTCAAATGTTACAAATACATTAATGGAAATTATCAATGTTAGGTATTAATAAATCGGTTAACTCTATGACAAATTCGGCGCGTCATTCTAAATAAAACCACTCCCCCCCTATAAATAAAGGCTTAAATTAGATAAATGAAAATGATAGATTTTATTCACTTTGCGATGAAACACAGTCAAATGTTAAAAATACATTTCTTAAAAACACGTAAAGTAATTGAATAAATATTAACTATCACAAAATATTTAGTTTTTTTTATTAACAAATGTATATTTCATTGAGGAATATCGGTTAAATTAACTACCTCAAAAGTTATGTAGGTAAATCATTCTCGAATAATTGCTCTGAAAACGAAAACATACCTGTTTTTCCGATGGCAATACGCCTCTAATGCGTCGTAGAAAAAGCAGCTAATCAAGACTCCCCAATGTCACATATTTCTACTTAGTCAACGATGAAAGTAACTGAATTTTTTTAGGAAATGACACAATTTACGCTAACTAACAGCTCACCAATCCGTTGTAGAAGCGATACCGTGCGAAACTATTTGAGAACCATCTGAAACTTTATGGTTAAAAAAGCGTGATGATAAGCTCGGTTTAAAAAAACGTTTATTAGTCAACCACAGCTACAAATAGGCAAGAACAGCCGCGCAAAGCAATTTCATAATATAGAGCCTTTTTATGACTAGACTTGATAGTTAGACGCTCAACCCAGTTGATTTATTCGAATGGATATCCGCGCCCCTTAACCCTCGCCTATTTTTAGGCGGATCCTCATCTTACAAAATAGATCGGTAAAGTGTTTTTGATATGAGTGCAGCCAATTTTTACAAGATATAAAAACGTTTTTATACATTAGTTGGATTTACGTTGTACTACCTAGGGTACTATTGGGGAGTAATTAGCTGCTCAAATTTTTGGTCTATGCTTGCTTTGCGGCCATCTTTCGTTAGGGTGCTAAATGCGCGGTTGAATCTTTCCATCCACGTTTGACCATCAGGATAAGATTTAGAAATAATAAAGTGCAAATTAACCTTTTCTAAATCTGTAGGTAATACGCGTAACTCACTATCAATCAGCCGATTATTATTTACCTCATTTAACGACACATAGCGGTTGGTTAGCCCTGCATCGCTCCACCCACGTTGCACATGACCAATACAAGCTGCGCCATCGAGCACTCGATTTATCTTTAAATTTAGTTTGTCGACGACCCCATCATGAGCAAAGTCATCGCTGTAACCAAAGGGAAGGCATAAGCGCTTATTTTTTAGTTGCTGAATATCAGTGATATTAGATGTCTTAGCCACATAGAAACGTACAGAAATATAATTGATCGCAGTGGAGAAGAAAAATTTCTCCGCCCTTTGCGCAGAATAAACATATGGAAAGGTTCCTAAAAACCGTTTCTCTTCGGTCCACATCTGACCGCGACCCCAAGGTAAAGTATGAATATCAACCTTATGACCCATTTCTAAGAATGTGCCTACTACCAAAGCTTGTGACCATCCGCCCTGAGGCAAACGTTGAGATACATAAGGATAATAACCTTCTCCCGTTGCCAATCTGATCTGTTCACTGGTCGTATTTACAAGCGCTGAAGAAGTACCAGAGACCCTCGCCACAAAAGAACGGTTTTCTAGTTGCTCACTCTGCTGGTTAGTCTTTGTCGTGTTCTGGCTTGTTAATTCACTTGCGTGGCTGATAAAACTTAGCCACATGCATAACACTGGTATTAATATAGCAGTGATGCAGTGCAGTTCCTTGGCTAACATGTCTGTTATGTGTCCATAATCGCGGTAATCCGTGTTCAGTCATCGCATTATGCATATTAAACCGTACATTTCTAGCCAATGACGTGTTTAAGCAGGTGGTCTGCGGTGTTGACGGATTACCACTCGCTAAGAGCAGACATACTGAAAGTTTGTCCTTGATAATTCAGGATAACGTTTTGCGGCTCAATGTGTTCGATTTGAACTTTGTCGTCAATCATGTCTCCTTCATGTAGTCGCCTATTATTCACCTCGACCCAACGATCTTGTTCAGAGGAAGAATACATATGCATTGAAAATACCATTGGCGGAAGCTGAGTGAGTACCCATGCGGGCAACTGATCAATGCGAGGCGTATCTATACTTTTCGTTTGTGTAGGTTCAAAGTCTTTGTCTGGCTCATTGTCTATTTCGGTAATGGCTTTTTCAAATCGTTTCAGTAAATCAGCTGATATTCTAGAACTCGATTGTTCGGTTCCGTAACGCTGGCTAGTCCGACTATCAACAGTATTTACTTTACGGTCCTGTGATTGACTAGGATCGACGTTAGTGCGGGCTAGTGATTTGTTTTGCTTGGGTTGGACATCATTTGATGACGTATTGACTATTTCGGGCTTTGCAATTTGGCTAGTGTCAGTATTATTTGTTTCTTTTGTTTCTTCAATCGATTGGGCAACCACCTCAGTGGAGCCCGTAGAATTGGTATTCGCCACTTTCGATGCTAAATCAACCTGCTCACTGTTATTGGCTTGCTTTAGCATTCCGGCCATATCGAGCTTGTCCAACCACTTAGGTGCAACTGACGCTCCCCAGCCTAATGCAAAACCAACACAAATAACCATAAAACCTTGCACCAAGGGCTTAGCATAGTATTGCCATCGTGACGGCAATGCCTGGACCGATGGTAGAAATAAGCTGCGATTGAACTGATCAGACACAGCCGCATTTGCGCCATGCTCACTTAAACGATCACTCTCTAATAACTTTTGGGTTTGTGATTTTTGTACTTTTGGCTTATCTATTTCGACGGTTTGCGCTGGATCAATCTCTACTTGTTGAACCCCCATTTCACCAAGTCCAGTGACCATTTCCATACTGGTTACTAAACCTGATTTACGTATTTTTATCGGTCCATTCTGTTGTGTGATTTGAACAATCACCATGCCTGGCAATAACGCGTCGATAGTTACGAGGTTATCCATACCAACTGCCTCCTAAATACCCAACACCCAAGGCGACAACAAATAAAGCGCTTAACAATAAATTGCGCTGTTTGCCCCGACGTTGCGCGACTACGTCTGCGCCTAAAATTTGCTCAGCTGCGGCATAAAAAATATGTGTATGTACTACGGGGGATTGCTTAGTAAACGTCAAGGTTAACGCGCGATCGCATAATAAATTAATGACTCTTGGTATACCCCCTGTCACTTGATACACCGCACCTAACGCGCCAGAACTGAAAACACTACTGTCGCCATTGGCCACGCCCAAGCGATGGCTGATATAGGCTTTAACTTCACCCGATGTAAGCGGCAACAAGTGATAACGAGCCGTGATCCGCTGAGCCAACTGGCGCAACTCATTGCGTTTCAAAAGCTGTTGCAATTCTGGCTGGCCTATCAACACTACCTTTAATAATTTCTCTCTATTCGTTTCGAGATTTGTTAGCAAACGTAATTGCTCAAGGACCTCAGGTAACAAATGCTGAGCTTCATCTATAATCAAAACCGTATTCAAGCCGCTGTTATGGTTGGTCGCTAATTTATTAAGGATCAAATCAGTAAAATATTTAAGACTGGCCCGCTCATAAAGATACTCAATACTTAGCTCATCGCAAATGGAGGCTAATAGCTCTATGGCCGATAAAGTCGGATTAAGCACCATGGCTACCTGAGTATTATCAGGTAATTGCTGCATTAATTTGCGCGAGACAGTGGTTTTGCCTGTACCCACTTCTCCCGTTAGCATCACAAATCCGCCACTTTCACGCAAACCGAACGTTAGGTGCGCTAAAGCTTCTTTATGTCTGGGGCTCATATATAAGTACGCTGGATTAGGCGCGATGGAAAACGGATTATCTGAAAGTCCGAAATAATTGAGATACATAACAACGCTTCTAATGACAGTTTGAGGATAAGCGGAGGATAAACTAACCACTTCATCTAAACTTGTCAAAAATAAGCCTGTGTTTAGTGAAACAGCGTATGTCTTGCGCTCTTCGACATCAAATTAGCGATTGATCAAGACGTTGATTCAACATCGAATCCATATTACCAATATGGCAACGATTTTTGCTATCAGCACAAATCAGGCATAATAAGGTGATTTTATTATTTAAGGTATGTATGCAGGTATATTTAGTTGGTGGTGCGGTACGCGATAAACTTCTTAATCGCCAGATAAAAGATAAAGACTGGGTTGTTGTCGGTGCCAGCGAAGCAGACATGCTTGCTAAAGGTTATCAGCAGGTAGGTAAAGATTTCCCGGTATTTCTGCACCCTACAACCCAACAAGAATATGCTTTGGCGCGCACTGAACGTAAAGTAGGCCAGGGTTATACCGGTTTTGAATGCGATACTTCGACTAGTGTTACCCTAGAGCAAGACCTAATGCGCCGAGATCTCACGGTGAATGCAATGGCCATGGACGACGCAGGCAATATCATCGACCCGTTTGATGGTCAGGGTGATCTTAATAAACGCATTTTGCGCCATGTATCGGCTGCTTTTGTCGAAGATCCCCTGCGTGTATTACGCGTAGCGCGTTTCGCGGCACGCTACTCCAGTTACGGTTTTACCATTGCCGATGAGACGAAAGTGCTTATGCGTGATATCAGCCAATCTGGTGAACTAGCGAATTTAAGCGCGGAACGTGTGTGGGTCGAAACGGCTAAAAGCCTGCTTGAAGATACCCCGCAAGTGTATTTTGAGACATTGCGCGAGTGCACCGCGTTAAAGGTCTGGTTTGCTGAATTAGATTGTTTATGGGGCATACCAAACCCGGCCAAATGGCATCCAGAAATAGATACTGGTATTCATACCATGATGGTACTTGAACAGTCTGTACGCATATCGAACAAACTGTCTGTGCGTTTTGCCGCCTTGGTACATGACTTGGGTAAAGGTTTAACCGATCCCACGCTGTGGCCGTCTCACAAGGGGCACGAGAAACTCGGTATAGCACCTATCAACACATTGTGTGAGCGCTTAAAAGTGCCTAATGATTGCCGCAACTTAGCCATATTAATGAGCGAGTATCACAGCTATGTTCACCACGCATTCAAGTTAAAGGCTTCGACCATCAACGACTTTCTAGATAACTGTGACGTATGGCGTAAACCCGAGCGCTTTGCTGATTTGCTGTTAGCTTGTACAGCAGATGCACGCGGCAGAACAGGCTTTGAAGACAGCCCTTATCCTAATGCCGACTATATTTGGCAGGCTTACTTACTCGCTAAAGAAGTCAACGTGCAGGAAATCGTACAAGCTGGATATAAAGGTGCAGAAATAAAACAACAACTCAGGCAAAAACGCATTCATGCTATCGCTGCAAACGTGGCATAATACCCGTCCGCTTTTTGTAGCAACCAGACCATAATCAGAACAAACAAGGCTTACCATGTTATCCACCACTCAATTAAACACTATGCTGACATTACAAGAAGGCATGAACTATAAAGTGAACCCAAATTGGTTGAGCGCGAACTATGCATATTTGCGCGCGGCAATGATCGAATCAGTCGAGGGTATTGAGCATCACGGTTGGAAATGGTGGAAAGCCCAACATAAAGATTTATCACAGTTGCAAATGGAGTTGGTGGATATTTGGCATTTTGCTTTATCGTCGATCATTATCCAGTTCAAGGGTGATATCAGTCAGTCTGCCTGTGTCATTGCCGAACAACTTGCATCCGGTAATAACAGTGTTACGTTTGATGGTAAAGATTACCCATTTAGCAGCTTGGATATACTCGACAATTTGCAATTGATGACAGGTCTTTGCGCTGCCAATCGATTCGATGTGTCTTTATTCATCAAAATTGTCGAGCAAGCTGATATGACCGCCGATGAACTGTATCGTCAGTATGTGGGTAAAAATGTATTAAACTTCTTCCGTCAAGACAACGGTTATAAAGATGGTAGCTACTTAAAGCTATGGCACGGCCGTGAAGACAACGAACACCTAGTCGATGTGTTAAACACATTAGACATTGCTTTACCTGATTACAGCGATAAGGTTTATCAGGAATTAAAGCAGCGCTACCCAACGAATTAAACTCGTTAATTGCCTTAGGCATCTCGGGAGCTTAACAGTTTTGTTTTTGCGCCCATTATATTAAGTACAACTTTAAGAAGCATAGAAACGCCATGTTTGAGCAACTAGACCTAGATGATGAACTTTGCCGCGCAGTCGCTGAGTTAGGCTACATAGAACCCACCAGTATTCAGCAGTTGGTTATTCCAGCAGCGATGGAAGGCAAAGATATTCTTGCCTCAGCCCCTACAGGTACGGGCAAAACAGCAGCATTTTTATTGCCTGTTTGCCAATTTATACTAGATTACCCCCGTCGCGGTATTGGCTCGACGCGGATTTTAATCTTAACCCCGACTCGTGAGCTCGCCCAACAGGTTTATAATCAGGCTTTAGAGCTAAGCAAATACACGGATATCGTCTGCGGAGTGATAACAGGTGGTATTAACTATGGTACCGACAGAGACACACTAGAAAAAAATCTAGATATTCTTGTTGCGACCCCGGGGCGTTTGTTCGAACACATTGAACAAGAAAGTTTTGATTGCCGTGATATTGAATGCCTTATTTTAGATGAAGCGGACCGTATGCTTGATATGGGCTTTTCATCAATCGTAAACCAGATTTCTGCTGAAGCTCGCTGGCGCAAACAAAGCATGTTGTTTTCAGCCACTCTTGAAGGTGCTGGCATTAGCCGCTTTGCAAAAGATATTCTGAATGATCCCGTTGAACTTGAAGCCGCTCCGAGTCGCAAAGAACAAGGTAAAATTCATCAGTGGTTACACCTAGCTGACGATGCTAAACACAAATATGCCTTGCTCAAGCATATTCTGACACATCAGGTTGAATCAGCGGTCGTTTTTGTTAAAACTCGCGACCGTCTGAACGAATTAAAGCAGGTATTAGAGCGTGACGGTTTTATTGTATGTTGGTTACAAGGTGAGATGCCGCAAGATAAACGTAATTTATCCATGGCTAAATTTCGCTCCGGTGAAGTCAAAATTCTTATCGCCACCGATGTAGCTGCCAGAGGCATTGATGTAGAAAACATCAGCCACGTTATTAACTACGACATGCCACGTACTGCTGATATATATGTACACCGTATTGGTCGTACGGGTCGCGCAGGTAACAAAGGCACCGCTATTTCGATCGTCGAAGCACACGATATCGCAATCGTGCCTAAAATTGAACGTTACACGGAGCAGCCCCTTAAACGCCGTGTGATTGATGAGCTGCGCCCGAAAAATAAAGAAGCTAAGCCACCGGCCAAGAAAAAAATGAGTAACCGCGCCAAAAAAGCGGCGGGTGTACCTTTGAAGAAAAAAGCCAAGAAGAAAAAGAACAAAAGCTAATTACTGCTCTTTTTAGCACACGTTCAATCATAAAAAAACCTGCACAATTGCAGGTTTTTTTATGATTGAAGAATAGCTCGAAATCAGCTCGGATTATTCTGGTTAGGCATTTCTAGTAGGGTAAATTGGCTATCGGAGTCACCTACCACTCTTACGCTGCAACGTCCCCAACTGGCAGGGATATGCCATATGCTATCGGTTGTAGCGCTGTATAACTCCCTTTTGTTATGGCAACGCAGTTCAACAGAATTTAGCTTACCGCTTACATCTTGCAAGCTAAAGGCACTTCGACTCAATTCATGCCACCAATCACCGTCTTGCTTTACTTTACCGGGGATCGAAATCACCTTGTCGCTTTTAAGTAAATTAAGCACCTTAGTCACATAGGGTTTAAGCAAGGCGATATTTTCGTCGTTATTCTGTTGGGTTTCGATACGCTGAAATGTATCCAAGGAATCAAGGTATTGCGCTTGCGTTAGTTGCAGCGCAAACATGCGATTTAGCAGTAAGGAATACGCTTCGTTGCCCAAATATTCACCTTTTCTGTCGGTATTCAAGATACGTTCAATGTGTTTAAGCTCTGCAAGATCGTCGCTCTTGGCTTTTGCCAAGTCAGCTCTTAGCAACGAATAGAAGACAAACTCTATGCTATTGAGCAAACCTTTGTCTTTCATGCTGTCACTCAACTCACGCGCTAAGGAAATATCATTGCTGTTTAACGCTTCTCGTACATTTTCATAATTGCGTTTAAACTTACGCCTAACCCCTCTTACTCCTCCATCTAACTGAAAGTCCATTTGAACTTTGTTGTAACATTGCTCGATTGGCTTGCCATCAATAAACGCGGGGCTGTATTGCCAGTTTTTCATTGCTGCTACAGCGGCTTTCTCGAAATCTTGCATGCCCGTTGAATCAACGACGACTATGTTATTTACGCTGCCGTCAGTACCCACCACGAAATTCAGTTGTACCCAGCCCTCTGCGCCTTTGCGCGCCATGCTTACTGGGTATTTAGGTGCTACACGCTCTATAGGCTCAGGGAGCTTAGATGACTCTAAAAGCACCGTGCTAGGTTTGATTACTGCGACCAACTGAGTCTGAATTTCGGCTTTTATTTTGGTTTTAGATTGAGGATCCACAGCAGCTAGGGTATATCCTGCCATTAGGCTCGCACTGCTAAGTAGAAGTGATTTGGCTAAAAAATCCATAATGCATCCTTGCGCTAGTAAGCAGCTAAATTTTGAAAATATAGTAGCGAAATAAAAAACGGTACACTCTATTTATGCAATCAAGAATAAATAATTTACCTATCAACAGCAAGGCATAATAGTAATGAGCCCCCACCATCGATGTGGATAAAAGAGCGCCACAGTGCAATATCAATTACGGCCTTAAACAGGTAAAATTCGGTTATATCAGTCCAATGCATGAGTTCCCCCTTGTCACGTAAAATCGTATTAGCCACAGGCAACAAAGGTAAAGTGGCCGAGCTAAGTCAGCTACTTAGTCCACTAAAGATAAATATTATTCCGCAGAGCGAATTTGACGTACCTGAGGTGGCGGAAACCGGCACCACCTTTGTTGAGAATGCCATAATCAAAGCTCGACACGCAGCCAAAATCACCGGTTTACCTGCCATTGCTGATGACTCAGGTTTAGCCGTTGATGCATTAGGCGGTGCACCGGGTGTATATTCAGCGCGTTATGCCGGCAGCAATGCCAGCGATAGCGACAATATTGATAAGTTACTCCACTCACTGAATGATATTGAACCTGCAAGACGCCAAGCACGCTTTTTATGCGTATTAGTTTATATGCGCAGTGCCGATGACCCCACACCGATAATTTGCCAAGGCGAATGGCATGGTGAGATTACGCACGAGCGCTGCGGTGAAAGCGGCTTTGGTTACGACCCAGTGTTTTGGGTAGAACAAAAGCAGTGCACCTCGGCGCAGCTAAGCAAAGAGCAGAAAAACGCTCTAAGTCATCGCGGCCAAGCCCTGCAACAGTTACTTGTCAAATTAAGTACTGATCTTGATTAACTCTTTAAGCAGCAACGTGAGCAACAACATGCATAGCGGTTCGACATCAATGGCAGCTTCTGCGCTCGTTAAAACACTACAACTCCCTCCCGTTGCTTTGTATATTCATATACCTTGGTGTGTGCAAAAGTGCCCTTATTGCGACTTTAACTCCCATGGACAAAAGCAAAGTACCTTGCCTGAAGCCGAATATGTCAGTCATTTATTGGATGACTTAGCCGAAGACGCCAAGTTTATTGGTGATCGCCCCGTGCGCAGTATTTTCATTGGTGGCGGCACGCCTAGTCTCTTTTCCCCCGAGGCCATTGGGCGTTTATTAGCAGGCGTGCGTGAGCGGGTGAATTTAGCATCCGATGCCGAGATCACGCTTGAAGCAAATCCTGGTACAGTGGAAAGCGAGCGTTTTAACGGTTTTGCCAAAGCGGGGGTAAACCGCATTTCAATTGGTGTACAAAGCTTTCAGCAAGAAAAGTTAGAAAAACTTGGCCGTATACACGACGAGCAACAAGCACTCAACGCGGCAGGTTATGCACGTAATGCTGGCTTAAACAGTTTTAACCTTGATTTGATGCACGGCCTACCCGAGCAGTCCATTGACGATGCTTTATTTGATTTACGCCAAGGTATTGCCCAGCAACCACCGCACTTGTCTTGGTATCAGCTGACCATCGAACCTAATACCCAGTTTCATTCTAAGCCGCCTATACTGCCTGACGACGATATATTGTGGGACATTCAAGAACAAGGCCACGATATACTTAGTAGCGCGGGCTATGAGCAATATGAAATATCTGGCTATAGTTTGGCCGGCCAGCAATGTAAGCACAATCTTAACTATTGGCGATTTGGCGATTACTTGGGTATCGGTTGTGGCGCACACGGTAAAATCACCTTAAAAGACACGGGCCATATCGTTCGTACCGTTAAAGTGAAACACCCTAAAGGCTACATGGATTTAACCCGTTCCTATATGCACCAGCGGCATATCGTGCAAGATGACGAATTGCCGTTTGAGTTTTTTATGAATCGATTACGCTTACTTGAAGCCTGTCCTAAACAAGATTTCACCGATTTCACCGGGCTAGTCATGGATGAGCAAACCGAATTAAAAGCCAACTTAAACAGCGCCATCGAAAAAGGTTTGTTAGCCGAAACAGACACCCATTGGCAAGTCACCCCACTTGGCCGACGTTACCTTAATTCATTACTAGAAATGCTGGTATAAATGATGATTTATCCCCACTTAGGGTCAACTTCTTAATCGCTTAGCAGCATGCTCGAGTGCCGACTGTGATAAGTCGGCACCTTGCCACAGACGTTTAAGATTTTTTGCCGCCACTAACGTCGCACCAGAACCAAAAAATGGGTCTATGACGATATCCCCTTCCCTTGAACTTTGAATAATGAGATTTTCAATTAGCGGCACGGGCTTTTCCGTCGGATAACCCCGCCAAACGCGCTTTTCTTGCAACACATCAGGCATACCTAAGTCCTGTAATTTACGTTTACCTTTTTCAAAAAACAGGATGAATTCATAACGCGCTCGATAGTGATAGCCCATTCCTATGGCGCATTTGTCCCACACCAGTGGTTTCCAGAAAGTAAAACCAGCAGCCTCAGCAAGCGGCTTAACCACAAACATGGTTTCCTGATCGCAGAACAAGTAAAAATGACTGTTGGGTTTCAACACCCGGTAAATCTGTTCTACTAGCGCAGTAAAACGGCTATTAGGGAAGATTTCAAACCAGTCATTGCTCGACGCTTTACTGTGTTTTAGGCGTGTAGTGGTGCCTTTGGCTCGATGTTTTTCTAATGATTCATATGGTGGATCAGTTATCACTAAATCGACGCTGGCGCTTGGCAGATTTGCCAGCCATTCAACAGCATCTTGACGGAATAAATTCATAGTAAAGGATCTTTGACTAGCAACGCAAAACGGCGGCTATACTAGCAGCGGACAGGCGCCAACCCCAGTCTTTATATGTAATAACAACGGCGAATAGCCATTTAATGAGAGCGGGACTTCGCGCTGCTTACTACATCGTATTGCGCCAACTCGGGAATATCTCGACGCAAACGATTCTCCACTCGATCAAGACGATTAAATTCGTTGCAAAACCAGTGTGCTTTTTGCTGTAAAGTCTGGCCTTTGGACGTAATAACCTCATCTACGGAATTGCCGATGCTGTCAATTTTTTCAGCTAACTTAGCAATTTTTTCTTCGGTACTGGTACTTTCTGAAACCAAACCACCAATCGCCGATAAAATCCCCCCGAGCGAGGTATTCATTGCTTCTTCGATTTGCTCTTCGAGTTCACGGTCGACTAAATCGTCCACGTTCTCAAGTGTGCCCGGACCCATATAAAAATTACTGCCCGCATGTATGAATTTTTCTTTGACTCGGGACTGTACTCTGGCAAGAGACGAGCGAAGTTTTTCGTAGCTATCGTGCTCGTCCCCTACTAATCCTAGATATACATGTTCAACTGTTTCAATGGCCAGTTCAACACCTTCGCTGGCCAGTAAAATCATTTTTGGTACGACGTGGTACACACCATCAGCCAGTTCTTTCAATTCTATTTGCTGTTTGGGCGACAGCGTTACCCACTGTCCTTGAACAATCAGCTGATCGTCACCGTTAATTTGATAAACGGTACGACTGTTATCAATGACTCTGATCTGATTTGTCGTTACCACTAACCCATAGTTTAACTCGACGTCACACTTATATTCAGCTTTTACATTGGCTATATGGAAGCACAGAAAAATTAACCACAAAAAACGCATATCAAACCGCTAACTTAAAAAGACCCAGATATTCTGACCATTAAATCTCGGTATTGAAAGCACGATACGATAATCGAATTAAAATATAGGTTAATCGACTGTTCTCACTAGTCGGGTATATACGAATAAACGTTTTTCTTTCAGCGCATTACTGCTGTTAAAAAATGCCACCACCCAAGCTCGACTGGCATCGGTCACAGAAGGAGTCGATGTCCAGTAATCATCGGATAATGTATCAGGGAAAACAATTTCATTAATCGCTGGGCGCACACACGCTCGCTCAGTCAGGGTCGCGAGTTCTTTCAAATTAGGTACCCGCCAACCGCTTAGACCAGCAAAGGTATAACCATGAGCATCATCTAACGCTTGCTGCCAATTCAGTTCATCGGCTTCGCCTATACAACTTTCATTGCTGTAAGTTTGCCCAAGGCTGCAGCGCATCCACATTAGACCACTTTCGGTATGCGTGGCCGTGCCATCAGTATTGACCACAAACTGCTCCGCGCTTGCAGTTTCGCTCACACTATCAAGACATGTTTGTGCGCTTGCATTAAAACTAAGTAGGGCCAAAATTAATAACTTTCTCATATTATCGTCCTGCTCTAACTAAGCGCACATTGACCGCTGTAGACTTATTTAAAAAATTATCGTTACCTGATGAAAAATCAATCGCCCAAGCGTTTTGCGCTTCCTCGTTAGTTCCATCAACACTCGTTTGTGATGTCCAGTACCACAAGGTGCTGGTTGATCCATCATCTGCATAAGGAAAATAATCTGTATCTAGCAATGGCGTGGTCGATTTACCAAAATGTACCACGGACAATAGTTCATTATGGTTGGGCAATTTCCAATCATAAAATCCGCATAACCCTTGGGCATTCACTTCATCAACAAACGCCTGAGTGTTGCAGTTACTGATAGAACAACTCGGCACACTTGGGTTCAATGGGCCGCTGTATCCTCCGTTATTTTCTTCCTCATACCAACTATAGGTATGACGACGACCATGTAAGTCACCGGTCGTGGTTTTTATTTCCCATACCAGTCCGGTTACATTGTCACGCACACAACGCCAAGGTTGACTGACATCATCCACTTCGTCACCAATGTTATCCAGACGAGTGAAATCGAATCCGCCCTCACCGCGCCCCGCTTTAGTTAACATATTATTATTGGCAATAATGTCGCGCCCTCGCTGACCGTCTTGCGCTGGGTAATCAGCTTGATGAGACGAATTTATAGCATTAGTACTACCTTGACGAGTGACGCCAGTATCGTTAATTAAACTGCGGGGGAAAGGCTTAACCGTAACCGAAATACTATCGTCTACTTCGTTGTTGTTTGCATCTGTCACCTGCAACGTAAACGTTAACACCTGAGCACTACTTACCATTGGCGCTACCGCAAAGGTCTGTAGCACATTGGCGTTGTTAATTTGTGGTTCAAGTAAGGAATCTTTTAACCATAGAAAGGTAAGCGGTTTCGCTGACGGTATGGCGGTATCTGCGATACCAGATAACAAGATACTCTCCCCTGAAAATACTTGATGATCGACACCTGCATCAACCGTCGGCACATTGTTGCGAGCACTTAAAATGGTTATCGTAAGCTCTTGGCTATCCGTCCCACCTTCGTAATCGGTTACCGTAAGCTCAAACGTCAAGCTCGTGTCTTCATCCAAAATGGGGGTGGTAAAAGAAATGCTGTTGGCATCTTTGCTTACACCAGAAAGTACACCAACTCCGGCAAGTTGTTGCCATTGATATGCGGCAATGGGGTCACTGGCGTCCGCTGCGTCTGCGTCAGTGCTCGTGCTACCATCTAGAGTAACGTCCATTCCTGCTGGAAATATATTATTGTTAAAACCATCTAAAGGTTGGTAAGTAATCAACGCGTTAGGTTTAGTATTTAGGGGTAAAACCGTTATATCTAATGAGTCTGAACCTACGTTTCCGTTACCGTCGGTTGCCTGCAATGTAAGGCGATAAGTCAGGCTGTCACTGGTTGTTGGCGCCACAAAAGATGCGACTCCTGAAGTGCTATCGTCATGCGTAATATCAAGCGTAGGCGCAGCAGACCATGCATAAGTCAGCTCATCAGTAGTGCCTACCGCATCACCCTGAAGATTCACTGTGGTTCCTTCATTGACTGTTGAGCCGGGTCCCGCATTAACAAGTACTTTTGCGCTATTGTCGGTACTTGAGTCTGGTGATCCTGATCCACCACATGCCGTTAAAAAAAGGGTAACGAGGAAAAGGGATAGCCAATAAGGTATTGGGTAGTGTGATAATTTGCACATATGTGGTAACCAGAGTCCGTGAAATGTTGTCTTTTAATGACAAAGATAATTTCATCATTTCAATAAGCTAAACGTCATTGATAAGCGAGTTCAATTTATACGCTTATTCAACACATAAACTTACCTAAGCAACATTCGCACCACTAGCTGAATAGAAAGAAAATAATAGGTAGAATTATCGCAGTTAACACACCATTTATGCATAGACCTAATGAGGCAAACGCGCCGACTTTTTGACTCATTTGAAATCCTTGAGCCGTGCCTATTGCATGGGCAACTGTGCCTAGTGCGATCCCTTGAGCTTGTTCCGATTTAACACCTAACAATCGATAAATACTGGCGGCAAATATCGCACCGACAATACCGGTAAAAATCACAATCACTACAGCTAGCTCAGGAATGCCGCCAATATATTGACTGGTCTCAATCGCTAGGGGCGTAGTGATAGATTTAGTCAGAAAACTTAGCTTTATGCTGGCTTCCATCGGCAAAAAGTACAAGCCAATCAAGGCCAGTAAGGGGGCTAACGCGCCACCCACTATTATAGGTAGCATAACGCCCAAACCATTTTTCTTTATACTGTTAAGTTGCGTATATAAAGGAATGGCTAATGCTACTGTTGCCGGCCCAAGTAACCAGCTTAACAAGCCGGTGTAGCTCTGATATTCTTTCACATTGACCCCTGCATAAAACAACAGCATGGCTAGAATAGCGATACAAAAAATCATTGGATGAAAAAGAGGCCGACTGCCTAATACGCGGTAAATGAGCAGTGAGCCAAGATATACCAATAGGGTGATGCATACCCAAATAGCAGCTGATAGTAATTCGCTATTATTACTGAGCATAGACGTTCTTAGTCTTAATCATCGTGATCCTCGATCGGAATATCTGCTGGCTCATGATTCTGCCAATGGCGTTGAGCAATCCACGCAGTAATGCCCAAGCTGATGACAGTGCTGATAATAATCGTTAATACTAACCACCACAGGTTACCAGCGAGTTTTTCACCAAATAATAAAATTCCCATCGTTGCAGGGACAAATAGCACTAACATATGCCCGAGTACAAACTGCGACACGCGCAATAACGCACTGGGAATTTGTTTTAGCCACATCAAGGCCAGTAACAACAATAATAAGCCAAGTAATGAGGCGGGCAACGCAATGAACTGACTCAGAAGCAAACCAGCAAACCAAAAGCCCACCAAAGATAAAAGCGCCAGTGCATATTTAAACCAATGCATCTACGCCTCAGTTACCATTTGACTGGTGTTAATCGTATTAACCATCGTGATAATTGTCATTACAGTCTAAGCCAGCAAGCATACATAAACTAAGAGCCCGTTTTAATGTCCTCTAAATGGTATTTATCTATAAGTGAATACAAGGTAGGACGTGTCACACCCAGTAATTCAGCCGTGCGCGACATATTACGTTCAGCCACTTGGAAAGCATGCCGAATCGCTCGGCTCTCGGCTTCTTCGCGCACTTCACGCAAATTTAATGTAGGCATCACACTTTGGTGCTCATTCACTTGAAGACCTAAATCATCAGGTTGAATATAGGCAGTCTCCGTCATAATAACCGCAGACTTCAGCTTATTCTGCAATTCACGAATATTACCCGGCCAACGATGCTGTAACATAGCCTGAACAGCACTGTCACTAAAGCCTTTGACCTTGGTTTTAAAATCTTCGTTATACTGATTTAAAAATGTTTTACCCAATAAGATTACATCGTTTCCGCGGTCGCGTAACGGCGGGATCAAAATATTGATCTCCCCAATACGATAATATAAATCTTCCCGGAACGTTTCTTCAGCTACCATCGATGATAAATCACGGTGAGTCGCACAAATAACCCGAATATCGACCGGTATTTCTGAGCGACCACCCACCCTTTCAATGACTCGCTCTTGTAAAAAACGCAACATTTTGGCTTGTAAACCGACTGGCATATCGCCTATTTCGTCTAAGAACAATGTACCGCCCTGGGCACTTTCAATCTTTCCTGGGGTGGTTTTATTTGCGCCGGTAAACGCGCCTTTTTCGTAGCCAAACAATTCACTTTCGAGCAAATTTTCCGGAATTGAGGCACAGTTAATCGCCACAAACGCGTTATTTTTACGTAGACTATGCTCGTGAATGCTGCGGGCGAATACTTCTTTACCCGTTCCACTTTCGCCTAATAATAAGGTGCTTATATCGGTTTGCGCGATACGTTCTGCTTTTTTGCTAACCGCTAGAATCTGTTCACTATTACCAATTATCCTATCCATTGAGGGCGCGACAGCCGATAAGTGACGGATCTCTTTTTCTAAGTCGTAAAGTTGGGCGGCGCGGCTAACCAACAGTTGAATAGTATCTGAGTCTATTGGCTTCTGATAAAAATCGTATGCACCTAGCTCAATGGCTTTTAACGCGTTGAGCTTATCGTTGTTGCCCGTGACCACTATCACCTTAGTGTTCGGTGACAATGCCAGTATCTCCTGCAACGCGGCAAGTCCTTCAGTGGCGTTTGCCGGATCAGGCGGCAAGCCTAAATCCAGCGTAATAACCTTGGGTTCGTGGCGACGTAATTGCGTAATGGCCGATGCTCTATCATCTGCGAATACCACGTCATACCCAGTAAAACTCCACTTTAGTTGCTTTTGAATGCCTAGGTCGTCATCGACGACTAAAATCTTATCCATGTAATAGTCCTTGCAACTTAATTCATTAGTCTGCTGGTATGTTCAATGTAAAGACTGTACCAACATTTTCTTCACTTTGAACATATAAAAAACCACCAATTTTTTCCAAAAATGTTTTAGCATCATATGCGCCAATACCCATTCCTGCGTTACCTTTGGTAGTATCAAAAGGCTTAAACAAACGTTGCTGAATAAACGTCTTACTCATTCCCGAGCCATTATCAGAAATGGTCACAACCATCTGCGTGTTTTGCGGAGCATGCTCTACTTCCACCCGCACAAAGCCATCATCAGCAGTGGCCTGCTGGGCATTGCTTATTAAGTGATACATCACATTGGCGAATTTATCCTGATCTAACACGACATCCGTTTCACTTATAACGTTCAACTCCACTTTGGGCAGTTGATTGGCGCAGCGTTGTTGAATAACATTGTCTATGCACTGGGATATACGACATAAGCGCTGAGGACTGGCCAAGTCAGAATTCTTCTCAGATAGCTGGCGCAGCATTTTTTCCATCCGCGCTTTAGTATGATGCAATGTTTCAAAAGTATCATCGATAAACTCAGGATTGTCTTTATGCTGCTCAGCATTACATAAAATCAAATCAATTTGCGCCAATACATTTTTCAAATCGTGAAGAACAAAAGCCGACATACGGGTAAACGCCGCAAATTGAGCGTTTTCAGCCACCTCTTTCGCCGCTTCGTGATGAAATAAGAAATTGGCGACTTGGTCCGTCACTGCGGTTAAATAATCTCGTAGCTCCCAATTTAGACTGCGTGGTGTTTCTTTGGTATTAGTCATTAAAACCAATCCCCAAAATACTTCCTCACGGTATATGGGTACCACCAATTGAAAGGTGGCTTTATTGAGTGCCGCGTGATTAACCTTTAACTCTTCGTACACAAAAGGTTTAGTGCGCAATTCAGCGATATCAATAATCCAATTTTTATGCTGAAAATAGTCAAAAAACTGCTGCATCACAATCAACTGATCTTCGCATAATGGCTCTGCATCTTGATCTGCCAGATACTCAACTTTATTGTCAACACACTTAATCAATAAACCCGACTGATAATCCATCGCTTGTAAAAAAGCATTAAGCACCGTTTGATAAACGGTTTGCCCCGGCCGATTATGGGCCAATGATTGGGTTAATTTAACCCATTCATGGCGATAATCAAATTGATTTGCAAAGAAGTGCTTGGTAATAAATACTTTTACTTTGGTACGGAAACTAGCAGATAAAAAGACAGTAACCAGTAAGGCTAACGATAAGAAAAATAACGATATTTGGATCGTGGAACTCCACTCTCCGCCCATATATTTAACCACATAACCAATCAGCGACATCACAAATAAGTAACAGCCCGCCACCACAAGCAAAGAACTGTGTAGCACTACCTCTCGACTAACAAATATATCTACGCCCCAATGCTGGACACGACGAATAGCCAGCACCAAAAAAGGGATAAGAGCAGTATAAATAAAGCCTCTGGCGGCGATGTAAGTGAGATCAATCTGCTCAACCATAAGGGCGTTAGCAAACGTCACAAACTCAAATAAGTTCGTTGCCCCAAGGTACAAGATCAGCGGCTTAAATGCCCAACGATTATCCCCTGCTTGACGATAGATGATTTCAAGCAATATCAGTACTTGCAATGCAAGCACAGTTTGAAATAAGAACAACCAACTGTCTGCTACATTAAAAAATAACGGCACAATAATAGCGACCATGGGTAGCGCTAAAATCAACCAAGTTTCGGGGCGTCTTAACACTCCGGTGAGACTGGTAAAGTTGTCTTTCAAGCAGGCTGCCAAGAACAGTAGCCAGAAAAATTGTTTTATATTATCGAAGACGATTAATCGTTCGACCGTAATTTCATCCATGAAAAATGGTGACAACGACCACAGGCACGTAGCAGCTGTAGCGAGAATTAGTAAGTATTTTGCTAACCCCGATTTACGCGACGTTAACAGTAACAACAGCAACAGTGCGTAACCTAACGCACTGGCTGCGTATCCCCAAACTGCTAGCATAATGGTGTTGTCCCCAACGTTATTATTCCGTTTTTATGCTAATGACGTAAAAAGCCATCCCTTTTCCAGTCGGCAACTACTGTCGCCGACTTAGCCGCTATTTTTTTCTAACCAGCAAACTGCCTATCGAATAACCTGCACCGAAAGAACATAGCAACCCGTAATCACCTGCTTGTAAATCCTTATGGTGCATACTAAAAGCAATAATGGAGCCTGCAGACGCTGTATTGGCATACTGATCTAATACAATCGGAGCTTCCTCTCGTGTGGGCTCGCGACCAAGTAATTTTTTGCTAATAAGGTTATTCATATTGATATTCGCTTGGTGTAACCACCAACGTTTAACATCGGCGGTGGTTAGCGTGTGACGCGTCAAATGCTCACTGATATGTTCAACTGCCATCGGGCAAACTTCTTTAAACACTTTACGTCCTTCTTGATGGAACAATTTGTCAGCACCGTAAGGGTCAACATCATTCGCTCTACTAACATAACCGAAATTAGAACGAATATTATTCGAAAATTGGGTCACGGCTTTAGTGCTGATAATTTCAAATACGTGGTCTGATGTAGCGGTATCCGCATTTTCGACTACCATCGCTGTTGCTACATCACCAAAAATGAAATGACTGTCACGGTCACAGTAATTGACCTGAGGAGACGTCAATTCAGGATTGATCACCAAAACTCCTTTGGCCGTGCCAGCGGTAATCATCTCATAGGCTCGGTGTAACGCGAACGTGGCTGCGGAGCAAGCAACCAGCATATCAAAGCCAAAGCCTTTAATACCCAGCGCGCCTTGGACTTCAATCGCTAAAGCAGGGTAAGAACGTTGCGTGTAGGCACAAGAAACGATAACGACGTCGATATCATCAGCGGTTTTGTTAGCTGCTTTTAACGCTAATTTAGCGGCATTAATCGCCATTTCAGCTTGATCAGATAACTCGTCATCTGAACGCTCCGCAATCATTGGGCGCATACGATTGATGTCTAAAATACCGTCTTTCACATAGCAATATCGACTGCGAATACCCGAAGCTTTTTGGATGAATTCAGCACTTGATAAAGGTTTCGCCACTAATGAGCCTGCTTCAATCTCATCGGCATTTTGTTCATTGAATTTTATGGCATAGGCATTGTACGCATCTACTAACTCTTCATTTGAGATGCTGTGTGGAGGATTCCATAATCCCGAACCACTGATCACTACAGAATTTGTCATGTTTGTTTTTCCGCTTGAAATATCTCGTTAGCTTATCGCTTTGCAACGGAAATGTCATGAATGTTCAAGCGTTTGGCCATTCCCTAACAAACTTTGTTAAGTTTAGAAGTGAAGTTTTAAGTCGATGCATCGCTAGATCTAAGCTTGCGCGGCCTCTGCGCCATAAAGCGTGTTCGGTAAAAAATCTGTAACAAATCGCAAGGGTGACCCTACGGATTTATTCATTATTCTAAATTTTGGATAAAAAAAGACGCGCTAGGTAGCGACAAATTGTCTTAGCACGTCTTATTATCGTGTGGATCGGGGAATCAATATTCCCAACTAACCTCAATGTTCTCGCTGATGACTCTCATGGGCAACTTCATGCTTTAACGTTAAGGCAATCAGTAATATCGCTCCGATACACCCGCCGACCAGCAATACGAAGCCGCCGTCCCAACCAAAATTATCTACTGTATAACCAAGGGCAATATTTGCTACAACCGCCCCGCCTAGATAACCAAACAAGCCGGTTAAGCCGGCTGCGGTTCCCGCTGCTTTTTTAGGCACGAGTTCGAGGGCAAAGAGACCAATTAACATAACAGGGCCGTATATTAAGAAGCCGATTGCCATTAACGCGATAATATCCACGCCCGGATTACCGGCTGGGTTTAACCAGTAAACCACCACGGCCACCAGCACCAGAATCATGTACAAAATAGCTGCTGGCGCCCGTCGTCCCTTAAACCACTTATCGCTTATCCAACCACATAAAAGTGTGCCTGGTATGCCCGCCCACTCATAGAGAAAATAAGCCCAAGAGCTTTTATCGAATGAGAAATCTTTAACTTCGTATAAATAAGTTGGCGCCCAATCCAATACTCCATAACGAATTAAATACACAAACGCATTTGCCACGGCTATAAACCACAACAGTTTGTTATTCAGCACAAACTGCATAAAGATTTGCTTAGCCGTTAATTCTTCCTCATGGGCTGCAGAATACTGTGCGGGGTAATCATTACGATATTCTTCAATTGGAGGCAAACCACAGGATTGAGGGGTATCTTTCATAATGAAATAAACAAACACTGCGATTAACGACGCACCGGCAGCTGGAATATAAAAAGCACTGTGCCAATCGTTAAACCATGCCATACCTAAAATGAAAAGCGGGCCTATTAAGCCCCCGCCAACGTTATGGGCAATATTCCAAAAAGAGACCGTTCGCCCCCTTTCGTTACCAGAGTACCAATGCACCATGGTACGCCCACATGCGGGCCAACCCATCCCTTGAGCCCAGCCATTGATAAACAGCAGTAAAAAGATACTAACGACACTTTGTGTTGCCCAATCGGTAAAACCAAAGATGAACATCACAGCAGACGAGACCAACAAGCCCGTCATCAAAAAATAACGAGGATTACTGCGATCTGACACACTGCCCATCAAAAACTTACTTAAACCATATGCAATAGACACAGCAGATAAAGCAATACCAAGTTGACCTTTGGTAAAGCCCTGCTCTTCAATTAAAAATGGCATAGCCAAAGAGAAGTTTTTACGGACTAAATAATAGCCTGCGTATCCAACAAAAATCCCAATAAATACTTGCCAGCGCAATGCTTTGTATTCTTTATCGATTTCTTCTTTGGGGAGTCGAGGCTGATGAGGAGCGGGTTTAAAAATACCGAACATATGATTACTACTACTTATAATTTTCTTAATTAAAACAGATGTTAAGCGTTAATGATATGTTGCGAATATGACAATTCATCAAGCCACATCCAATATTCAGTCATTTTTACTAAAAAATTTACCGATAATTATCAATGGGTAACGCTATTTTTTGCCTGAGCGTCACTCAGTCGACCTAACTTACTGACTTTCTTGGCCAACAATAATGCGCAAAGGCAACCGATAAACATAATCGCGCCAATAAATAAAAAATAGTACGCAAAGCCGTTTTGCCCTGCATCGAGCATGCGCCCAGAAATAGAGGCAAAGAAAATATCAGGGGTAAATCCCAGCACCGAAATTATGCCTACTGCTGTGCCAGTGGCCCCCATTCTAATCTGGCTTTCATCAACCAAGGCAAAGTAAATCCCACGTAGCGCAAATACGGCAAAAAAAGTAAACAACAACATAGCTAACAATAACGTTACCGCAGAATTGAAATTGGCAAGCCAAGCAATACCTAAAAATGCCAATCCCAGAGAGGCGAACAAAATATAGGTCATGCGACTGGTACGCAATCGGTCAGCAAGTATTCCCGCGGCGAGGGCTGCAATAGGACGAGAATAGCTGGCGAAGGTAATAAATTGCGCCCCTTCAACTTGCGACCAATTAAACGCCTGCACAACGAAAAGACTATAATTATCCAGTGCCTTATAGCCGCAATATGCACAAACCACCACACCGCCTTGTAACCATACCAGTGGATTATTCAGCGTTATGCGCAACGCACTCCAGAATGAATGATGTGGAGCGACTAGAGATGTTTGACTATGGTTGTCATCCACCTCTGGACGCTCAGCACTAACAAAGAACCAAGTTAGCAGCGCCGCAACAACCGTTAAAAATGTGTAGTAAATGATGAGTGAACTAATGGCCTTAAAAGCGTCATGACTGTTGTTAAAGTCACCTTGTGGATTAAATGCGCCTTGGCTTAATAATAGGATCCCCCCGCTGGCAAACAAACTGGCTGCGAGCCCTCGCCCCCCATCCAACAAACCAAAAGCAAAACCCTGACGATTTGGAGCAGCCGATAGACGTGTGGCTTTTATCATTGCAGCCCAAAAAACTAAGACTGTGGTCGCCCCCCAAAAGCCAAATAACAAAGTCAGTCCGAAATGACTTGGCCCGCTGAGTAAATACACGCCCCCTGCTGCAGTCGATAATAATGAATAACTCATTAGGCGATTAGGTGCATACCTATCGGCAATCAAGCCGCCAGGAAAATAGGACAACATAGCAACCACGCCGTATACCGCAAAGATGTCACCTAGTTGTGTGTTTGTGAGCTCAAATGCCTGCAAAAAAGTCGGCCGAAAAAAACGCGCTAAATGAAACGGTAATGCGAAAATTAGCTCGCCCGCAAGGATAATAATCAAGATATGACCGAACACTGATGTCACATTACTTTCACGACTCATAAGTAACCAAAATATCTATTAAGTGCCAATAGGGTTAATGCTTTTAGTTATCCTGTCAAGCGCATGGTAATTACAAAGAAAACTGGCCCTTGCTCAGCACATGACTCACTGATAGTTAACAAAGTTTGAGTCAACAAGATTCACAAGGTAAACTGCGCGGCAAATTTGCGACACCCGCCTATAAAATTATAATTTCAGCTAATCCTAGCGCTTTGCGCTAGGATTAATAAGCAAATATTTGTTGCCTCTTAGCTATCACTGGATCCCTATGCAAAACACACACACCAAGTGGATAAAGATATTCATCGGCGTCATTCTGATATGTTCAGGCTGCGCAACCATAGCTAACCTAGATTTGAATAAGCTTTACGGTAATGAAGACCCCAGTAATCGTGTATCTGCCACCCTCGCGCAATCAACACTAGAAAGTCCAGCCTCGCTATTTTATGAGAAGCAAGTGGCCCCAATCATCGAAGGGCGCTGCGTTGTATGCCACGCTTGTTACGACTCGCCCTGCCAGTTGAAAATGACCTCCCCCGAGGGAATCGAGCGAGGTGCCAACAAAGAAAAGGTTTATCACGGTTCACGTATTTTAGCCGCCACTCCGAATCGCTTGTTTATAGATGCATTGGATTCACAGGAATGGCGTGAACGTGGTTTTTACCCAGTGTTGAACGAGCGTGCGCAAACACCAAGAGCGAATACTCAAGCATCGGTATTGGCTGAAATGCTAACATTGAAACAACAGCATCCCCTGCCAAATGACAAACTGTTAGATGAGCGTTTTGATGTGAGTACGGATCGCAGCCAACAGTGCCCTACTATTCAAGAGTTTAACGGTTATGCGAAAAGCCAACCCTATGGTGGTATGCCCTACGCGCTGCCTGAACTTACTGACAATGAACACAGTGTGCTAATGAGCTGGTTAGAAAGTGGCGCATATATGCCAGCCCGCGCTCCAATTTCTGACGTTCTGCAACAAGCAGTCAATAAATTGGAAACCTTTCTAAATGGTGATAGCTTAAAAATGCAACTTAGCGGTCGCTACATTTACGAACACCTATTTAGTACCCATCTGTATTTCAGTGAACTGAGCGATTCAGCTGTACAGCCACAGTTTTTCAATGTAGTGCGCTCCAGAACCCCTTCAGGGCAACCGATAGATGTTATTGCCAGTCGTCGTCCATTTGACGATCCAGGTGTTGAGCGTGTTTACTACCGCTTGCAACCCGTGATGTCTACTATCGTAAATAAAGCCCACCAACCTTATGCGATTCACACTCAGCTCACTGATAAGTGGCAAAAATGGTTTGTTGACGCTGATTACGAAGTCTCTGCGTTACCTAGCTATAAACCGGGCGTTGGTGCTAATCCGTTGACAGCCTTTGCCCAATTACCAGTGAATGCCCGTTACCGATTTATGCTTGAGCGAGCACAAAATACCATCATGGGGTATATAAAAGGCCCGGTTTGTCGTGGTCAGGTAGCACTGAATGTCATCAACGACCGCTTCTGGGTATATTTTATAAAACCAGAAGTTGCTGCATCAGCTAAAATAAGCGCATTTTACGCCTCTCAGCGAGATAACTTGCGTCTTCCCGCAGAACAAGAGAGTAGCGCGCTTGCAGTAAAGTGGATTGAGTATGCATCAAGACAAGGCGACTACATGCGTGCCAGAAATAATTTTATGAATACCGCCATGGAAGATGGGCAGCACTTTACCCAGGACGACCTATGGACGGGGGATAATGAAAACGACAACGCCACCCTGACAGTATTTCGCCATTTCGATAATGCCACTGTAATAAAAGGGTTAGTGGGCAAACCGCCTAAAACGTCTTGGGTTATCGACTACGCTTTACTCGAACGTATACATTATCTACTTGTCGCTGGTTTCGACGTATACGGGAATTATGGTCATCAATTGATGACCCGGTTGTACATGGATTTTCTGCGCATGGAAGGCGAATCAAACTTTTTGGCATTTTTGCCGCCTAAAGGTCGACGCGAAGAGTTAGCATCTTGGTATCAAAAACCTAGCCCCGAATTGACAGAGTTTGTTGAAGGTAAAATTAATCCATTTGATCAACCTAGCGGCATTCAATTCAAAACTAAGCAGTATAAAAAAGAACTTTATGCTATTTTTGCTGAGCGTGTAAAAGACGTCCAACCAAACCGTTACAGGGTGCAAGACAGCGAACTAAACAGAAACAGTAAGGCCTTATTAGGGCAGTTAGCCAATATTAAAGGTCCTAGTGCATCTATTCTGCCTGAGCTAAGTATGATGATGGTTGAGCCTCAAGACGGTAATCAAGCTGAAATATTCACATTGGTGCGTAACAGTGCTCATTATAACGTCAATAGTTTGTTTTCTGAGGACGCCAATCGTGATTACAAAAATGATGATGTAACGTTAGTCCACGGGTTACTTGGTAGTTATCCAGATGTATTTTGGCGAGTCAAAGAGGCAGATTTAGCGCGTTTGGTCGCGAGCGCTCAACAGATTAAAAATGAACAAGATTACGAAGCTTTCTTAGATTCATTTGCCGTGCGCCGCACAACAAAAGACTTCTGGGAGTTTAGTGACAAACTTAATCAAATTTTTATGCAACACGACCCCATTGAAGCGGGTTTGCTAGATTACAATCGATTAGAAAACCGTTAAGCGGTTAATAATATTGGTATTTACGGTTGAATTCACTTAACCGTAAATACCAGCAAATTTTAGAGTTAACGACTTAAGATAATTGCTTCTTGCGACGACGCAAGCTAATAAAAGCTAACGCAAATACCCCGCTAAATAATGTCACTAGTGCTGATGGAGCCGGTACAGGAACATTTCCTACGACAATATCAATTGAGCTGGTTGCTAGCGCTCCACCGTTTGCATCAAACACGGTTAAGTTATAGGTGAAAATACCTTCTGCATCCGCGTCAAGTATGCCTGAATAACCGAAGCCTCGGTTCTGAGAATTCTGCGCTACGCTATAATTCCCAAAAATAGACGCATAGTTAGCCGTGTCGACTATCCCATCACCATTGCCTGTCGAGCTATCACCTAACTCGTTATCAGTTTTTAAGGTAATGATATCGAAAGCGACGAAGTCAGTACCAGCAGTGGGATCTAAATCAAATTCAAATAAATAGGAATAATCATCGAGTGTATTTCCCGACGCATCGGTATCTACGTTGACCGCATACTCGAAATTAAATACCGAGCGATTAGCCGGAATAGAACTTAGCGTAGGATCAAAAGTATAAGTACGATCCCCATCGTAATTAAAAGTATTTTCTGGACTACCCGCTGCGTTATAACGTAACTTGCCTCTAAGGGCGACTTCTACGCCACTAACGGTTTCGCCGGTCCAAGAACCATTTGCGTTACCATCGCCAAAAATGACCTCCGGTGTAATATTACCAGTGCCATTTATTGGCGAGGCGAAAACATTGAAAGATAACCCCAGTACCGCCGTTAAGCTGAGTACCTTAACCATATTTTTAGCTAATTTAGTGCTTATTTTTGTTCTATTTCTTTTGTGCATGTGACATTCCTCTTTATGAAAATCACAGCCAGTGCAGCAAGAACAACACCACAATTAAAAGTGCTTTTTATTCAAGGTCTTAAATAATTCAAGAAAATCAAGACCAGTAAATTGTAAACAAACTTGACATTTTATTAACATTTTTGACTGGTTAACCACTCGAAAATAGTGATTTAGATCTGTCAGCAAAAACATGCCATTATACTAAGGTCTACCAATGACTTCCTATATACATTATGGTTTTTCTAATGCAGCTTGGCGTTCTCGCTCATAATCTTCAAAACGCTTGGCCTCAATTTCTTTGCATTGCCTAAACTGCACATCTGATAAAGCACTGCGTTCACATTCGCTTTTTTGGTAAGACTGTCCAACCTTATATAATTGCTTATTAGTGCAAGCAGATACAGACAATAACAGGGTGATAAAAATGATCGCTTGTGCGTGCACTTTATTCATTCGCGGCATACTAGGTGACATAAGAAATCCTACTCGTTAATTTGGCGCTACATTGCATTTATCTAGAAGAGTCGGCATGCAAAAAAATTTATGTTCTGTAACTCATCGAATTTTTATGCATCATGCTTTTTTCACATCATCTTGCCAACGCAATGCCAAGAAATCAATAAAGGCACGCACTACATTTTGTTGATGATCCCGGGACAGATATACCGCCCATAGATTACTACCCGGTGAAGAATAGTCGGGTAACACTTGGCACAACTCCTTGTTAGCTAAATAATCATTAGCCAAATCGCAGGGTAAATTAGCAATACCCAAACCGCGTAAAGCAGCCTTTAAGATAACGCCCATTTCATTAGCTTGTATATTTCCCCTTACCGGGATTTTTTCATCACTGGTAGCAGACAATACTCGCCACAGACTGTGACTGTTATGCACCAAACAATTATGACTTAGCAAGTCGCTAGGCTGCGAGAGTGCTAGATGTTGACGAATATATTCAGGAGACGCACACAACACACTATCAATATGCATTAATCTCCGGGCAATGAGCTGTTGATGTGGAACTTCTATATAGCGTAATGCTATATCTACCCGTTCATCGACCAACTCACTTAAACTATCTGACAGCACCATCTGAATTTGAGTTTGTGGATGCACTGCGACAAACTGCGCTATTGCATCTAACAACATGTTTTGTCCTAAACCAATTGGTGTAGCAACGCGAATGGTACCAACCAATTCATGATTATGACTATGAGCACGGCTTTCAAGGTCTGACACCGAACTAATTATTTTTTTGGCAAACACCAACGTTTCTTCGCCTTGTAAGGTCAAACTTACCTTTCGGGTCGTTCGATGGAAAAGACGTAAATTTAGCCATTGCTCAACGTCTTGCACATGCCGTGTCACCTGCAGGCGACTCAAACCTATCTTATCCGCAGCTTTGGTAAAGCTGCTACATCGAGCAACCTCGATAAAGCTTTGAAGTGATGTGATTTTATCCATTAGTATCTTATATTGAAACAATCTTAGTCATAAAAGTGTATTTATCATCAAAATGCATATAAGTAAACTAGCCCCACTGAATTAACACAACACATTAATCATTCGGAGTTTCATTATGAAAATTGCAATTTTAGGCGCAACAGGTTGGATCGGTAGCACTATTATGACAGAAGCTAAAACACGTGGGCACGATGTTATCGCGATAGTGCGTGATCCAAGCAAGGTAAACGAAGAAGGTGTAATTTCGCGCGCTTTTGATTTAACAAGTGGTGACGACTTTGCGCAAGCAGCCCAAGGTGCAGATGTGGTGATTGCTTCCATTAGTGGACGCGCAGCAGGTAACCACAACTTAGTGGCTGAAACTGCGAAACGTTTACTTGATTCGTTAGCCAATACCCAACAACGCTTAATTTGGGTAGGTGGTGCCGGCAGTCTAGAAGTTGCGCCAGGCGTATTACTGGTTTCTTCACCCGAATTTCCTGCCGAATTCAAGGATGAGGCTCTTGCCCAAGGGGAAGCACTCAACATATTCCGTGCGAATAAAAGCGCTACTCAATGGACGTTTGTTAGCCCAGCAGCCCAGCTTTATCCGGGTGAGAGTGAAGGTACCTTCCGCATTGGTGGAGACGCATTTTTTACTAACAGCCTCGGTGAAAGTAAAATATCAGTGACAGACTATGCCAAAGCATTGGTCGATGAAGCTGAAAGCGCGGCGCACAATAATCAACGTATAAGCGTTGCCTACTAAGCAGCCATTAACGCTATTAACTGTATGGCGTTTTATCAAATCATCATACGTAGGATCTTAAGGAAATTAGGGGTTGAATGCATGTTCTAAATCTGATCAGATGTTTATCGCCAAACAAAC
>NZ_WTPY01000015.1:29436-102255 GCF_011378905.1 Paraglaciecola sp. 20A4 | reverse complement strand
CTTCAACGATAAGCATCGCCGCTCTTTACAAATACAGACGACGTGCTTTAAGCCCAGTAGCGACCACCACTTCTTGTTTACTTTTTTTTCGTATTTTTTCTAACAAAACCTTACTCTTATAGTATCTCCTACGATAAGCATCGCCGTTCTTTACAAAAGCCTAGGCGACGTGGTTCAAGCCCAGTAGCGTCCACCACTTCTTGTTTACTTTCTTTTCGTATTTTTTCTAACAAAACCTTACTATTATAGTATCTCCCACGGTAAGCATCGCCGTTCTTTACAAAAGCTTAGGCGACGTGGTTCAAGCCCAGTAGCGACCACCATCTTTCTTTTCAAACACTTACGTTAAAATCCTCTGTACAAATATCAAACAAACTTAGTCCGTGGGACGCCAATGAGTCATTTGTGAGGCGCCAGTGGGTAAATCGTGGGACATTTGTGGGTCACAATGTGCAACCCTATTCTCTACACCTCTTATTTATACTGCCCTGTAGACTACATCTACTGAGCCAAAAGAATATTGTCATTAAAATTGAATTATGAATGCGAACTCAACTTTTGAATCCCTGTCTTGCGGTAATAAAGCATTCCTACCGATATTTATTGTAGATAACATAATGCTCAGATAATAGATTGAGTATTCTAAATTGCGATGAAATTATTGAACAACCTTAGATTATTACCCTCTTGAATCGATTGACGGCAAGCTTCACAAACTACATCGCTTCGACCCTTTGACTTAATCAATCAGAATATTTTTCATGACGTTGCTTACCTACCGTGGTCATAATCCATTCTACCGCCTCTCGTCTTTCATCTACTATTTGAGATTTCTAACTCCTGAATATCAAAATCGTAGTCATGACGAAGATATGTTAAATATTGTCGGAACTAATACAAAGAAATAATAACTCATAGTATGACATCCCTCCTCTCTAACCCTGCCTTACACTTGTATTTCGATATTGACTAGGTGAAGTTCCCATCACTTTTTTAAATATGCGTGAAAAGTAATAAGCATCTTCATAGCCAATGGCGTAGCTGATCTCTTTAATTGACTTGTTGGTGATATCGAGTAAATCACAGGCACGTATTATTTTTAGGTGAATAAAATGATTAACCGGGGTGCTGCCAGTAAGTTCACGGTATTTTTTTATAAAGTGAAATTTTGATAAATTAACTTCCCTAGCCAATGTTTCAAGTTCCAGTTTTTCATGTACGCTGGCTTCCATCAAGCTATGCACCAGTTCCAAATCAAGTTGATGTTTAGCACGCTGTCTTTTACTGATTGGGCCTAAAAGAGCGATATGGCTGAGCATTTGACGAAGCAGGTTGGCGACATTAATAAAGCTTGCGGTGTCGTAATTGGTTTGACGACATTCAAGTAAATATTCAAAGCTGGTTACTAGCCTAGAATGGATCCCCAAGGGAATGACATACCTTTGCTTTTCTATCGCAAGATAGTCTAGGAAGGATTCACAATCAGAACCAGAAAAATGCACCCAATAGATTGTCCATGGCTGGTCTCCCGAAGCTTTATAGTAGTGTGATACGCCTTTTGGCAGCAGCACAAGATCCCCTGCTGTTATTTGAGTAGTAGTGTTGTCTACACGTAATTCACCTTTGCCATGTAAACAATATATTAGTAGGTTGTCGTCATGAATATTACGCAGCATTTCGTGTCCTTTGGCTTTCTTGTAATATCCGAGTCCGGTGGTGTATAGCCCTGTTGAAAGCGCATGTTTTTTTAATTTTTCAACTTGTTTAAGCGGTACAACAACTCGGAAGCTCTCTGGCGGCAATGGCCATTGTGATGGTTTACTCATGGTTTATTCCTTAACTTTTGCTATACCGCAATCTAAAAATGACAATATAGTCCAGTAAGTACGCAAGATTATCAATCTTTTAGTATTAAAATGCATGTTAATCTGACGTTAATTAAAACGACATATGAGAATTTCCAATGCGTGAAGAAATACAAAAAGTACCACTGCTAATTAACGGTGAATTAATCCAGAGTCAGACAGAACAATGGATGGATGTAACCAATCCAGCAGATCAACAAGTGATAGCTCAAGTGCCTCTTGCTACCCCACAAGAAGTCGAAGATGCAATAGCTGCAGCTAAAGTCGCATTTGAAACGTGGAAAGATGTTCCGGTTCCCGAAAGAGCCCGTCTTATGTTGCGTTATCAGGCATTGCTTAAAGAACATCACGATGAGATTGCCAGCTTACTCGCTAAAGAAACAGGTAAAACGTTTGCTGATGCAAAAGGTGATGTATGGCGTGGTATCGAAGTAGTTGAGCATGCTTGCAATATTTCTTCATTAAGTATGGGTGAAATACTCGAAAATGTGGCACGTAAGATAGATTGTTACAGCATCACTCAGCCGTTAGGTGTTTGTGTAGGTATTACCCCCTTTAACTTTCCGGCGATGATCCCATTGTGGATGTTCCCCATGGCGATTGTTTGTGGCAATACTTTTGTACTTAAACCTTCAGAGCAAGATCCACTCACCCCTATGCGTTTAGCAGCATTGTTTAAAGAAGCAGGCGCACCAGATGGATTGTTACAAGTATTACATGGTGGCAAAGACGTAGTGAACCAACTGCTAACCCATAAAGATACTCCGGCAATATCCTTTGTTGGTTCGGTTGCCGTGGGTGAGCATATTTATCGTACTGGTACCGACCATCTTAAACGTGTGCAAGCATTTGCGGGTGCGAAAAACCATATGGTTGTGATGCCTGATGCTTCTAAAAATCAAGTTATAAATGGTATTGCCGGTGCCTCAGTAGGTGCTGCAGGGCAACGTTGTATGGCTATTTCGGTGGTCGTATTAGTTGGTGAGACAAAAAAATGGATCCCTGAGATGCGTGATGCATTGGCGAAAGTTAAGCCTGGAGTGTGGGACGATCCTGAAGCCGGTTATGGTCCATTAATTAATCCGCAGGCGAAACAACGTGTGCTTAGCCTTATCCAGGAAGGAAAAGATGCCGGAGCAACCTGTCTTCTAGATGGCAGCCAATGTGACGTGGAAGGATACCCAGACGGAAATTGGGTTGGCCCTACAGTGTTTACCGACGTTAGCCGCGATATGTCAATTTACCATCAAGAAATTTTTGGCCCAGTATTGATCGTTCTTACAGTAGATACGCTGGAAGAAGCAATCGCACTAATTAATGAAAACCCCTACGGCAACGGCACGTCAATTTATACCTCATCTGGCGCCGTGGCTCGTAAATATCAACATGAAATAAAAGTGGGCCAAGTAGGCATAAACGTACCCGTTCCAGTGCCATTGCCGATGTTTTCTTTTACAGGCTGGCGCAAGTCGTTTTACGGCGATCAACATGCTTATGGCAAACAAGCGGTTAAGTTTTACACTGAAACTAAAACTATCACTGCTCGTTGGTTTGAAGATGATATTGATACCGGCGTGAATACCACGATTGAGTTGAAGTAATTTTTCACAGCTTAACTTTATATTAAAAGGGAACAAAACAATGGCCGTTATTGGTTTTATAGGTTTAGGTAATATGGGTGGCCCAATGGCCGTCAATTTGGTTAAGGCAGGACACACGGTCAAAGTGTTTGATTTGTTCCCTGAAGCCATTCAAAAAGTTGTCTTGGAAGGCTGTGTCGCGGCAAGTAGTGCCGTTATTGCGGCACAAGAAGCTGACGTAGTTATATCCATGTTGCCCTCGGGCAAACATGTTGACGCACTTTACGTTTCTGGTGAGCATGCTTTATTTGACGTGGTGAAAAAAGACGTATTGATCATAGATTCATCAACCATTGATGCAGCTACTGCTAAACAAGTATCAGCGATTGCAGCTGAACGCGGATTAAGTTTTGTAGATGCACCGGTATCCGGCGGCGTTGCGGGCGCAATTGCAGGTACGCTAGCATTTATGGTGGGGGCAACCGATGCCCAATTTGCTCGGGCCAAGCCGATATTATTAAATATGGGACAAAACATATTTCATGCCGGTGCCAGCGGAGCAGGACAAATTGCTAAGTGTTGTAATAACATGCTGCTATCTGTGTTGATGGCAGGAACCGCTGAAGCCCTCAATATGGGTGTTGAAAATGGTTTAGACCCTAGCGTGTTGTCGCAAATAATGTTGCAAAGCTCAGGCAGTAATTGGGCATTGCAAAAGTACAACCCGTATCCCGACGTTATGGAAGGTGTACCTTCTTCTAACAATTACCAAGGTGGGTTTCAGGTAGATTTAATGTACAAGGATTTAGGCTTGGCAATGGATATAAGCCATCAAAGCGGTTCTCCAACGCCTATGGGTTCTCAAGCGAAATCACTTTATTCCATGCACAAATCTAAAGGTAAAGGACGTTTAGATTTTTCCAGTATTTTACAGCTATATCAAGATTAATCTAACAGGTGTGAGTAACTATGATGACTGTCTCTGAAGCAATGCGTAAGCGCCGTACTATCCGCGGGTTCAAACCTGAACCTGTGGCAGAAGATGTGTTACAAAAAATTCTGCAAACGGCGCAACTTGCTCCATCCAATTGTAATACCCAGCCCTGGTTTTTTACTGTGGTGTCCGGTGAGGCTCGGGATAAGCTTGAAAAAGCATTAATGGCGGAGTTAATTGCGGGCAAGACACCAACGCCAGCATTTACGCCAGGCGATGCCGGTCTTGACGGCGTATATCGGGATCGTCAATACAGTTGTGCAGCTGATTATTACCAGACGATGGGAATTGAGCGACAAGATAAAGCCGCGCGAAATAAGTTAATGGCGAAAAACTGGCAGTTTTTTGATGCTCCGCACGTGGGGTTTCTGACTATGCCACTGTCCATGGGGGCGGTTAACGCAATTGATGTTGGCATCTATCTGCAGTCGTTGATGTTGCTGATGGTGGAACATGGACTAGCCAGTTGTCCACAGGGGGCACTGGCGTTTTATCCAGATCCGATCTGTGACATAGCCGGTATTCCAGAGGGGCACGGCATTCTCTGTGGGCTTTCCTTTGGCTACGCCGATGAAGAGGCCAAAATTAATGAAGTTCATATGGGCCGAGCAGATTTACCGCACAGTGTGAAATTTGTCAGTTAGTTAATCGCTATTTAAATAAGATTGGGGTCAAAATGGTACACAGCATCATTCTGATAATCAGCCTAGCCTAACTACAGTCTATGTTTTCTAAATTAATTTTACATTAGAGGTAAGCCATGAGTATCTGGTTTGAACGTCCACAGCTTGACGAAATAAATAAACAATTAGACAAAGGTCAGATTAACCATTCTCTTGGGCTCAAGGTGACTGAAATAGGCGACGATTTTTTACGCGGTGCTATGCCAGCAGATGAACGCACTTTTCAGCCCTATGGAGTAGTACACGGCGGGGCAAATGTAGTGCTGGCCGAAACACTGGGCAGCATAGCAGGTTTCTTATGTATAGACGCAAGCCTGTACCAAGTATTTGGTCAGGAGGTCAATGCCAGCCATTTACGATCGGTGTCGTCAGGTTTGGTGACAGCAACCGCTCGGCCTGTGCATCTAGGTACCCGCTCCCATGTGTGGGAAATCCGCCTGGAGAATGATCAAGGCAAACTCACTTGCCTGTCAAAATTAACTATGGCAGTGGTGCCAATCAGACGCTAAAAGTTTATGGCATTTGCATTTTAGCTATGCGGCTTTTGTCGATAAATTAAAATAAGCGGTACGCTGCCAAGTGTGTTTAATCCATACAAGCAGTTGGACCTATGATAAGGAATACTGATGGATTTTAATCTAAGTGAAGATCAGCTTGCTTTTCAGCAAGCCGCCCGAGATTTTGCTAGGGGAGAGCTAGAGCCAAAGGCTGAACTTTGGGATGCGGAGAAAACTTTTCCGGTAGAGGTGATTCAAGCCGCCGGTGAACTCGGTTTTTGCGGCATTTACTCACCAGAAAAATGGGGCGGACTGGCCTTAAGTCGTCTAGATACCGTGATCATCATGGAAGAGCTAGCCAGGGGTTGTACCTCAACGGCGGCGTTTATATCAATTCATAATATGGCCACCTGGATGGTTTGTAACTGGGGCACTGAAGCATTTTGCGAGCAGTGGGCTGAGAAACTAACCAGTGGCCAGCTATTGGCCTCTTATTGCCTGACCGAACCCAATGCGGGCAGTGATGCAGGTTCATTGCGCACCACGGCGAAGAAACAGGGTGATGAGTATCTAGTCAACGGCTCCAAAATGTTTATCAGCGGTGCCGGCAGCACTCAAATGTTAGTGGTAATGACCCGTACCGGTAGCATGGAAGATGGCCCTAGTGGTATTACCGCATTTGCTATCCCGGCCGATGCAAAAGGCATTGTGTACGGTAAAAATGAACACAAAATGGGCTGGAACAGTCAGCCGACCCGTACTGTTACCTTTGAAAATGTCAAAGTGAATGCAAGTCAGCGACTCGGTAAAGAAGGCGAAGGCTTTAAAATTGCCATGCAGGGACTCGATGGCGGCCGCATAAACATCGCCAGTTGTTCGCTTGGTGCGGCACAAAGTTGTTTAACGCTCAGCGGACTGTATTTGCAAGACCGACAACAGTTTGGTCAAGCTTTGAGTGAATTTCAGGCACTGCAATTCCGCTTAGCAGATATGGCAACTGAACTAGTCGCGGCTAGGCAAATGATCTATATGGCGGCCACCCGTATTGATGAAAATCATCCTAACAAAACCACTTACTGTGCAATGGCAAAACGCTTTGCAACCGACGTCGGTTTTAACGTGTGTAACGAGGCTTTGCAATTACATGGTGGCTACGGCTACTTGAAAGAGTTCCCGATAGAACGCTATGTACGTGATACCCGCGTACATCAAATTTTGGAAGGCACTAATGAAATTATGCGGGTGATTACCGCACGTCGACTGTTACAAGAAGGCGGAACTGAGGATATACGATGAGCGATGCACTACAACTGGAAAAACGTGGACACACGGCAATTTTAACCTTTAACAACCCCCCTGCCCACACTTGGACACCGGCAAGCCTGTTGCAACTGATTGATATTGTTGAACAGCTCAATGCCGATAAAGACAACTTCTCTTTGGTGATTACTGGCGACGGAGAAAAGTTTTTTTCTGCCGGTGCCGATCTCAATCAATTCAATCATGATGACAAAGCCAAATCCTTTGATTTTTCCTATGCCTTTGGGAAATCTTTTGAAACGCTTGCTAATTACAAGGGTGTATCAATTGCTGCAATAAATGGCTATGCAATGGGCGGCGGTCTCGAAGTCGCATTATCCTGTGATGTACGTATTGCAGAAAGTCACGCCCAAATGGCGCTACCAGAATGTGCTGTTGGCCTACTCCCCTGTGGTTTAGGTAGTCAGCAACTGGCTTGGTTGATTGGTGAACAGTGGGCAAAACGTATGATTTTGCTGGGCGAACGTATTAACGCAGAAAAAGCCTTACAAATTGGTCTAATATCCGAAATTGTTGAAAAAGGCCAAGGTGTCGAACACGCCTTGCAACTGGCAGGCAATGTTGGGAAACAGAGCCCAACGTCGGTGCGCTATTGTAAAGAGCTAATCATGGCAGCCCGTCAACAGCCGCTAAACAGTAACTTTTCTAGCGAGCGCGAGCAGTTTGTCAAACTGTGGGATAGTCAGGATCAAAAAGAAGGCGTGTCGGCTTTTATCGAGAAACGCAAACCAGAATGGAAGAACGCTTAAATGACTGATGCGGCAGTACTGTTTGAAGAACGGTTATCGGGAGCCGGTAAAAAAGTTGCCATTGCAACCCTAAATGCCGAAAAAACACTAAATTCGTTAACCCTAGAAATGGTTGATCTACTTTCAGATCAACTGCTGAAGTGGCAGCAGGATGATGCAATAACTTGCGTGTTTTTACACGGCGCTGGTCCCAAAGCACTCTGTGCCGGTGGTGATATACAACAGCTCTATCAATCAGCTATTGGCCAGCCAGGTGGTCCCTGTGAGTATGCCGAAACGTTTTTTAGCCGCGAGTATCGGCTGGATTATTTGCTGCACACTTACGGCAAGCCGATCGTCTGTTGGGGGCATGGAATTGTTATGGGTGGTGGCCTCGGTCTTATGGTTGGTTGCAGCCATAGGGTTGTGACAGAGCGCACTCGTATGGCCATGCCAGAGGTAACTATTGGCTTGTTTCCGGATGTTGGTGGTAGCTGGTTTTTAAATCGTATACCAGGTCGGGTGGGTTTATTTTTGGCACTCACCGCCGCGCAGATGAATGCCTCAGATTGTATTTATACCGGAATTGCCGACCGTTTTATCGAAAATGCTCACAAGGAAGCCGTGTTGGCCGACTTGATGTCCATTGATTGGCACTCGGATAATATAAGTCACGGGGAACAAATTACCGCTGTATTACGCGGCTATGAACAGCGTAGTCAAGCGACTAAACCAGCTGATAATGTGGCCGAGCACTATACCTTGATTCAGCAATTGACCGACCAGAACAATTTTTATGACATAGTCGATACCATTATTGCTTACCAGTCGGATGATAGCTGGATGGCTAACGCTTCGGCAGCATTGAAAAACGGTTCACCATTGAGTGCCTGTAATATTGTTCAAATACTGGAAAAAACCAAGCAAATGTCGTTATCTGAAGTGTTTCAGTTCGAACTGATGCTTGCAACTAATATCGTCCGTCACCCAGAGTTTGCAGAAGGGGTTCGTGCGTTGCTAATTGACAAAGATAAAGCACCTAAGTGGCAATACCCATCAGTCAGGGATGTACCTGCAAACTTATTGCAGCAAATGATGACACCACCTTGGACGAACAACCCATTAGCGGATATTTAATGCAGGCTGTTCAGGCTAGCTGCTTTTTGTAAAATTAATTTTACCGAGCAAATTTAAAGAGAAAATAAATTATGTCAAATAATCAAGATTCAATCGTTATTATTGGCGGCGCGCGTACCCCTATGGGCGGTATGATGGGTTCACTTAGTGAAGTGCCGGCGCCTGAATTAGGTGCAACAGCGATCAAGGCCGCAGTTACCAATTCAGGTATCGACCCGCAAACCGTCGATCAAGTTATTATGGGTTGTGTACTGCCGAGTGCAATGAAACAAGCCCCCGCTCGTCAAGCCTCATTAGGAGCTGGCCTACCTTACTCAGCAGGCTGTGTCACCATTAGTAAAATGTGTGGTTCTGGCATGAAAGCCGTGATGGATGGTCATGACCAAATAAAAGCAGGTTCAAGTGATATTATCGTTGCGGGCGGCATGGAAAATATGAGTGCCGCACCTTATCTACTGCCAAAAGGTCGTGGTGGCATGCGTATGGGCCATGGTCAAGTATTGGACTCAATGTTTTATGACGGTCTCGAAGATGCCTATACGGGTAAACTAATGGGGGCATTCACCCAAGATTGCGCTGACGATCATGGCTTAACTCGTGAAGCCATGGATGCATTTGCCATTGAATCATTAGGCCGTGCCAACCAAGCTATCAAAGAAGGTTGGTTTGAAGCAGAAATGTCACCTGTCACTATTACCACACGTAAAGGCGAAACCATCGTTAGCGTCGATGAACAACCTGGTAATGCTAATATTGAAAAAATTCCAAGCTTACGTCCTGCATTTAAAAAAGACGGTACGGTAACAGCAGCCAATGCTAGTTCAATTTCAGATGGGGGTTCAGCTGTTGTACTTATGCGAGAGAGCCAAGCAAAAGAACAAGGTTTAGCGCCCCTAGCTCGTATTGTTGGTCATGCGACTCATTCATTAGCGCCAAGCGAATTTGTCATTGCGCCAATCGGTGCCATCAAGAAACTGCTCGATAAAGTAAATTGGTCAGTGGAAGACGTGGATTTATGGGAGATTAATGAAGCCTTTGCAGCCGTTACTATGCTGGCAATGCAAGAGCTGAAACTTGATCCTAAGCTAGTTAATATTCATGGTGGCGCCTGCGCGCTTGGTCACCCTGTTGGTTCATCGGGCTCTCGTATTATCATAAGCTTGATTTATGCGCTTAAGCGTTTAGGCAAAAAACGCGGTATTGCAGCACTGTGTATTGGCGGCGGTGAAGCGACTGCTGTTGCAATCGAAATAATTTAATATCCATTTGTAGTAAGAATAAACGTAATGCCTGTTCTATTGAACAGGCATTACGTTTTTGGGAGTTTAACGAGATGACTTTAAATATTTCTGTATACAATAGTTAACCAAAAACTTTAAAGCAGGTTCTGTTGTTATCTTAAACGCTTAAAATTCAGTGCTTAATTCCTTCCCTTAAATGGCCTTATTTTCGTACCATACCGCTATAACTCAGCTCAATTAGCCTGTAAATAATGTGATTGCAAAGTTTTGCGCATGCCTAGTGTAACGCCGAGCGCCTCAGTTAAATAGTCATCAACTGAACCATACTCAGTATTTATGCTGTCAAATGCCGCGTTTAAATAAGCGGTTTTTACTTCTAATAATGGCTTTATAGAGTCGAGTGTTACTGTTAACGAAAAACGCTCTGAAAACTCATTATTATAAAACTCTTCAGGAATAAAATAACGACTAGTCAGTAAATAATCTTGCATGATTTGCTCATAAGATACGCCAAGCGCTGAAAGTAATAACGCTGCGGCAATGCCAGTGCGATCTTTACCGGCTGAACAATGGAATAGTACACCTTCGCCTTGGCCTGCCAGCAACTCGAAAAAATTCTGAAATATTGCTGTTTGTTCCAAGACACAGTGTCGATTAAAGTCAATCATCATACTTTGGATTGACTTCGAAGGAGCGATACTATTTTGCATATCCTTGATAGTCTTCGTGGTATTTCCTGCATTAATTTCTAATATCGATATAGTAGGTTTCTGTTCTGTAGGAATATTAGTTGGCTTCCTTGTTCGTTCAGTTTCAGAGCGAAAATCTACGATTAGACCAATATTTAAAGATTGCCAAAGCTGCTGATCTGTAGAGCAAAGTTCCGACAGCTGGCCAGAACGATAAAGTGCCCCCCATCGAACGAGTCTGCCACCATCCCCCTTATAACCACCCAAATCGCGGAAGTTTCTCACCCCTTTTAGCGCAATACGTCTATCTACAGTCATAGTAACCCCCTTATTCATTCGAGCCAAAAAACTTACGGTAGGTGCTAAGGAATAGATCCTTCCCCTTTAAGCGTGAAGTCATAAAATGACCTACAGTCATTTCTTTCTTACCAAACGGCAGCACGCTAGCTCCCATTTTTGGCCCCATAGGTATCAAAATCGGTGCCACAACCCAAGGCTTATAAGGTTTTTGTGAATCCACGGTTTTACCATTAAATACAGCTTTTAGAGTCTTTACCAACCATGGAACCTGACGAGAAATAGCAACGATAGTCATCGCATCTCCAGCGCAGAGGGCATCACCTATTACAAACAGGTTTGGGTTAGACTTACTCGGACGCATCCAACCGTCTTGCTCTGCCCGACCATCTGAGGCAAATTTCACATCTGTGAGCGCAGCCAACAACTGGGTTTGCGGCCGACTACCGATAACAGGAAAGACCAAATCTGCTGAGATAGTTTTACCACCTGCAAAGGTAATGTCGCCCTTGTAGGGTTCAGTCAGTGAGGCCAGATTTTCCACCCGCTTACCTGTGTGCAAATGTACACCCAATGCAGTAAAATCAGCTTGTAGTTTTTTCGCTAAACTAGGGTTGTACATTGGATAAAGAGATTGCTCATCGGTAATTAGATGAATTTCTTTATCTGGATAGGCGCAAGCGATTTCACCAGCAAGTTCAGTACCTACGGGTCCAGCCCCCACTATTGCGATAACCTTTGCCTGTCGAACTTTGGATGCAGCTTGTTCACTATTTTTTCGAAATGCATCGAGACCGTCACGAGTATGCTTAAATGGCGCCGCATAACTTGAGCCCGTAGCCACTACTGTGATATCTGACTTCAGTTCCCTGCCGTCACTCAATATCACCCCATCGGAATTAATTTGCTCTACCCAGCCTTCAACAAACTGACCTTGCTGCAGAAAATTGCTGTAAGGAATAATTAATTGATCCAGCAATGTGTTGTCGGCAACTGCTCGAATAGCGGCAGGGGCGTGTACAAAACAGTCCTTACCATCGATTAGAGTTACGCTGGCTACAGCGTCTAATGCCTTGGCTAGCTTACATCCCGCGTAGCCCCCTCCGATAATTACGATTTTTTTTGTAGGCATTTTTTTCTAATATTTTATATTGATGAACAGAATTGTACTACAGTACTACCAAGATTATTAACAAAGCAACTCCATTGATAACGAGAGCTCGCAAAAAATCGCAAAACTACCCCGAGTGTTTACAAGCGCCAACAATTGTATGAGCATAGGAGATTTAACATCCAATATTTGCTGATGGAAGAAGAAAATCCCATAGCTTATGAAAGGACACTGCATATGTTTCAGCAGCTAATTGAATACATCTGCGTTGTAGCGATCATCTCCAACCAATTTTTTAAACCAAATTTCGGCCTCGGCTTCGCTAAGGTTATGACGTTCTACTTGAATGTTAAGCAAAGCTTGGCGAATGCCAGGCTCCATATATTCACCATCTCCGCACACGAATACCTTTGCACCAGCATCGAGTAAATATGAGACTTGCTCCCGCTCAGACCATAGTTTGTTCTGAACAGACTTAATAGCCCCATCGGGTTTCTTAGAAAAAGAGAAATGCGTATGGATCAGGCCACTTTCTACCAAAGATTGAAAATAATCTTTATATAGCAGATCGACATTTGGGTGACTAACACCAAAAAACAAGTGGATTGGCCCGGTCAATAATCCTTTTTTAGACTGAGCTTCTCTTTCTTGTATAAACCCTCTAAAAGGGGCAATACCGGAACCTGCACAAACCAGTATTATGGGTGCTAACGTATCTTCCGGTAACCTGAAATGTTGAGACCCTGGACGAACAACAACAGAAATTCTATCGCCTGACGAACGTTCGGCTAAATAACCAGAGGCGACCCCTTTGTAGCGCCCAATTTTTGACCACGCCGGCGCGTCAACTACAGCAATTGTCAGCGAAACTTGGTCAGGCTGAACGAAGGGGGACGAAGAAATTGAATACTGACGTGAACGCATAGGCGGCAGCATATTCAAAAGTTCCTCAAAAGACAGGCCGCAAGCTGGGGTCTGTTCCAGAATATCAATGAGACTCAAACGGCCTTCAACTACCTTGGAATCATAATCGTCGCCTGAGAGCAGTTCCAATTGCGCGAGCCCCAACGGGCATTTTGTTTTTCCTGCCATAGACGTAATTTGTGCACGTGTGGCTGGCTGAGTTAACTCAACATAATTTGCAAGAAGGTCAGAACAGGTTACAGGGCGATCAGGGAAACTAGCTTGCTGGCCTTGCAAAGAAATCAAAACGTTAGCGCTAAGGCCAAAACGGCGTAGTACGCGCTTGACTTGATCGTGCGAATTACTAGCCAGCACATCCAAATAATCACCCGCACGGTATGACATATGCGCGGGGAGCTTTATTTCTAGATGGTTTTTCGCACGAGCATTAGCAAATGACATATCCACAAGACATTCATTTTCTAGAACCTTACCAAGGGCCATGCCTTTAATATTAAGCGTTGAAGCGCGGCTTTCAGAAATATATTCGATTTTTATAGAAGAGGAGCGGACCTCCGTCGGCATTTCTTTACCGTAATGAAGGCAAATGTTTTTCCAAAAATCAGCAGACCATTCTTCAAACGCGCCAAAAAAATCACCGCCTGAATCGCCGGCGCTAAGCTGAGTAATACGCTCAGCGCCCGATGCATTGAGCGCCGCGTCCACGCGTTTTGGGATTGCTTGATATGTTCTTGCCCATTGACGATTACCACATCCGAAAACGCTAAATTTGATGTCATGTAAATTATCAATTGCACTGCCTTCGATATGCGGGACGAATTTATTTGCATTATCAGGCGGTTGTCCCTCATAGGATGCAGTGACAACGGCAAGGGCCTTTGTTTCGTGAAGTTTATCAACGAGCTTATTTAAAGAAATGACAGTGGGTACAAATCCATAAAATGGTGCGTCTTGAGCTAATTGTTTAGCGAAGGCCTCGGCTGAACCTGCATTACTCCCAAAGGAAATGGTTAACGGAGTCAGATTTTTCATTGAGGGTTCAATGGTATCGAATTTGTTCTGCGTATTAGATGCCGCGCCTTTAGACGTCGCTGTACTTTTAGACTTAGCTATGTCGAGATCTTTAGCCAAGATACGCGATCGCGCTTTTATTTTCACGTTGCCCGGCTTTAGGCTTGCTTGGTTAATGATCACCTGCTCATAATTTGGATCAACAAATTAAAAATCAAACCTTTGCAGCAACATGCTAAGAACCAACTGGGCTTCTTGCATCGCGAAGGGCCGCCCAATGCAGGCGCGCGCACAATTACCAAAAGGTTTCCATGCGTTAGGTGGAAGCTTTTCGGCTTGTTCAGTGGCGAACCGATCTGGATCAAATTTATCAGGAGCATCCCCCCAGACCTTGGGATCCCTGTGTAGGCTGGGAATTAAAATTATTATATCTTCCCTGCTGGTCACTTCATACTTACCTGCCAGCAACGTATCCTTATTCGCTCGAACAGTAAAAGCTGGTGCAGGGGGCCAGAGCCGCAGGGTTTCCATCAATATTTGTTCAATATATTTCAGGTGCTGCAAATGCTCAAAGCGCGGTGTTTCGGTCCCCAAAACACTGTCTACAACCTCGCGCGCTTGCTTTAACACGTCGGGATTATGCAATAAAAATTCAATGGCAAAGGATAATGTGGCGGAAGTTGTCTCGTGACCGGCAATTAAAAATGTCACCATCTGGAAGATCATGTTTTCATCGTCAAGCTTTTCGCCGCTTTCAGGGTCAACAGCAGCTAACATACGAGACAACAAATCGGTAAATCACTCGGTGGACGGTGCTTTGCGTCTATTGTCGATCAACTCTTGCCCAATTTGACGCATAAATTCCATATCGGCTTTATAGGCATTATTGGACTTTCTCATAAGCGGTTTGACAAAACCTGGGCGCCGAACTCGCAGAGCGCGATCGTATCGAGTGTAAGCCGTGTCATGTCTTCGCTCACATCGATGATGGTTTCCGGGCCAAACCTCTCCCACCGCAAAAACATCTGATTGGCAATTTCAAGCATCTGGTCAAACATATCGCGCACCCCAAGCGGCCCAAAAGCGGGTAACAATATACGGTGGGCTTTGCCCCAATTTGGCTCACTAGAATGAGCGGTGAACAAACCGTCGCCGGCGAAAGCTCGATATTCAAGCAAGGGGCCTGACACTTTTTTTTCAAAACGCGTTGTGTCACTTAATTCATTCACAATCTCTTGTGAACTTGCAACTAAAAAATGCCTATTGAATACATTCATTCGGAAAATTTCGCCATGCTCCTCACTCAATTTCATCAAGCTGGCAATTGGACTTTTCTGCTTTATCAGATGCAAATTTCCAATTACGAGTCTAGTAGGAGGTTGGGGAATTACTTTTGTCATTACTGTATTCTTAATGGTCAGTTATTTTGAACAGGAGCGAATAAATACAAAGAACACATATCAGGCATGACTTGGCATTACTGTGATATTTATAAAGTTCTGCCATAGCGGATTATGTATTTAAGACGGCGCTCTATTCCATAGATCAACAAACGTTGCTGGATATTTTGCTACAGCCAATTAGGCTATGCCTCTTACTTATATTCGTCTATCAGTATTCTCTTATAAAGTTTGCCGTTGTCACCACGAGGTAATTCTTGCTTAAAATCGATCGAACGCGGCACTTTTACATGGCTAAGTTGCGCGCGCGCCCAGTCAATAAGCTCGCTCGCCAGTTCATCACCCGCGGTATCCCATTCTACCGGTTGGACTACGGCTTTTACTTCCTCACCAAATTCATCATTGGCGACACCAAAAACCGCCACATCAGATACTTTTTTATGCGTAATCAGCAAGTTTTCAATCTCCTGCGGATAAATATTCACGCCTCCGCTGATTATCATAAAGTGCTGACGATCGGTCAGATAAAGAAAGCCGTCGTCATCGAGATAACCTACGTCACCCAAGGTTGACCAGCCCTTGTCATTAAAAGCGTTCGCCGTTTTTTCTTGTTCGCCGTGGTATTCAAATTCATTACCGTTGCCAAAATAAACCGCACCGGTTTCACCGCGTGGCAGTTCATTACCAACATCGTCTAAAATAAAAATGTCCCCCACCAAAGCCGGGCCGACCGAGCCTTTGTGTGTTAGCCAATTATGGGAGTCAATCATAGTCATACCGTTGCCTTCGGATCCTGAGTAGTACTCGGTAATAACTGGCCCCCACCAATCAATCATCTGCTGCTTGATTTCTATTGGACAAGGCGCTGCGGCGTGGATAGCCATTTTCAAGCTGCTGACATCGTATTTACTGCGAACCGTCTCGGGCATCTTAAGCATTCGGATAAACATAATAGGCACCCATTGACTGTGGCTGACTTGGTATTGCTCTATACATTGTAAAGCCCGCTCGGCATCAAAGTGATCCATAATCACCGAGGTGCCACCAAGCTGCAGCGTTAGCATATTGTAGTGCAGCGGCGCGGCGTGATAGAGGGGCGCGGATGAAAGATACACCATATTTTCATCCATACCAAACACGGCACCAAGTGCCTGCATGCTAGGGTGGATCTCGTGAATACTGTCAAATGGCTGCTTATTGAGTACGCCTTTAGGCTGACCAGTAGTGCCCGAGGAATACAGCATCGGTATGCCCATACATTCGTCGTCAATCGGTGTTGTAGCCTGCAGTGCGAGCGCCGAACACCAGTTTTGTTTATCACTGGCATCGCCATCCACAAAAAAACAATGCTCTAGTTGCGGTATTTCCTCAAGTAACTGCTTTGCCATGGCCTGAAACTTTGTTTCGGTGATAAACACTTTGGCGTTGCAGTTTTGCAGAATATAGCGGGCTTCCTCAAGCTGCAGATGGTTGCTCATGGGAGTGAATATGACGCCGCTGCGCAAACCGCCCTGGGTTATTTCCAAAAACTCGGGCCGATTTTCCATCAGTAACGCAATATGGTCGTAGCGCTTTAGCCCAAGAGAGCGAAATAAATGGGCTATGCGGTTAGAGCTGGCGTCTAACTGGCTGTATGTTACCACTTGGCCTGAATCGGCCATGATAAATGCAGGTTTGTCGGGAGTTGCTTTGGCGGTGGTACTAATATGTGGCATAAATAAGTCCTATATTGTGGTTATGAAGGATAATAAGAACGCATATGTCTCTATGTGCCCTCGACGCTTAGGGCAATTAAGATGTTGCCTCAATTTATCTAAAACTCAATAATTGTAGTACGGTCGTTCGGGGCAAACTAAACAGTCTAAAGATAACTAACGCCCTGTAAAAAAAGTCTAATGGCAAAGATTACTTAGTCGCTCTTGATAGTTTAGCTACCGAACTTGCTGTGGCTGTCAACACATTGTCTTCGTTGTAAATATGACCTTCCATAAATATAATTTTATAACCTTTTTTTACCGCCCAACCTTCAACGCGTAATTTTCCTGCTAGGGTTGGCTCTAGATAGGCGGTTTTTATTTCTAATGATGAAATATTGGTAATATTTTGATCTATTATCATTACAGCATGACTCATCGCTGCGTCTAGCATGGCAGTAACAAAGCCTCCTTGAACAACATTAATAGAATGGCAGTAGTCTTTGCTAATATTGAATTCAAATGTACAAGCGTCTTTTTCAGTATCAAAATCAACTAACGCTCCACCGAGTAAACTGATGAGCTTAGGCCCCTGTTGATTTACCTTTGCAATTATTTGTTCTTTGTTTTTCATATAAAAAATTACCAATATCTATAGATTATATGGAATGGAGCATAGGTAAAACGCTTTTATTTAGGAGTCAAACCTAATTGAACGCTTGAGCCTAGCTGCCATAAAAAATGATCTTATTTGACCATTGCACTTCAGGTTTTTACGCCCGTATTAATAGAATAACGACGCTTTATTTTATCCAGTTACCTTGGTAAAAAGCATCTTGCATCCGCGGTTTATAATTCCCCTTGGACTTGCTCATACCAGAGCGAACCGCCTCCATTTGGTTCTCACTGCCCATAAGTTTAGCGTTAAGCGTTTCTTCCATAAGCAACCCTTCTTCACGACTGCATTGCCATCCGTCTTCAAATAGCTGCTTGGCATACACCATGGCATCCGGACTCAAGGCAACTATACTCTCAGCCACTGCCATTGCTTTGGCTAGTGGATCAATGGCAACCTCTGTTGCAATTCCGTATTGCACTGCTTGCTCACCATTAAAAATTCGACCGGTAAATGTCAACTCTTTAGCGATATCAACACGGCATAAATCCCGCAGAATTTGTGTCCCGGCCATGTCGGGGATCAAACCCCACTTACTTTCCATAATCGACATTTTGGTGTCTTTGTGTACGTAACGCATATCGGCGCCCAGCGCTATCTGCAATCCGCCGCCAAAACACACACCGTGAACTGCCGCAATAACCGGCACCGGAACCTCTTTCCAAACCCATGCTACTTTTTGATATAAATTAGGCGCTTTACCTATTTTAGGTGATCCCAACGCCATCTCATCAGGGCCATCTTCGGCCAAAGAACTAAGATCAAGACCGGCACAAAAAGCAGCACCGTCACCATGGATAACCACAGCTTTTACCGCACGGTTATTTATCAACGACTCACCCGCAGCAGTGATAGATTCGAACATATCGAGATCTATAGCGTTCATTTTTTCAGGCCGGTTCAAGGTCACTACGGCTATGCCGTTTTCTTTAATTGTTACTACTACTCGATTAGACATATTTTTCTCTCATCTTTTCATAAAAACATTTATCTTTTTATATTCCAATTCCAATTCCACTTGAAGATACCGTTTCAGAAAGTCTGAATTATGTATCCGGAATTAAATTGAACTGCAGCTCAGCTCGATTCAGATTATATTTACACTTTTTACTTTAAGAGGCTTAAACTTCTAGCGCACAACGCGTTGCCTGATCAATAGCTCGCTTAGCATCCAGTTCTGAAGCTACATCGGCTCCGCCAATAAGCGATACTTTTTTACCGCTAGTCTCAATGCTGCTGTATAACTCTCTTAAAGGGTCTTGTCCTGCACATAGTATAACTGTGTCAACATCCAGTATTTGCGCGACGCCATTGACCGTTATATGCAAGCCTTCATCATTAATTTTTTTATACTCAACACTGGCCATCATTTTTACACCGCGTTTTTTTACCTGAATACGATGTGTCCACCCCGTTGTTTTACCCAAACCTCGACCAACACTGGTGGTTTTTCTTTGCAATAAATAAACCTCTCTACCAGATGTGGGAATGTGGGTCTCGACGCCAGCGATACCGCCTCGAGGATGCCCAGAGAAATCAATACCCCACTCCTGCGCGAACGTTTCTCGCGTTAACTCAACGCCAGGTTGATGCATAATATATTCACAAACATCAAAACCAATGCCTCCAGCACCAATAACAGCGACCTTTTGTCCCACTGGTTTTTTATCCAGCAAACAATCCAAATATGAGATAACTTTTGGGTGACTAACACCTTCTATATTCGGCACCCTTGGTGAAACACCGGTTGCTAGTACCACTTCATCAAAGTCACCTGCAATTAATTCTTTATCAGTCACTCGATGATTAAGTTTTAGGTTCACACCGGTCAGCTCTATTTGGTTAGCAAAATATCGTAATGTTTCTTCAAACTCTTCTTTTCCGGGTATTCTTTTAGCAATATTAAATTGCCCGCCAATTTTATCACTTGACTCAAACAAGGTTACTTCATGGCCCCGCTCGGCCGCCGTTGTTGAATAGGCCATTCCAGCTGGACCTGCACCCACAACGGCTATCCTCTTTTTATGGGCGGGCGAAGTTTTAACCATAATGGTTTCATTACAGGCATAGGGATTGACCAAACAACTGGCCTGCTGCCCATTAAATACATGATCCATACAGGCCTGATTACAGGCTATGCAGGTATTAATTTCATCTTCACGCCCCTGCGCAGACTTATTAACCAATTCTGGATCAGCAAGCATAGGTCTAGCCATTGAGCATATGTCGGCGTCGCCCTCTCTCAATACTTGCTCAGCCACTTCTGGCATATTGATTCGGTTGCTGGTGATCATAGGGATATCTAAATGTTTTCTAAGCCTACCGGTTACCTTAGTAAAGGCTGCCCGAGGAACCATAGTAGCCAAGGTAGGAACCCGCGCTTCATGCCATGTAAAATGGGTACTGATGATATCAATCCCTATTTTTTGCATGGCCTTGGCAAGAGTCAGGGTTTCATCAAAGGTACTGCCCTGATCCAGCATTTCCATGGCCGCCAGTCGATAAACCACAATAAAATCTTTGCCTACAGCTTCCCGCACAGCCGTCATGACCTCCAATGGGAACCGCATTCGATTTTCATAAGAGCCGCCGTATTGATCATCGCGCTGGTTGGTAAACTCTAATAAAAAAGTACTCAGCAAATAACCCGCTGAGCCAATAACTTCTACCCCGTCATACCCCGCCTCTTTAGCAAGTCGCGCTGAGTTGGCGAAGTCTTCAATATGCTGTTGAATATCAGCTATCGTCATTGCCTTAGGCACAAAAGGACTAATGGGTGCTTGAATGGCTGAAGGAGCAACGCCACCATCGTGATGAACATAGCGACCACTATGCAGGATCTGCATACAAATTTTGCAATCAGGAGCGGCTTTATGAACAGCCGCTGTCACCAATTGATGGTTTAAAACATCTTTTTGGTTTTGCATTTTTGCACCACTTAATAAAGGATTACCTTCATCATTGGGCGATATGCCGCCGGTAATAATCATGCCCACGCCACCGCGAGCTCGGGTGGCATAATATTCAGCCAACTTCTCAAAACCATTTTCGGTTTCTTCTAAACCAGTATGCATAGACCCCATTAAGGCTCTATTTTTAAGTTGGGTATGCCCTAGGTCTAAGGGCGAAAATAAATGGGGATAAGTATCAGTTGCGTAGCTCATGTTAAATTTCTTCTTAATTTTTTTTAATCGTTGTATTTTTTCAAGTCGCCAGTGCTAAACCTCTATAAAGTAGCGCCGCCATCTAATACTGCAACATGCCCAGTCATATATCGGCTAGAACACAAATAGATCAGCAACTGTGCAATATCGTCAGGTTCGCCCATACGACCCATAGGTATGGTATCGAGTAACGACTGCATTGACTCATCTGATTTGGTAATACCCGCAGTCATCTTGCTAGGAAAAGAACCAGGTGCGATGGCGTTAACATGGATGTGTTTACTGACTAATTCTTTAGCCAATACGCCGGTTAGATGATGCAGCGCGGCTTTAGATGCCCCATAAGGGAAAGCACTCATACTGTCTTTACTGAGCGCTGCAATAGAGCCAATATTAATAATGTGAGCAGGTCGATTTGCTGACGAAGCAGCTTGCAGATGGCCGAGTAGTTTCTGAATAATATAGAAAGGAGATTTAACGTTGATTGCCATGACCTCATCCCAAGCTCGTTCGGGGAAATCAAGAAGTGGAGCGCCCCAAGTTTTACCCGAATTATTCACTAAGATATCCAGTGATGACTCCTGTTCAGTAAAGCCATCTATCAACTTTTCGATCCCGTCCATAGTTGCCACATCAGCGACAATACCGTGACATTCGCCGTAGGCACAGAGTTCCTTCACTTTAGTATCGCAATCAGCGGGCTTACGCGAAGTGATATAGACCTTAGCGCCAGCCTGAAGCAGACCCTTGGCCATCATTTCCCCCAAGCCTCTTGCGCCGCCAGTTACCAACGCAGTTTTGCCACTAAGGGAAAAAAGAGTATTAATTTCGTTATTCATGCATTTACCTGCAGTTACCTGCAGCTCCTAAAGAAAATTGTCTATTCAAAGAAACTTGGCTGCCCAGTCCAAGCCGTTATACCGCCATCAACGGCTAGCACGGCGCCGGTCATAAAACTTGCATCATCACTGGCTAAGAAACGCACTACTTTAGCCATTTCCATTGGCTGTGCCATACGACCCATGGGGATAGCGTTTAGCGCTTTTTCAGTTATTTTTGGAGGTAACTTACTGAGAAGCGGAGTATCGACGGCTCCTGGACAGAGTGAGTTAATACGGATACCATTTTTAGCCTGCTCTAGCGCCATACTTCTCGTTAAGTTAATCACCGCAGCCTTTGATGCACTATAAGAACTGAACCCCGCATCACCTGCCAATCCGGATATTGAGGCCGTATTGATAATCGCCCCACCACCCAGCTTTAACATGTGAGGTATGGCTGTCTTGCAGGCAATAAAAACCGCCTTTAAGTTAACGTCCATGACTTTATCCCAGTGCCTAAGATCCGCATCGACGGTTAATCCAGAACCGGCAATACCGGCATTATTAAAAAGAATGTCCAAACGGCCATGGCGGGATATTGTAAAATCTATCATCGCCTCAACCTGTTCTGCTTTAGCCAAATCAGTCTTTATAAAACAAAGCAGCTCATCGATATCACCTGAGTTGTGCTGCTCTGACAACCTTTGTTTTAAACGTGCAAAACCGTCGTCATCTCGATCAGCAACCACTACTTTGGCACCACAACGCAAAAACTCTTCAACCGTAGCGGCGCCTATACCAGAAGCACCACCTGTAATTAACGCCACTTGCCCCTTTATGACTTGGGTTCCCATTACTACACCAGACATAACAACCTCTTCATAGATACTTATACATATGTGCAAAGTTTAGGAATAAAAACCTACACAATATTCAATATTGGTTCGTTCGACATCGCTGTAAACCTAACTAAACAGACGCCATCTCGCGCATCACTTTCTTGTCCAACTTCCCTACCGCTGTAACTGAAAGCTGGTCCACAAAAAACAGACGCTTTGGAACCTTGTAAGGCGACATATTAGCGCGACAAAAAGCAACGATTTCTTTTTCTAACTCAGTCGTATCTTTATCCACACAAGCAGGATTAAGCTGCACAAACAGGTTGACGACATCATTACCCGGGCGTTTTTCATCAGGTGTACCCACCACGGCAACGGCTTCTATAAAGTCCAGATGCATCAGTTTATCTTCCACCTCTAATGAAAAGACCTTATAACCACCGACAACCAACATATCCTTAGCTCTATCGCACACTGTTATATAACCCTCATGATCCATAGTTCCGACATCGCCAGTGTACATATATGGCTTACCGTTTATTAGACGCAGCGCCTTTTCGGTTTCCTCTGGTAGATTGAGATAACCTTTCATCAACCCCGGCGTATTGACAACAATTTCTCCTTCCTCGCCAAATGGTAATTCTTTAGTACCGGTTTCCAAGTCCATAATTTTTACATCAACACCTGGCAAAGGAATACCTACCGTTGTTGGTTTCGAACGCCTAGGTGGATTAGCCACGTAAGTCGGCGACGTTTCTGTCATTCCGAAAAAATCAGCCAGCTTCTGCTCACCTAACATGCCCTCGACTTTCATCCGATCATTACCGGTCAGCGGAGCAGCACCTGATACCGCGAACTTCAATTTGGAGAAATCTATTTCCTTGGACTTCGGATTAGCCAACAGCATTTGATAAAGTGTGGGAACGGCAGCAAAAATTGTAGGGGGATTGGCAATCAGTTGAGCAACAAAATGATCTATATCGCGAGGATCTGGGATCAACACAGACATACAGCCAAACTGAAGTATCGCCATAGCGCCAGAAGCACCCGCAATATGAAACAGTGGGAATGGCGACGCAGAGACATCCTCCCCTGCCACCATATTGGCATACATATAAGAGTTTTCGTTGACCCACGCCAAACCGCTGTGTGTCAGCATGGCGCCCTTAGGCTTGCCTGTCGTACCGCCGGTGTATTGTATAAGCGCAACGTCATCGGGGGACACCGAAATTTGTTCGAATTGAGTATCTTTGTCAGAGATTAAATGGGTGTAATGATAAGCCTGAATTCCCTCGATAACTGGTGCTTTCGTATCTTCAGGAATCTTAATCGCGTCTACAGCACCGGTAACAATGACATTATGCAAGGTACCTTGCAGTTGCCCCGATACCGCTTGTGTTATAGGCACGAATGCGTCCAAAACGATCAAGGTACTGATATTGGCATCTTTAATTTGATAAACCAATTCAGGAGGAGCTAACAAAGGGGACACATTGGAAACAATCGCCCCCATTTTTGCAACTGCCAACATCGCCACAACATATTGAGGAATATTTGGCATCTGTATTCCCACCACATCTCCCTTGGATATACCCAATGCGACTAATGCATTGGCAAGCTGATTTGCCTCTGCGTCGAGTTGGACATAACTGATTTTTTTGCTTAAATAGCAAAGAGCAGGGCTGTTAGGGCGCTCCATGGCATGGCGACTGATATGAACTGAAAAAGGTATTATCTCGGGGATTTTTTCCACAATTCCTGCTTCGTCATAGATAAACTGCCAAGGTTTGGTTTTATTTGTGGTATTCATTTAGTTTCTCCCAAAATTCATAATTGCCATTTTTACATTCTCAAATAGATGAAAAACTTAAGAATAAAAACTGACGCTATCTTCAATACTTGCACGTTCAGTTCGTACTGTATTCAAAGGATGTTGTGGATCAAAATAACCAAACGATATGCCAAACAGCAATTTCATATTACTCGGCACATTCAATACCGAGCGCACCGCGTCGGCATTAAAACCTAATATGGTTTGCGGGCAACTGCCCACATTATGAGCGCGCATGGCCAGCAACAAATTCTGCGCATACATGCCAACATCAGAAGCCTCCCGCACACCACACCACTGTGGCATGAAAATAAATGCTGCATGAGGCGCATCGTAAAAACTGAGGTTGCTTTTCATAAAACCATTGCGCCCTGTAGTGTCTTCACGGGCAATACTAGCTGCAGATAAGTAAGCCTTGGCGGCGCCTACTTGGCGCTCTTTGTATTCGCCATTATAGACACTGTCGTCAAAGGGGAAATCAAGCTGAAATTTACCGACACCGGTTGAAGCAAGCAACGCCTGCTGGACCTTAGTGCCCGTTTCCCCAGACACTACACAAACCTGCCACGGCTGAGTGTTACAGTTAGATGGCGCAAATTTTGCCGTTTCAAAAATACGCTTCAAATCTTCATCAGGTACGGGCGTGCTCAAAAATGAGCGCATGGACCGGCGCGCTAATACCAATTCATTAAAGTCATCAAGGTTTATCATGTTGTTCCTCGTGTATTATTTGTGCAGTTGTTTGTAAACCAATCCTATGACCTAAAGCGCCATGAAATGGCCACACTGATGCAACACCATTCACCACAGCCGATAGCTGTCTTACCGCTAAAAATCAACGTTACCTAGAGCTTTAGAACAGCATAAAAATTGCCCTACATCTATCCACTGTATTCAAAAAGTACCACTCACTTACAGCACAGGTTAAGTATACACAAATGCATAATTGTAATACAATGCTACACGCCTAAAGTTATCACAATGTTATGGCAAGTGATATTTTATGTTACGAAAATCACTTGAAAGCTCACGTTTTCGAAGTGTCAGTAAACAACTGATAAGCGCTAGTGACCCAATCGAAGTGATAACCGAGCCATAACGAGAGATTACAATGAATCTATTCCAGCCTAAGCCGCCTCCATACCAGTTCATAAAAGTAGAAACCAAAAAAAATGTTGAATGGCTCACCTTAAACCGTCCCGAGTCACTTAACGCAATGAACCCAGAAATGATGCTCGAATTGCAGCATTACTTCGAGAGTCTGCAATATCGTCAAGAGATCCGCATTGTGGTACTAAAAGCACAAGGTAGAGTTTTTTGTGCTGGCTACGATATGTCAGATGAGCATGGGGTAGATGTATCCTCAGCACCTAATGGCATGCGCATTCAACAACGCGTATCACGTATTGTTAAACTTATGCGTGACTGCCCTCAGCCCATTATATCCATCGTTCAGGGTGCAGCTTGTGGTGGAGGCTTTGCGCTTGCACTCGCCTCCGACATCAGGCTAGTAACACCTAACGCCAAAATGAATGCCGCTTTTATAAAAATTGGTCTTTCAGGTTGTGACGTGGGGGTTAGCTATATGCTGCCAAGACTCGTTGGCGCTTCTATTGCTTCAGAGCTACTCCTAACTGGCGATTTCCTACATGCCGACAGAGCGAAAGAAATAGGCTTAGTATCAAAGGTTGACTCGATTGAAGCACTTCACAGTGAAGCGAATAATTTCATTGAAAAAATGCTGAATACATCTCCAATGGGTTTGAGACTGACTAAATCAGGACTTAATTCCAACATCGATGCCAACAACATGGACTCAGCCATAGCCCTTGAAGACAGGCAACAAATACTCTGCGCCACCAGCGAAGATCACAAAGAAGCCATCAATGCATTTTTAAATAAACGGCCACCGAACTTTAAAGACCAATAATTCACCGAACCATTAAAATCACCAACTTACTTAACGGAGTAACCATGGGTACTATTGAAGCAAAAAATCAAACGACCTCCCCTGTATTGACCGAAACAATCGGCAAGGTGGCACTCATTACACTAAACCGCCCAGATAGGCTGAACGCTATATCAGAGGGACTAAGCACAGCACTCATTAAAGCGATTAAATCTGCTGATGCTGCAAAAGACGTTAACGTCATCGTTTTGACCGGTGCAGGCCGCGCATTTTGTGCCGGCGTTGATCTCAAAGATGTTGCCGGCAATGATTCCAATATCATTGAGAGTAGGGATATGACAGATACCTTTGCGCAATGCACAAAGCCGATAATCGGCGCCATTAACGGTGCAGCTATTACCGGCGGGCTTGAACTGGCGCTTTGCTGTGATTTTCTTTATGCAGCAGACTCAGCCATATTTGGTGATACACACGCCAAAGTAGGACTGATGCCAACTTGGGGCATGTCACAAAAATTACCAAGGATTATCGGCATTAGTCGCGCGCGGGAAATGAGCCTCTCCGGCGATATCATAGACGCATCTACCGCGATGCAATGGGGATTAGTTAACAAACTTTGCAGTAAAGAAACCCTGTTAGAAGAAACGCTTACTAAAGCCCAATCAATTGCTGAGCATATCCAAGGCAATACTCAAAAGATGAAAAAACTCATAAATGAGGGTTGGCAATCAACGTTAGAGCAAGGATTGTTGTTAGAAGAGAAATACTCATTTCCTCACAATAGGACTGTAGATTTAGCCGAAATGATGAAAGTTTTAGAACAGGTCAAAAAGAAAAACAAATAAACATTTTCTTGAATTTTATTCACACTTAAAAATTTTTAAACAAAACGCTACGACGTAGGAAACAATAAGATGAAAACACGTATAACAGAATTACTAAATATCAAATACCCAATCATCCAAGGCGGCATGATGTGGGTTGGAACTGCAGAACTTGCAGCGGCGGTATCGAACGCTGGCGGCTTGGGAATTTTAACCGCCCTCACGCAACCAACGCCAGAAGCATTACGTGAAGAAATAGAACGCTGCCGCACCATGACCGACAACCCCTTCGGCGTCAACATTACCATTTTACCGTCTATCACTCCCCCTCCTTACGAAGAATACGCCAAAGTCATTATAGAATGCAAAGTCCCAGTAGTGGAAACAGCAGGAAGAAGCCCTGAAGCATTTATGCCCGCATTTAAAGCTGCCGGTATAAAAGTGATCCATAAATGCACCTCTGTACGCCACGCGTTAAAGGCCGAAAGAATAGGCTGTGATGCAGTCAGTGTTGATGGTTTTGAATGTGCAGGCCATCCAGGTGAAGACGACGTAACTAATCTTGTGTTATTACCTGCAGCATTCGCCAAACTAAGTATTCCAATGCTCGCTTCTGGCGGTATAGGCACTGGAGCACAAATGGCTGCAGCGATGGTATTAGGAGCTGAAGGCATCAACATGGGAACACGCTTTGTTGCCACTCAAGAAGCACCAGTCCATGAGAATATGAAACAAGCAATGGTTGACGCCAACGAAACAGATACCACCTTAATGTTTCGCACGCTGAATAACACTGCCCGGGTATTTAAAAATGATATTGCTAAGCAAGTTGTTGAAATAGAAGCGAGAGACGGTGAGACAGACTTTAAAGATCTACAACCGCTAGTTGCGGGTGCACGTGGTCGTGAGCGCTGCATAGAAGAAGGTGAAATCAATGATGGTATCTGGACTGCAGGTCAGGTTATTGGCCTTATAAATGACATCCCTACATGCGAAGTGCTAATTGAACGTATGGTTGCTGAAGCAAAAGCGACTTTGCAATCACGTTTGGCAACATTCATCGATTAGAGATAGTTTTAATCATATATTTGACAAAAATACTATAGGTATAATTAGCCAGCGGCGTTACCGCAATCAAAATAGCGATTAGTTATTTTGATTGCGGGTTGATGGTCCCATTGTAACTAAAAGATAGCGTATTCTGTCGTTAAAAAGAGATAGAAGCGCCAAGATGGAATGCCCTTGGTTGACCGCCAAAAAATCGGTAAGAGCCAAAGGCGTAATCAGCTCTACTCGCATATTTTTCATCGGTCAGATTTTCTATACGCGCAAATATACGTGAATTATTGTTGAGTGCTATTGAGCCTCTAAGTTGCAATAAATCATGGCCTGAATAATCATGCTCATTGGCGGGATCTAAATAATATTCGCCCATATGTAACCATTCCAGTTCGAGTTCGCTGTTATCAGTAGGTTGCCAAGTAAGACGAACATTAGCTAGTTGTTCTGGCGCAGTGTCTACTTTATTGCCTTTAATAACACCACTGCTAACACGGTCAAATTCATACTCATGCTGACCATAACTATAATTGATCGCAAGACTAAATTGCTCAGTTAAATCATAGTTAATACTCAGCTCAAGTCCTTTGTGAGAGGTTTCACCGTCAGTCACATTTAAGCCGTTGTCATCGCGAAAAAAGAAATTTTCTTTTTTCATGTTATAAACTACCACTTCATACGTTAAGGTATTGCTTATCCCACGCAAGCCTAACTCTGAACTATCAAATTGCTCTGATTCAATTTCACCTACCAATTGTTGATTTTGTAGTCGATACATATCGGTGGTTTGTGGCGCTCTGGAACCTTGAGACCAACTACCAAAAAATGCAATATCATCATCCAATCGATAATTAAATCCTAATTTAGTACTGCTATTGTCAAAACTATCATTAGTATCGCTAGGACGTTTAAATAAGCACTCTGTAGTTTCATCATTATTATTAACACATGCACTACCGTCAGCTTTAGTAGTGCCATCGGCAAGTAAGTTATCATATCGATATTGGGTAGCATCGAAACGCACACTACCTGTAAATTTAAGTTGCTCAGTTAACTGCCAATCTGCCTGAATATAGGGAGCAATGATTGATGCATCCACTTTATAGTCATAATGCAACCCTTGTTGACGCGCTTTGCCAAAGTTATAACTATCAGATTTTTGTTGAGTTTGAGTTAACTCCCCTTCGGTCTACTCAAAATCAATCCCCATTACTAAAATAAGATTATCTTCTACTTGCCAATTAAAGTTATTAAGCATCCCTACACTGTAATGGCTATTTTCTTCAATGGCTTCTGATGGTAAATAATGCTGCCGAAATTCCATTTGGTTGATACGGAAATAAGGCGTGATGCTAAAGCTACGATTGGCGCTTAACTTGCGCTGCCAAGTGCTTGCAAGACGAACTGATGACCATTCACGATAAGCATCGTGTATCACAGTTTTTTTCCATTGCATTGTTGTCTTTGTAAAGGTTTTCTTCTGAATAAGTCGAACTGTAGCAATCAGAACCATTGTCACCAGACGATATAAATCCTGCTGTATTTTGATCAAGAACAAAACCAGAAATTATCGTCTTAAACTTGTCATCACCGTTAACAAAATCATGACGCATCCCCAACTTTAATGAGGTGAAATCGCTATTATCTCGATAACCACCATCATCAATAGCTTGAATATTTCCACTAACACCTTGGTTATCCGATCCGCTACCCAACGTACCTTGTAGTTGATATCTCTCATTTGGCCCCGCAATTAAAGTTATATCACCGCCAGTGCGTGGTGCTTTGGTCAATAGATTAACTACACCATGAACCGCATTTGAGCCATAAACTGCACTGGCAGGGCCGCGAATAATTTCGACTTCATTTGCTTGAGCAAGGTTTAACTCTGACAATCCATTATTATTAGCAAAACCAGCTGCTCGAGTGGCGACACCGTCTTCAAGGAATAAAAAAGCGCCCGCAGCTCCAGGGCCAGTTAAAATAGGTGAACGTAAGGATGGCAAAGATTCCATACCATTGTTGGTTTGTACATGAACGCCTGTTGCTCTGTTTAAAATATCACTTGGATGTACAGAACTTACCGAGGCAATATCGTCACTTGATATGCGGTTGATATTGCCAGCTAAAGCGAGAACTGCGGATTGTTGAAGCGTACCTGTAACAACAATAATCTCTGATTCAGCATGACGACTATTTGACTTAGATGCCTCAGTTTGTTCAATTGTAGCGAGCACAGAGCAACTGAACATTGAAAAAAAAGCCACTGCAATAGTTGAAATGGGCAATCGTTGTAACATATTATTTACATCCTAAAATTGAGTTTGCCGTTACAAGTGCAGCGTTGCAGGTTTGACAACTAAAACACATTTTAATATTTATCAGATGGAAAGTAATTTCCGTACAGACTCAAAATGCCGTTTAAAATACTCATCAACAAAACGTGTACTATCTGCAAAATTCTCAAAGGTATGAGGGGCCATTGGCACTGAGTCAAATTCAACCATTACTCCTGAGTTCTCCAGTCGTTTCGCATAATCGACGTTCTCGTTATAAAAAAGATCAATATCACCAATACCAATCCAAGCTGGAGGTAACCCTCTGAGATTTTCTCTCCTTGCAGGAACTGCTCCTTCAGGTATCGATGATGATCCCGTTACTCCGCCTAAGTACCAAGACCAAGCGGCTCTATTAGTACGATTATTCCAGACAAGATGATCTATTTTGTCCAACTCTGTATCCGCTGCAGTTCGGTCATCCAACATGGGACAAAACAATAACTGAGCAGCAGGTTGCTGTCCGCCAATGTCCATCAATTTATGGGCAAGGCTAGTGGCCATACACCCTCCAGCGCTCTGACCTGCAACCACAATCCGCGTAGGGTCGACCCCCATTTGAACGGCTTGCTCTTGGAACCACTTCCAAACTTCCATACAATCGTTTAATCCAGCAGGAAAAGGGTGTTCCGGCGCCAGTCGATACTTCACAGAACAAACAACCGCCCCTAACTCTTTGACGTAGCGAGAACATGTTTTATTGTCTAAGTTGGGCGAACCTGTAATTAGGCCTCCGCCATGGATCCAAAGCACACCAATACCCGATGGAGTGCCTTTGGGTTTGTATACTCGCACCGTAGATTGAGCTAATTTTTTATCGCTATAACTAATGCCATCTAAACACTCTGTTTTCGCCAAACCGAATCTAAAAAGTATGCGACTAAGCTTAAGGAACCATAGGCGATATAAGGGAAAACTTGGTACTTTTTTAGCGTAACTCTGGAGTTGAGGATTAACCTGTTCGATATTCATATTATTATCTTCTCATTCAACGTATTCGCTCGACGTAATAAGTCATTTTAAATTTTTCATTTACGGTGCACGCAAACCAATTAAGGCGTAACGTGCAAACAACTAACTTTGAGTCAACATTGCAGGTAAACAGTTCTAACAACGTGGACTCAATGAGCGCAAATCAATCCTACTTTTGTTGTGCCGGTGTCAAACTCTGCTCTTCCAGCGTTTCGTGAGCCCGCTTGATCAAGTAAGCATGAATGGTCTCTGCATTATCAACCGACAGCACATGTTTAAAGGACGGCATACCCAGTCCATTAAATATGCCATCCACCACTATTTGGTTGAATATCTGATGCTTACCTGGGTGTAGATAACGTAAGTCGGGAATTTCACTACCAGACACTGCTCGGTCACCGTGACAAACAGCGCAATGATCAAGAAATAGTTTACGGCCCTGCTCAACAGTTTTAGCATCAGCGGTTATTGGCGGCGGTGCCAATAACTTATCAGCTTCCTCTTCTATGGCTGGCAAATGCTTAGTACCACCCAATTTATAAACCAACAAGCGACTTCGATTACGACCGTCAGCACTGCGCTTGGCAACTTCTCCGCCAGCCACTGCAAATATGCCACCCCACCCGGCCATTACCGCTATATATTGTTCGCCATTTATAGCGTAGCTAATGGGTGCAGCGACGATACCGGTTTGGGCAGGTGCCGACCACAATCGTTCACCGGTGTCAGCGCGGTAGGCGACAAAATCACCTTCAGCATTACCCTGAAATACCAGGTTGCCCGCAGTACTCAGTAGTCCGCCATTACCCATATTATTATGCTGTACTTTCCAGCGCTCTTTTTGCGCCACTGGGTCCCATGCGGTTATATTCCCGCGGATCATTTTCATTACTACTTCACGGGTCGCTTTGTCGTCGGGCATACCACCATCAGCTGTATCAACACCTGTATTCCATTGGTTAGCATCGTATTCAAAATTGGGTTTGGCAGTATAGGCTGCAGGGATTTCCTGTACCGGAATATACACCAGCCCAGTATCTGGGCTGTAGCTCATAGGATGCCAGCTGTGACCACCCAACGAGCCCGGGTACAACACAGCAGTAGCTATCTCATAACGCACCCCAGGGTTTTCCACTGGTCTACCTGTAATAGGATCAACATGGCTGGCCCAAGTCACTTCGGTATATTTTTCAGCAGAAATAAACTCACCGGTGACACGATCAAGTACAAAGAAAAAACCGTTTTTCGGCGCCTGCATAATAACTTTACGTACTTTACCGTTTATCTCTAAATCGGCCAAAATCATATGTTGAGTGGCTGTATAATCCCAGCTCTCACCCGGCGTAGTTTGATAATGCCAAACGTATTCACCGGTATCAGGACGCACCGCAACTATTGATGAAAGAAATAAATTATCACCGCCGCCAGGGCTGCGGATCTCTCGGTTCCATGGTGAACCGTTACCCACACCGATATACAGTAAATCTAGTTCTTGATCGTAGGTCATAGAATCCCATACGGTGCCACCGCCGCCGCCTACTTTCCACCATTGACCGCCTTTCCAAGTAGTCGCTGCCATTTCAAGCGCTTTCGACTCAAATGGCTTCGATGGATCACCGGGCACAGTATAAAAACGCCAAACTTGTTCGCCGGTTTCTGCATCATAGGCGCTAACAAACCCACGCACACCTAGGTCAGCGCCACCATTGCCAATGATCACTTTACCTTTGACGACACGCGGTGCGCCAGTAATAGAATAAGGTTTATCTTTAGGTGTAGTTTGTACTTCCCACACTTTCTCGCCGCTGTCAGCATTTAAAGCGATCAATCGGCCATCCAACGTACCGAAAAATACCTTTCCCTTCCACAACGCAACGCCTCGATTAACGGCATCACAGCAAACATTAACCATCCACGCCCGGGGAACCTGTGGATCGTATTGCCATAGTAGCGCCCCCGTTTTCCCATCAAAAGCAAATACCATGCTCCAAGCGCCGGCTACATAAATCACTCCGTCTACGACGATTGGAGTCGCTTCCATACCTCGACGAGTGGGAAAATCGAAAAACCAGTCCAAGCCGAGTTCTGCAACATTATCGCTATTGATTTTCTTGAGCGGACTAAAGCGTTGCTCATCATTGGTACGGCCGTGTGCCAGCCAATTTTCAGGCTCAGCGTCCGCATTGGCCAGTCGGTTTGCATTAACATCGCCAACAACACTTGTAGACTGAGCTATTTGATCGGGAGCGTCAGCTGTGACTTTACTTGGCACACCACAACCTAACACCACGAATGCCATCAATCCTACTAGGGAAAACTTGAGCAACTGAAACTGTGCAACTACGCCATAGCTGATGCCAAGATAGTCACGCGCGTCACTGATGATGACGTTTTTTCTAGAAAAGCCTAAAAAATGTAGTGTACTCATTAGTGCTGTCTCTCTTCATATCAATAAAATAACTTAATGACGCCCTCTTAATACGCATTAAATAGGCGGTATGCTTTAGCGCCATCGGCGCGGTTAAATTCGAGCGTGAATATGCTCAACAATTTTATAATCAGCCTCAATCAAGGCATCATGCCCGAGATTATTATTGTTAAGCTATCTAAAAGTATGACTAATGAATGAGTGTATTTTAAGGTCTTATCGCGTCTAGACAAGGTCTTATTGCGTCAGCTGTAGTGGAGCCATATTAGGAAATGGGAAATAATATCATTAAGGCACCCAGCTAAATACCAAAAGGATTATGCCAGAGATGAAGAGCTAAAGTCGGCCCTAGTAGAGCCTATCGTTTTGGTGAAAAATCAAGCATTTAGACCGATACTGAAAGACCCCTTTCTCGGTAGACTCCAGCAGGCAATCCATACCAGCGTTTAAACGCCCGTCGAAAATTCGCCTCATCACTATACCCCAGTAAAACAGACGTCACCTCAACGGTCAGGTGTTCTTCTAGTAAATATTTACTTGCTTGTTTCGCCAGCCAGTCATCCAATAATATCTGAAAAGAAACGCCTCGAAGTTTCAAACGTCTCTGCAAGGTACGTGCACTCATGCCCATATTTTGGGTGATCTGTTGAATAGTGCAAACCTGTCCAGCCATGCGAACAAACATATCAAGTATCTCGTCTACCTCATTGGTAGGAATATACTGTAAAGAATAGGCAGCATCACATCGCTCTATGGCATCACGATAAACCTCTGTATTGGCACCAGGAAGACCGCGCTCCAACTCGGTGGTCAGAATAACTAGGGCGTTTTCATTCTGGTCATATCGAACAGGACATGGCGTCAGCGATTCAAAGATCAACGCATCAGCGGGCTTAGGCCGTTTCAATTCAAGATGTAATTCTTTCAAGGGCACATCAGATACTAAAATCATCGCGTGCATTAGACCCGATAGAAAAAAATCTACCGCTGGCTCAGTTTGCTCTTCTAGTGCACTGTCCACATCTATGACACACCTAGTATGTCTTCCCACCTTTGCTACTTCAATACAACTGAATGGGAGCCTTAAACAGCCATAGTGGGCATTCAACTCTAGGGCATCCTGCAAAGTGGCGCAGCTAGTGGCGGCAATACCCACTGGCCCATGTATGGTGGCTGGTAAATTGATTGCCGCTTTAAAGGCAATATATTTATCGCCTGATACTCGCTGTGCATTTGCCAATAATGTACGGTACTGACTAACGGTCATTCCTACAGCACTGTTTTTATCGTTGCCATCATCAACCCCCGTGCCCCGTAAGACCTCTTTCATCTGTTCTTTTGTTTGACCCGCTTTTTGTGCAAACACACGGCTATAAATAATAGGAATAAGTTGTGTAGCAACTTGACGCATAAATGACCTTTGCACATTGATTATTGACGCCAACATTGGCGACTTATGACCTTATCTTGACGCGATAAGACCTTAATGTAAATAGAATAACCCATAATAATAACAGCATATTAACACCTTAATCTAAATATGGACCGATTATGACCACCTCTGCGTTACGCCTCTTAGAAGCTCAAAAGAGGTGCTGGTATGATCCGTATCCTAATAAAAAACTACAAGACAGGTACTCTTGAAATCTATGAAAAATAAATTGAAAAAAACAGATGTTATAGTGGTAGGTGCTGGATTTGCTGGTGTTTACCTTACCGACCTTTTAGCTAAAAAAGGACTTAGTGTTCAAACAATTGAAGCTGCAAAAGATGTTGGAGGTACTTGGTATTGGAATCGATATCCTGGTGCTAAATGCGATATACAAAGTATGGAATATTCCTATTCGTTTTCAAAAGAAATACAGGATGAATGGGTGTGGACTAATAAATATGCAGCCCAACCTGAAATTCTTAAATATATTCAGTTTGTAGCCGACAAATTAGATGTTCGTAAGAACATGAAATTTAACACCAAAGTGACCGATGCAATTTATGATGAGGAGTCTCATTCATGGACAGTATCAACAGATAAAGGTGATGAATTTGAATGCCAATATTTTATAATGGCAACAGGTTGCTTGTCTGTTCCAAGTACACCTAATTTTAAAGGTATGGCGGACTTTAAGGGTGAACTTTATCATACGGGTAGCTGGCCAGAAAAGAAGATGGATTTTAAAGGTAAAAAAGTTGCCGTTATTGGCACAGGTTCATCAGGCATTCAAGCGATACCTGTTATAGCGGAAACAGCAGATAAATTAACTGTTTTTGTCAGAGATTCAAGTTATACACTTCCTGCGAACAATAAACCTTTATCTGCAACTTTTATTGAAAAAGTAAAAGCGGATTATGAAACGATTCGAAATCGTGAGCGATATAGTGTGTCAGGTCATGTTTTGGCGGTTAATGATGAAGCCTTTGAAGATATTCTATTTTGTGAACCTGCTGAAGCGCCAATGCATACTATACCAAAAGATGAATTATTTAAAATTTTGGACGAAAAATATATTAGTTCGGGCTTAGCACTACCAGTAACTTTTCAAGATTTGACATACGATGAACAGTCTGACGAAGTATTTAGAGAATATCTAGATGGACGCATTCGCAGTTTGGTAAATGATCCTGAAAAAGCGGCCGTTTTAATACCTAAAGGTGATCGTTTTTATGATCGAAGGCCCGTAATGGATACCCATTATTACGAAACCTTTAATAAGGAAAATGTTGACCTAGTTGATGTGAACAAAAATATGATCATTGAGTTTACAGAGTCAGGGATCCGTACAGCAGATGCAGACCTAGAATTTGATGTGATTGTATGTGCTACTGGTTTCGATGCAATGACTGGCGCTATTACCCGTGTAAATATACAAGGTAAAGAAGGCAAAACGCTTAAGGAGTATTGGAAAAATGGTCCTAGAATGTACTTAGGCTTAATGGCAAATGGATTTCCAAATTTATTTACCGTTACAGGTCCAGGTAGTCCTTCTGTTTTAAGTAATATGCTAGTTTCTATCGAACAACATGTAGAGTGGATAGACGCTTGTATACAGCATATGAAAGAACAAAAAATCAATTCTATTGAAGCAGAATATGATGCAGAAGAAGCTTGGATTCAACACAACATAGAATTAGCTCAACCTTTATTTATCACCCATGGTAATTCTTGGTACGTTGGAGCAAATGTTCCAGGGAAACCCCGTGTCATTATGCCCTACACTGGCGGGGTTAGTTTATACAGAGAAAAATGTGAAGAAGTTGTAAACAACGGTTATGAAGGATTTATCTTCGGTTAGTTAAAACTTTTCGAGCAAACACACGACTTTAAATAATAGCAATAAGTTTTGTTTTAGCTTTGCGTATAAATGATCTTCATACCTAGGTTATTTACCTCAATATTGGCGACTTATGACCTCATTTTGACGCGATAAGACCTTGATGCAAAGAAAATAACTCGTAATAATAACATTCCTATAACATTTGGTTAACGTTGCGTTTGAATAAGGATCGATTATAAAACACCTATTTTTTATCCCATAGTCCGTTTCGAAACCAAAAGTTGTTCTTATCAGTGCCTGTATCCTAATGACCATAAAACTGAGGGAGGCAGGTATTACTGATATCACTATCTTGGAAAAGAAAACCTTAGCGGCACAGTTAGCAATGGGAAAAGAGATGGAAGACGTTATAACGCAAAAATTTTCAATCACCACTGAAATAATGGAATATAAAGTTCTCTCTTAGAGATCAAATTAAAGAGAACTAAATAGTGTTCAAATGATTGTTAAAATAAGAGAGATAATAAACATGAAAAAGTCAATGAAACTATTACCACTAAGTGTAGCAATGGCATCAGTCTATGCATCTTCTGGCACATATGCAGTGGAAGTTGAAACTCAAATAAAGTCTCCAATGCTAGAAGTAATTGAAGTAACAGCTCAAAGAAAAACACAATTACTGAGTGAAGTTCCTCTTGCGGTTACCTCTGTAGGCGCAGAAGCAATGGCTGACAATAGGGTTGAAAATATTGGCAACATCTCTGCTGTAACACCCAGCGTAAAATTTAGTATAACAAATAATGCCGCCGCTTCTGCAAATATTGTAATACGAGGTTTGGGGACTGCAGGTAATTCAAGTAGCTTTGAAGGTGGCGTAGGTGTATTTATTGATGGTGTTTATCGCACACGTGCTGGTGCGGCGCTAGAAAGTTTTGTCGATATTGGTAATCTCCAAGTTGTTCGTGGTCCACAGGGAACCTTATTTGGTAAGAACACATCGGCCGGTGCTATCCTCATTAATTCAACTAAACCCACGTTAGATGATATGGAAGGTAACTATGAAGTCGGCATGGGCAATTATGGGGCTAAAGACCTTAAGGCAGCAATTAACCTACCGACTTCAGACACGTCTGCTTTGCGTATTGCAGCCGTTTACTCTGATGATGACGGCTACTACACCGATGTAAATACAGGTAACAGTGTTAACGGTAAAGAAACTAAAGCGTTAAAAGCTCAGTGGTACACCGAAGTAACCGATAAACTGAACATCCATGTGATTGCAGACATACTGAAATCTGAAGGTGATGTGGGATACGCAACGGTTGGATTCATCGAGGATCCAGCCATTTCGCCGTTTATTAATTTTATACAAGAATCTAATGGTCTCAAAGTACCATCTAACGACTTTGACGATTACGAAGTTGCGCTGAATACAGTAAGCGAGCAGGTAGTCGATGATAAAGGCTTAGTTTTAAATGTAGAATATAACTTTGATGCAGGCGCCTTCAAGTCGACAACGGCTTATAGAAAGTTCCGCATTGATCAGGTAGACACCGACGCTGATTTTACTGCTGTCGATCTGTTAACGTTAGCTGAAGATTTTCAAAGTGATTTTTTCTCTCAAGAATTTACTTTTTCAAGTTCTCTAGAAGGACTCAATGCAGATTACATTGTTGGGGCTTTTTATTCAAAAGAAGATCTTGATATCGAACGGAATACTGATTATGGGAGCGACGCTCAAGCTTTCTTCGGCCCGGCTCTAATACCTATTCTTGGGCCGACTGCCCCAATACTCATTGCACCGGACGGCCCCGTAGACCAAGAGTTAAATGTTGGTGAAAATAAGTCCGCCGCTATTTTCTCGCACGTCACGTTTAACCTAAATGATCACTGGAAGGTAATAACCGGTTTGCGTTATTCAGAAGAAGAAAAAACGGGATCATTTAAGTACGGCTTTTATAATATAGAAGGCGGTCTAGGCCCTTTCTTTGCTTTTGGTGTAAACCCTGGGCCAGCTTTTACTGATGTGGTAAACAAAGACGAAGCCATTAGTGGAACGTTCGGCGTGCAGTATTTTACTGGCGATAACACCATGGCTTATTTTACGTATAACCGTGGATTTAAAGCTGGCGGCGTAAACCTTAACCAGAATGGAGCGGGCAGCTTGGCCGACAACCCTGATTTCACACCAGGAGCAATACCGAAAGACCCTACTTTTAAACCTGAAACCGTTGATGGTTTTGAACTTGGCTTAAAATCAACCTATTGGGATGGCCGTGCGCGCACTAACATTGCTGCGTTTTATAACGAGGTAGAAGATCTTCAAGTAGCGCAATTTGTTGGTTTAGAGTTTGCCGTTCTTAATTCCGAATCAGCAAAAAATTATGGTCTTGAATTTGAAAACATGGTGCTATTGAATGATGTATTTAGCGCCACATTCGATGCGACCTGGATACCTTTCGCTGAGTATGGCGAATCAGTTATTACTGATGCCTCTATATCTGGTCAGCGCATGAAGTATGCGCCAAAAGTAGCCGCAAATTTGGGCATTACTTTTGACCAACCCATTTCTGACAGTTATTACCTAAGAGGTGGCGTTAAGTACCAATACAAAACCGAAGAATTCATCAACGCAGCTGATACCATCAGTCAATCAGATAGCGTAGGTCTTCTTAATGCCAACCTCGTTTTAGTTTCAGAAGATCAGGGTTGGCAGCTTGAACTTTGGGCACAAAACTTGACGGATGAAAACTACGTAACGGCTGCATTTAATTCCCCTGCTCAGGGAAGTGATGTGAATGCTTATTTGGGATCTCCTCGCACTTATGGGGTAACGTTAAGAGGTTCTTTCTAAGAAACTTTATAAATATGAGAGAGACTTAACCTCGCGGTGAAATCTCTCTCTTTATTAGTGGCTTTAGTCGCTACATCCAAATCAAGCGATGCATGTATCATTCATAGATTTATAGATTTATAGATTTATAGACTTTGTACTGTATCAATTACACCCCGTTCAACGTTTATACATCAAATACAGTGTGAAACATTGATTAAGAAAATGGTTGGTTACGCTAAATGATAACCTTCCCTATAAAATATACCTAAGGTATCTCCAATGAACAGTAACGAAACAACCCTTAAACAAACTGAAAACATGCACCGTATATTCAACATTCAGCGTGAAGCACAAATAAAGGACCCCTACCCAAGCCTAGCGCTTAGAATAGATCGTATTGACCGCATGATTGATATGATAGTGCGTAATGAGGCATCAATTATTGACGCGGTAATGGCTGACTTTGAAAGCCGCTCACCATTTACGACCCGTTTTACAGATATTGTGCCGACACTTGATAACCTTAAATATGTACGAAAAAACCTCAAGAAGTGGATGAAACCGGAGAAGCGTAACAGTAAATTTCCTCTAGGCTTAATCGGTGCAAAATCAAAGGTAGAACATGTTCCTATCGGAGTTGTTGGTAATATTTCACCCTGGAATTTTCCAATAGCACTAGCGCTTTCACCCATCGGTGAGATCTTTGGCGCAGGTAATCGATGCCTATTAAAACCATCAGAGTTAAGTCAACATTCTTCAGACGTTATGGCCGAAATGATTGGCGCTAGTTTTGATGAATCTGAGTTGGCTGTTATTTTAGGCGGGCCAGAATTATCTGCCGAGTTTTCAAAATTAAAGTTTAATCATATACTTTTCACCGGTTCCACCAGTGTTGCAAGATTAGTTGCTCAAGCTGCAGCGCCAAACTTAATACCATTGACACTTGAACTGGGCGGAAAGAATCCCGTGATTATCTCTGAAACTGCCGATCTTAAACTGGCCGCAGAGAAACTCATATGGAGCAAGACAGTGAATGGCGGGCAAATTTGCCTTAGCCCCGACACCGTCTATATTCCTGAAAAATCAGTTGAAGGATTTGTAACTGCTTGTAAAGATAGCTTGAAAAAATTGCACCCTAATGTGAAGCAAGATCCTGAATATACTCATGCGATTAGTCAAAGGCATGCCGATCGTATTAACGATATAGCCACTGACGCTAAAGAAAAGGGTGCTCGTGTTATACCACTATCTGATGAAGTTGGAGAAGGTCGAAAAATATTGCCTTCGTTGATTCTAAATCCAGGACCTGAGTGTAGAGTTACGCAAGAAGAAACCTTTGGACCGCTTTTGACTGTAGTAAGTTATTCACAACTACAAAATGTCGTGAATGAAATTAATGAAAAGCCGAAGCCTCTTGGTCTTTATTATTTTGGAAAAAATCAGGAGGAAATTGACAAGTTAACCTATGAAACATCCTCAGGTGGTATGGTTGTTAATGACTTATTTGCGCACTCGAATCAAGAAGATTTACCCTTCGGTGGTGTAGGTGATAGCGGTATGGGAAGCTACCATGGCTATGATGGTTTTAAAAACTTTAGTCATGCTAAGGCTTTTTATACTCAATCAAATCTTGACCCATTTAAAATGCTTCGTCCTCCGTACAGCATTAAAGTGATGGATTCCTTCAAAAAACAAGTAAAACGATAATTACTTCTGTTATCAGCTACTGATTTACTGACCTTATTTTTCAAATACACCGAAAAATAAGGTTGAACAAAAATGTTTGAATTAATACCCCATTAGTAGCGTGTAACCTTTCCTTTAGATAGTGTTGTATTACTGTCCTCTAGCGGCTTCAGCCGCTTTTTTTTATTGTTAAATCTAACAATTAGACAATTAGAATGACCTTATACCAATCCGCATAAATAAGTGGTCTCTCAGCGAGATTTTAAAAGGGCTTAATCAAGGCGCTTGAATGAAGTAATAGTTATTCTATTGCGAATTCGAGCAACGCAGAGTAAGCCCTTTTAAAACTCGCCCTAAAGGGAAAGCCCCAGCCATTCTTGCCCTGCGTTCTCACTATTTGAAAGGGATTGACCATTACTGCATAGTGACGCCTTGCGCAAAAATGGCTGGGGTTTTCTGAGTGGCCACTTATTTATGCGGAATGGTATTACTTTGAGTCACCAAGATAAAAGCTTTATGGATGTACTCAATTAAGTCCTAATTTTTTACATATAAAAAGTAAAACTCTAGGTACATAAAAACAGATCCCCTTACTCTTTTAAATAGAGTATTTATTCCAATTATGGCGCCTATTCAAATGGCCCAAGTTCCATACAACTTGGCCCATATGCAACATTTCAAAAAATAAAACCATGCATTAACATGCTACTCAGATGTTGCGGGAATGTTACTTAGATGCAGCGACGCTATCCCAGGCCACAGCTTTGCTTTTGAAGCAACAATACAGGCTTTAACCGTAGCAAGATAAATAGAAAATTATCCGTTTTCTATTCCTATCAACCCATAAAAAGGAACACATCACAATGCAGTTTGATATCAAGCCACCACTGATTCATGATTTAATTCGCTTACATGGAAAGTGGCTTCCAAATAAACTCGCTCTTATAGACGAAGAAAAAACATTAACTTGGCGCGAACTTGACCAACGCTCTAATCAGGTTGCCAATGGCCTTTTGGCGTTAGGTATAAAAAGTGGCGATTCTGTCGCCATACTCATGACAAATTGCGTTGAATATGTTGAAATTATGTACGCCATATTCAAAGCTGGTGCTGTTGTTGTACCCCTTAATTTAGCGGTTAACGAGCAAGGGTTAATCAACATGCTCAATGATTCCCAGAGCAAAGTCCTGTTTGCTACACCTGAGCAAGCCGAAAGACTGACTGGGCAACTTAATCAAGTCCCAGCCCTGACCACAAGTATTATCTATCAAAAAACAACAACACTTGACGGTCTTGATTATGAGACATGGCGAGACGCTGAACCTTTAACTCACCTAGACATTGATATTTCTGACAATGCCCCCTGTAATATCATCTATAGCTCGGGTACTACCGGTCAACCAAAAGGCATCAAGCAAATTCACCGGCGCCGAATACAAGCTACCTACGAACTCGCCCTCGCCAATCGCTATCATCAAAGTGCAATATCAATTTGTAGTTTAGGTATGTATTCAAACATAGCTATGGCATCGGTATTTTGTCCGCTAGTTGTAGGGGGTACCTGCGTGATTCAAAAAGACTTTACCCCTACCACATGGATTGAAACCGTTAAAAAGTATCAAGTCACCCATACCATGATGGTTCCCATTCAATTCCAACGTATCCTAGAAGCTGACAACTTTTCCCCTGATGCCACTTCGTCTTTAGAAGCGATTATCTCTGGTGGGTCGCCGTTGTTTGCATCACTTAAAAAGGAGATCTCCGATAATTTCCGCTGTGTCGTTATTGAACTCTACGGTCTAACAGAAGGATTTAACACCACACTGCAGCCAGAAGATGCAGAAGGTCGACTATCCTCTGTCGGAAAACCGTTTCCTGGTCACGACTATATTATTTTGGACGATGATGATAACGAATTACCTTGGCCTAATACCGGTGAAATTTGTGCCCGCAGCATCAGCTGGATGACTGAATATCACAACAGACCAGACGCTACTTTGGAATCAACATATATAGATAAAAACGGTATGAAATGGTTGCGTACTGGAGACATTGGAAGAATTGATGAAGAAGGCTTTCTTTATATTGTAGACCGCAAAAAAGATATGATCCTTTCCGGCGGACAAAATATATACCCAGCGGATATTGAATCCGTGATGTTAGAACATCCAGCCATCTCCGAAGTAGCCGTTATTGGACTCCCTGATCAGGAATGGGGAGAAATCCCCATGGCGTTGGTCGTCCTAAAGCAAGGCGAACAAGCTCCAACCACTAATCAAATAATAGACTGGACGAATCAGAAGGTTGGCAAGCGCCAACGCATAAAACGCTTAGAATTTCGCGTAGATCTACCTAGAAATCCAAATGGAAAAATATTGAAACGAGAGCTACGTAAAGACTGCAGTTAAAGGAGGATAACAATAAAATAATGTAAGGATTTTACCTTTCTAATATCAAAACAGATGATTAAAGAATAAAGCAACAATAATGGAGATTGATAAAATAACATGAAAAACATATTTCGAATTGCAACACTAGCCGCAGCAATGACAGCCATCCTAGGTGGAACACAATTAGCAATGGCTCAAGAGCTTGAAGATGTTGACTCCACGATAGACGCTACACAACAATCAAAAGCGAAAACACTTGAAGTCGTCACAGTAACAGCGCAACGGAAGGTTCAAAATTTACAAACCACACCTATCGCTGTTACTTCAGTAAGCGGAGATGACCTGCTAGAAGCGCGTGTATTTAATGCTGAAAATATAAATGCCATCTCACCAAGTATTTCTTTTAGAACAAACGCCCTGGCGTCTTCTTCCAGTAATATTCAGATACGAGGCATAGGAACAACAGGAACTGCAAGAGTATTTGAGGGGGCTGTGGGAGTATTTATCGATGGTGTTTACCGTTCTCGTTCAGGACAGGCACTAGGACAGTTTTTAGACATAGATCAGTTACAGGTACTTCGCGGTCCTCAAGGCACCCTATTCGGAAAAAACACCTCGGCTGGAGCCCTTTTACTCAGCAGTGTCAGAGCTGACACAGATGATATGTCAGGCTCAGTTGGTGTAGAGTTCGGCGATTACAACAAACAGCTGATTCGCGGAGTAATTAACGTCCCTATTGGTGATAACGCCGCATTTAGGTTCGCTGGCGTGAAATCAGAGCGTGAAGTGTACTTTAATGACCCCAACGATAGCACAAAGCCCATTGATGACAGTGAAGGCTTCAAAGCGCAACTGCTATTCACACCTACAGATAACACTGAAATACGTATAATAGCCGACTATTCTAAACAAGATAATGATTGCTGTTTCAGAACTGCTGACATTATCGATGGCCCATTGCGGCCCTTGGTTAACAGTTTCATTACTGACGATGGTCGTACGGCTCCTTCTAGTGATCCATCTGACTTTGAAGCAACCTTGAATTCCATAACTGACAATATAACCAAAGATTCAGGTATTAGTGTTTACGTAACACAAGAGCTCGACATAGGAACGTTATCGTATATAGGTGCGATACGCGAATATGATGTAAATAGTCTTAACCAAGATGGCGACTTCTCCGGAGCCGACATCCTTAAACTCGACGAAACATTCAAATCAGAATTTGTTTCAAACGAAATTTCACTCAGCGGGCAACTTGAAGGCGATATTAAGGCCGATTATGTTATTGGTGCATATTACTCAACCGAAGATTTGACAATGGGCAGAGATCTTGGCTGGGGCAATGATGCTCAAATGTATTGGGATACAGTCTTCGGAGTTGCAGGGCTTGCTAATGCGGCCCCAGGGGATTTTACAGAGGAAGATATGCAAGCCAAAGCTGAGAGCGCTGCAATATTTACCCAATGGGACTTCACCCTTAACGAGAAGTTTAACCTGATTATAGGTGCACGCTATTCTCAGGATAAGAAAGACGGCTCATTTGCTAATCCATTATTTCGTGATCCACAATTTGACCCGCTCGCGTTAGCTAGTGTAATGCCTGGCCTGCCCTATTCCGATAGTTTTAAAGACAGTTCGGTGAGTGGTACGGTTATTTTACAGTATAAGCTTAACGACGATATAATGACCTATGCCTCGTATAACCGCGGGTATAAGTCAGGTGGTATCAACACCGACGTTAACGCTGCGGGTACAGCTGCATCACCGGCATCGCCTGAATTCGAATCAGAGACCACTGACTCTTGGGAATTAGGCCTCAAGTCCGATTGGTTAGAAAACTCTGCCCGAACAAATTTAGCCGTATTTTATACTGACATCTCAGAACTGCAGATTTCAAGCTTTACTGGCCTATTCTACGCGATCAGCAACGCCCCTTCAGCACTAAGCTATGGTCTTGAAATAGAGCAATCATTCCAACTTAACGATAACCTGACCATGTCTGGTGCTGTTACTTGGTTACCAAAAGCCGAATACGGCAACGATCCAATTTTAGGCGATATTGCTGGCCGTCGCTTTACTACCGCACCAAAGGTAGCTGCTAACATAGCACTTAATGGATATTTCGAGATAACATCCGAGCTTAATCTTACAGGTAAAATTGAGGCTGTTCACACTGGAGAAGTATTCACTACCAGTGCAATCAATACAACACAGGATGCCGTGACTCTAGTAAACGCCTCCATTGCCATCGGCTCTGATAATGCCGGTTGGCAGGTTGGGGCTTATGTTCAAAACCTAACGGATGAAACCTACGTTACCACACATTATAGTGCTGTTCTGCAAGCAGGTTCTATTAATGGTTTTATTGGGAGTCCACGTACTGTAGGTATTAATGCCAAGTACTCTTTTTAGACACTTAAATCTAAAAAACGGACATTAAGTTTCGTTTAGAAAACCTTATTAAACCCGGATTATTTCCGGGTTTTTTATGCCTGCTAAAATGCAGTAGATACTGAGACTAAAGAATAACTTCAAGTTCCATTAGGGTAATTAATTTCTCTATATTCAGAGGGGGTCATACCCAACCATTGTTTGAAGGCTTGACCAAAACTAGATGTACTGTTGTAGCCTAGCCGCGTTGCAATACCTTCGATTTTATAATCAAACTTAGAGAGATACTCCTTTGCGAGGTTCTCTCGAATCTCATTAATTATTTTGCGAAAGCTAGTACCTTCAGACTCCAATTTTCTTTTTAGAGTGCGCACAGAAACATTTAACTCGCGGGCTACCGCCTCTACTCCCCATACTGCGTCGGCAGAATGAAGAATATCCTCAATCCTAACTCGATAGCAAGCGGCACGAGTCATTTGACGTTCAATATAATCACAACGCTCGCGCATAACTTCAAATACATCGGCATCAGCCCTCGGTAATAATTTATGCAAGTACTCCAAAGGGATAACAAGTTCGTTACATTCTGCTTCAAACGACACATCACAGCCGAAATGCTCCTCATACTTATCGGCTTGGTCTCGGTCAGCATGCATGAAAGCGACACGATTAAGAGGAACTTGGCAGTCAAAAATTTCTTTAATGAATTTATAACGTCCAGCTAGTGCTGCATTGCAAAGAAAATCAAAAAGGTCATTTAATTCTTTTCTACCTCCAGTCTGCGTAAGACTAAACTCTGTCTCAAAAATTTTCAGGCCTTGTTCAAATGTAGATCCTGTTAATTGTGGGTGATTTATGCTGATTCCGATAGAATCCTTAAGCGTGCGAGCCGACATAAAGGCGAGGCCTAAATAACCAGTGTAATTGATAGAAACGTTATCTCCCATCATGATACCGAGAAAGGAATTACCATATTCCGTGACACTATTGCAATAAAACTGCCTTAATTGACTTTCATTAACACAAACGCCTTTTTCTATCAGTTTTTCGTGCGATATATTGGTATTATGAAAGCAACGTTCAAGATCCAAACCTAGGTTTTCGAGAAGGGATATTTGCTGAATTGCATTATGTCTTAGAGTGATCATACCGTACAACGTCCTGTCTTTCCCAATTGCAGATGGTTTTTTCTAAATTTCATCAATAAATTATACTTAACATATACTATTGATACGAACAAGAAAATTCATCTAGCCTTTAGACATAGATTTATCAATCAATAATGCAACACCGAAAAACACTTAGCTCAGACTTCATTTCAATGAGCGCAAATATAAGGTCTTGACCGATTAAGATATAGGCACGCAGAGAATGACGTAACAAAATCTTATATTGGCGTATTAAGACCTTAAATTACGACGAATCATTGGTAATAAGAAGGTCTGTTTATTCAAATAAAAAAAATTGAAATGGGGATAACAACATGAGCAAAGTGATACATACCTATGAGTAATCAAGATAATACTCCTATAATTATTGGTGTTGGCCAGTTCACCCAAAAAATCCCAATAATTTACGGCATTGCATATCCTATTATTAACTGACAGGTGAAGCTTAAAAAAACGATTAAAGTCACTGACTGCAATCTTGATCTAATTCCACATAAGACCCCCTAGTTGGGGTGCAAACATTTTCCGACTAGGCGCAGCCTGGAACTCTCCCTTGGTTGGCACGAAGAAATTATAGCCATTTTTAAATGATAAAAACCACAGCGTATTTCAGGATTCCCCCTTGATTAAAGACCGAAACATGGGCGACCAATTCAAGAACAACTAGCACTCAAATTACACGACAGTGTTCTTCCAAAAATTCAGCTAAAAAACCTTTGTCACGAGTTCATTTCTACGCCACAGGAAAAATTTAAACCGATGGAAGAGCCCTATTTTGCATAACCGAAGAGCTCGAAGTACTTGTCACTTTTACAAGCTAGTAAAGTCGTGTCCGCAAAAAACTTCACCGGTAGTGCTCCACAAATAGTGCAACACTACCGGTGAAGCATTCCAAACCAAATTTTTTGGGTGGACGCGACTGCTTTCCAGTACCAGCAGGTCTAATCTGCAATATATCATCCCATCGATGGTAAAGCTTATTGTCGTTTGACATCAACATTGACGACTTATGACCTCACCTTGACGCGATAAGACCTTATCATAAAGTGAACAACCCGCAACAATAACACTACAGCAACACTTGATTAACAATCTTCATTTTCATACCAACTAATATGTATTATTGTATTACAATTTAGAGTTGTAGATCGCAACGAATCGTAAAATGGCAACTTATGTAACAGGGAAATACTTACAATATGAAAAACATTCACTTTAAAAAGAAAGCTATGACCGTCGCAATAGGCCTCACGACATTCACCAGTGTAGCAAGTACCGACGAATTGGAAGTTATCAGCATCACATCCCAGAAACGGGTTCAGACAATGGCAGACGTCCCCGTTTCAATGCAAGCTGTCACCGGTGAGATGTTAGAAAGTCAGAATATTGTAGATTTTAAAGATCTTGTTGAACGAATACCTAATGTCAACCTTGCATCAAGTAACACATTAAACTCAATCAGTATTCGGGGCGTTGGCACAGGAACTGATAACAATGCCGCTGAACAAGCAGTAGGTATGTATATCGATGGTATGTACCTGAGCCGAGGACACCAATTTAACGCTCCTTTTACGGATGTAGAGCGAGTAGAGGTGCTTAAGGGCCCCCAAGGCGTTCTACAAGGTAAAAACAGTGTTGCTGGCGCTATCGTTATTACCACCCGTCGGCCAACCCAAGATTTTGAAGCAACGATACGTACGGGCTATGAAGTTGAAAATGATGGCTACAATATTGAGGGCATCATTTCGGGTCCACTTTCAGACACCCTCTCGGCAAGATTGGTAACCCAGAAAAATCTAAAAGGCGGATGGCTTGATACAAACAGTCGACTCGCATTTGACGGCGTGACTATGCTCAATGGAGAGAAAGACCAGAACGAGGATGAGTTCTCAATTCTGCGCTTGAGTTTGCTTTGGGAGCCCACTGACACATTATCACTATTCGGCAAAATAGAGGTTGGAGATCGTAAAGTAAGTGGTAAGGCATTTAGTGGTAGTGCCGTGCAAGACACACCATTGGGAGACAGCTATATAGCGCTTTTCAATAGCTTAGATCCTAACTACGGATTCGTCAAAGATGGCGTAATTTCCAGTGGCTTCCCTCTTAGGTATAATCCAGAGACCAACCAATATGGCGCAACCAATGGTTTCCTTGGAACAACGGTTGATAACACGAACTTTACCGGTCAAATTGATTGGGAAATTGCAGGCGGCACCCTGACATCAGTCACGGCCTACAGTGAATTCGAACAATCGAAAAGAACCGCAAGTACAATGGTCCCCTTAGATTGGATATATTATAATGATGAGAAAGGTAATGGTGGCGAAGAATTTGACCAGTTAACGCAAGAAATCCGTTTTGTATCAACCGGCGGAGAAACCATTGATTATATAGTCGGTGCTTACTATATGGATCGCAACATATTACAAGACGGAGCGACTGCTACCATCAATTTCGGGAACGGATTGGTACCCAATTACCCCGTATATTCTTATTATGACTTTATAAACCTACGGTATTTTTCTGAAAATACCGAATCCTTTTCACTATTTAGCCAGATTACTTGGAATATAAGTGACGATTTTAGAGTGAATGTTGGTGCGCGCTATACCGATGAAAAAAAGACAGTCAATCATACTCTTGAAGCTACATTTTTAATAACTGACCCACTCAATCAAGGCGTTCGCGATTTATTTGGGGTAGTAGAGTTTACAGAAGCAGACTTTACTCGGAGTAAGGTTAGTGATACAAGTTTCGACCCTAGTGTGTCAATGCAATGGGATGTTAACAACAACATTATGCTTTACGCCTCTTACACTAAGGCAACAAAAGCCGGTGGTTTTAATAGCTCAAATAATTCACCCGCTAATAGCAGCTTTGATCCTGAAACAGCCACAGGCTATGAAATAGGTTTCAAGGGAACGTTCTTAGAAAACCGATTATTTGCTAATGTGGCACTTTACGACACATCGTTTGAGGATCTACAAGTTTCTGCACTCGATGCTGCGACTAATTCTTATTTCTTCAAGAATGCGGCAGCCTCAACTAGTCAGGGATTAGAAGCAGATATTCGGTATGCACTAACCAGCGACATTGAAATCGGTGGAGCTATCGCTTATCTCGATGGTACTTTCGACGACTTTCCGGGTGCGAGTTGCTCTGTTGGCGTTTCCGAGGAAGCGAATTGTGACCCGATAACATCCTCCAGAAATGCGGCAGGTGATCAACTCAGGTATGCACCAGAATGGTCTGGAAGCGTTTATGCTGACTACAAATACAATTTAAGTAATGGCATGCTACTCGATTTGAGAGGCGATATAATCTATAGCGGCGAATATTTTTTTGGTGCCCAAAATGATGATTACATGTTACAGGATGCATTTACTAAAGTTGATCTTAGCGCAAGCCTATCAGGTGAAGATGGCCGTTGGAAACTATCATTAATCGCAAAAAATGTTACCGATGAAACGACGGTTAATTTCGGCGGCGCCACTCCTATATTTACTGGTATGTACTGGTCTAATGTCGATTTACCACGGCAGATATTTTTAACAGCTGAATACAACTGGTTTTAATCTTTATTACTTAACTCCCCGAGTCTGAATAAGGTCAGGGGCTCTTGTATCTAAGACGATATCTAAATTTCGATTGAAACATATTAAAAATAGTTTGGGAGAAACTAAATGAATACAACAGGTAAAACTAAACCTTGGCAGTTTATCTATGATGAAGCGGGGATCGAAGAATCCATCCCAAAGGTAGTGCCTTTTTCAATTCATGTCAGTCGTCACGCGATCGATCGCCCGAACAGCCCTGCTCTTTGTTATTTAAGCCAAAAAATAAGTTATGCAGAACTTAATACTCAGGCAAGTCAACTGGCTAATGGATTAACCGCATTGGGTATTTCCAAGGGTGATGTAATTGGTATTCAAATGACAAATATCCCTCAGTATATTGTTGCTTTGGTGGCTGCAGCAAAAATGGGTGTCATTGTTTCTAATGTATCTCCCTTGCTGGCTCCTCCTGAGTTGGTTTATCAAGTGAAAAATGCCAACATTAGTACATTGATCGTACTGGATACATTCGTGCCTGCGATACAAGGCGTTGCTGAGCAATTACAAGGTGTAATCAACAACGTCATTGTAACCGGTGCGATGGACACGATTAAAACTCCAAATGAGACTGTAATGCCAGCCATAAAGGATGTTCAGACTTATAATTATACCCGTGTAATCGCTGACGAAAAAACGCACTTCGAACAAGTGACCGTGTCACACGAGGATGTTGCCCTTCTACAATACACCGGCGGTACTACAGGCAGCCCCAAAGGGGCTATGCTAACGCATGGTGGCTTAGCATGGGTGGCAGAGAACGCCTATACTCATGCAGGTATGGAGGCCGGAGTGACTGTTAGCGCTGCACCATTTCCAATGTTTCATATTGCCGGTACTGCTGGCGTGATGGCGGTACTTTTGTTTGGTGGTATGTCCTTGTTGATACCCGATCCTCGTGATATCGATCATTATATTGACCAGCTGATCGCAAATCCGCCTACGCAACTTGCCGGCGTTCCAGCACTCTATCAAATGCTGTTAAATCATCCGAAATCTGGAGAAATAGATCTCTCAAATTTAAAAATAGCGATGTCGGGCTCTGCCCCATTGACGGGAAATGATCGTAAAAAAATTGAGGGGTGGATAGGGGAAAATAAACTTTGCGATCTTTTTGGAATGACGGAAACCTCCCCTGGTTATGTGGTTAGCCCTCCTAAGCGTTCTAAACCAACGACCGTCGGTATTCCTTTGCCTGGTGTTGATGTGAAAATCATGGACTTAGAAACAGGTACTAAAGAATTACCGTTCGGCGAGGCAGGCGAAATTATTGCAAATACCCCAGGATTGATGAAAGGATATCTTAATTTACCAGAAGAAACTGAAAAAGCGGTGCGTCTAATCGACGGTAAACAATATATTTATACCGGTGATGTTGGGTTCATGGATTCGGAAGGTTACATAACACTCTGTGATAGAGCGAAAGACATGTTGATTGTCGGTGGTTATAAGGTGTTTTCAATAGATGTCGAAGATACCCTGTCAAAGCTCGACTGTGTAGATCTTTCTGCAGTGGTAGGAACATCTGATGAAAAGCGCCCTGGCAATGATGTGGTTAACCTATTCGTGCAGCTGAACTCTAAGGATGCAGATAAAGATAAAGCGGTTTTAGAAACAGAAATTATTGCATTTTGTCGTGCTAATATGTCGCCTTATAAGATTCCAAAGCGTCTGTTTTTTGTTGATCAGCTTCCAGTTACAGCGATAGGGAAGCTGGACAAGAAAGTAATGCGCGAGATGGCTTGTTCGTAGTTATATCAATTAATAATTATTTAACCGGCCTGTGACCTATAAAAATTATCAAATATAGCCCCGCAAAAGGGGCTATAAGCATCACGTTTCACATCTAATATTGATTATCCTTAAGCCAGCGGACATAATCGGCAAATGCTGTTTCAAGTGTAAAACTTGATTTCCAACCGAAGTCTTTCTCGAAAAGATCGCTATTGAACCCCGCATCCATCTCAACTGGGGCTTCTGGAAGCTCAGAAGGTTTCAAACCTATCTGATCCGCACATTCAGGCGCTACATTAAGAATTGACTGTAATTGCGCACGTGGGCTGGCAGTAAAGCCGCTGCAAACATTGTAAATATGATGCTTCAATTCCTTGGCGCCCATCGCAATTTGAATGCACTGTGCATTATCTTTGACGTAACTCACCGGAGCACCGGCAAACAGTCCCCATAACATTTCTATAGGCACGTCTTTATAGCCCAGATTTCCCTTGAACTGCGGTATTTTTCCAGCTGCAACATGCGCCGCGATGCTAAGAGGACTGCCCAACGCCTTATAACCGGGACCAAACATCGAGGGTGCACGAAGGATAACAACTTCCAATTCATGCGGTTCGGGTTTCTGCGTACCTGGTGGCACGGAAAGCCCCATCTGAAAATCCTGACCGTAGTCAAGTGCTATAATTTCAAGAGCTCGCTTCATGGCAACTTCAAATTTTGGCATACCTACGTATTCCGCTGGGACTTCTGGGGGGAAAGCAACAGATTCCGAAAATGGAGGCATTAATCCACCATAAACAGCCAGAGATCCGCCAAACACAACGCGTTTAACCCCATGTTTGCGTGCCATTTCCAAGCAATTGATAGTGATTGGATAAATCTCGTTATTCTTGTCGCGGGTAAGCGCATATTGATGGGTATGAGCCAACATCACAAGTCCGCTAAATTTGTGCTTTTTAAAAAGAGCGTCGAGATCGTCAGAATTGAAAAGATCAACACGTTCAACCTTGATCAAATCGCTTTCTGATTCAAGTTTATCGCCAACAACGTCGTTATCCTTGCGACTTGAAACAATGACTTGTATCCCTTTGTCCGCGAACGCACGCGCCGTTGATGCTCCTAACATACCAGTGCCACCAGCAATAAATATCTTATCCATTAATTATCTCATTATAAATTGTAGTTATCAAAAGCGCTCAGACCATCACAATCTGGGCACACTCTATTTATGGAAACCTACCAGACTGGTAGTCTCGTAAAGTACTCTCTATTTCTTTATTCGTATTCATAACAAAGGGTCCGTAATGAACAACAGGTTCACGCAGAGGCAACCCTCTCATTAGCAATAAATTGGCGCCGCTTTCACCCGCAGTAAAGGCTAATTCATCACCCTCCCCCGTAATCAACATTTGTCGTTCAATTATTTTACTACCCTGTAATTCAACACGACCACTGTAGACGTAGCCGATTAAGTTTTCCTTTGTCGAAATGGGTATTTCAATCTGTATACCAGGAGCCAAAGACAAATCCATGATGGCCACGTAGTTCGCCAATTCTTCTAGAGGGCCTTCTAGCATATCGCCATCTAACTGCCACTGGCCGGAAATAATAACCGCCTCTGCACCTTTGCCCAGCCAGTGCCCGAGATCTTCGGTGTTTACATCCCGATAACGGGGTTCAGACAGTTTTTCACTGGCCAAAAGGTTTATCCATAACTGAAACCCATGCAAACCTTGCTCGCTCTGGGTGGGCACTTCCGAGTGGATAATACCTCGTCCCGCAGACATCCACTGTGCACCACCATTGCTTATTTTACCGTGATTCCCCAGACTATCTTCGTGGATAATTCCGCCCTGTTTCATATAGGTAAGCGTCTGCATGCCGCGGTGAGGGTGAGGTGGAAAACCGCGGCCGGGTTCATCCGTATGTTCGGCACGAAATTCATCAATCATTAGGATCGGATCCATGCCAATGTGCTGCATACCCGAAACTCGGTGGATGGCATCCCCAGCTCCCTCTGCATTAGGCTGAGCGGTTAACGTTTCGATGATTTTACGTTGTGTCATGGAGATCTATTATTCCCGGTGATTTGAGTGTTTATTTTTCAGGTTGTGAAAGCAGCCATAGGGTGGACAGCTTTATTATCAGTCACGAAAGCTCGTGGATTTTTTAGAAAACCTTCTATTTCCTTAAAGGCCTCAGGGGCTTCGGTTACGCTCTCATTAATCATATGCCAGACATGAGGCACATGAGCCCAAGATTGCAGCTTAACTGGGGATCCGGCTGCAACCGCACGGTTAACATATCGGCGTGCATCATCAAACAGCATCTCTGTCTCGCTGGCCTGCACTAGTATGGGCGGTAAATTAGAGAGGTCACCAAACACAGGTGACACGATAGGATTACTGGGACTCATACGGTTTTGTAGAAGCGATACCCAACATATTAGGCTGCGAGGGATTTTCTTCATGAAGCTTAAACTGGGGCCGAGCAACGCGTCAGTCTCCATATTATTTTTAAAACTAGGGCTACCTATTGTGCTGTCAGTCGCCGGTGACAGTGCAACTGCAGCGTCTGGAGCTCTTAGCCCTTGATCGCGAACCCACGCTAAAAGTGCGAGTGTAAGGTTGCCTCCGGCGGAGTCTCCGGCAACCAATAGTTTTGACGCTGATTGCTGCCCTTTAGGGCCGTTTTCTACTATCCAGCGATAAGCATTTCGGCAGTCTTCGATGCCGTTCAGTCGAGTATGCTCAGGCATCAAACGATAATCAATCGCCAACACTGCTGCATTAGCCATTTGAGAAAACTTGCTGGTGAGTAAGCGATGGCTTTTGGGACTGCCCAGCATAAATGCGCCGCCGTGCAGGTACAACACACGATTCAAACTGTCTGCACCTGGCGCAACAACCCACTCGGCTTTTAATCCATCAATGTCAGTCTCGGTAAATGTGCTGACGAATTCGTGATCTGCCCACATCTCATCCATATACTCACGCATTTTACCCAATCGTTCCTTCCGCGATACTTTCCGTAATGTGCTGAAATTTTCCTTAAGAAGATTTTCAATTAGTTTATGTTCGTTGTTGGGTGCTGCGCCAGTAGCAAAGCTCTGACCAGCAGGTTGGTCGAAGGCATCGATATTTTCACCACGTAGATAAAAAAATTCAATCGCCCAGAAAATAATAAATATACCGATAATCCAAAGCAACATTTAAACCCCCTGATTTATTTTTAAAGAAAATTCTGACGGGTTAAATTATACCGAGTCATCACTTCCATTAACCCATACATTGAGCCACCATTTAGTTTTAATAACGCCTTAAATACTGGTCATAAAGCTGAATCGTCGATTATCTGCAGATAAAAGCATTATTCTCTGGGTATCGGTGTAGCAATGACCGTGTACTGCGGCAATAACGGACTTTGCCATCCGTTCTAAAATACGTAATCTCCGTGATTCCCAATCAGGCTCTATAAGAGTTTGAGTTGCAAGTTCAGATACATATCCCAAATCATGTCCAACTGAAAAGCATTTTCCAGCCCCGTGCAAAATTACGCAGCCTACGCTGTCGTCGCTTTGGATAGCCAATATATGCGCCCGTAGTTCGGCAAATAAGGCATGGTTGAGCGCATTTAATTTGTCTGCTCGATTTAGTACTAAAGTGGTTAAACCATTATCATCGGTTCAAGTAACTAGTTGTTTACTCACGTATGCTCCTAAAATCGCTCAGCGGAACGAAAGTATAGAAAATAAGATGTTTTAACGGTAGCAACCACATTAATTATGCCGACAACAGCAAGGTGTTATCGGTTTTAGACCCACTCAAACGGTTTACACCTAACTAAAAAACTATTATCCAACGCTTCTTCCCTAAGATGTTTCACTTTTGCATACTCTGGGCTATTAACCATAGTCATAAATGCAGCTTTACTGGGGTATCGAACTACAAAAAACACATCGGGGTCCCAATCGCCAACTAGGCTTTCCTCAGGAGAGTAATTGTCTTTTACCTCTGCTCCCGCTGCCTTAAATAAAGGCGCTATTGCAGCGCCATATTCCATGTACTTCCCAAGACCACCATCTTTCTTAAACCAAAGTGCATTCAACATAAAAATAGGTTCATCCATAATAATTTCCTAATATTTTAGTTTATATGATGATTAGATATTTCATGAAACTGCAATGTACTTAAACGTTAAGCATATGCTCATCTATACCTAAACCGGTTTCACCTGTTGACTCATTGGTAAATTCTGAAAAATTCTCATAACACATAGTCGTTCGTGCTTTATTCATCGGAATAACAACACTGGTAAAACGTTTCGCCGTAAAATCGGTTTTCGCGCCATCTTCATCTGTAATAGTGTATTTGGCTATGTCAGGCTCTCCCTTGTCATCGTTAATCACCTCGTTCACCTCGACCGTTACAATCGTTTTGGTACCATCAACGGTGGAGATAAATCCATTTCCCATGACACCCAACTTATGACTAACAGTTCGGGTAAAATTCAACGTTGCACTCTCGAATTGAATCGCAATCCAGTTCCAGCCAACAATGCCGGACTCGTCACGGTAACCCCAAGAGTGATCCCGGTGAGCAAGGCAGTTAATCTCAATATTTTTTCCACCAAACTCGACTTTTCCATTGAGATGGAGTCCCTGTTCGTAATGCTCTATAGACATATTCACATCAGACTCTACTTCAGCGTCAGCCTCATTATGATGCGTGTACTGATACACATCGAAACGACGCGTATAATTCAAATCCAACTTTGTCGTGTCCTTTTCAAAAGTAATACGCTGCTTTTTATGGGGCTCTACAATTTCAAGGGTCAAGCAACCATCAGTTAGTACCACTCCTTCTTTAAAGGCCGAGCGGTCAGTGGCAGGCCATGTAATATTATTGGTATGACGTAAGCGCTCCCCGCCTATGCGTCCCTGTAAATTAAATATTGCTCGACCCGTATCTCGACGGATCGAGAAATGGATGATGCCAACAGCATCTGCCTCACGATCAATAAAATTAAAATAATAATTTTCTTTCCATTTAGACTCAGTTTGTCTTGGGTAACCCAAATGAAGATATTCGTCATGATCGGTTAAAGTGTTCATTTCTCAGCTCTCACTTATGTTAATTATTGGTGTCAGTTGTTATGCTTGGCTGGAATAACGTTGCAGAATTTCATGCTCATCAACAAAGCCCCAATAGCGAGGCACTACAAAAAATATTTGGCGTTTATAAGCATCGGGAAGGTGGGTAGCGCCAATGCCGTAAGTGGTTGCCAGTACCATCATTACCGCATACAAAGAGCCATATTCGTAATCTTCGATACAATCGTCAAAGCTGTAATCCTCAACACCATTGGCAAGCAACGTATCGTAATAAACCTGCAACAACTCTGTTTCATGGGCTTTGCGTGTTTCAGGATCTAGAGTGTTGGCAATAAGATAAAAGGTATCAAGACCGGGACGGCCCAATTGCAAGGTCTGCCAATCAATGGCGATTGACTCATTATCCTCTGTGTACATAACATTGGTCATGCGATAGTCACAATGTGCCAAGCAAAAACGTTTGCCCATATCACCTAACCAGCGCTCAGCTATAGCCAAGAAGCCATCACCGACCCTCTCAAAATTACTACGAACACGGTCATCGGCAGACGCCTTCAAAACCTCCCATCCTTTGGTGATCATGGGCTTAATACGTTCAAAATGCCCAGGGGCGGCGCTGTCTACTAACCAATCGTAATTTTTTAGCTTTTCGTCATTCCATGTGTCGGCATGAAGCAAGGCGAGTTGAATAATCGATGCTTTCAGTTTTTCGAGGCTACAGTCTCTAGGTAAGCATATGGTTGCGGGGTTTAAGTCTTCGAGTAACAAAGTGAAATCGGAAGTCTCGGGGTCTATTTGTGCGAAGTAACACTTAGGGACATTCATACTCAAAGTGGGTGCGATGTACTTATAAAAATTCACTTCCTTCAGGTAGGAGTCCATCTCCTGCCCTGACTTTCTACTATCAGGGTTACTCGAAGGCGCTTTTGCTACCAAAGAAGCGGGTTCGCTTCCTGTACCATTGGCATACTCTAGCTTTATAAGATATGAATTTGCCATCATACCGCCACTGATTACTGATGTTTCTATAGCGGATACAGATACGTCTGAACTTATGGTGTTTGTCGATCTCAGGGCTTCGGTTAACCATTCGGCGGTAATATAACTGTGCTCGGTATTCATTTACTTATTCCTACATAAATATATTTGTACCATTGTAATACAATGCCAAATAAAAACCAAATCAACACAATTCGTAGGGCTGTGCTATGGATAAGCCCTATCAAGAAGTTTATTCTGAAACAATCCCAGCACAAATCATCTAAATTGCCTCTATTTAACCTGAATTCGGGATAAGCCATACTCAGGTTATTTACTTTCATAATTTGGCAACAAAGTCTTGTCTTACCGTGCGAGACGCCATTAGATAACAGCCAGCAGCGAGAATTAACCAGCACGCAGATAAACTCATAGCTTGTTTTAATCCCAAAGAACTCGCCTCAGCACACACAGCAATCTGTTCTGCGGCCAAATTTGAATCCATTGCCTTACATATTTTAGGTGTCAAATACGCCGAAAACTCACTATTGAGCAAGTGATAATTCATGGAAAAATCACTAGCAAAACCAACAAAATATGGACCAATTCCGTTACCTATCAACGACCACAAAATAAGTGCAACAGCGATAGCGGTTGCACGATTCTTGGCAGTAACGACACCTTGGGCAATAGTATATCCCGCGCTAAGATAGGTGAAGTGCACAAGCACCGCTATTCCCCAACAGATAAAAATGCTTGTCAGGTCATCCAAATGAAAGGCAGCAATATAAAACGGTACTGCTATAAGTAGGCCCACAGCCGGAACCAACGCTGTAGCATTTGGAATTCGAGGAGTTAACTTCTCAGTGATGTAGCCTCCAAGAAACGTACCTATCGCTGCGAAACAAGCCAGTGGTGCACCGAAATAAAGTGCCGCTTCACTTACATCTAACCCATGTTCACGCATTAAAAAAGGGGCTTGAAAGCCCATCACACCATAACTTACAAAAGCCACCAGCGAACCGCCGATAATGGCCCACCAAAACGATGGTTTCTTTTTTAGTTCCCGGAATACGTCTGTCCAATGGGCCTGCTGTTCCGTCATTTCTTCTGATGGATCACTATGACCTCGCGGGGGTTCTTTTACTGTCAATAGTAAGATGAATGCGACAAGAACGCCCGGCAGACCAATGACAAAAAATGCGACTCGCCACCCCTCTAGATTTACCCAATCTACCGCTGAAAATAAGCCTCCAAGACCCATATTTGAAATCCACAAACCAACATCAGCACCTTGCATTTGCGCAATCGGGCCACCCAGTAGGTTGGCCAAAACACCACCCAGCATCACCCCCATTGAATACGTAGCTAAAGCCTTCGCTCGTTTATGTGCCACAAAATAGTCACCTATAATTGAGGTAGCAGCTGGAGTACAACCCGCTTCCCCTATAGCTACTCCAATTCTGAATAACAGTAACGTTAGGAACCCGACAGCGAAACCGCATAGAACGGTCATAATAGACCAGATTACAATACACAGAGCAATAAGCTTGACCCGGTTCGAGCGATCAGCCCAGAGCGCAATGGGTAGCCCCATAAACGCATAAAAAATGGCAAACGGGGGACCTGTGAGGAGTCCCCATTCAGAATCAGTAAGATTGAACGAGTTGATTATTGGTTGTGCAACAACTGCAATAATGGTCCGATCAACAAAGTTCAAAATATATACCAGCGTAAGCAGTCCTAATACATAATTTCTGTACCTAGGGGTACCAAAACCCGTTAAGGCTCCTTCTTTAATCACGTTTTCTGTGCTGCTCACTTAAAACCTCTCTTAGTTACTTAGTTTTGGGACTTTATAGTTTACTAATTACAACCAATATTGTAATACAATAACACTTAGATACATTAATAATAATTAGCAAACGAATAATTTTGGCAATAAATGTTTGAGTGCTTGAACATAATTGATTTTGACCAGGCTAATAGAGATTACTGACCGCATAACATTAAATAATTTTGAACTAGAATTTATCTTCAACACTCATGACATAAGCTCGTCAACAAAGATTAGCTCTACACAACCCCCCCAAACACCTTGTCATAGTTAAGTTAATAACAAAGGATTATTCTTAACAATTAAGTTGACATATATTTACTATATTGCTAGATATGTACCATTATAATACAATACCTTTAAGTGTTTAAAACATACAACTAGCTGGATTCGTCCCCTACTTTGACTGCAACTTTCTAATCAGTAGAGATAGATAATGTTTAAGTTCACAGATACATCACAACAATTACAGTTAAAACACTCCGCTTATCCAACCACGCTAGAAGTTAGTCCGATTAATACTCGAGCATTCAAGAGTAGTTTGAGTTGATCTAAAAAATGGCTGATGACTCTTTTAGTACGACAAAACCAAATAAATATGTAAATCAAACAGTAATGAAGCAAGCGACTAACCTAAATTACTAGCTCATGCAAAAGGGAAAAGGCTAACGATATGAAATACAAATTCTATAAAAAGAAAGCTATTGCGGTCGCAATAGGAATAGCAACACTCTCTGGGACAGCAAGTGCCCAACAGTTAGAAGTGATCACCGTAACTGCGCAAAAACGTATGCAAACATTGGATGACGTACCTGTTTCAATGCAAGTAGTCTCTGGGGATTTGCTAGAAAATCAAAATATTTTAGATTTCGGAGGCCTTGTTGAGAGACTCCCAAATGTTAATCTCGGAACAGCTCCTCAACAAAGTTCAATCTACATTCGCGGAGTCGGCACAGGAAATGACAACGCTGCAGCCGAACAATCTGTTGGCTTGTACGTTGATGGTATGTACGTGAGTCGAGGCAGCCAATTTAATGCCCCCTTTACTGATGTAGAACGGGTAGAAGTACTTAAAGGCCCGCAAGGCATACTGCAAGGCAAAAACAGTGTTGCGGGTGCCATTGTCATTACAACAACTCGCCCTACTGACGATTTTGAGGCATCAGTGCGTACAAGTTACGAAGTTGAGAATGAAGGTTATAACCTTGAAGGCATAGTCTCAGGGGCAATTGCAGATAACTTTTTTGCTCGGGTTGTAGTCCAGCAAAATTTTGTCGGTGGTTGGCTCGACACTAATACTCGAACAGCAGCAAACGGGGTAACGGTGCTAAATGGAAAAGAAGACCAAAACGAAAGTGAATTCTCCTCTTTTCGCCTAAGCCTAGTCTGGGAGCCTAGCGACACATTATCTTTGTTCGGCAAAGTTGAACTAGGAGAGAAAGAAGTAAGAGGAATGTCATTTGGTCCTTCAAGCTTACAACCGACTGCAAATTTCTCTGGTGCTCCTCTACTCCCAATCTACCTGAGCAGTGATCCCAACTACGATACTATTAGTAACGGTGTTATATCCAATGGCTATGCCATCGAATACAACCCAGATACCAATCAATACGATGCTAGCAACAAAGCGCTTGTACGAACGATTGATAGCGCTTCATTTACTGGCCAGATTGACTGGGAAATCGAACTTGGAACATTGACGGCCATTACTGGTTATAGTGAGTTTGATAATTCGAGGAATTCATCGCTTACTATGGCGCCCTTAGACTGGCTCTACAACAACGATCCAAAGGGGATGGGTGGTGAAGAATTCGACCAGTTAACCCAAGAGATCCGCCTTGTTTCCCCTGGTGGTGAAACCTTTGATTACATTGTGGGCGCCTTTTATATGGATCGTAATATCGAAATGAACGGGGCTACCACCATAATCAACTTTAGCAATAGTGGCTTACCGGCGAATCCAGTTTTCGCATTTTTTGATGCTGCTAACAATCGATTTTTTAAAGAAAACACAGAATCCTATTCTATCTTTGCACAGGGTACTTGGAATATAGCTGACGACTTTCGTGTTAATGTTGGCGCCCGCTATACTGATGAAACGAAGAAAGTCAATCACGACCTAATTGACGCCGGCTTCTTGGTAGAAAACCCAATATTTAACCCATTTGCACTGGCTACATTTGGAGTTGCTTATTTTACTACCGAAGAGCTACCTCGAAGTGAGGTTAGCGATACCAGCCTAGACCCAAGTGTATCAATACAATGGGATGTTACTAAAGATATTATGCTTTACACTTCTTACACCAAAGCAACAAAAGCAGGTGGCTTTAACTCCTCAGCCAGCTACGCTGAAATTACCAGCTTTGATCCCGAAACCTCTACCGGCTATGAAATGGGCCTTAAGGGCAATTTCTTAGAAGGCCGCCTAGCAGCCAATGTGTCACTCTATAACACGACATTCGACGATTTACAGGTATCAGCACTCGACCCAACCACAAATTCTTTTTTCTTTAAAAACGCTGCAGAAGCAACCACACAGGGTCTAGAAGCAGACATTCGCTATGCCTTAACAGATGATGTTGAAATCGGTGGTGCGCTAGCCTATCTCGATGCTACCTACGGTGATTTCCCTGGCGCGAGTTGTTCCAATGGTAGTTCAAAAGAAGCAGATTGTGACGATGCGACAGCGAGTAGAAATGCCAAAGGCGATAAACTTAGATTTGCTCCTGAATGGTCGGCTAACCTTTATGCTGACTACCAATTAGATCTAAGCAACGGAATGACATTCGCCTTACGCGGCGATTTAATCTATAGCGATGATTATTTCTGGGGCAGTCAAAATGATACCTACATGCTTCAGGAGGCATTTACCAAGTTTGATCTCAGCGCAAGCCTAACAAATGCAGATGGCGATTGGAAAGTGTCACTTATAGCAAAAAACCTGACTGATGAAACTACCGTCACTTATGGTGGTGCTACACCTTTGGTTACTGGCGCATACTGGTCCAATGTGGATGCGCCACGCCAGATATTTTTGACCGCTGAATACAACTGGTTTTAATTTTATCGTTCAAACAAAACCGAGTCTAAATAAGACTCGGTTTTTACCCACTGCTGTTCAATTAGAGCTTTCAATACAAGTGACCTTGCTTCGTCATCATTACTAAGTGTTAGATACATGTTCGTCTTATAATAAACACTTAATTATCTTCAATACTCATAGTATAAGCTCGTCAACAAAGCTTAACTCTATGCCCCTCCCCCCTCTACGCCATGTCGTATTTAAGTTAATGGAAAATCATTATTTTAACATTTGAGTTGACAGTTATTTACTACCTTGCTACAAATGTATCATTGTAATACAATATATCAAACATTAAAAACATACGGCTAGCTGGATTCGCCATCTGCCTTAACTGCAGCGTTCTAATCGGTGGAAATAGATAATGTTTGAGTTCACAGATATATCACCGCAGCTACAGTCACAACACTCTGCTTATCCAACGAAGCTAGACGGCAGTCCTACTAACACTCGAGCATTCAATAGTAGTTTAGGTAGATCTAAAAAATTGGTTGTAACTTTTTAACACTACAAGACGAAATAGACATGTAAATCAAACAGTAACGAAACAAGTAAATAATCTAAATCACTCTCTCAGACTAAGAGCAGAAGGACACACAATATGAAACATACAAACTTTAAAATGAAGACCATAGCCGCCGTAATCGGACTCACAACACTCGCCGGAACAGCGAGTGCTGAAGTTGGGTTGGAAGTAATTACTGTATCAGCAAATAAACGTATTCAATCATTGGGTGACGTACCTGTATCAATACAAGTTGTCAGTGGGGATGCACTAGAAGATCAAAATATTCTTGATTTTAAAGGGGTTGTTGAAAGGTTACCTAATGTATATCTTTCCACCGCCCCAGGTCCAAGCTCCATTAGCATTCGCGGTATAGGCACCGGCTCAACTAACGCTGCCGCTGAACAATCGGTAGGTATTTATGTAGATGGTATATATGTGAGTAGAGGACACCAGTTTAATGCCCCATTTACTGATATACAACGTGTTGAGATCCTCAAGGGTCCACAGGGTGTCCTTCAAGGTAAAAATAGTATCGCTGGTGCCGTTGTTATTACAAGCCGCAGACCTACAGAAGATTTTGAAGCATCTGTTAAGACCGCTTATGAACTTGAAAATAGCAGTTACAATGTGGAAACAATGCTCTCTGGGGGACTGACAGACAATCTTTTTGGTAGAATTGTAGCCCAGAAAAAATTTACTGGTGGCTGGCTCGATACCAATACGCGATTGGCTACTAACGGTACAACCGTCCTTAATGGCGAAAAAGATCAGAACGACGATGAATTTTCAGTACTTCGCGCTAGCTTAGTTTGGGAAGCAAGCGATTCAGTATCGGTATTTGTTAAAGCAGAAGTCGGTGAACGTGATACCAGCGGTGTCCATTTCGGCCCATCAGCCATCCAGCCTGGTGCTACTACTCCTGACGGAGTGTCCATTATGGACACATTCCTTACCAGAGACCCAGACTTCGACTTTATTGGCAATGGTATTATATCCAACGGTTTTATCAACGAACTCAACCCTGACCTTGCTACTTTTAACCCATTGACTGGACTGACATCTGAGGGAGGATATGAGGCAGGTAATCGAGATCAAGGTCTAACGGTAGAAAACTCTGCATATTCAGCTCAAGTCGACTGGGATCTAGCAGGTGGCACGCTAACATCTATCAGTGGTTATAGTGAGTTCGAGCATGAAGAAATATATGCTAATAGTATGTCTCCAACAGATTGGATTTCCTTTATCAGGGAACAGGGAAATGGCGGCGAAACTTTTGACCAATTCACCCAAGAAATTCGCTTTGTGTCACTCGGAGGTGAAACCATTGATTATATTGTGGGCGGATTCTACATGGATCGAAACATTAAAATGTCTAACGACAGAGGCATAATCAATCTAAGTAACAGTGGACTTTGGTTAGGGCCAACTTTTGCTCTTCCACCTTTTCTTGCCAGCGCAATTGATAGTCAAAATACTAAATTTTTTGATGAAAACACCACATCATTATCTGCTTTTGCACAGGTAACTTGGAATATTAGCGATGATTTTCGTATTAATGTTGGGGCTCGCTACACCAATGAGACCAAAAAAGTTAACGCCTCTAAAGCATCTAGTTATGTAACTATATTTCCCGATATTAACAATGTACTTGCAGGTATTTTCGGAGCCGAAGATTACATTACCGCCGATCTAGAGGTAAGTAAAATTGAAGAGAATGGTGTCGATCCAAGTGTCTCAGTACAGTGGGACGTTAATAACGACGTTATGCTCTATGCCTCAGCTACTCAAGCAACAAAAGCGGGTGGGTTTAACTCTTCTTCTAATAGTCCAACAAATTTTCACTTTGATACTGAAACAGCAACAGGTTACGAAGCTGGTCTCAAAGGCGTTTTTTTTGATAACAACTTATTTTTCAACTTCGCACTCTATCAGTCAAATTTCGATGATCTACAGGTATCTGCACTCGATGCGACCACCAACAGCTTTTTCTTTAAAAATGCTGCAGAGGCAACCACCCAAGGATTTGAAGCTGACTTTCGTTACGCTGTAACAAGTGATTTTGAGATTGGCGGTGCTGTCGCTTATACCGATGCAACCTACGATAACTTTCCTGGCGCTAGTTGCTCAACGGGCACATCACGAGAAGCAGACTGCGATGCTGTAACATCGACAAGAAATGCTAAAGGCAACAAACTGACGTTCGCCCCAGAGTGGTCTGGGAGTATTTACGCAAGTTATCACCTATATTTCGACAATGATATGAGCCTCGATTTACGCAGTGAACTCATGTTCAGCGATGAGTATTACTTCGATGGTCAAAATGACCCCTACCTTCAACAGGATTCTTATGCAAAACTTGATGTCAGCATCAATTTAAACGGTACAAGTGACAATTGGAAACTGTCTATCTTAGGTAAAAATCTGACTGATGAAACAACAGTCAGCTTTGGTGGAGCCACTCCTTTTTATGACGGAGCATACTGGTCTAATGTGGAAGCACCACGTCAGGTATTCTTAACAGCGGAATACAAATGGTTTTAATTTTATCACTTAACCCTCGGAGTATAAATAAAGCTCAGGGGGTTACCAATATCAATTGTATTCAGTTGAGCTAACATTAACTGAATACCTAGTATTACGTAATATAATCACAAACAAACCATGCTAATATTTTTTCTCAAAGCTTAGCCAAATATATAAAACATAGACAATAGGAACAGCTAATGAACTTTGAAATCCCATCAGAAATCATCGACTTTCTGTCTGAGGTAGATCAATTTATCGAAGACAAAATCAAACCTCTCGAGAAAATAGATGACAATATTCGCTTCTTTGATCACCGCCGAGAAGACGCTAGAACAGACTGGGAACGCGAAGGACTACCCAATGAAGAATGGGAATTACTGCTACGAAAAGCCAAAGACTTAGCCATAGAATCCGGTATTTTTAACTACCCTTTCCCCGAGGAATTTGGTGGCCGCAATGGCAGCAATCTAGGCATGGCTATCATCAGAGAGCATTTAGCCGGGAAAGGCCTTGGCTTGCATAATGATCTACAGAATGAACACTCAGTTATCGGCAATAATATTGGTTTGTTATTAATGTTGAAATATGGCACCGAAGAACAAAAAGACCAATGGCTAGAGGGAATGAAAACCGCATCTCAAGGATTTGCGTTTGGGATCACTGAACCTGAACATGGCTCTGACGCTACCCATATGGAAACCAACGCAATACGCGATGGTGACCACTGGATTATCAACGGTGAAAAGACATGGAATACCGGCGTTCATATTGCTGATGCCGATATGGTGATGGCACGTACTTCAGGTAAGCCTGGTGATGGACTAGGTATCACTGCTTTTCTAGTACCGATGAAAACGCAGGGCTTAAAAATTGAAGAATACCTTTGGACGTTTAACATGCCATCCGATCACGCCCGCGTCTCTTTTACTGATGTGCGAGTGCCAAGCAGCGCAATTTTCGGTGATGAAGGCAAAGGGTTAATGGTCATCCAGCACTTTTTTAACGAAAACCGTATTCGCCAAGCAGCTTCAAGTTTAGGTGCAGCCCAGTATTGTGTAAACGAAGCCGTGGAACATGCTAACCAGAGAAAGCCTTTTGGCAAACCCCTGTCTGTCAATCAAGCTATTCAGTTTCCACTGGTAGACCTAAATACACGTTGTGAAATGCTACGCGCACTGATCCATAAAACCGCTTGGTTAATGGATCGTGATGGCGCGTTTTCTGTGTCAGATAAAGTGTCTATGTGTAATTATCAAGCAAACAGGCTGTGCTGTGAAGCCGCTGATTTCGCCATGCAAGTTCATGGAGGTATGGGCTACTCTCGCTACAAACCTTTTGAACATATCTATCGCCATCACCGTCGTTACCGCATTACAGAAGGCGCTGATGAAATCCAAATAAGACGTGCCGCAGGTTACCTTTTCGGCTTTATGGGTCAAAAAAAGCCTAAGGGAGTAGAGGAATAAAAATGTCTGAGACCTTCAATACCGCGTTGGGGGAAGTTCTCTCTAGAGAACTAACTGATTTTAAAAATTTATTGTCTTGTGAACAACTGACTGCCGGTGCCAGCCAAGAGACTTATCGTATCACCATTGAAGATTCTTCAGGTAAACAACAGTTTGCTCTACGACGAAGTCAACCGACTGTCGAAGCTGAGTCTACTGTAGGCAGCATCAGTTTAGCCACAGAGGCACGCCTATTTCAACTAGCAGTGAGCGCAGGAATTCCGGGGCCAAAAGTCCATTATGTACTGCAGCCTAAAGATGGTTTAGGCAGTGGTTTTATCATGGATTGGATAAGTGGAGAAACGTTAGGCCAACGCATTGTGCGCGCAAAAGAACTTGAAGGAATTCGCCCGCATCTGGCTAAAGAGTGCGGCCAAATCCTCGGTCGGATCCACGCATTGGACTGGCAGAGTGCGGGTTTATCCAACGATTTACCACAAATCAGCCCTGTATCCTTGGTGAAAGAAACGTGGGAAACCTATCGCGACCTCAATGTACCGGTGCCAATGATCGACTATACCTATAGGTGGTTACTCGATAATGCCCCCACAGAATATCGAACGACCTTGGTCCACGGTGATTTTCGTAATGGCAATCTAATGGTGACAGCTGATGGCATCAACGCGGTTTTAGATTGGGAGTTAGCCCAAATCGGTGACCCAATACGAGACTTAGGTTGGCTTTGTGTCAACTCTTGGCGGTTTGGCAAAGACGCTTTGCCCGTAGGTGGCTTCGGAGAGATCAAAGATCTACTAGACGGTTATTATGAAACTAGCGAAGTAGTAGTTTCACCAGAGGAGATTAAGTACTGGCAAGTGTTTGGTTCATTCTGGTGGGCAATGGCAACACTGCAAATGGCAAATGCTTGGCGCACGGGTGAAACCCCGAGCTTAGAACGCCCTGTTATTGGTAGGCGTTCCACTGAGGCACAAATGGATTGCGTCAATTTAATTATTCGAGGTGACTTTACCCTACCTGATTTTACCACACCCATTTCAAAGGGAACTCAATTGCCAATGCCTGCAGAGCTATTAGCGGGCGTGGCATCTTTTCTTAAAGAAGACGTCGCAAAACAGCTAGACTCCCACAGCAGTTTTTTAGCCAAAGTGGCGGCCAATTCGCTCGGGATAGCCCAGCGAGAATTTCAGTGTGGCAATGACTTGGCGATTCAAGAACATACTCGGCTACAAGACCTACTGGGGCAACAAGGTGAACTGGATGATTTACGTTGGGAACTGGTCAATCGTCTACGAACGAATATGCCATTAAATACCCCTGGTTTAGCACAGCACATACGTCAAACAGTGGCAGGACAGCTAGCAATAGATCAACCTCGCTACCCTGCACTGCAGCAACAAATTAATTAGTGGACAAGTATGGGATTCTTATCACAGAGTCCCTCGATTTATTCTCACCATAATTAGGTGATCTGGGGAGCAACGTAGATAATCGTTTCTTGAATAATAGAGAAAAAATTTATGGATGGGGTTTGGTGGATCCATTTTTCAATGGAATCCGCGGCCGGGTATCTTCTTCGCGTTTGTACCTACGTCACTGCACGTACTGAATATTTTCAATGAGCGGAAGAAACACTATCAAACACAAATATTGAACTGCATAGTAAAAATGCCGATCCAGAAAATCACGGAATAAAAATCCGTAAACATTGAACCTGGCAAAATTAATTAGAGGGTGATGGCGATGTCACTACCATTGTCATTAATTCCTGATCTAAGTTTGATTGCTAATATTCGTTTTCAGCCCATTGAATTAATGTATTATTGTATTACAATAAAGAAACCTAAATGCATTAACAAAATAATAACATCGGATAATAAGATCATGATCAGGCCAAACGCACTTCATCACATTGCCATATCAACCAGCGACATAAAAAAACAAATCGAATTTTTTAGCGATGTACTGGGCATGGAACTCATCGCCTTATATTGGATGCATGGTGCTGAGGGCGCCTGGCACGGTTTTATGCGCCTCGGTGACTCTGCAGTTGCATTTGTATTTTTACCGGGAAATGCTGAGTTAGAGACCAAGATTGGATATACGAACCCAGGCCATGGTGCAGGTACATCTGCCCCGGGTACCCTGCAACACTTAGCGTTGAGCGTGGATACTCAGCAAGAAATGCTGGCAATGCGCGATCGAATTCGCTCGCGTGGGGTGCCTGTTATTGGCCCTATTCATCACGGCCTTTGTTCATCTATCTACTTTGCAGGCCCTGAAAATCTAGTGCTTGAAGTGGCGACTACCGACCAAGCGGAAAACCCGCTGGATTTGAACGGCACATGGATAGATCCGGAAGTTGTAAAACTTGCCGGTATATCTGAAGAAGAACTGGCTCGCTATCAAAACCCAGCGGTCTTTGAGACGCCCGCCCAAAGTGTACCTCAGCCCGAATATGACGAATCTAAGCCTCATCTTGCCTATCCCCTTGAGCAATATAAAGCGATGCTGGCAGCACCTGACGAAGCAATTACTGCATCGATGACTGACAATAAACCTCCAATCAAAAACTAACACATACAATTAAATTCACATTAACTCAGTCTGGCAGTGTTGTTCGTTTTTAGACTGATAATTAAAGCAATCCAATTTTAAAGGAAATATCAATGAAAATTGAATCCCATACTCTCAATGACATACATGCGTACCGATACTATGACGAAACAATAGAACAAAAATATGCTTTGGTAATATCCCACGGCCTTGGTGGACATGGCGGTATCTATAGCGCTTTTTGCGAGCACCATGCTGCTCATGGTGCAGATATCTGGAGTTATGATGCCCCTGGTCACGGTCTTTCAAATAGAGGTCGACCTCGTGGAACTTTCACCATGGATGAGTGGGCACAGGCTACCCGTGATTTCGCTGAGCACATTACTACTACAACGAACAAACCTGTTTTTGCTTTGGGTTCTAGTTTAGGTGTTGCAGCCGCTATTTCATCGGTGGATTGCCCAGCAATTTCTGGTGTAATCTGCATGGGATCGCTTGCAGTCCCAGGAAGCCCGACCGTTAAAAAGATGTCAGCACATTGGAGAAGTGAACCAGTAAAACTACTTTTAACCGAACTCGGTCGTGGCGCTCGACTAGACCTTGCCCTGTTCTTTGATTTTGACAAAGACTATGGATTTTTGGGCGCAGCTGAAGCCAAAAAGCAGGATCCATTGAATACTTGGTCCTACGATCTTGCCTCTTGGGCTTCATTTCTGAACTACGTGCCACCACAACTTCTCAGTGAAAATGTTAAACCTATTTTATATACGGCCGGGACTAAAGATCCTAATATCCCTCCCGGTGGTCTCGAACTTATCGTAAGTGAAATTGGTGGCCCTGTTACCCTTAAAATGTTTGAGGATGCTACGCATCAACTGATGATGTTCAACACGCAAGAGTACTCGGCTGCTGTTCATGAGTTTTGCCTAGCAAACATTTAAGACTCTGCACCAAAGTTAGCGCGACAAGCATATTAAGTTCCTCCTTTGTTGCGTTATCAATAACTCCCCATATACGAGAAAAATCAGATGACCGATAAGACTGAATACGGCAAATTTGATAAGTTTATTCATTGGCTAATGGCACTTAACATATTTGACACTTTTCTCTTTTGGCATCTCAGACTTACCCGAAGCATTAAAACCTCAAGAATACGCAGCTCATGGAGTTTCGGTAACAACTATCCTTATCAGAGCAATCAAATAGGAATTATCTAATGAAAAAAGAACAGCAAGAAAAAAAACCAACTGCCGTTGAAGGAATGATCGTCACCGCAGTAGTTACTGTGGGGATTATTACATGGATTTTACTTGGCAGCTTAGCGTTAAATATTACCTCATTTTTTGCCAGTTTATTGTTTCTCTGGTTTTGGGCTGGCGTAGAAGAAGCAAATTTTGATCGTTGGTTGCCGACACTGGTTGGGGCATTTACTGGGCTTTTATTGGCTTTACAGATTAAGTATTTGCCGGAGGAACTGGGAACAACAGGGCTGATCGTGTCTCTTTTAATCGTAACTCTTGCCGTTTATGTACACATCATGGATTGGATACCTGTTGCACTTAACAAAGCGGCAATGTTATTTCTTACGGTATTCGCAGCGCCCCCTATATTAGATAACATCGATCCAATTGAAC
>NZ_WTPY01000015.1:0-29426 GCF_011378905.1 Paraglaciecola sp. 20A4 | reverse complement strand
TTGCTACCGCAATCGGCGTAGGCGCTTTATTTTTTGGCGGTTTTATTAAATCATTGCAGCTTCTAATGGAGAAAAAAGAGACAAAAAAGATATGATCTTACTATCTGAGTAACCATAGTGATTATGGTCTATTCTACATAATAGCTGATTAAATCAAATACCTTAGGTGACTAATGCACAACGAGTATTACACCTCCTAAGTTAAACACAATCTAATCAACTGCAATTAATAAAACTAACATTTACCTCGCTAAATGTTAGTTTATGTAAGTTTTCTATAAGCCAATGGCGTTAATCCAGTCCATTTTTTAAAGGCTCGAATAAATGTACTGGCCTCAGAAAACCCTAAGCGAAAAGCGATCTCTTCGATACTCTGCTCTTTTCGGTCTATGAAAAAGATAGCCATGTCCCGGCGAGTATCATCTTTCAATTCTTGAAATGTATACCCTTCATTATGTAAATAACGTCGCAAGGTTTGTTCGGTCAACCCCATATCCTCAGCAGCTTGCTTCATTAATGGCTGACTAACGCCATCACGGATCAAGTTTTCCATCCATAACCTGACACGTATATAAGCTGACCGACTTTGCTTGGGTTGGGTGATTAGAGAAATTTGTGTGTTTTTCAATAACAAATTTAACTCGCTAATATCTCTATGACACGCGAGTGAAAGTGTTTTTTGACTGAAATGGATAGCATTTTTTGGTTGATTGAAGCGAACTGGAGCACCATAGTAAACAAAGCGATACTCTTCACTAAATTCTGGCTCTGGATAAGCTAAATCTACCTGCTCTATTGGGAGGTACTCGTTCGCCAACCAACAGTGTAGGCGATGCACGCTAGTGAGTAGAGCTTCGACAATAAAATGGCTTTTCACACCTTCATTTTTAACCACTTTAAGTGCTAAATATCCCCCTTCGCTTGTAAAGGAAGTATAAACACTCACGCTATTACCAAACAAATTATTAGCATCACGCCAAATTCCTAAACAACCTTTGATGGTTTCACCACTAAGACATGCTCTAGCCGCCACATCAAAAGTCCCAAATGGCGACGGTTTAGCAAGCAAACCATAAGCCTCATCTCGCGTTAATTGTCTAACTGCATTATTTAGCCCAGCGAATGCTATTGCCGATACACGCATTTTAGGGTTATTCAGAACCTGCGGAGAAACACCTTGCGTCTGAAGAATCTCTTTGGGATTATATCCCTTTAAAATAGCGCCCTCCAGCAAACCCTTAATAAATACAGGTGCAATAGTGATCTCTTTCATGAACGCTCCTTAAATATTAACTCATGGTTTTAAACCAGTAAAATGTAAGATAATGCCTATTAATTTGAAAGTCAATGCCATGGTTAACGGTATGTTAAGGGAGCACAATTGCTTTAACATTTTTTAAACCTAGGGAGAAATCCCTCGTTCATTAACTACTAAAGAGGCATACGATGACTCATCACGCTTATATATACGACGCTTTGCGTACTCCACGAAGCAAAGGTAAAAAAGACGGCAGTTTATACGAAGTCAAACCTATCGATCTGGGTGCAGGCTTGCTTAAGGCGCTACAAGCACGCAACGACCTGGATACCTCCTATGTTGATGATGTAGTTCTAGGCTGTGTTGGACCTGTCGGCGAACAAGGCTCAGATGTTGCCAAAATGATTGTACAAAATGCTGACTGGGATGAGTCAGTACCCGCTGTTCAGTTAGATCGCTTTTGTGCTTCTGGCTTAGAGGCCGTTAACATAGCTGCTCAGAAGATTTCTTCCGGTTGGGAAGATTTAGTGGTTGCAGGTGGCATTGAGTCTATGTCACGAGTACCCATGGGTTCAGCAGGTGGAGCAATGGCTGGTGACCCGGAATTTGCTTTGAAATCCAATTTCGTTCCTCAGGGAATTGGCGCTGATGTTTTAGCTAATCTAGATGGTTATAGCCGAGAAGATGTTGATGCATTCTCGTTAGAATCTCAAAAACGAGCGACTCATGCTCGTGACAATGGTTACTTTGATAAATCCGTAGTGCCTGTGTTGGATAGAAACGGCATAGTCATCTTGGAAAAAGACGATTTCATCAAACCCCATAGCACCATGGAAGGCTTAGGCAAGCTTAAAGCTTCTTTTGAAGTCATGGGTGGTTTTGGTTTCGATGATATTATCCTTAGAAAATACAACACCCTAGAAAAAGTTACCCACGTTCATACACCAGGTAACTCATCAGGTATCGTTGACGGTTCCTCAGCTGTATTGATTGGTAGTGAAAAAGCAGGCAAGGATTTAGGACTAACACCCCGAGGACGCATTGTATCGACCGCGGTAGTGTCAACTTGCCCGATAATCATGTTAGCTGGCCCCGCCCCAGCAGCTAAAAAAGCCTTGGCTAAAGCCGGCCTTAAAGCCTCTGATATTGACCTGTGGGAAATAAACGAAGCCTTTGCTTCTGTAGCAATGCACTACATGAAAGAGTTAGGTATTAGCCACGAAATTACCAACGTTAACGGCGGCTCAATTGCAATGGGGCATCCTCTTGGCGCTACTGGCGGCATGTTAGTTAGTATTATGCTTGACGAATTAGAACGTCGTGGCCTTAAGCGCGCCATGCTTTCATTGTGTGTCGGTGGTGGTATGGGTATTTCCACTATTATAGAGCGCGTCTAAGCCCAGTCGTTAACAAAATTGAATAATTTAGGAATAGAATCATGAGTGTATTTAAATATGAAAAAGATGCCAACGGCATCGTAACGATCACCATGGACATGACTGGTCCGGTCAATGCCATGAACGTTGAATATAACACCGCAATGACCGAAACGGTTGACCGTCTTGAAGCTGAAGAAGGCTTGACTGGGGTTGTTTTTGCTTCTGCTAAGAAAACCTTTTTCGCTGGTGGCGATTTAAACTCCCTTTTATCTGTGCAAAAAGGTGATGAAGAAGCGTTCTTTATAGGCAATATGGAGCTAAAGGATCGCTTACGTCGTTTAGAAAAACTACCAGTACCCGTAGTGTCAGCCATAAATGGCGCCGCACTAGGTGGTGGTTTGGAAATATGTCTGTCTACTAACTACCGCATCGCATACAACCATAAATCAGTTCAACTTGGTTTACCTGAAGTCACCCTAGGTCTGTTACCAGGTGGTGGTGGTGTAGTGCGCTTGGTAAATATGTTAGGACTGGAAACTGCTCTTCCCTATCTTATGGAAGGTAAAAAGGTAACTCCAGAAAAAGCATTAAAAGCAGGCATAATTAACGAAGTGGTTAACACACTTGATGAATTAGTACCACGTGCTAAAGCGTATATTCTTGAGCAAAAAGGCAACGAAGATGCCGCTACGCAACCTTGGGACAAAAAAGGCTTCAGAATTCCTGGTGGCAACGCTGGCTCACCCAAACTAGCCCAATTATTAATGATGGCTCCGGCTATGTTGTCGCAAAAAACTCGCGGTTTGTTACCTGCTCCAGAGCAAATTCTTAACTGCGCAACTGAAGCAGCACGCTTAGACTTTGAAGCAGCGATGAAAATTGAAGGCCGTGGTCTTACCTATTTGGTAACGACTCCAGAAGCTAAGAACATGATCAACACCTTCTTTTTCCAAATGAACAAGGTCAATGGTGGTGCTTCGCGTCCAAAAGGCGTTGAACAACAGATAACTAAGAAAGTAGGCGTACTAGGCGCTGGCATGATGGGTCAAGGCATTGCTTACGTTTCTGCCATGGCGGGTATTGAAGTTATTCTTAAGGACATCAGCGTAGAAGCAGCAGAAAAAGGTAAATCATACTCTGTAAAACTGCTAGACAAAGCTATTAGCCGTGGCCGCATGACAGAAGAGAAAAAGCAACAGATATTAGGCTTGATTAAACCCACAGCGGATAACAAAGACTTACAAGGTTGTGACCTAATAATCGAAGCCGTATTTGAAAATATTGAACTGAAGAACAAAATAACTAGCTCTACAGAACAATATTTATCTGAAGGCGGTGTGTGGGGTTCTAATACCTCTACCCTACCCATTACTCAGTTGGCTGAAGCTTCGAGTAATCCCAAAAACTTTATTGGCGTACACTTTTTCTCGCCCGTCGATAAGATGCCTCTGGTAGAAATCATCTGTGGCGACGAAACCAGTGATGAGACATTGGCCAAAGCATTTGATTACTCTCGTCAAATCAAGAAGACTCCGATTGTTGTTAACGATTCTCTGGGCTTCTTTACATCGCGTACCTTTGGCACTTATTTTGATGAAGGCGTTCGCGCTGTTGTTGAAGGCGCCAACCCTTTGCGAGTTGACAGCTTGGGTAAAGCTATCGGCATGCCGGTTGGACCGTTAACTGTGCACGATGAAGTAAGTTTAGAATTGACTCTCAAAGCCAGCAAGACTTGGGCTGACATGGGTGTCACTAACAAATGGGGCGAACAGGATGCTTTAACTGAAATGGTTGAGTTTATGGTCGTCCAAAATGGTCGCGGCGGACGTCATCACGGCGGTGGTTACTACGATTACACCAATGGTAAAACTATTTGGCCAGGTCTAGTAGACAAGTACTATAACGAAAACTATGAAATATCAGATGAAGATATAAAAGATCGTCTTTTATTCCGTAGCGTTATTGAAACATTGAAGTGTTTGCAGACTAACGTGCTACGCACAGTTGCTGATGGCAATATCGGTTCAATCATGGGTATTGGTGCACCAGTTTGGACAGGCGGTTATTTGCAGTTTATTAACACTTACGGTTTGGAAAAATTCCAAACACGTTGTGGCGAATTAGCGAAAAAATACGGTGAACGTTTTGACTGCCCAACTATAGTGGCTGAGAAGATCGCTGCCGGTGAAACGTTTCAATAACGATTTAATAAAGGGCTGAACCATTGGGTTCAGCCCTTTTTTTTAAGGACATTTTATATGCGCAATTTTACTGAAGATCAAACAATGTTTCGTGATGCTTACCGAAAGTTTCTCGAAGCCGAAGTACAACCCAACATGGCACGCTACAAAGAGCAAGGTATCGTAGATCGTGAAGTATTTGAAAAAGCCGGTGAGCAAGGCTTTTTAATGATTTGGCCAGACGAGCAATATGGTGGTTTAGGCGACAAAGATTTCCGCTTCGAACAAGTTATTATTGAAGAAAATACTCGCGCAGGCACTGGCGAATGGTTCGCAACGTTGCACAGCAGATTAGTTGGACCTTACATCGATCACCTCGGAAATGATGAGCAAAAACAACGTTTTCTCCCTGACTGTGTTAGTGGTAAGAAGATCCTCGCTATTGCAATGACTGAACCAGGTGCGGGAAGTGATTTATCTGGTATGGCTTCCACTATTATTGAAAAAGACGATCATTTTGTACTCAATGGTTCTAAAGTATATATCTCCAACGGTCTCTTGGCTGATTTGGTCATAGTGGCAGCTAAGTCTGATCCCGAAAATAATCCACATGCCATGACTCTATGCGTAGTTGAACGTGGCATGGCAGGTTTTGAGCGTGGGAAAAAACTCGAAAAAATGGGACTAGAAGCACAAGATACTGCAGAGCTTTTCTTCAACGATGTGAAGATCCCCAAAGAAAACATTTTGGGTGAGCCGGGCAAAGGTTTCTTCTACTTGATGCAAGGCCTTGCCGAAGAACGCTTAATTGCTATGGTCGGTGCTACTGCCAACGCTCGTCGCGCGTTTAACCTAACCCGTGATTATGTGATGGACCGTAAAGTATTTGGCAAGCCGCTATCTTATATGCAAAACACTCAATTCAAGATGGCGGAAATGGATGCTGAAATAGATATCATGCAAACCTATGTTGATCACTGTGTGAGCGTGCATAACGAAGGTCGCCTAACAGTAAACATGGCCGCTAAAGGCAAGTTACAGTCAACTGAAATCGAATGGCGCATGCTTGATTTGGGAGTACAACTGCATGGTGGTGCTGGTTACATGAAGGAATACCCAATCTGTGGGATGTTCACCGATTCGAGGATCAGCCGAATTCTAGCGGGAAGCTCAGAGATCATGAAATACATTATTGGTCGCGATATCTTTGGTGAAAACTATACGAGCATTTTAGACTAGTTTTATTTTATGCGGCTCTAGTAGCCGCTTTTTAGGCTTTATAAGCCGCTTTTTAGGCTTTATAAGCCGCTCAACATTCAAAGACTTGGGGGGATTTATGGAAATTCAAGGTAAAGTTGCAATTATTACAGGTGGCGCATCTGGTTTAGGCGAAGCGACTGTTCGATTATATGTTGAGAAAGGTGCGAAAGTGGCCATTTTTGATATGAACAATGAGCGTGGCACTGCGCTGGCTAAAGAATTGGGCGACGCCGTTATCTATCAAAACGTCAATGTTACAGATGAAGCATCGGTTGAAGCGGCTATTGCGGCTACAGTAACTGCGTTTGGTGCTGTTCATATTTGCAATAATTACGCAGGTATTGGATCCGCTGCAAAAACAGTAGGTAGAGAAGGTGCTTTCCCTCTCGATTTATTCAAAAAAGTTATCGACATAAACTTAATAGGTACGTTTAATGTGTTGCGCTTGGTTGCCATTCAAATGTCAACCCAAGAGCCTGTAACGGATTGCGGCAGTCGTGGGGTAATCATTAATACAGCGTCTGTCGCGGCTTACGATGGCCAAATAGGTCAAGCGGCTTACAGTGCATCTAAAGGTGGTATTGTAGGTATGACCTTGCCAATCGCTCGCGACCTATCTCAGTTTGGTATTCGTGTGAATACGATTGTACCTGGATTGGTGTTTACCCCTTTATTTGAAGGCTTACCTGAAGCCGCTTTTGAAAGCTTGTCAAAGAGCCCGCTTTTCCCTAAGCGTTTGGCCCGTCCAGAAGAAATTGCACACCTGTCACAGTTTATTGTTGAAAGCGACTATACCAATGCCGAGTGTATTCGTATGGATGCTGGCATCCGTATGCAGCCTAAATAATAAGTTCTATAAGCCGAGTTTCTTAGTTATTTAGTGAGCTCGTTTAATTCTATTTTTTGTTATTAAATAAATTGGTGAAATTATGGGACCTTTAGCAGGTATAAAAATTATTGAAATGAAGGGTATTGGCCCTGGACCTTATGCGGGCCAATTACTAGCCGATCTTGGCGCAGAAATAATCGTTGTTGAACGCGCATCAAAACCCAACTCTATTGCAGTACCATCAGCGCTAGATATTAATTCACGTGGTAAGAAAAGTATTGCGCTAGATCTTAGAAAACCAGAGGGTTTAGAAGCGTTATTAAAACTTGTAGAAAGCGCTGATGCTATATTTGAAGGTAATCGTCCGGGTGCTGCTGAACGTGTAGGCTTTGGGCCAGATGTTTGTTTAGCACGTAATCCTAAGCTTGTTTATGGTCGAATGACCGGTTGGGGTCAAACGGGTCCTTTAGCTCATTCGGCGGGTCACGACTACAACTATATTTCGCTAACTGGTGCTGCCGCAGCGATAGGCACCAAAGACCAACCCACTCCGCCTCTTAATGTGGTTGGTGATTATGCCGGTGGTAGTATGTTTTTAGTGGTCGGTATTCTTTCTGCGCTTCTCGAAGCTAAAACATCGGGTAAAGGTCAAGTTATTGACACCGCCATAACCGACGGTTCTGCACATCTTATGAGTATGTTCCATACCTTAAGTGAAATGAAGGCTTGGAATCCGTCTCGTGCCAGCAATATGCTTGACGGTGGCGTGCCATTTTATGGCGCCTATGAAACATCCGATGGTAAACATATTTCAGTAGGTCCCATCGAACCACAATTTTTTGCTGAGATGATTCAAAAATCTGGCATGCCTGAAAGCTTTATCGCCGATCAAAATAACCCTAAAGCTTGGGGTGAAATGAAAAAGGTTTTTACTGAAACCTTTAAATCTAAAACGAGAGATGAATGGGCGAGTATTTTTGAAGGCACTGATGCTTGTGTCGCTGGCATACTTGATTATAAAGAAGCAATTAATCATCCGCACAACAAAGCACGTGGTACCTACATACAAGTTAATGGAATAAATCAACCTGCCCCGGCGCCTAGATTTAGTCGCAGTCAATGCGCAACTCCTGAGGCCCCACATGCAGAGGGTGCTGACACACAATCGGTATTAAGCGATTGGGGGTTCTCAACAGATGAAATCACATTACTGGCTGACGCTGGCGCGTTAACCTAACCAAATTTTTAAAAGAGAGAATAATAATGAGTAACTTTGAAACAATTAGCTACGAACTTGAAAACCACGTAGCGACTATAAGCCTGAATCGTCCAAAAGCGATGAACGCCATAAGCCAAGGAATGCGCAAGGAATTAAAGCAGGTTATTGATTCTATTGAAGCCAATGATGAAGTACGCATCGTTGTTATTCGTGCTGAAGGCCGAGGCTTTTCATCTGGCACAGATTTAACCGAAGGCCTTGCCGGTTTTGACACTATCGACGAGCAAATTCAGCAAGAGTACAAACCTGTATTAATGGGTATTGCTCAATCTAAAAAACCTTATATTGCTTCTATTAACGGCGCTTGTGCTGGTATTGGCGCAGCTTTGGCAATGACTTGTGATTTGGCAGTTATGTCGGATGAAGGTTTTCTGTATTTGGCGTTTGCGGGGCTTTCTTTTGTTCCTGATGGCGGTATGGCTCACCATTTGGTATCAGCAATGGGATACAAGAAAGCCTACCAAGCTTTTGTTGAGGCAGCCCGTATCAACGCTGATGATTGCTTGCAGTACGGTTTGGTTAACAAGATAGTTGAAGCTTCGAAACTTGACGAAGCGACGCAAGCATGGGCGCAGACCCTTGCCGAAGGTGCACCACTTGCGCAGATGTATGGTAAGCAAATTATGCGCGCTGTGCATACCTCATCGGTCGAAGAAACAATTAACCTTGAGTCTGCGCTGCAAGTAAATTGCTCAACCAGTGCCGACTCTTTGAGCGCGATCAATGCCTTTTTTGCAAAGAAAAAACCAGTATTTATTGGTAAATAAACACCTCATCAAGCTGAAATCACTGTACCGTTGAGGTATATGATTTTAGCTTTTCTGATGTTTAACGAATTCAACATAGAACACTTATTCTGCCATTGCTGGCGGATAGTTTGATTTCTTCCAGCGTATTGATTTCTACGATCAGTACTTACATAGTTGTGCTGATCGTAGAAAGTCGAAAAACAGCTGTGCCCTAAGGCACCGCTGGTTCATCGGCCCACTCCTTTATTTATTTGGCATCAGCTTCAGCCTGTGCTTTGGCTAAGGCGCCGCCCAGTTGCATCATATGCACCTGATCGGGACCATCGGCGAGGCGCAGACAGCGCTGGGCAGCAAAGGCATGGGGCAAGAACGTATCTTGACTCACACCCGCCCCACCATGTATTTGAATCGCTCGGTCGATGACATCTAACGCCATGTTTGGCGCAACAATTTTTATCATGCCGATCAGATCCTTCGCCCCCTTAACCCCCACTGCGTCTATAGTTTGGGCGGCCTTGAGGTTGAGCAGTCGAGACTGTTCAACCTGACAATGGGATTTGGCGATGTCTTCGCGAACTGATTGATTTTTAATCAGCAGTTTACCAAATACCGTGCGGGTATTGGCACGTGTACACATCATTTCCAGTGCGCGTTGCGCCATGCCGATAGAGCGCATGCAGTGGTGAATACGGCCTGGGCCGAGGCGGCCTTGAGCGACTTCGAAGCCGCGTCCTTCACCAGCGATAATATTGGTGATTGGCACGCGTACATTGTCAAAGATGATTTCCGCGTGGCCCTCGGGGGCATCGTCGTAACCGAAGACGGTCATAGGCCGGATAACATTAACGCCAGGGGTATTCATAGGTACTAAAACTTGAGATTGTTGTACGTAACGGTTGGTGTTTTCTGGGTCTGTTTTACCCATAACAATCATAATTTCACAGCTCTCGCGACAGGCTCCGCTGATGTAAAACTTGCGACCGTTTATGACGTATTCATCACCATCACGAACAATGGAGGTCTCTATGTTAGTGGCATCACTAGAGGCGACGTCTGGCTCAGTCATAGCAAAGGCTGAACGTATTTCACCAGACAACAATGGCTCTAGCCACTGTTTCTTTTGCGCTTCGTTACCGTATTTAGCTAGCACTTCCATATTGCCTGTATCGGGAGAGGAACAGTTGAATACTTCTGAAGCCCACAGAACCTTGCCCATCTGTTCGGCCAATGGAGCGTATTCCAAGTTGGTTAGTCCACCGCTATACTTTCCGTAACTCAGTGGTAGAAAGAAATTCCACAGACCTTGTGCTTTGGCCTTGGCTTTCATCTCTTGCATAATAGGAGGGGTTTTCCACGGATCTTGTTTTACTTGTTCATGGAACAAATTTTCGTTGGGGTACAGGTTCTCATCCATAAAGGCTTTAACCTGTACTATCAAATCTTTTACTTTTTCGCTGTATACAAAATCCATGGGGATTCCTCTGTTAATAGTTTATTAACCGTAAGTTATTTTGTCGGCTCGCTCGCGCGTGTCCAAGTGCGGTACATGGTTGTAGCTGGTAATGCGCACAACGTTTTTGTTGAAAAAACACTGGGCAATAGCCGTGTTTTTAGTTTGTAAATTAAGCTCAATAACTGTCTCGCTGGGCGCTTTCAGTATTTGGGCAAGGGCCATGGATATGGCTCCACCGGAGCTTACGACCAATACTTTTTTACCGTAGAACTCGTGTTGAATACTGGTTATAGCGTCCTTTACACGGTGCTCAAAGTCCGACCAGCTTTCAGGCAGTTCGCCCCTGAGGCCGTCTACACTCCACAGTTGCATGGCTTTTTTTAAATACTTAAAGTACTGCACTACTGAACTGCCTTGATCCAGAGCTTGATCTGGGTGTTGAGCAACATAGTTTGCGATAATGCTGTGGAAGTCGAACTCGTTAAGTCCCGCAAAAACGGGAAAGTTTGACAGGCTGCTCTGTAAACCGCTGCAGATGCCCTCGGCGGTTTCGCGGTGGCGCACCATGTCACCGGTTACTATTGCGTCAACCTCTATACCGCGATCGAGGAAGTACTCGCCGAGCCACTGTGACTGCTGGTGACCCAGCGGCGACAATTTGTCGTAATTATCACTGCCAAATGATGCTTGGCCATGTCTTACTAGGTAGAATTCTGACACGTTTACCTCTTTCGAATTTAGTTTCACACCGTCGTTAATCGACTGTAGCGTTTGTGCTGTTATGCATTCATCGTAAAATCTCTCTATAAAACTATAAGGTAATCATGGTTTTAATAACGCCATCTTCATGGGCGTCAAATAAACGGAAGGCTTCTGCTCCATCGGCGAGGCTAAACTCGTGGGTAAATACGCCTTTGCCTTGTATGCGGCCACCTTGTACCAATGGGATCAGGTCTTCCCACTGATTTACGACACCGGAAATACCGGCGTGAAAGTTCAGACTCTTAGCCTGCATTGTTTTCAGCGGGAGCTCTGAGTCTTTTTGCAAAATACCCAGTACGGCAAGAGACCCACCACCGCGTATTAAACGGACAGCCTGCTTTAAGGTTTGGCCAACGCCTACCGCTTCAATCACGGCATCAACGCCGATGCCATGAGTGTCTTCTCTAATGTATGCCAAGGCTTCATCGGGAGTAAGAGGAATGCCACCAAAATGGAGACTCAGATTACGGCGAGTGACGTCAGGGTCGATGCAATATACACGTGACGCACCGATCGCCATTGCCGCTTCTGCAGCCATTAAGCCAACGGGACCTTGACCAATAACAGCGACGCTATCACCAGGCTTTACATGCGCCATTCTTACCCCGTAATAACCCGTCGCTAGTGCGTCGGTTAAAAGGATGGCTTGCTCATCGGACACACCATCGGGAATTTTAGCTGCACCAATATCCGCGAATGGGACTTCCATAAATTCTGCGTGGCCACCATTTACGCGGGGGGATATACCATAGGCTGTTGCACCTCTCCCTGAGCGCGTATTTTCACAAATGTTAATCTCACCTTTGATACAACGCTTACACTGCCCACAACCCGCTGCTGCGGAAACAAGCACCCGGTCGCCGATTTTGTGCGTCGAGACTCCCGAGCCTAGTTCGACCACTTCTCCAATCGTCTCGTGCCCAGTGCAAAATCGTGCCATCGGCTGGCTGTAGTCTAGACTTACACCATCAGCGCCATGGTACATGTGTAAATCAGACCCACATATACTGCATTTTTCCACTTTAATAATCAGGTTACTATGGTTGCTGATCTTAGGATCATCAAACGTTTCATACTGAATATTTTTAGGGCCATTAAATACTAAAGCTTTCATGCCATTACTCTTCGTTGTATTTGCGAATAGTCAATTTACCCAGTTGTGACATATGCACTTCATCTGGGCCATCGGCAATACGCACAATACGTGCATAAGCCCATATTTGAGCGATCGGCGTGTCTTGACTCACACCCATGCCGCCGAAGGCTTGCATAGCACGATCCGCTACGTCTTGACACATTTGAGGGGCTACAATCTTAATCATCGCAATTAAATCAAGCGCCACTTTGTTGCCAAAATTGTCGAGTTTATTCGCGGCGAGTAAGGTCAGCATACGCGCCTGTTCGATTTCACAACGAGATTTAGCGATATCTTGGCGAATGCTGCCTTGCTCGGATAACTTCTTACCGAATGGCGAACGGTTCTCTACGCGTACACACATTAATTCAAGACAGCGCTGAGCTGCGCCAATCAATCGCATGCAGTGATGAATACGTCCAGGCCCCAAGCGACCTTGAGCAATTTCAAAGCCTCGACCTTCGCCTAGGATAATATTATCAACCGGTACACGAACGTTTTCTAAAAGTACTTCACCGTGGCCTTGAGGAGAGTGCAATTCGCCCATCACTTTCAGAGGTCTAAGGATCTTAACCCCAGGCGTGTCCTTAGGAACAATGATGGTGGATTGTTGTATATGACGAGGCGCGTCAAAGTCTGTCTTGCCCATCACCAGTAATAACTTACAGCGAGGATCGTAGACACTAGAAGACCACCACTTTCGGCCATTAATGACATACTCGTCACCCTCGCGCACAATTGAGCACTCAACATTAGTGGCATCTGAACAGGCGTTTTGCGGCTCTGTCATTAAGTAGGCAGAGCGTATGTCACCGCTTAGAAGGGGTTCAAGCCACTGTTTTTTCTGCGCTTCTGATCCGTAGCGCGCTAACACTTCCATATTGCCAGTATCGGGTGCGCTGCAATTAAAGACTTCACTGGCCCACTCGTTTTGTCCCATGAGTTCGGCCAGAGGCGCGTATTCAAGGTTGCTTAAACCAGGACTGTACTTACCGTATTCTTTTGGCAAAAACAGATTCCAAAGCCCTTCGGCTTTAGCCTTCGCTTTTAACTCTTCGAGAATAGGCGGTACGACCCAGAGTTTGGCGGGGTCGTGAACGAACTCTTCATACTCAGCTTCAGCGGGAAGAATATGCTCTTTCATAAATGCATCAACGCGGGCAATAAGCCCCTTCATTTTATCTGTATATTCAAAATCCATAATTTAGTGCCTTTCTTAGAATTAACATTAAAAACAGATAACTGTCCGACAAAAACACATTGTACCATTGTAATACATATAAACCAATGTTGCAGATAATCTATATGAAAATCAATAGGTTTGGCGCTATTAAAAATTATTTTAGACTAACAACTACTTCAATTATGTATTACAGCCAGCTATTGGGAGCAAGTTCAACGAAGAGAGGCGCAATAATAGCAGCACTGGATGCATTAAATGCTCAAGTAAATCAATTGTGAAGCTCTAACATATTGTTTTTATTAGAGTTACTTTGAAGTAAGCGGCACGTCTTAACCCGAAATCAGGTTACTTACGTCAACATTGAGTTTTCGTAAAGATAAATTATCAGAAAAAGGGTTGTTTATGTTAGCGACCAATGATTGCAGCGATGCGTTAACAATGTCTAAAATGCTTGAGCTATATAAATCACAGCAAAGTGTCGAAAAAGGATTTAGATTCTTAAAAAGTCCTGATTTTTTAACCTCTTCATTATATTTAAAAAAGGCAGAGCGGATTGAAGCACTGCTGCTGATAGATTTTGTGTTCTGACTGATATCTAAAAATCTTAACAAAGCCGCCCTTAAATATTTATATGAAATAGTATATTTGGATTAGATTTTGTATCGATAACACCGTTAGCAGCAGTATTTTTGGAGTGGATTAGTTTGTGCTAGCGTAGCGTAAAGCACAAACCAAGGAGCAGAAAAATATCCGACTGCCTAGCCTTGGTATGTGATCAACCCAAACCAGGTAGAAGTACGAAATTGCCGCCGTTACTGTGTTTTTCAATCCTAAGTTTCTTAAGCGGGGCGGATTCTTCACTTTTGAATTTAGCTAGTACCGTCCAGTTCCCATAATAGTGCCCTTCCTTCGTTATAGCATCTTGAGTCATTACTAACACTTCCGCTCCGGCTTTTTTTAAGAGTTCAAAAACTGGCATACCATATTCTTCTATATACTTCTCATGATCTATGATCATCGATCTGTGCCATAAAGTAGGCTGGGGGCGTCATGTTATTTCCTTAATTAGTTTCTGCGACACGAATACACATGACGCTTATTATCGAGCATTTAGTATAAACTTTTTTACCCTTTATGATTAAAAGCTTAAGTAAGCATTATAGCTAACTCATAAAAGGGATCACCAACCGTGCACATATCCCAATCAACAACACCATTGACGTGTAACGTGTCGATATCGATCAACATATTGTCGAGCTTAAAATCATTATGTACCCGTGTGGCAATTTTATTGTTAGGTAAGTGGCTCTGCAACCAATCACGAATGGTCGCTATATTCTGGCTCTTCCCACCACGGATAAAACTTAGGCATATCTACACTGGGTTTATCACAAAAATCAGGTTCGCGTTTCTCTAAAAAGGACTCCACGCCCTCTTTGGCATCCGACTGTTTTCCACGATTGAAGACCCCGACTGAGTCCAATTTATGTGCTTCCATAGGGTGATCTGCACCCAGCATACGCCACATCATCTGACGGGTGAGTGCCACCGATACCGGGGCTGATTTTTGTGCAATTTCCTGAGCGAGTTCATAAGCTGCAGGCAGCAACTCAGATTCGGGATAAACCGCTTTCACCAAACCTCCTGCACGCGCTTCTTCCGCATCGAAGACATTACCCCGAATACTCCACTCCAGAGCCTGACTTATACCAACCACTCTGGGCAGAAACCAGCTTGAAGCCGACTCGGGAACAATCCCCCGGCGGGCAAAAACAAATCCAAATTTGGCCTTTTCTGAGGCGAGCCGAATATCCATTGGCAATGTAAACGTTGCGCCAAAGCCGACTGCTGCGCCATTTATAGCGGCTATCAGTGGTTTTTTACACTGATAAATCCTGAGTGTAACCAATCCTCCGTGATCCCGTGGTATTTCGTGCTCGTTTTTCGATTCGTCATAATTGAACGTGTCAGCACCGGATTCCAGGTCGGCCCCCGCACAAAAGGCTCGACCAGCGCCGGTAACAACAATAACGCGAACATCATCATCGTTGTCTGCAGCATCAAGAGCGGCAAGTAAATCATAACCCATCTGTTCCGTCATAGCGTTCATCCGTTCCGGACGATTAAGCTCAATGGTAAGAATGTGGTTTTTAACAGTGTAATTAATGGTTTGGTAATTCATCGTATTTTATCTCTCCAGTTCATAGTACGCCGCAAGCGGGTTGAGGGTACGGCCAATTTTGGTTTGAATTCAAATTAAATAATCAGTTCGTCCGACGTAGAAGCCTTTGGCCCCAAGCGTCCATTAACTCGCTATTGCGCTTTAACCGCGGCCTCAATCGTATCCAACAATAATTGGTTGTTATCTGCTATATCATTAAATTCTTCTTCTGTTAATACCGCAGGGCATTCTCCCGTTTTTTCAAACAGCTTCTGAAGCTGTCCATATACTACGATGTTTCTGTAGTACGTTAACCATTGATAAAACTTCAAATCTTGTTCATTAATGGATAGTCCAGTCAGGCGAAGATATTCTTCTATGACTCTTTCTCGAGACCACCAGCCTTCGGCTTCCATCGGCATGCGGCACTGAAATTTATAAGCAGGTACGTCGTTGGTATTACCCCAATAAGCAAGCATTATAGCTAACTCATAAAAAGGGTCGCCGACCGTACACATATCCCAATCAACAACACCGTTGACGTGTAACGTGTCGATATCGATCAGCATATTGTCGAGCTTAAAATCATTATGTACCAGTGTGGCAATTTTATTATCAGGTAAGTGGCTCTGCAACCAATCACGGATGGTCGCTAATTGCTTAAGCTGCGGTTCGCTGAGTACTCGCGAACCACGCTTGTACCAACCCGATACCTGTCGTTCAATAAAACCTCCGGCCGAACCGAGGTCTTCCAGATCAGTTTTTTTCAGATCGACTTTATGCAAGTCGGCCAAAGACTCAACCACTAAGCGGCTCAAGCTGTCGCCAATGTTTGCAGTGTTTTGCAGCGATTCAGGGAGGTTACGACTAATACAAATACCTTCACGAAACTCACTAATACAAAATGGCACACCAATCACAGACTCATCATCACACAAGACTAAACCTGCCGGAGCTGGCGGGTAGTGTTTATACAAGCGTGACAATACCTTATACTCACGGGCGACATCGTTGGCACCCGGAGGTAATGGACCATTTGGCGGTCGGCGCAATACCGCTTTTTTCCCATCGAGTAGAATACTATAATTGAAATTAGCGACCCCACCAGATAACTGTGCAGGACTCTCTGAGAGGTCTAGCGTATGGCCTTTACTCTCTAAGTAATCAGCAATTTTTTTCCATTCTTCTTGATTCATCATAGTTACCGCCTTTTACAGCGTTACGCCGCCGTCAACGACCAATTGATGACCCGTCACGTAAGACGCAAGTGGAGAAGCAAGATAGACAACCGCACCGGCTATATCTTCTGGTTTACCAAAACGTCCGATAGGGCACGTTTTGGCAAATTGAGCCTCGTGCTCTGGTGTCGATTGATTAACCGTTAGCTTGGTTGGTACCATGCCTGGTGCAACCGTATTGACACGTACGCCTTTTCGTCCCCACTTCATTGCCAGTGATTTGCTCAGCTGTAAAAGGCCCGCTTTACTTGCTGAATACGCAGGGTTATTAAACGCAGGTCGTATAGAAACAACAGAGTCCAAATTAACGATATTGCCACCGCTAGCCTCCAGCAGTGGGAAAAATTCGGTACACAGTTGCATCGCGCCAGTGAGATTAATGTTTATAATCTGCTCAAAGCCTTCACGTGCGAATTCTTTCGAGCCCCAAAGTACGGTACCAATGCAATTAACCATCACATCCACTTGCTCAAATTCTTTAGCGAACGCAGAAATATTATCAGTATTGTCCAGTTTTAGGCTATGAAACGTCATGCCTGAAAAATCATTATCGTAGGCCGTTGCATCGCGCGTACCCGTTATGTGAACAGTAGCGCCCAACTCTTTAAACATGGTCGCCACGCCGTAGCCTATTCCGTCAGATGCACCGCAAACAACGACTGTTTTTCCAGTAAAATTCAACGCATTTAATGCATTCATCTTAAATCTCTCTCTCTAAAATTATAACGTGATCATGGTTTTTATGACGCCATCTTCATGGGCGTCAAATAAACGGAAGGCTTCTGCGCCCTCAGCAAGGCTAAACTCGTGCGTAAATACGCCTTTGCCTTTTATGCGGCCAGCTTGTACTAGTGGAATCAGTTCATTCCACATACTTACGACGCCAGAAATACCCGCGTGAAAATTCAGACTCTTGGCCTGCATTATTTGCAGTGGGAGCTCCGCACCTTTTTGTAAATCAGTGCGATGCTTATTACTTCAAAGCAGTCGTTTCTAGCGCAGTAGTACACCTCCATCCACTGGCAGACTGACTCCTGTGATATAGGACGCCAGCGGCGAGGCCAAAAACATAACCGCGCCTGCCATTTCATCTGGTTCCGCCCAGCGTTTCATGGGTACCGTTTGTAACAAGCGTTTTTCGTAGGTCGGGTCTGCGCGATGGCCCTGCGTCATTCTCGTGCGCACAAATCCCGGCGCAATCATGTTTACACGCACACCCTGAGTAGACCATTTATCAGCCAACACGCGAGTCAAACCGAGTAGCCCCGATTTGCTCGATGTATAGGCTGGCGCTTCTTTTATCGCCAGATGAGACGCTAGCGAGCCGACATTGACAATACTGCCACCTCGCCCCATTAACGAGTCGCGGTAAAGCATGCACAGTTCCATCACTCCGGTAACATTCATTTCCATAACTTGCCGAAAAGCCTCAACTTCATATTCCGCGTCATTTTCTAAAGCGATAGCCGCATTGTTGATAAGCACGTCAAGTTCGGGTAACTGTGCATGCAGTTGAACTCGGCCGCCTGACGTCGATAGGTCGGACTGATGGTAGTGAAAATCGCTCAAGTCATCCTCATAGGTGTCTGCACTGGCTCGGGTGCCGGTAATATGCACGGTGGCTCCGCACTGCAGAAAACCCTTCGCTATACCCAGACCTATTCCCTGCGAGGCTCCAGTAATCAAAACAATTTTATCGGTGAAATCCAGCATCATTCGCTCCTCTTTGAAGTAGGGGATAATCCATAATTATCTTTTTAGTGGGTTTGCTAAAAACTGCGCAGACTAGCGAACTGATCGCCTAAAAAACTCGCCGACCCATAGAGTTGCTCACTGACTCGTGCGCGCTTGAGATAAAGACCCGCGTCGTGTTCATCCGTCATGCCAATTCCGCCATGCAGCTGCACGGCTTCATTACTCACCCGGTGCAAAGTCTCACCAACTAACATTTTTGTTTTGCAGGCTATTGCAGCGAGATCAGCATCGTTGCTGGCGCAACTTATCAGCGCCGCATCAACCACGCTACGCGACAACTCTAAATCGACATACATTTCTGCGGCCCTATGCTGAAGGGACTGGAAACTACCAATCAACTGTCCAAACTGCTCGCGCAACTTCATATACTCGACGGTCATGTCAAACGCTGCCCAGGCTGAACCCAGCATCTCGGTGGCGAGACCGATGCGGGCGTAGTTCAGTACATGGCTCAGCAGGTCAATCGTATCGTCAGATGGCTGTAGCAATGCGTCAGCACCGACCGCTACATCTCTCAGCTGTAGCGACCCATGGTCGCGGCTATCGATCAGGTGCAGTGCTTGTCTCTCTATAAAGTTATAACGTGATCATAGTTTTAATAACGCCATCTTCACGCGCATCAAATAAACGGAAGGCTTCTGCACCCTCAGCAAGGCTAAACTCATGCGTAAACACGCCTTTACCTTGTATACGACCAGCTTGCACCAGCGGGATAAGTTCATCCCACATGCTTACGACGCCAGAAGTACCCGCGTGAAAATTCAGGCTCTTGGCCTGCATTATTTGCAGTTGAAGCTCGGTACCTTTCTGCAACATACCCAGTACACAAAGAGATCCACCCCAGCGTAATAAACGCACAGCCTGTTTCAAAGTCGGCCCCACACCCACCGCTTCTATCACGGCGTCAATACCAAGACCGTTAGTATCTTCTCTAATACGCTCAATAGCTTCAGCAGGTGAAAGTGGGATTCCACCAAAATGCAAACTCAAGTTTCGACGGGTTTCATCTGGATCAATGCAATAAACGCGTGATGCACCGACCGCCATAGCGGCTTCTGCAGCCATTAAGCCAACAGGACCTTGACCGATAACCGCGACGCTATCCCCCGGTTTTACGTGTGCCATTTTAACGCCGTAATAACCCGTCGCTAGCGCGTCGGTTAAAAGTAGTGCCTGCTCATCAGTCACGCCATCAGGTATTTTGGCAGCGCCAATATCTGCGAATAGTACTTCCATGTATTCCGCATGGCCACCGTTAAAACCAGGAGAGATGCCATAGGCCAGTGCAGGCTTTCCTGAAGCCGCTTGCTCGCAAATATTCAACTGACCACTGAGGCAACGTTTACACTTACCACACCCCATGCCACCAGCTATAAGTACGCGATCACCAACCTTGTGCGTAGAGACGCCCGACCCAATTTCAACCACTTCACCTATGGTCTCGTGCCCGGTACAAAATTTCGCCATCGGTTGGCTGTAATCTAGTTTTGGGCCTAGCACATCACCATGGTACATGTGTAAATCTGATCCACAAATACTGCATTTTTCAACCTTAAGGATCAGGTTACTATTATTGGTAATTTTAGGATCATCAAAATTTTCGTACTGAATGTTTTTTGGACCGTTAAAGACTAAAGCTTTCATATTAATGCATCTCTCTATAAAACTATAATGTCATCATGACTTTGATAACGCCATCTTCATGGGCGTCAAATAGGCGGAAAGCTTCTGCCCCATCGGCGAGGCTAAATTCGTGTGTGAAAACACCCTTACCTTGTATACGACCACCTTGTACCAGAGGGATTAGTTCTTCCCACAGATTTACAACACCCGCAATACCCGCGTGAAAATTCAGACTTTTGGCCTGCATTATTTGCAATGGCAGCTCGGTACCTTTCTGCAATATACCCAGTACACAAAGAGATCCACCCCAGCGTAATAAACGCACAGCTTGTTTCAAAGTCGGCCCGACACCCACCGCTTCTATCACGGCGTCAATACCAATACCGTTAGTATCTTCTCTAATACGCTCAATAGCTTCAGCAGGCGAAAGAGGGATGCCACCAAAATGGGCGCTCAAATTCCGCCGCGCTTCGTCCGGGTCGATGCAGTAAACGCGTGACGCGCCAACAGCAAGAGCGGCTTCTGCGGCCATTAATCCCACAGGGCCTTGGCCAATTACCGCAACACTATCGCCAGGTTTTACGTTCGCCATTTTAACGCCGTAATAACCCGTTGCTAACGCGTCGGTCAAAAGTATTGCTTGTTCATCGGACACGCCACCGGGAATTTTGACAGCACTAATATCTGCGAAGTGGACTTCCAAATATTCAGCGTGGCCACCGTTTAAGCCGGGCATAATGCCGTATGCTCCAACGTCTCCACCCAAACCCGATTGCTCACAAAGATTAATCTCCCCCCTGAGACAGCGCTTACACTGTCCGCACCCCTTTCCACCGGCAATCACCAAGCGGTCTCCGATCATATGTTTAGAAACGCCTGAGCCGACTTCAACCACTTCACCAATCGTCTCGTGCCCGGTACAAAATTTAGGCATGGGCTGGCTGTAATCTAGTTTTGTGCCTATCACATCACCGTGGTACATGTGTAAATCTGATCCACAAATACTGCATTTTTCAACCTTAAGGATCAGGTTTCTATTGTTCGTAATTATTGGATCATCAAAACTTTCGTACTGAATGTTTTTTGGACCGTTAAAGACTAAAGCTTTCATAATATTACGACTCGTTGTACTTGCGAATGGTCAGCTTGCCTAGCTGCGACATATGTACTTCATCTGGGCCATCGGCTAGACGAACAAAACGCCCATAAGCCCATATTTGAGCAATCGGTGTATCTTGGCTCACTCCCATTCCTCCGAAGGCTTGCATAGCACGGTCCGCTACGTCTTGACACATTTGAGGGGCTACAATCTTAATCATCGCAATTAAATCAAGCGCCACTTTGTTGCCAAAATTGTCGAGTTTATTCGCGGCGAGTAGGGTCAGCATACGCGCCTGTTCGATTTCACAACGAGACTTAGCGATATCTTGGCGAATGCTGCCTTGCTCGGATAACTTCTTACCGAATGGTGAACGGTTCTCTACGCGTACACACATTAATTCAAGACAGCGCTGAGCAGCACCAACCAATCGCATACAGTGATGAATACGTCCAGGCCCCAAGCGACCTTGAGCAATTTCAAAGCCTCGGCCTTCGCCTAGGATAATATTATCAACCGGTACTCGAACGTTTTCTAAAAGTACTTCACCGTGACCTTGAGGAGAGTGCAGTTCGCCCATCACTTTCAGAGGTCTAAGGATCTTAACCCCAGGTGTGTCCTTAGGAACGATGATGGTGGATTGTTGTATATGACGGGGCGCGTCAAAGTCTGTCTTGCCCATCACCAACAATACCTTACAGCGAGGATCATAGACGGCAGACGACCACGTTTTTCGACCATTAATCACATATTCATCGCCTTCGCGCACAATAGAACACTCAACATTGGTAGCATCAGAGCATGCATTTTGTGGCTCAGTCATTAGGTAAGAAGAGCGTATTTCACCATTAAGAAGGGGCACTAACCATTCCTTCTTCTGCGCTTCTGACCCGTAGCGCGCTAACACTTCCATATTGCCGGTATCGGGCGCGCTGCAATTAAATACTTCACTGGCCCACTCGTTTTGTCCCATTAGTTCGGCCAGAGGCGCGTATTCAAGATTGGTCAAGCCTGGGCTGTATTCGCCGTAATCTTTTGGTAAAAACAGATTCCAGAGTCCTTCTGCTTTAGCTTTAGCTTTTAACTCTTCGAGAATAGGCGGTACAACCCATAGGTTGGCGGGGTCGTGAACGAACTCTTCATACTCAGCTTCAGCGGGAAGAATATGCTCTTTCATAAATGCATCAACGCGGGCAATAAGCCCCTTCATTTTATCTGTATATTCAAAATCCATAATTTAGTGCCTTTCTTAGAAACGATTAAGTAACATAGTATTACTGTCCGACAATTATAAAAATATTATAGACAGACATTAAAATTGTCAATAGGCTAGTCGCTATATAAAAAATTCTTTAAGCCAACAACAATCTCAGTCAGATAGATAAGGAATACAGTCAGCTTATGATCGCTAATCCATTACAGCGCGCGCCATTATATCGTCAAATTTACGATCAGTTGGAAGCCAAGATCGTCAACAGAGAACTGAAAGTGGGAGATGCTTTGCCTTCAGAGACAGACTTGGCGCTCAGCTATGGCGTGCATCGATCATCAATACGTGAAGCCATTCGATTATTGGAAGAAAATGACTTGATTGGTCGAGCTGCGGGTAAAAAGAAACTACTGGTGACCGCACCCAAAAAGGACAAGCTCTCTCGGCGTATTTCTACCACCATGTTGATTGATGAGGTATCTCTGGGCGAAGTATACGAAGCAATATTGACCATAGAGCCCTCAATGGCGGCAATGGCCGCCGAGCGTGTCACGCCAGAATTGCTTGAAAAACTTGAAGCTAATTTAGACACAACCCGTGAAGCGCTCAATGACCCTGAACGCTTAACGACACTTGATCAAGAATTTCACAACCTGCTGGCTGAGGCCTCAAAAAATCGCGCGCTCCAGTGGAGCCGCCTAGGCATGAGCGGCCTGTTTTACCCTGCCGAGCGAAAACTTTTGGCTAACCTAAAGGAGCCGGGCAAGCGCATGTTAGTGGCCCATGAACACATCGTTGGTGCTATCAAGGATAGAGACAAGCAAGCTGCGGAGTTGTGGGCTCGCAGACACATTGAGGATTTCTTGCGTGGCTGTGATGTACTAGGTGTAAACCTAGGAGATATGCTAAATGACTTGGCGCAAGAGAATTGAGCCGTGTTGTACGCAGATGTGTTATAGCTGCCATTCTGCCTGAAAAACGACCAATTCAACTACCCCCTTGTCAAGTCCAGTGCTTTGTACACCTAGTAGCTTTGTCTGCTTCCGTCCCATTATCAGTTGATTAAATCGAATTAAAAAGAGGTAACTCATGCAATTACGCCCTTCATCCCACCGTTATAAATCACAGCGAATGAACCTACACTATGTCGACTGGGGAAATCCAAGTGCACCGCCTCTGTTACTCGTACATGGTGGCAAAGATCACTGCCGCAGTTGGGACTGGGTAGCTGAGGAACTCAGCAAGGATTGGCATGTCATAGCGCCCGATTTGCGCGGCCACGGCGACAGCGACTGGACACCTGACGGAAATTACACACAAATTAGTTTTGTCTACGACATAGCCCAACTCATTCATCAGATGCAGTTGGAGCCCGTAACGATAGTCGCGCATTCAATGGGCGGCATGGTCTGCTCACGCTACGCCGGGATCTACCCTGACAACGTTAAAAGCTTGGTACTTATTGAGGGCTTGGGCTTTTCGCCGAAGATGGTCGCCGAAACAAACGCTAAACCTAGGCACGAACGCCTGGGTGATTGGATAGAACAGAAGCGCAGCGCGTCTGCACGCCAAATCAAACGTTACCCAACACTTGAAGATGCCTATCAACGTATGAAGACAGAAAACAGCTTCCTAAGCGAGGATCAGGCCAGACATCTTACCGCACACGGCACTAGCCAGAATGAAGACGGAAGTTACAGCTGGAAATTCGATAACTACTTGAATACGTCGGCCGATATCGACATACCCGACGCCGAACTGAGAGAACTATGGGAACGTATCAGCTGCCCCACACTACTTCTTTACGGTAAAAACAGTTGGGCCTCTAGCCCCAAACAAGACGGGCGCTTGAAGCACTTTAAGAATGCTACATTTAAAGAATACGAAAACGCAGGGCACTGGCTCCACCACGATCAGTTTGAGCGATTCATGCAAGACCTCAGTGACTTTTTTGATCAGTAACACAAATGTACCATTGTAATACAAATACCCGATCTATATAGTTACATAATAATTACAACAACATAACAATAGAGAGCGTGATGAAGCGATTAGGTATTATAAGTTTAGTGTTTGTATTGCTTATTGCAGCGGTCGTAGGGGGCTTTTACGGCCATTTTGTTGAGAGAATAATATTTGTTCTTAATGACGATAAGGATTTGATGGCTGAAAATTTTAGAATTACAGATACTAAATTCAATCATCATATTATCCTTAAATCTTCCCTGCCACAGCCATTACCTAGAAAACTAGAAGAGAATGTTTGGCCAGAAACCTTTGAAAGTCATGGCGAAATAATTAATAGCGATGACTTTCTAAAGCTGGTTCAGACAACAGGTTTAGTGATTCTAGAAAACGGCCACGTCATTTATGAAGACTATTGGCATGGTTTGACTGCACCACAAAGGCAATTCGCTTTCTCGGTCGCTAAATCAATGACATCAATAATGGTTGGCTTTGCTATTGACGATGGCTTAATTGAAAACGTGAACGATCCAGTGGTTAAATATTTACCTAATTTTAAAGGTTCGGCGTGGGATAAAGCAACCATTGCTAATATGCTTGAAATGTCCAGTGGTGTTGATTTTGATGAGGATTATTCTCGAACCGATACAGATATGATGCGCTTTCAGAAAGGATTTTTATTTGATAAACCTATTGAACCATTCTTACTTGCGCTGACATCCAAGAATGAACCCGGGATTAAGCAGGGTTATAACAGTATGGAAACTCAAATGGCAGGCATGTTATTAAGTGCTGTTTTGGGTGAAAAATCCATATCTGACTATATGCATGAAAAACTGTGGCAGCCACTGGGCACTCAAGATGATGCAACATGGACAACTGATATTACAGGGCAAGAAATAACGATTGGTGGCTTAAGTATGAGCTTAAGAGATGTGGCAAAAGTTGGCCAGATGATGCTGCAAAGAGGTCAATGGCAAGGGCAGCAGTTACTATCTGAATCATGGGTACTTGAATCAACAACGCCAGTAAAACCCTACCAGCTCCCTGGGAGAGATAATCCATTATCCGAAAAACCTTTTGGTTATGGCTACCTTTGGTGGACTCCGGTTGATCCTAACGGCCGAGAGTTTTATGCGTCTGGGCTGCACGGCCAATACCTATTTGTGAATGAACCGGCAAAATTAGTGGTTGCTCTTTACTCAGCCAACCCAAATTTCAATGATAAGCCGGATTGGTGGAAAGAACGTTATGAAGACTTTTTTCAAGCTATAGCCAAAATGCGGGTAAATAAGTCAGTTAATTAACACCGAAAAGTGAACAGTGCGCTCCAATGAAGTGTTCGTCAATTAGGCAGTAACACCTTTAAAATAGGAGGCCGATTACTGCAAAGCTATAATTTTGATATAGGTGTCTGAAAGCAGAGACCTCACAGTATAATTTTTAGTCAAAAGGTTAAAAAAATGAAAAAAATGATTTTACAACCCAACGGAATTAATCACGTTGCTATTTCAACATCAGATATGAGAAAAACACTCCTCTATTTTAATGATGTATTAGGACTTCCCCTTGCAGCGCTATATTGGATGCACGGCGTGAAGGGTACTATTCATGGCTTTTTGACAATCAATAAATCTTCATTACTCGGATTTGTTTACCATCCAACCGTTGGTACTGATATCCAGGTAGGCAAGACCCACCCCGGCACTATGGATGGAACGAGTAGTAAAGGCACCATGCATCACTTATCTTTCAATGTTGAATCGATGCAAGACTTAGCTAATATACAAGATAGATTAATGGCTAAAAATATTGCTTTCACCATACCTGAGTCTGATAGTGGCTCAATACGGTTTTCTGGGCCTGAAGGGATTTTGCTGGAAGTATCCTGCAAGCAAAATATTAATGAAGAAGATCTTTGGGACAACGATGCAGCGCTTTCTGTAGGCATTGATGAACATTCGCTAGAAAAGTTGAAGCGACCTAAAGTTTATACAAATTCATCAAGCTCACCTATAAAAAATACGCCTATTGGAAAAGACGCCGGATATCGGATGCACTACCCTCCGGCTGTATATAGAACAATGATTTCTGTATCTGATGAAACGTTATTCAATATGACGCAAGACGCATTCCCCCCAAACCAAAAGAAGCCTTTTAGAATACGAAAATTAACTGCCACATTAACAATGCTCTCACATATGCTGTATCACAAGATTTTTAACTCTTGGAGAAAACTATGAAAAATATTCAACTGAATGATTATAGTAATCTAGAACTTAACACCATAGATATGAAGTCGACCTTAGAGTATTTCTCTGATGTCCTTGCCTTACCTCTGGTATCCATAAAATGGTCCAATCACTCAAAAGCAGCCGTTCGCGCAGTTATGCAGCTTAACCAAAATGCAATGATCTCCTTTTTGTATACTCCACGCACAAGTGACGTGATTGAACTTGGTGTCACTCATTCTGTGAATGCTGGCGATGCGACTACTGCAGGAACATTGCAGCATAACGCGCTAAATGTTGATTCGGTTGAAGATTTGCTAGCAATGCGCGACAGGATCAGATCTTGCGGAGTTCATTGTATTGGTCCAATGGATCACGGTTTTTGCCAATCCATTTATTTTGTAGGGCCTGACCAAACCGCGCTAGAGATATCAGCATTAACGACAGACGACGTCAGGCAATGGATAGAACCTAGCGCAGTTGAAGCCGCAGGAGTCACTCAGGAAGAACTAAAACGCTTATTGGATAGTTAATCGAGTTTAGGTAGTGAATAACTTTCTTATCGGCCTTACCTAAAGCGGATACAGAGAGCTGGTTTGAGTATACGTATGGGATATCTTAAGCGCGCCTTTCTCTGGAAGGCGATGAAGTAACTGCTCACCCATTGCTGCAATAGGTGTCCACATACCGCCAGCTATCTGAACGTTATCTTGCAATAGGCAAAGTGCACTCTCAGCAACAAGTTTCGCCGTTGAACCAAAGCCTGGATCTAAGTCGTCTGAGACAAGCACTTTAATAACAACTTTATCTTCCATAATCCCGCTGAACCCAAGGTTATAATAGCCCGCGGCCCTTACCGTTTCACTAGGTCCTTCACCTGGTTTAACAGCTGGACGTCCATCGGGGTTAAAACCAGAGAGCGTTCTTACAGTTTCTGCTATTTGTGCCTTTCCTTCTTCTCCAGGACCTGTAGAAGTCATTTCATCATAGACAAAATCCTCACCATAGGGATGACCCAACAAGGCATTGGAGCGGTGAATGATTTTTGGGTTAACTCCCGACATCAGCCATGGAGCCGCCCAACTATTTAGGTCCTTATCAAAGGTAGCCTTCATACCGTCGGGTTGAATCGGGCCGGTAAAGCCATATGTTAACGCGAATGGATCAAGCATGAATTTCAGGTAGTTCACATTCTTCTTTGCCTCTACTTGGCCGGCTGCCATGGTAGCCATACTACCGCCCCCTGGACCACTGAGAAGTGACTCTACACGGCCCTTCACACGGCTGATCGGATGGCCAAAATGCTCATTGGCCAACTTTTGAAGATAATACACCCCTAGGTCAAAAGGAACACTATCAAAACCACAGCAAGACACTATTCTGGCACCGCTTTCTTGTGCTAGCTTTGCATACTCTTTAATCATCTGACCGACCCAATAAACCTCTCCCGTCACATCCACATAGTCGGTCCCCGTTTCCGCACAGGCACGGACCACATTTGAACCATATAGGAGAAAGGGCCCGGTGCAGGAAATAACAAGGCGTGTACGCTTGGCCATTACTCTCAGTGAATCAAGATCATCAGAATCGGCTATAATGATAGGCGTTTCATCATCGGCGCCACACTTTACACGAACTGCTTTTAGCTTACTTTCGTTACGGCCGGCGAGGGCCAGCCTAATGCTTGAGTTGATGGCGTACTTTTTTGCAAGGTACTCATATATTAGGCTACCGGTAAATCCGGTTGCGCCATACACAACAATATCAAATTCTTTAGTCATTCTTTTTCCCTCAAGTAATATTAACGTAATATCGGTTTTAAGGGACTAAGGTTGACCTTTCCCCAAATTTTAGACCACTTCCCTGGGCGTCTTCAAAAACCGGCACATCGATTCGTTCAGCGACTTGTTCCATCACACCTTTGAGTGAATACTCATAAGGTTTAGCGGCCCTTTTTTCCAGTATCGCTTTGGCTTCGTCGCACAAATTTGGTGATGCTAAATCATCGATTATTATTGCGCTAGAACTCATGATTTTATTCCTCGCGGTGTCACCGCTTCATTCAAACTGCTTCTTTATTTCTTCAAGTTAAGTCCACTTGCGTTTCGTATATTTAATCACCCGACAATATTTTTATATTTGAACAGATGAATAATTAATAAGGAGACTGTAAAATTATTATTCTTATTTAAATTTAAGCGTAAAGAAAAATAATATGGAGTCGTTGCCAAAGGCAAGTCAATAACGCGGCATCTATCGAGTATAAATACGTACCTAATCTAACGCCGTATCAAAGATTTATTAAGCACAAGGGAGTTTTTATCGATCCCCTACCCGAGCACTAGTGATTATCGATACTTAGCTAAATACAACCACCATTGTAATATAATACTACAATAAAACCATAAATAACATCAAGCAAGAGGAGAATCCACGGGAATCACCCAGGAAGAACTAAAACGCTTACTAGATAGTTAACACTCGGGTTAGTTAATATCTGGATTCGGTATCAGCCAAGGGTTGATACCGCGGCACAAAAACGGCACATATCTATCAAACGAAATAGAACTAACAAATGCACTATTAGAGAGATTAAAATTGCTTGGATTCAAAGAATAAGTGCATAACTTGAACGGGTAGAAAAAACGGTCAGCCGAATATATGCTAATCGCTTTTT
>NZ_WTPY01000014.1 GCF_011378905.1 Paraglaciecola sp. 20A4 | reverse complement strand
ACAGCAAATGGCAATATGTCACCGATTAAATATGAAATATCTCAAAAGAGAGTGTCCGGTTGGAGTTGACCAGAACAATTTTCGTCAATGTCTATTTGCGGGACTTGAGTATACTTACGATACAAGGTTTCATAACAAGATCGTGTAACACCTGCTCGCGTATATTCAGACTGTTCATATAACTCTGGACTACATTGAGCATTATTCTTTGCAAAGGTGCTTTTATTGGCGATAGTTCGGACATAGTCGACCTCACCTTCTTCAATTGAGGAACAGCTTTGAACTAAAAATAAAATTACTAATAAGAGTAAAATCAATTTCATAATTATTTCCTTATAAATAATCAATCTTGTGTTAACAGTTTGTTTTTAAAACAATAGTAGGCGAATTGAAATATCGCAATATAATAATATTGGTCAATTAAAATTGGTTTTGTTGACTATCCTTTAATCATTCCTTTCTTAAAGCAATTCCGTCAGGAAGTAGTGATTACAGTCATTAATTATTAGGTAACAATTCAGGTAAGCAGTCAACATGGCGCTTCTGAATTGCAGCAGTGTCTTTCGTGATAATCTTATTTCTAGTAAGTATCGCTGCCATCATCGCAGTCACGCTTAACAGTCCGTTTGAAGACTTTATTATCCGTTCCAATAACTCAACTGGATACCCTTCCCCGTGTCTTAGCATTACATGTGCACCGGCATGAACATATGAATTCAAAGCTTTCCATTGAACGTCTCTAAAGTCTTTAAGCATTTTTACAGCATCTTCTGGGGCCTTGCCTTCCAAAGTCTTTATCATGTCCGCGTTATTAGGCTTTTGATCAGCACTACTAGTCAGCTTTTGAGTAATATTAACTCTACTATCTAGCTTGTCATCACTTGTAGCATAAAAGAGCCACATGGCTCTTGTCAGGGCTTCAAACTGGGAAAGTATGATACACATTGCAGACGTGTAATTCCCACACAGCATTAATTGGCGCACGCTAACACTGTGCTCAAGTGCTACAGAACAGAACACATCAACCAACTTGAAACTATTCGTATGCTTTTATCACAAGGCCCATAGTCAAACACCTTGATAAACTCGCTATGTAAAGCTTCTGACTTTTCTAGTAATTAGTCCAATTTAAACATACTTAAGACTTACAGTATTTCCTGTAATATTTGAAAATATTAACAAAGGGAATAGCCAAAAATATAGAATATCTTTATGGTTATGATATCTAGTAACTTATTATCTAAACACTAATAGTTTATCTAAAACATAATCTGAATTACTTTATTTCTTCGATATTTCTTAATATTCGAATCACGTAATTGTTTATAATATACCTGACTGATTCTCCCTGAGATCTTGCCAAAACTATCCAAAGATACACCTGCAGTGAATTAGTCAGTGAATACAACATAGCTAATTATCATCATCAAATGTTTGTTGTTACAATGAGGTTTAATGCATTTCATCGTTAAACATCGAACCGCTGATAGATATTAAACCATGAATCAGCGACTGTATTTATTTGTCATAAATGGCCATCTAAAGCTCTTTTACTCGACAATTGCTTTAAGTAATGCGTCTTTAGCATCCTTGTAAAACTGAATATCTATCTTAGTCGCCATATCGTCAGATAGATCATACAATTGTCGCCGAGCTGTTACTGGCATTAATAGAGAACATGCACCTTTTTCTACGGAGAGTTCTGCAATGTTAATGGCATTGTGAATGGGCTCTATTGAACCGCCAAGATTGATTTCGCCAACAACAATCAGGCCACCTTTAACGGACTTTTTCAGCATACTGCTACACATAGATACCAATGCGGCCACACCTAATTTAGCTCCCTTCTTAGCTGCATCAAACGCCCTTAACTGTACTGTAAATTCGTGAGAACGTGGATCACGGTCATTACCAATCAACTCTACACTTCGAGCATACAAATTCTGTTCTGCATAGCGCATTGACTCTTTAAATGCCTTAGGTATTGGGTTATTCAAAATTTTCACACCATGTCCAGGCCCTTCGTTTATTTCAATTCGATATAGGCCAGCATTGTCATCAATGTCGGCCCCACCTTCACTAATACTCCATATTTGACCTGGTTCAAGCGGATCATCACCAATCTCACTATCAGATCGTAACTCCGGTGTTGCTACAAATTTTTCTATGCCATCTTCACCCATGAAATAACTAAAGTGAGTATTCCGATATTCCGCCGCACCGATTCGTTTTTGTTGTTCTTTGACCCGACGGCGAGCTTCTAAAGCTAATCGTGTTGCCCATTCTAAATCTTCATCACTGACATCCATATCCTGACTTGGATACATCAACTTAAGTAAACCAGAAACAGTCTTGTTTACCGCATTTGTATCCCTCCCACTTAAGGCGCCTCCTAAATAAACCCGATTTTGCATCACTGATACACGGCTCTGAAAGCGAAGATGACTTAAGCACTCAGAAAAGAAATCACTAACCAAGCCAAAATGGTCAGTTGTTAAGTCATTACTCATTTTCGGTACATCCCATCCAGGAAGGTAGCAATGAATTCTATCCATCCAAGCCGTATCGTCCCTCATTTCCTGTGGTAAAGGTCCAAATAAATGTCCTACTCGTTGTTGATGCTCTACATCCACATCAAAATTACCAACAAATACCATTGAGCCATCAGCACGAATACTTTCTTTGCCACGACTAAATTCACCAGACTCCATATAACCTTTCATAATGTTGATCCCTTCCTTTGAATCAAACGAGATCCCCCCTATCTCGTCAAAACAAACAACATCATATTGGCAAACCAAACCTTTTTTACCTGTGGCGTTATTTACAAACATCTTAGCTATAGTCGCTTTACCACCAGAAATCAGGTGTGCATATGGAGAAATTTGTTGGAATAGGTGACTTTTACCTGTACCACGAGGGCCTAACTCAACCATGTTGTAGTTACGTTCAACGAATGGAATCATTCTCACCAATATAGCGTCTTTTGCTTTTTCGTCTAGATTCTCTGACTCTAATCCAATAGAGCGTAATAAAAAGTTTTTCCATTCTTCAGATGTGAATGAACTCCTAGCTTTATTGAGAACATCTAGTACGTTACGTTTTGACAACTGAATAGGACGAACATCACGTATACCAAAAGCCATGCCTCTTTCTTCGGCAATCATCGCATCATATTCAAGTGTAACTTCCGCGTAAAAACCACCCGTTAGCAATCTTTCGTTGCTATCAACTAATTGATCAGCAATACGAACTTTGTTTAGATTTAAGCTAGGTAAAGATGCTATATATCCGTTATCTTTATCGCTAAAACGAGCACTGACAATATCAATTAATTTTACAGAACCATTTTTATAGGCTTTTGCTTTAAATAACTCTTCTTCACCAGCTCTAACTGTTCTTGATGACAGTTGACGCTGAACTATTTCAATACCTTCCTCAATTTCTTCTGGATCTGTACTTGCACAGTATCGGCCGAGCATAAATTCAACCACATAGGTAGGAACAGGGAACTGTCTAGCGAAGGTCCTTACTAAATCTTTTCTAACGATGTAACCTTCAAAATTCTCAGCTGCTTTTTGGTCTAATGCGTCCAAATTCATTATTACTCGTCTCCTACAATCATTGGTTTTTTCGCGAGTAATTCACCATTTCCATCAACCAAAACTAAAACAGCTCCGGTTCCTTCATAGTCATCTTCAACCATTAAAGTGCACTTGCCATTCTTAACTAATTTTTGCTTAGATATTTCACTGGATAGATCAGCTGGACTTGTACGAAGGCAGACATAGACTTCACCATCGGTTTCAACTTCCACTTTACACGTCAATCCTAACCATCGAACACTGGAAATTGAAGCTTTCACACCTGACGACATATCGGCAGCAGTATTTACAACTTCAATAATTGGCGTTAAACACTCCTGTAAACTTAAGCCACCGTGATCATAGTATTTACCGTCTATAAATCCGCTAATACCAGGAGCCATAGCAATACTTACTTCTGGATTCCAATACCAATTCACTTGTAGATATTCACTTTTAATAGAATCCTTTAAAACAGCACATCTTCCCCAACGAGTTTCGGTTAGGTGTTTAGGAATATCGACTTTTGGCATTGATTGTGGGGTTAGTAGCCATCCATGATCAGTCACAATACGGATTTTTCGCCATCCATATGAAAGAAGCTCTTTAACTCTTGATTCTATTTCTTCTAGTAAGATATCAATTCTAGCAGCTAATTTAATGCCCTTAATGTGACCTTCTTTATCAATATCACCTGATTGAACCCATGCATTCCCAGAAGGATTTCCTGTTTCACCTTCAGCTAAATACTGCCACTTTTTTTCTGCTAGAAATTTTTTCAAATAATAGCTTGAAAATGACGTGTCATTGTCTTTCAAACTAGGCTTAAAGTCTCTATCTGTTGGCCTTCCTGTAAGCCTATCATGCACCGGCGTAACAGCAGCTTTTGCTGTTGCAGTGACGGAAGGTAAAGCTGCCCAGTTATGATTCAATGAGACTTCGCTATAAGAATCAAGCTTGGCTACTAACCTATGAGCAATATCGAATCGTAAACCATCGACAAAGAACACAACTTCTCCCCCTACTTGATATTGAGCTGTTGCTTCATTTACTTTGTTATCTCCTGGGTATTTCCCCTCTCTAACCAAACTTTGAAAGTTTTGCGCGACTTCCTGGAGCCAAGGATTATAAATAATCGCAAGTAGGCTCTGTATTACCTTAGCTTGTTTTGGCTCTAATACTGGTTCTAAAACTCTTAATGCATGTTCATCTGCCAGCCAATATTCAGCCTTATAGTGTTCAGCCATTTCTTCGGCTGTAGCTCCTGAAAAAGAAACATGTGTAAGGTTTGCCACAACTGCAAGATCTGCTAATACATTAGCAAGCGGTGATAAACCCAGCTTGTTCCAAATCCAGTTTCTTCTTGCTTTATGTCGTTTATCAAGTTCAGTAATAGCGGTTCTTACTGCACTTGAGCTTTTAACTAGTAAAGCTGCTAATTCTTTAAATAAGTATTCTTCTTCATGCAGATTCAAAATAGGATAGCTGGAACCATCTGCAGCTAAATCACCTTCAATAAGTAGCAATACGCTAGGTAGCTTAGGATAACGATTGAAAGACTCTTCAAAACGTTCCCAAACGTTATTCCAAATTCCTTGCCGTTGACATAACATTTCGGCTGCAGTTAACACACCATCTTTCTTAGGACTAAAGTGATATTCTGTTTCACAGATACCTGAAAATGCTTGCCATTGAGCGTGATGCCAGTTCTGTGAACAATACTCAGCATCATTCATCCAACTCAACAGGTCACGTATTGGATCGTTAGACACTAACTTGTTAAAATCTGAGGCTTCAAGTCGTCGGTTAGACAGATCACTCTGCTCAGACTCGAGTACTTCTGCCAAGACTCTAAGCATAGCAACTTGTGATTTTTCATCCTGTGCCACATCAAGACCTGCACCTCTGTCTTTTGATAATAAGAAAGAGTTTACAGTCCAATCTCGGCCTGCACTATTATATGCCCACCAACAACCACGATATTGTAATTCGGCAAGCGGTTGTAAAAATATTGGGCATTCAGCTATAGCTCTAAGGTCTTTTCGTTCCAGACCAGGTAAATAGATAATTGGCGTTTTACCTGCTGGTAGGACCAAATCAGGTAAAGTTTGTGCTACTAAACATTTGAGCCAAATAGCAGGGCCTTGTTTCAAACTAGGTTCATACTCACCTAACACAACTATTTCAGGCATTTCAGCTTGCAATAGTGACATCGCCGGTTGCCATTGCTTTAGTTTATCAGTCCACAAAATCGCAATTGGCTTATCCTGCATACTGGTATTATATTGAGCAGAGCTTCTGATTTGTTGGCTTAATATATCTATTAATTTCATTTAATGTACCTGTTCAATCTCACCATATAAATCATTTGCAGCATCAATATTGCTACTATAGCCCTCCCTATTGGATTTCTTTAGGAATCCTAAAAGTATAGCTTGCTGTCCCCCTGCTAATGATTTGAAAAGAAGTCTTATCGCACCTCCAGCATATGCTGAAAATCGGATTTCTCTTAATCCCTCAGCATCATTTAAAGTTTTAAATAATGGCTCACCACCATTAAATTCTCTAGTAACTGCAAGTTTAAGCTTGTCTGATACTCTAAGTTGATTCTCAGGTTTTAAGTCTTCATACCAATCAATAAAGTCAGAAGTTACGTGGCAATTTTGGCATATCGCCTGAATATCAACAGCATTGAAATCATCAAACAGTTGTTGACCGTGGTCTAATCTTGCAATATTTTTTAAAGTTAACCGCTCATCTACATAACGACCATCTTCAGTACGAGCAATAAATACCCGTTCAGTGTCCCAATGTGCTTGTGTTGGTATACTCAATAAGACCGCTTGCAAAAACCAAGATAATCCCAGAACGTCTGGGTACAGCGGTATCGCTTGGTTTGGCATATAAAAACTAAATGTTGCGATATCGTCAAAAACATCTTCTGTTATAAAATCTAAAGCAGGGCTTTTATCATCGATTTCTTCTAAAAATAAAAGTAGGTCCATGTCATTATTATTTTTCAATTCATTTTTAAATTCTTGAAATGAAAAATCATCTGCTAATTGAAATGAATTCAAATCACCACCATCTTGGTCGTCATGGAATAGAGCATACCTATCCACACCATTATTTAATGCCAAAACTCCCTGCAGAGCATCTTCAAATAGTTCCATAGCAATTTTTTTGTTTTCTGCAGGAAAGCTGTTTGAGTTCAAACAAATAACATGTTCCATTGTTTAGCTTTTCCTTGCTAGTTGAGCTCTATTCTTAAGTGTTTGATCAAAAAAACCATCTGGCCAAAACTCTAACTTGCCATTTTGGTCCAATTTTGGCGTTGCCACCTCACTAATACCTTTAGAGTTTTTGGTTAAATAGTGAAAAGCAACATCTTCAGCATCTATCTTCATTTCTTTTACAGCTATTCGTATACCATCCATCAGGTGATCGCTATGTGTTTCAACAACCATTTGCACCCCACATCCTGCAGCAAGCGCAATTAGTCTTCCCATAGCAGTTTGCCCTTGTGGATGTAAGTGAGCTTCAGGGTTTTCAATAATAACTACAGCACCGTTTGTTGTTTTTAATTCTTCCCACCTCGCCCCCCAACTTTGAGTCCATCCACCTAAAGGAGAACCCACTGCCATACCCAAAATCGCGGTAATCACAGGTAATGTATAACTTAATCCGAAGCCAACATTTGTAGGTCTATAGCTATCAATTTCAGCATGAGCTATATCAGCTTTATTATTTAGTTTGAATGAAAACTCTACGCCTGGAGATATTTCATTCAACCACCCGGCTAAAACATATTCCAATGTTTTGCCTTGTGCTTTTTCGTGAACTAAAGCATCAGGCAAAATACAATCGCCTAAATGCTGTAAATAATCGAGGACAAACTCACCTTGATCACCCACTCTTGGATAGTCCACCAATGCTCTTAGAAGAGGCAGAGAAGTTTTTGGTCCAAGTCTATCTGCACCAATGTAACTATGCACAGGAACTCTTGAAGGTTTCTCTACTATCGAACCATCAATTTTTAAAATTGAGTGACATCCATCGGTGAAACCAAATTCAATTTGAATTACTTCAGTAGGCGATGAAAACTTTGAACGCATTTCATTTACTGTGCCATGTCCTTGCAATAAAGGTGATTCACCATCCGCCGCCTGATAAAACATCCTCATGGCCTGAATAATAGAGCTTTTACCGCTATTATTTATTCCAGAAAATAATGTTAGTTTTCTAAAATCTATTCTTTTATTTGGAAAAGACTTGAAGGCTTTTAGGTCAACATAGTTAATCATTTTCACTCCCTGATATTGTATTGTGCACTAATGCTGACAGACATAGATGACGATGGCTTATCCCTTTCGCTTGAGATGCATGTCGGCTAATAGAATTGTTGAACTCCATTGAATTAAATAAAACTTTATAAGCACTTAATAATTGAGTCGACTTACTCATAAGTACGTTAAATTCATCAGCCGATAATTCACACAGAATATTTGACCATGTTTCGAATAAAGCTTTATTAACAGGCGCTTTCTTCTTGTTATCAGGTAATGATTTCCTGAAAGCATGTTTACCAAAAAGGGCTTCTGCTCGCACCATTGCTAATTCAAATTTCATTTTCAAGTCTTTGACTGTTTTGTATTTAAAATCGGGTATATCTTCTTTACCATAAATTTTATTTAAGCGATTTTCTTCCAGCTCAGGCATGCAATTAATAACTCTCATTGCATTACTTAAAAATCCATCCATGCTAGCTTTATATGATTTACGTGAAAATATGAGAAAGGCTAAAAAGCGTAATACAAGTTCACGAACCCCCATTCTTGTATCATTGATGTTGCTATTAATCGCACCTTCAAATGCTTCGGATGAAACTAAATCCGCTAATAAATTAGATGACTGACCTTGGTACAATGCGTGCCTAATTTCCTGTGCAGTTAAAGGTAATCCGCCTGTATTAATTCTTTTGAATATGTTTCTTTTAACTTCTTCAGACGTTCCAGGGTTTATTACCGTAAAACGCATTTCCGTTTCCATTATTGTATTAATCAATCTAAATTGGCTGGGATCACTTTCGATATCTGAATAGGTTTTACCTTTAAACTTTTCATCTAAAAATTCTAAATTTCTTAATTTAAGAGGTTCACCCTTTTGATTGCCAATAAGAAAATCTCTAATAGTAGATAACCGTTGCAAACCATCAACAACTTCCCACTGCCCTTCTTCATTAGCTGCAACATAAAACATTGGTAGTGGTATTTTTAATATTAATGACTCAATTAATCTACTCCGCCTGGTTAAATCCCAAACTTCTTTACGTTGAAAATCAGGGCTTAAATGAATGGAGTTTTGTTTTAATCTACGAATTAAAGCATCCATAGCCACCACTTTTTGCTCAATAGAAATAGAATCAGGATCAAATGGTTCTAAGATACTCTCTTCTTCTATATCAGCTTCTATACCAGTTTTAGTTCCATCTTCAGAAAGTTCTTCTTTATATTCTTTATTCATTATTATCTCTGTGGTCAAGACTTATGTAGCTGATGACTTTTCTGTCAATGTTAAATGGTGATCGTTAATCCGATCACTTTCCTTACCATCATATTGAAGACCTAGGCCATACCAGGGAGCAAACTCGAGATCAGAACCACGATCTTTTTTCCAGAAACCTAACTGCTTATTCTTATCTCGTTTCGTTACTGGTGCTCTTAATATTCCTGCATCTTTTCTATCTACATCGCCGACCAACACAAATGGCCGTATATTTATGCGCACACCATCATTAAGGTCTGGATTCCACCCAATAGGTTGCTTGGATAGAGGTTTCCAACGAACAAAAATATCATATGGGGCTTCACCTTCAATGATTTTCTCTAAACGTTCTTTTAAAGATACTGCTGCTGCAAGCCTTACATCCGCCCCATCAATACCTTTAGCAACACCTTGTTCTTGTTCTTTAATCCATCCAGACGTTAAGTATGTATATGTTAACCGTTCTAATCTTGACTTATCCAACGTATGGTAATTAACTAACGCACTGAAACCATCTTTTAAGCCATCCCAGACATGCCAGATAAAAGGCCTATTTTGGAATAACTTACAATGTTGCTCGAAAAACTTATCATGTAACCAACCATTTAGACTTTTCGCTTTTACTTCTGTTAACAACTTGTCACGTAATAGGGGGGTCCAATTTTCACCATATGCGGCTTGTAAAATATCATCTAATCTTTTAGCTGCAGTATCCTCACTACGCACAACTGGCAGACACACAATGCCATCGTCATCAACAAAAGAATTGAGCTTCTGGCATTCGTTCACCCAATAGCGTTGCTCTTCTGCAAGCTCCATTTTTTCATCCAACTCAGCAGGCCATTGGTAACCTAATAAACGAGCTACTGCGATTTGTAAAACAGTATCGTCAATTCTTAGGTCGCCCTTAACTGTCCATTTTGTATTTTCATCCCAAAGTACAGCGCCACAGGGGTGACCGTGGAATATCCACTGTGTCGGCTTATTAGAGTAGGGTTTAGGAAGACCTTTTGGAAAACGTTTATCAGCCACTTCACGCCAGCGTTGCTTATCGAAAGGGATTTTTACAAATGTTGCATTAGTAACATTTCTTTTTTGGTCTATTTTTTCGAGCTCTTCTTTGAACTCTTTTGATGAAACATAAGCATATGTGGCAGGTAATTCATCTTGGTTTCTAGGTGTAATCACAGCACTACTTTGATCATATAAATTACCTGAGTAAAGAGAAGCGGGACAGGGTTTGGTTAGTCGCACTGCAATCCCATTCTTTGACCACGCTTCTCGACCTTTAACATATGCTTGTGGCGACTCAACTAATGCACCTTCACCTTTTTCCCAGTATAAAATCCCACTCCTGCCATCATAAAAGTTGGCTTCGGTAGTTGGCATCTGAAAGTAAGACCATTTATCATTTAATTTTGGATGTTCCCATACTCTTTGAATAAATCTATCAGTATCTCCATTTTGTAGACCAACATAGGAACCAGCAGATAAACTAAAAAGTTCTCCTTTCCCTTGTTCTTCAATCACGATTCTAAAGTCTGGATTGCTTAACATACTTTTTTGAATGAAGTTCTTTGATAGCTTTTCTTTAATAGCCTTCGCTTTGTCGTGTGCAAATTTCTTTGAAGCTACATCTAAAGAAAAAAATGAATTCTCCTCGTTATGTTGATTACAAGTTGTAAAAAGCATAGCTTTTACAACTTCTCCTGAAATAGTTTCAAATGCCCCAGCCCCAAGCCGAACAATATTTGAAATAGACACTTCAGATAATACTTTTTTTCTAAACTTCTTATACGTAGTCAAAAACATCCAATTTTGTGGTAACACAATTGAATTCACACCATTGTCTGATGTAAGTTCTTGACACCTTTCAACAAATGCAGTTTCTAAAGCAACACAGCCTGCTGGATAATTTGAATCTAAAAAACTTTGTAGTTTGTCACACAAATCTGCTGCTTTTTTGTATGGAACATTAGTAATTATCCAGTCAAACTTTTCTGAAAGCATATCAGCAGCTTTGACTAATCCTTGTACTGCAACTCTAGACTCATCACTTATTTCATTCTCATTTAGCATTGCCTGCTGAATTATTTGCCATGGTTTTTGTAATTGAGAGTTAGCTTTACTTGGATCAATCAAACTACCTAGAATCGGCGCATCTTTAAAATAATTCTTCATCCATGAAACAGCTTTTGTTACTTCTTCATTGCCTTTCGCTAGTTGCGTCCATTCCTTCTGTGCTTCTTCAAGAGATAAACCTGAACAGGCAATATTATACTCTGGGAGTGTTCGATAACCTCCAGTTCCTTCGTATCGCCAAGCCTCAAGCGCTAGTGCAAAGACCGCGATTTCTACACAGCGCTGATCTAACTCTAAACCATGTATATTTTCAGCTATTACTTTGTCTATTGCTTCATTAACTGTTAGATCTTCCATCTCCATACGAATGGGCACGATCATTAAGAATGCGGATACTAAAAAGTGGCCTGAGCCACAACATGGGTCTAGCGTTTTCAGTTCACTTAAATGTTCAGGCCAGATATCAAATGTGCCTGCAGCAGGTGTCCAAGATTCTTGTTCTGTACCTTCATGTTGTTTTACAAAACGCAAGTATTCAAGCGGCACTCCTGGAATAGCGGCTTTATCACGAAGCTCTTGCTCCGACACAGCTGTTTTGAAGTCTTCTTCTTTTAGTCTTTTATCTGCCCACCAAGCTCCTAGTGCATTATCTAGCAGAAAAGACACCATGTAAGGTTCAGTAAATAACTGGGTAACAGGTGATAGTTCATCAGCGCCAATTTTCACTTCTGATTTATTTACTTCATCTTTTCTTTTGTTTTGCCAGAACTGATATACCCAACCCAAACTATCTTGTGCTTGAAAGGTTTTTAAATCTAGATTAGAAATAATATTTTCTAATTCGCGTTGGTGCTCTGGCGAGAACTTAAGTTCAAATACGGGAGATTCAATACGAAATATTTGTGGCAACATTTTTGAAGCGACTATACCTGCTAATTCCCAACCATCTTTCGCGCCAAATCCTGCATCTGGATCCAATGCTAACTCATTACAGTCTTCTAATGTTAAAGCAGTGTATTCGTCGTACATTAGCAGGCTATTTTGCTCTAAAAATCGAGAAAACAACATTCGATGCCAATGCTCATAAGCCACTTCTACCACTAGATGTTTAGTGCCTTGTTGTCCATCAATCAGTTCATCGCCTAATTGACGAGCATGGGCACGTAGGCGATTTCTTAATTTTCGCTGTTCATCGTTAAGGTAACTTGAAGCTTGTCTATCAGCTACATTAAGACGTTTTAAAACTTGTTCTGCTGCAGTTTCAGCAATATCACGCGCTTTAACAACAGCACGTTCCAGTTGATTACGTAGTGACTTATCTAATGTTTGTCTCATATTACTACCTAAAATACCTTAGCTATTACATTGCCATTAAAGCGTTACAGGACCATCAGCCAGTTTTGCTATAATTACGGTTTCAACTTTATCTAACCAAAATTTCACATCTGCTTCGGTTTCAAAAGTGGCTTTAGGTAAATACACACGCTGCACTTTAGGCTGTAACAGCTGTACCGCTTCCATACGTGCATTATCAAATTTAGCCTCTAAGGATTCCGTTCGGTCTGTCCACTGGTTCAATGATACATTTTCAAGGTTTTCAATAACCGCATCAGCATCTGCCAAATTGATTTGAGGAAGATAGTCCAGCCCTCGCTTGGACAAAATATTATGTTTTTGTTCAACTGAAAGCTGTTTCCAATGGCTATCAATCTCTAGTTGTGATGAATAACTCTGGTGTGCTTGTTTAAAGCCATCAACGTGATGATTAATTGCACTTCGTAATTTGTTAACAGCAGCATTAATTAGACTCGTTGTAGGATTAGGTTCATCTAGTATGCTTCTATTACTAGTGATAGCTTGAACTTCAATGTTCAGTTCGTCATGAAATGATAACCCATGGCATAATCGCTCAAGTTTTTGTAGCCTTGCCCAGCATGGTTGTCGTGACTGGATTTTTAAAGCAAGCTCTTTCCACTCAATTACAGTACGTTTAATTTTATCTTGGTTATCCAAAACAAGTTTAAGTTGGGAATTACCTGACTGCTTAGCTAAATCACTAAAGAGTGAACTGTCTGGAGTGGCAGGGAATGGTGCATTACCCCCAGCTCTTAGTGCCAAATCTCTTGCTGTACTGATCAATAATGGCAGTTTTGCAACTTCTTCACCTGGTTGGCAAGACACGCCACAGCTTCCAATTACGCCACGTATTTTAATTAAATCGACAGGGCGTATAGTTACATTTTCAGGATAGAAAGAAGTTTGTGTTAATTTTGAACGTTCTAACCTCTTAACGTCAATGGTATTAGCACTTGCATCTTTTGCAATTAGAACACCTGCGGCCATTAAGGCATACAATGCACCATCAACAGCGTCTTGTGGCCAGCCATATGGTGCTTTCTTATATTCGTCACGAATTTCACTACCTTTTTTCGAAACACCTATAAAGCGCATAATTTGTGCACATACTTGATGTTTTTCCGCATCCCCTTTGTATCCAACTGCTTCTAGCGAATTTTGACCACCATCTTTACGTGCTCGTTCGTATACTTTCCCCCAATTACCATTGTCTGCAATATCGAAGTCTCTATATAAACGAATTAATGATGCTTTACCGGCAGTTTCCACTTGGTCTTTGATTGAATCACCATCAACTTCATTACCGCCGGCTTGTAAAACTTGTACACCAGAAAAGATTTCATTAAGTAAGGTTTCGACCTGTTTTTTTGCATCACGCTTACGAGTCTCCATCGCAGCACGAGCATCTTTACCTGGTTCAGTACTAGGCAAACCACGCCTTCCAAGAGTAGAGTCAGCTGCATGCTCTGCAATAATTGCATTCGCCAACTCAGAACGATTTCTTGCCGGAATGTAAATGTAAATTGTTGGTAAATCAGGATTAGCACTACGTGCATCAGTTAGAAAAGACTTTTCATCAACACTCCAACCGTCTTGTACCCATGCATAAATCTTATCTGATGCATCTTTTGGTAGCTCGGTGTCAAAGGACGGAAGTACTTGCCTGACTTCCTTGCTAACACCTTGTGTTAAACGAACATATCCAATCTGCTGTTTTATATACTTATGAAGCAAATCAATACGCAAGTTTTCAATGCGCTGCATATTGCCACGTAAATCGGCTTCTTCATTACGAAAGGTGTCATACCACTGTCCGCTTTCTTGGGTTTGTAAACGGTATTCAGTACCTGAAGCTGTTTGCATAGCCATAACCTGGCCATCGTCAGCTAATTTTTGTAGTAATTTTGGTACACGTGTTCGAATATCATCTTTACCGTTATTCAAATCTTCTATTAACAAATCGGCTAACATGTCAGCTCTTGCTCTTACACCACAATCGACATTAGGTTCTGTTGGTAATTTTCCGATAAGCATTATCAACGCTAAAATACGAGACTGTAATTTTTGATCTTCATCACCTGCGGATAAACGACCAATTTTTTCTGATACTTCTTTTGACAGAACTCCTGTTTGCTGCAGATCTGAAGCAATTTGATTGTAGATAAAGTCACCCGGCACCACATGACCTAATTCATAACTTGCTGTATCTTGCGCTGCTTCATGAATAATTTTTAATTGGTTTCTCAGTTGTGATTGCGTTCCCGTTGTATCAACGATTCTTAATACTTTCTCCCAAAAACGACGGCGTACGGGTAATACAGGGTAATCAGCTACCATCACTTGTTCATCGTCATGATGATATTCGATTTTAGTTCCACTAAGTTGACGAGCGATTTCCCCTAAATGACTTTTTAACACTGTATCTAATTGAGCTTTAACTGATTCTTTCTTCAGCAAGATAATCTTACGAATAACAGACTCTACATCAGTATCAGAAAGTTGAATGGTTATTTGAAAACGTGCCATAAGACGTTGTAAGTTAGAATTTCCAGATAATGCATTTTGACCTGTTCCTACAAAAAGAAACTTATTCCCAAAACCTGAGTGTTTACAGCAGGTCTCGACAACCTCTTGAACTTGATGGCTTTTATTAGAATCTGTGCCCGCGTATTGTTGGACCTCATCTAGTACCACTAAGGTCAATGGGAATGTACCATCAACACTCAGCGCTTCTGCGATAGCATTTACCATTTGCTTATTAGTTACATCAGTAACTTGAGGGTATTGGGCTTTAAGCAGTTGTCGCATTTCTTTAATGTTTGAAGCAAGTGTAGGGTCAGCTTCAATTAACGCTTCGGAGATACTGTGTGACATGTATAAATCGTCTAGTTCATCAGCCCAATCATCACCCTCGGCTTCTACTAACGTTTTAACTTTCTCATGATAACCTTCTTTTTTCAGCCACATAACAAAACGGGCTAAATGGTAATCTTCTGGTAAATCTGCTGATTTAAAAATAATATTTAAAAGAGCAAGACGAACGTTATTGTTTGCTCCAGCACCTAAGGTGCCCGAAGCCGCATGTAAACCACCATTGCGTGAAGCTTCAGTAGTCAGTTCTTTAAAATGATCCTTTATTTCTGTAGGTAAGGTTGCAATGCTTCTTGCTGTTAAACCATCTTGGAAACTTTGGTCCACCCAAAGTGCACGCAGCATTTTAGCCATATGCGATTTACCAGAACCAAAGAATCCTGAAATCCAAACTCCATATTGCTCATGGTTTTCACCTAAGTTACGCAGATACGAGCTAAGGATTTTTTCAATTCCTACTTCGTACTGCCCATCACATACAAATGTTGTGAGCTCGTAACGTAAAGTACTAAGAGCTTGTTCAGATAGGTCGTCTTTTACTTCAGCAACACCGTTGTTAGCTAATCGATTTTTAACAGGATCTAACTTATAAATATCACGATTTAACATATTCCATTCTACTCCATTATTTATTTTAGTTATCTGCGGTAATTGCTGTTGCTTGATAGCCCCAACCATCCCTGGCATCTAGTAATCTGTATGTATTTTCGATGTACTCACCAGGAAACAATACAAGTAGTCTTCCTGGTACGTGTACTGAAAGGTTTTTCACAAAACCTGCAACTGAGGTGAAACCAAAAAGCGAACTGCAACCTATGAGTGTAACAAGCGTATTCTCATCAACGTTGCCATCTAGCTCTTCAGCCAATTTTGCAACTGATTGTTTTGCAAATTTTTTGTATTTGCTTGTTAAGCTCTCTGGGTCTTCAAAATATTCTTCTCGGTACTTCTGACTCGACATCCACTCTGGAAATAGGTTAGTTAGGTCAAGCTGTAACCAAGCATGATTTGCACTCTCTGTTGCTACTTTAAATTCTTCAACCCTGGCTCTAAGTTTCAACTCGTCTTCTTTGTGGTAAACAGCAAACATTACTCGCTGTTCATCTGCTAAACCTTTCACCCAAGGAATGTTGATATGGTTGGTATAACTTGTAATTAGTCTATTCAATCGATTACTCATTTATCCATGACTCCTCTTCCTTTGTTAGATAATTAGGGAAGGTTACTTCCACAACGTCACTGGAATGTTTAAAGTTTATTAGCCCCATATGACTTGCTGTTCTAGCGAGTTCAAGTAGTAATTCTTGCCGAGACTCTAATACTTTACTAACGTCTGAAGAAAATAAACGGTTACCAGTTAAACCTTGTAAATAACCAAGTAGCAATGCAAAAGCAACGTTAATAGGCCTAATAACTGGCGCGCTACGGTATTTCCTATTTCTTCCTGTTAGATAGCCAGCATTTGTCCATGTACCATTAACATTTTGAGCAAATGACTTTAATGACGCTGGACTAAAACGCTCAGGATCTTCAGCTGCAAGAACCGCTTCCATATCTTCTCTTGGCAAAGGTTCCCCCTGATTTAACTCTAAAATTTTGGAAACAGTGATCTGCAATAATGGATCCCTTGCTAATGCCATTTGGCAAGCTAAGACTGGCCTTGCTTGCTCATCACTTTCCCATAACCGACGAAATACTCTGAACAACGGTATTTCATTAGACATACCATATAAATCGGTCATATGGCGAAATGTCAGCTTTCTGGCCTTATCAGTTGGCTTACTAAGTACGTTAAAAGTAGTGACATCTTCTAGATAATCTTCAAGTGTACTTTGAGCATCACGACCTTTAAATAATTCAGTTATCTCAGCCAACATCATAGTGCGACTAGAATGAGCACCGTTTTTGCCAAACTTAAACCCAAACTTTATTAATGATTCTTGGCTAGTCATTTAATTTCCTACTTTGCAACCTTGTGCAATAGCTAACTTTTATGCACCGTATAATATTTGTTTTTCTCTAAGCCACAACTGATATTCACCCAATTTTAAACTTGATTATCCAGTATAATCAAAATTCAAGTGTCCTAATAAATAATCTACAAGTGCTGTTGTAATAGCTAGATGAGCACCTTTAATCTGTATAATAATCAAGTTCAATAGCTTTAGGGTAATTAACTATTTGTGGATAAGGGATTAAACAATATTTTCCTCTTTCTCGTTCATACTACTTTCTTTATCTGGCCCTTCTGAGTGTTTGACTTTAATGGCCATCAAGTTGAAATTGCAGGTATCACATTAACGTTTGCCTGAAACAACAGCATGGTGAAAAATTTTGTCAGAAACTCTACCATATATATATTTTGAAAGGATAAATTCACTACGTAAACGAAGAAATTCCACACAAAAAAATGTGTATTACTCAATTAGCGAAATAAGAAGATTAGCCAGAATGAAGGCAGTTAATTTACAGCTGCTTCTTACCAGACTCTAATTTCCATACATAGGATAGATTTGGTTAAATTACCATAAACTTCTAAGGCCCAGATAAGCTTTGCGCCAAAGGCTTCCGTCCAATCAAGCAACTCAAGGCAGACATCAAAAGAGGACTTGGGGAGGTATAGATAATTATCAGGCTATAAAACATCTTTCTCTAAATAGATGCTGTTGAGTTGTCATCAATAACGGCCAAATATTCTATATTCTCAATTACTCTTTTACAATTTGTTCAACGGCTTTCAATATTGATGGCATTGTCCAATGAAGCAGTCGCACCATCATCCGAATATGTCACCTGCCGATTAGAGCTGAATGACATTAATACGTGCCTTAAAAGTCGTTGCTCACAATGTTGGTAGTTGATTTAGTCTAGATCTGCAGATAAAGTCATGGCGATTTTACTTACAAGTAACAAACTTCAAAAAAAGCATATTTTAGAAAACAGAGAAATCAGCTAGTATGAAAATTTTTATCGAGTGAGTCTGCTTGCTGACCTCACAAAACTTCTTTAAATTAACTTCTATTTACGTGGCAATTAAAATCACAATATAAAAAAATATGTTCCGAACTATGAAGAGCAGAGTATGATGATATTAGATTTAGCATTGTAAAAATATTTTAGAAGTACCATAAGTAGTACCATCACATTTAAACCTTAGATAAAACATTTAATATCAAATAGTTAATCCAGATACAAGACTCCCGCCAGCTCCACCAAATCGCAAAAAGGCTCTTCAGAAATGAAGAGCCTTTTTGCGTTTAAGAGCAGTATGTTTATATGACGCCCTTCCCCCATCATCGCAGCTAAAGGGCACCTGAATAATTGATTTATTTATTGATTAAGCTAGTGCTAGTTGTATATGGCCATGTAACTATAAATATCTTAGGTGATATGTTTTCCATCTACTCAATAAGCTGCAATTTCCTTATTCTTTTGACTGCGTTATTTTATCTATTTTAAGGTATATTTTGCACTCCAGAGGTTTGCTTGGAACAACCATATTGACTACGCTTTAAGTATCTAAAAACAACTTAAAGGTGTTTGTTATGTTTACTTTTTTACGCGCTATTTCTAATCGAGAGTTGTTGTTAGAGCAGATGCCTATCTTTTTTGTTTCTTTCCTTTTAGCGAACACATTTTACAAATTCGGCAGTTTTGGTTTGGAAGTCATCGCTTTTCTCGCCACCTGGTTTGTAATTGATGCGTCAGTTCAGCTCTTACATAAGTTGCTAAAGAAATAAGTCATGATTTTTTGCTAACGTTGCATTTATAAAAATCACTTTTTGGCAGTTATTCGAATGTCTGGTTTTCCACTTGGTAGCTTAGCTTAGGCTTGCCAATTCAGTCCTCTGACGACAGCGTTTCCACTGTCTGCATCTTCAAGTAGTAGTTTCCAGAATGTTTGAATAGACGCAACTCTGGCGATGAAATCAGGCCTTGCATCTTCGTCACCTTGGATCAGTGCTATTAATACGTAATATTTATCTGGCGCGGGATCCGGTGGATTTGCCCAAGTTATTGCTGGGAAGATAGCGCTAGATTTTGCCGCTATGGTGGTAAGCGTTGCCGTTCCTAATGATACCCATGAATGTGGGTCTTGCAATGAGCTGACGGGGATTCTAAATACTTCAACCTCGGCATTGTTTAAAACCGTGCCCCCTTGATTACGCGCGCGTACGTAAATATGATTTGTTTCGCTGCCATCGAGCACATCGGCAATACGTTTGTCATTCATGTCAGCAAATGCAGTGTCAGGATCACCTTGGGCAGCTTGAACCACAATAATATCGTGGCTTTGAGTTCCCCATGCGGTTTCACCAAATAATCCGGTATCGTCAAATCCATCTCTCATAGAAGCGTTGGCAGGCGATGGTGTAACCGGTGAAATAAATAACGCTGTGCGTCGTTCCTGTCCAATAAAACTAGCGGCTTGAGCTGGGTCAACAACATTACCCAACACACTGATATCTAGTGGATCATGAATTGAGTCAGAGGCGACTGCTAACAGAGCGACATTCCCAGTGAGTTCGCCTGGTACATGCCAATTAAACGCCATCACGCGAGGTTGCCCTGACTCTAGATAATTAATCTCCACACTATCGATTTTTTGCCAAGTACCACCATCGAGCACATTGGGAAATTGTGTCCAAAAGTCCGCTTGAAGATCCGGTGGTGTTGCAGGCACTGTTGCCCAAAATAAATGTAATTCAGCGCTATTGGTTATCCCATAACCATTATTATGGAGTTGCACATAGATGATATTCATCATGCCTACTTTTAATATAGTGCTACGCATTTGTTCGTCCATTTCGAGACCGTCAAGGACAGGACCTAGAAATCGAAATGGAGGGGTATCGATGCGGATATCAATGGAACGATCGCGTACCATTACCGCAGACATTCCAGGTGTCATTCTGGGATCATGATTATTTGGTACTTGATGAGTCACGGCATACGTTTTTCCATCGTCAACTATGTTGTCGCGGATCAACAAATATACTTGCTTGCTACCTGCCAAATCACATTCGTATGCACCACGAGCGTGGGTAGCACAGCGTAGTAACCTTTGCGGTTGCCCGGAGCCATCAGTATATTTAATAGCCTCTAAATCAAATATTAAAGCCAACGGTAAGTTGCCATTGAATGTGCGCCACAGCGGTGAAAACGAAGTTCCAGCGGCAATTGATACGGCTGTTGGTGCAATCGCATTGCGGATCACATAAACGCCAGCCATGCATCCGCAGTAGATAATTTGTGTGTCAGTGACGGTAGCGGAACTTGAAGGGTCGAATACAATAGCCGTGGCAGCAGATGGGCTAAATTGATCATTAGCAACACTAGCATTAGGGGGAAGTCTCCCACTAATTTCCTGCCAATTTCCCCCTGTATCTCCCGATATAAAAATCATTCCCTGACTTACATCATTAGGCGTTCTGGCTCTTACTGTAGCCGTAACAGCCACAATAGCATCATTGTTTGGGTTAATAGCCACCCCTGTTATTGTTGCGTTAAACCCTGCTAAAGCAGGTGGTGAAACATTGGCCCAAGCCGACATATTGGCATCATTGGTTAAATACAACTCGCCAATATGTGTTGCAGCCCACCAAGATGTATCTGGATTTTGCGGGGAATAAACAATTTTCGTAATTTTTTCAGTTGACCCAATTCCCAAATTATTCAGATGTGTAAACGCAATTCCATCTGTCGTGGAATAAGCGCCTCCCTCCCTGCCGATTAAAATATTATTTGGTCGAATAGGATGGTGCGCTAATACACCAGTAAATAAACCTGGATGTGTCACACTAGTGAAGGGATAACTAAGCGTAGATTGATTGACCACATCATGAACACCAGATTGTGGAACATCAGGTAGACGATTCATGTATCTAGCACTGCCAAAAAGGTTTGTTGTGCTTCGCACTAAAACTCGCACAACCCCCCACTCATTGCCCGGCACAGCAGACCCTGGAAACCAGCAGGCGTAGAATTGCCTTGGATCGCCCACTTGAAAAGCGACTTCGCCTCCATCCCCACCATACACATAGTGCCACGTCTGACCGCCATAACTCAGCCAAGTCCCATTGTCCTGTAAACCACCAGCATAAATGTACGGATATGTAGGGTGCGTAGTGATATCAAAGAATTGAGCCGCATTAATGCCTAGGCCTCGTTCGGTCCAGTGTTGTCCAAGATCAGATGAAGTTGATACACCACCGTCGTTACCAACCCAAATTCGCATGGGATTAGCCATATCGAATAAAATATCATGTTGATCTGCATGTTGTGCTCGGTCGCCCAGATCGTGTTGTTTCCAATCGAGAATTTTTGTCCATGTGGTATTGCTAGTATTAGAATTGTATCGACCTAAAAAAACGTCGAGTATGCCAACGGCAAAAATAGAAGGATTGGTAGGGTGCATACCAAACATTAAATCATATCTAGCTTGAGTCCCTGTATCTCCCGCTCTTGCGCCAGTATCAATCCAATGTTCACCTCGGTCATCTGAGATAAAAACATGGGACGCTGCGTTATTATTGTCTGCGAATACTGCGCCAATCCAATTGGGTTGTCCGCGACATTGAGTCAATTTAATACGTGTGTACGAACCTGAAAAAGGTGGCGTAATGTCAGTCCATATATCTCCCCCTGTGTTCTCATAAGCATCAATGATTCGATTATACTTTGCGCGGTAAATACCACTCCCCCATATTGCAACGTACACAGTCACTATCTTAGAAGGTGTTGTACGTGATCGCCCAAAATCAATCATAATCTCTGTTGCTTGTTGCGTACCCGCCGCTGGCGCTGATGCATGACGTACTTCGTCTTTATGAAGAACGGGTAATGCTCCGCTTATAGCCGGCGGCGTTCCGCGGCCCATACCACCATCTGATGAGGCAATCCAGAATCGACTAGGCTCCCACGGGTCAACCACAATAGATTCGAATTGCCCGAAACCTAACACGCCAGAAGTAGGGTCTGGGTGATCGATACGGGTAAATTTGGCACCGAAATCGGTTGAACGAAATAATCCATTTCCAGGTATATCCCTAACACCACCGGCGGAATCTCTCGTTGGCTCACCGGTTCCAATATATATAATCTCAGGGTTACTGTAGCTCAAACCAATAGCACCGATTGCCAATGCTTGGCGGGAATTTGGAGAGGTGAAATTATCTAATACAGTCCAACTGTCACCAATGTCACGCGTTCGCCATAGACCTCCTTGGGCACTACCTGCGTATATCGTTTGGGGATTTCTTTCGTCTTGAGCAAGGCACCTTATACGGCCACCGGTATTTCTTGGACCCAATGGACGCCAATTCAAATTAGCATTGGCAGCATCGACACGAACAGCTTCTGAAGCATGCGTAATAGCTTCGTCGGTTAGTCGACTAAAATCCCAGGGAGTAACGGTTCCGGTTCGATGCAGAATCTGCTGCACGCGTTTACTGGGATTATCTTTTGGGTCAAGTTCATCAGACATCTGTTGTACTACCTATAGTAAACCAACTTTCCAATACACCACCGGGTATATGCGGCGTTTGCGTACCATGCAATACATCGCAACTCGCGGAAAAGGGTCTTTTATCGGAATCTAAAAGTCCGTTGCAATGAACTCGAATAAAGACGCGTCCGCCACTGCCCGAAAAAATCTTTATCAATTGACTGGTATCCCCTCGTGGTCTCCAATCAATTTTTTGCGCTGCTAATTTGCAATCCCCTTGGATATAAGCCATTTGCATCAGAATAAGCTGTTGATTGAATCCAGGTTCAAATAAAACTTGAATAACCTGTGGCTGTGCATTCGTAGTTTCTGGTGACATACTTGTGGACATCACCACATTCAAACGACTTAATATTTGAATGGCATCTTCAGCAGAAACTCGCCCATTATGAGGCCAACTTACTTTATTAATGGCTGGCCAATCTGGGTTTAGCCCTTCACCTGGTGTACCTTGCTCTCCTTTTGCCCCTGCGGGTCCCATTTTCCCAATAGGGCCAGTTTGGCCTTCTGGTCCGACAGCACCAGTCTTGCCCTGTGGTCCTATATCACCTTTTTCGCCAACCTTGCCTTGCGGCCCAACTTCACCCTTTGCGCCTGTTTTACCTTCGGGCCCGACAGCACCTGTTGCGCCAGTCTTACCTTGTGGTCCTATATCACCTTTTTCACCAACCTTGCCTTGTGGCCCAGCATCACCTTTTTCACCAACTTTTCCTTGGGGCCCAATCGCGCCTGTTGCCCCAGTCTTGCCCTGTGGTCCTGCGTCACCTTTTTCGCCAACTTTTCCTTGGGGCCCGATTTCACCTTTAGCACCGATATTCCCCTGAAGCCCAATACCGCCTGTTGCTCCAATCTTTCCTTGAGGCCCAATGTCACCTTTTGGCCCTTGAATACCAACAGAGCCGGTATCACCCTTGTCACCTTTTTCCCCTTTGGCGCCGATTTTTCCCTGAGGCCCTGCATCACCTTTAACGCCAACTTGACCTTGAGGCCCAGTGTCACCTATTTCACCAACCTTACCTTGGGGGCCGGTATCACCTGTCTTACCTATTTTGCCTGGTAATCCAGTTTCACCCGTTGCTCCGATTTTGCCCTGAGGGCCTACATCCCCTCTCGCACCGATTTTGCCTTGAGGCCCAATTTCACCTTTAACGCCAACGGGACCTTGGGGTCCTATCGCCCCTGTCGCTCCGATTTTACCTTGAGGCCCAATATCACCTTTCAATCCTTGAACACCCGTCCCGCCAATATCACCCTTGTCACCTTTTACGCCTTTGTCACCCGCTTTTCCCTGCGGCCCAGCATCACCTTTTGGCCCCTGAGCCCCGGATGTTCCTACGTCACCAATATCGCCTTTTGGCCCTATTAATCCGATTTTCCCTTGTGGACCAGGGTCGCCTTTTAAGCCAATCGGACCTCGTTGACCTGCTGTACCCGCTAAACCTGTTAAGCCACGTTCGCCTGCGCTGCCTTTTTCACCAGCAGGGCCAACCTCACCTATCGCGCCGGGGATCCCAGCTGGGCCCTTTTCACCGGGAATACCTTGCAGTCCACGTTCTCCTTGCGGCCCTCTTTCACCTCGCTCACCATTAGCCCCTTGTGGACCCATCGCCCCTACCTGACCCTGTGGCCCAATATCGCCCTGTGCTCCTTGCGGTCCAATCGGGCCAAGATCACCTTTCGGGCCAGGAATACCGGGAATGTCGCTGTGATCTTCCAAGGCACTGCCATCGAAAAGCCATTGCCCTAAACTATTTTGATGCCATTGTCCGCTATGATTGTGATTACCTGTTGCGGCAAATAATTCAGGATTTTGCGTCAATACCGCTTCCCCCTCTTGCACGTCGATTGAGGCGATGACAATTGAAGCACCATCTACATCAGCTTGGGGTTGCACTGACACTGCAGTAATTAGGTTAATAATTGTCGACGCACCGTCATGGCGCAGGGACTCTATATCGTTATTCAGTCCGGTTAACAGCAAACTCCATGGATTATTTTCAGTGGGAAGCGGTATTTGTGCGATACTGTCTAACGATAATCGATGGCCATTTAAGGTAAAGGCGGCGCCTGGTTGAAGCTCAATATTGCCATTTTTCAGTTCGGCCTTTAGCCCCCAAGCCACCTTGCCTAAACCAATACAACTTCGAATATCGGCCAATCCCTCCCTTAAACTGTCTTGCATATGTTGCAAATGTAGCGCGGTAACTTTTTGACCGCTTACAAACTGACTATGAGCATCCTGTGTCATGACAATTTCTCTCCAGTAATTACGTCAACCTCACTAATTTTAATGCTGCCTTGACTGCGACTGACGATTCTAAGCGCTATGCTATCTGTTTCAGGCTTAGAGGTTTGGGCGTTGAATTCAAGTCCAATTCGACTATTTTCATTTGCTGGTGTCAGTGTCAATTGTGTTTCATCGTCATCCAATGAAATTAATAAAGGAGGTATAGGTTTCGTTTGATCTGCATTGCCCAACATATGCACCCTACCAGCAATACTGCCTAGTGACCTGCCACTACCAAATATCGCTGGTAATGCTCTCCATGGGCCTCCAGGTGAGCCAATTCTAACGGGGTATTCATTACGTTCATTTGCCGTCGCCATTTTCCAAATGACCTCACCTCGATTAACATTAATAGCAGCCCATATATTGACATTTTCTTCCAGAGCGACGGGCTCTTTAAAATCAAAGCGTATCCATTGCTCGTCGGACCCCGTCCAGTTAATCGGTTCACTTATCGCATTTGTTATTGCTTCCATTGGCATGCCGTCACTTTCGCGCCATAAAATAACTCTCGCTTCAGCGCCACTGGGGCCCGCAATAAAAGGAAACCGTAGAGCCGCTAATTCAACTAGCCCAAAGTTGGCATCTAACCTGACACAAGCAGCTCTGCCGTTGCCAAGGGATAATTCAGTAATTTCATTTGGCTTTTTGGCTATAGCAGGAATTGCTCGCAGTGCATCTAACTCGCCGGAAATGCTTAATTCAATCCCGCTTATGGGCTCGGTAACGTTGCTAGGGGGAAATATAACGAGTTGTTGCTCTGCTTCACGCTCAAAAAGCAGAGTTAAATCGCTTTTGTTGTTAAAATACATGCGATGAATATGGCGTGTTTCAACAGATTCAATCTCAATGTTGAGTGCACCTGGCACAACTGCACTGAGTACAAATTCGAGTTCAACATCATCAGATTTTGTTGGGTCTTGGGTATATTGGGCAACTGAACTTGCTAACGAAACTCTGCGTTGTCCTAGGGAATTCCATCCGTCATCAGTTATATCTTCACTGATCCCCAACTGTACCATCGGGTCGTGCTGCCAAATCGGTTGATCGCCATTAAGACATAACGTGAGTCCAGACGGTAAATCTGGTAATGATAAATTAATAAAATCAATAACTTCCGCTGCATTTTGGCCACTACCCAAAGTAAGCATTAGGCGTTGTGTTTTTACATCTGAAAAAGAAACCGAATTATGAGTAAGAACGCCATCTCCCTCGAAAAGCGGATCACTCTTATCAAATTTTGTACCTAACCAAGGGTATATCGTTGAGATTGAGTAACCTGTTGCAATACTCACTGAGTTGACCGTTAGCATCATGCCAAAATCAATGATAATCGATTCATTGTCGCCTTCTGCGACTCTAACATCTGCTACTTGTTTAGCTTTGATTGAATCGGCACGGTTTGCACTCAGAATAAGATCAAGTTTGTCTATGATTGCATTCGCTTTAACAAGCAATTTGACACTCACGTGCTTTGTGCCGTCAGCTAAACTTATCGGTCTAAGGCCAGTTAGAATTGGGGGGGCTATTTCATGAATATGTTGGTTGTTTAGTCCCACAAGACCAGAAGTAGCCTCATGAGATAGCTCCCATTGAACGATACCAGTTGCTTGAGTGATGTTAATCGCCATATTGTAATCTATCCCATTATCAAAATGAGCTACATGAAAGTACGTCCCTATTTCGCTTAGGCACAATTACTTAAATGCTAGTGCTACTCGAACACTGTTAAAGGCATTGCTAAAGCCCTGACCCGGTTTACCTTCATTAATATTTATGCCTGCGAATTGCCCGAGCATATCGGTTAAAATAACTTTGTCGTTTTCTTCTACATCATTCGCATTTTCATATTTGAGCACTAAGCCGCGCAGATCATTTTGATCTTTCACCCGGTCGAGTAATTCACCAATACTGGTATCTTTAACGTCAATATGAATATCATCAAAAATACCGATATTAATGTCTTCTCGTGGTGCCAGTATTAAGTCCACTTCGGTGCCAACACTTACTCGGGTACCCGCGGCAATATTTTGATCTAACACTCTAGGCTCCCTAGTCGGTTCTCTGATCTGTAGGCCGCTTAAAAAAGCCTCGAGTCGCGCATTATCTGGCAATACGGACGGCACTTTAAATCCGCCCCTAACGACACTGGCAATAGCCGGTTTGTCATCTAAATCAACGAATATGGGTTGATTAATATTTCGAGCAGCCGGAATAATCGTGTTTGCTTGTTCCCTGCCCTGTATTCCGGTGATAAGCGATTTTGTTTGTGTAGAACTAAGCAAACTCGGCTTGTTAGCGCTAAATGTAGCCATAATTATTCTCCCCTGATTATTCCGATTTCTGTCTGGTTTCAACTTTACCCAATTTAAGACCAATGGCTTCAAGCGCTTTACGTGCCTCTGTCAAGGTCAAGCCTGTTAACGGTGGAATTTCTACTGAGCTATCTAGTTGCAGTGCTGCAGAAACGACTAATTGCACTTTACCTTCCGGTGGCACGGCATCACTAGGATCCGGAATTTGCATAACGATTGGTTGGCTAGCGTATTCCGACGTTGGTTTAGCGGGGGCTAATTCACGCCCGAACACATCGATTAAACGTCCTACGGTAATACTGCTGTCGTCTAAAATGGCCAGCGCCGACGCAAGCTCAACACCAATTAAATTAGGCATAAATGCGCCATTTTGTTCGAGGGTCAATTTAACGATTTCATCGCTAGGTATGGTGACATTTTCTTTTGAAGCCTTAAAACCAGGTGCATCAGCCATAATCACATAAGCGCCTGGTGGCAAAGATGTAAAGACAAACGAATCCCCGCCGTTTACCGGAGAAACCGCCTGGGCTAACCAGCCATCATCGCGTAACGCTGTCACCCGAACGGTATTTCGTGAAATATCTGTGTTGCTGAGTTGCACATTTAACGCCGTCGATTGATTCGCTAAAACAAAATCATTAAGCGCCTTAATGCCTGATACCAACTCATTCCAAGCTTCTGACGTAATAGGTTCACCAGGTGATACTGGTTTTGCTGTAAATTCATTAAGTTCCATATACTTATCTCTCTTGTAAAGTCAGATGAACAACATCTACAAAAATGCTTTGGGTAAATCGAAGGTCTTATCCGTAAGGCACAACATCAAACCGGTACCGGTACCGGGCCCAATTGTGGCGCCAATACTGTTTGTGAGCGTATTTGGTCGATTGCACTCATCCCGTCAATGTCTCCTGGCAAGGCAGCATCTCCCGCTATCCAATAAGGCTCAACATAGTCAACAACCACATCAACACCAGCAGGACGAAAACGTTTAATACCTTGTTTCACTAAATCTGCAATTTGAGCGCCGTTGCTGTTATCAAATAGTCGAAAGCGATTTGGGATAAGCAATTTCACCTTATAAGCTTGACGCTCTAGCCAACGTAAGTGAATAAATCCAGCGGCCTGTAATTTTTCGTTGCCATTTTTTGTGGCAAACACTGAAGCGTCTGCGAAACCCACACCAAACCTAGGAGTAACTAACGTAATGTGATCGCGCACAGCACTGGGTGTTGACGCAAAAACATCATCGTCAAAGGCGCTGGCACTGGGCGCGGTTGTCCCTTCAAGTTTTGTTGAAAAGTGTCCATGTTGAACAAAAAAAGCAAAGCGAGTTTTACACACGCTAATGCTCGGCATGGGCAGACTTGAACCCGCGTGAGGGATAAGTGCATCTCGATTTAACGCGCCGAATGGCGAAACGGTTACAAACCTACTTTTGCCGTCATTTTCGGTATCTGGTGCATCCGCATCAGCAAAAACAAAATCATTTCGGTTAGTCGATACAGAGTCATCGGTATCAAGCAAAGTAGCATCGTACTGCGCAAAACACGCCCCTTGCCACGCATAGGATCTGCTAGTGACATCTTTTCCATCTAGCAAGACACGACCGCCCTGGGTAAAAATTAACGCTTGTCCATTTGGCACTAAGCCAAAAAAACCCACGCCATGACCTTCATCTCGATTAACCACCATAGGACTGACGGTTCTATTTAGGTTTCCCAATACTCTGATTTCAAGGACCGCATCATCAAACCCTTTACGTAAAAAATGAAATAGATCAGCGTGTTTATATGGGTTTGGTCCTCTTTGCGCAATAACCTTAGGGTTTTCTTCAATGCCCATATATTCTGTTTTAGGAAGGATTTTATGGGTAGTACAGGTTTCATCTAGGCAACTAAGTTGAATGCGATCGTGAACCGCTCCTGCGTGCCAGAAACGATCTTCACTGTGCTCTATGTCACCCAAATTCAAATCTAATACGTTTGCCGCTCCACGCAACAAAGCTTCGATTGTGCCGTTGCCTTTAATGTGAATAGCGCAGGTCTCTACAATTCGTTTGCGAATACTTTCTAGCAAGGTATGTGTTTGACCAGATTGAACAGCGGAAGTAATGAGTCGATCAATTGCTTCATTCACATCGAAACTATTAGCATCAGAAATATCAGCATCGGAACTATCAACATCTAAATGTGCTTGCGAAAAAAGCCGAAGAGGTGTTTCAGTCCCAAGGGCATAAAGCTGTACAAACGATTCAGCAAGCTTTTCACGCACAGCGTCATCACCATCTGCTTCAACATTTTGCTTGAGTTGTAATAGCAATTCAGATGATTTTTGCTGGCGGGCATAAAGCACTGACATATCAGCACGGCTAATGCCATGCAGGCTCGCTAGTAGCAATAAATCACTTATTTGTTTGGCCTCGAACAGTCGGTGGGCACACCGAATACTTTGCATATCTGCAGACTGAACGTCTTGATCTCTAACGATCGTATTGACCACACTAGCAAGCAATTTTCCACGCGCTTCAGCTTCCATATGCTTTGGAAAGCGCTGCAGTACTTTTTGCCCGCGCCCGGAGACTTTTACCGTCATACGCTACTCCCCAAAACGGTACCACTTTGGTCAAGTACACTGGCTGAGCGGATCCAGAATCTTTCCAATCCGGTAGACGGAATAACGATATCAGACTGATTTATTCTTATACCATCACCCATAAATTCTACACGATAATGTACTTCATCAGGTGCATAGCTCTCAGACCCTGGGATCAACCCTAGCAATATTGCCGGATCGATTTGGCTCGCCGTAAAACGATTAAGTGCTTGTTGTAAATCGCTGCGAATATCATTAGCTGCCGCGTTGGCGTTACTTTCCACATTGCCGATTTCACCGGCCCCATTAAAGGTAACCGCCACGGTAATATCCAGTGCCACAAGTGAATTACCAATTTGCACATCGACCACACCAGCAATCGGCCTAGCACCTAACTGATTAGGCATAACATTGCGTGTTCGACTTGCTTCAGGCTTACTGGTAGGGAACATTTCTAACGTTACGTCCAGCACACCATCTATATTCATTAATGCGGCAATAAGTTGGTTGTAAACCAACGTCTCGCCTAAGCCAGCCTCAGCAATGAAGTCATTTATTGTGCTTATACCCATGCCTATCAACTTTTCTTGCTCTTCTGGGGTGAGTGTCAACGTAGTGGGCTGCAGTGTTACGTTGAAATCAACAGGCATATGGAGCTTTTCTCCTATACCATCCGCTGCAACAATAGGGGCGCCATCAATCGGACTGTCTTGACCTGTGCTTGGTTGAGCGGGACCCGGTGGCTGAAATGCTTCAATATTGTGGCGAATGCGAATGCCTACTGGCCGAGTTTCTTCTAATAGCGCCATTGCACGCCTTTTGTAGTCTTCTGTTTGCAATGGAGAAAGTTCAGGTAATGCAATTTCAAGGTTAACAATGCCCGGATGCTCTATTGGATCTTCGGTAAAACGCATGTCTTTTTCACGCAAACCGTGTAATCCCGTTAGCACGCCTTGCAAAGCCCCCACTGTTGCCTGACCTGCACTTTCTAGCGCTCGTTTAGCCCTTAACCTAAGTGCATCGTCACTTTCATTTTGACCGGCAAATTTCGTTGCTTCAGGATTACTTACGCTATCGATACCTAAAATAGGTCGATTGATAACGACGATAGTGTTGGCTGCAACAATACCTTTACTATCGGGCGTTAGTGCTTGTACCGGTGAGTCAACACTTAACTGTCCTCGTTGCAATGTCACGGTTCTGGTGGTTTCAAACGTAACGGCTGGCGCATCTGCTGTACTGAGTCTTTTGCCAGATGCAATGGTAATATCGGCGGGCGATGGCGTGGTTCTGCTAAAACTCACCATACCCTCGGCAACATTGCGACCATAACGTTCAAGTCCAATTAGGGCGACTACGTTTTCTAAATCTCTACCTGCTGCGGTGCTCAGAAATGCAGCCTCGTATACTTTTTCTAACTGCCCAGACAGCACGGCATATTCTCGACCGACACTTTCAGCCAACAAACGCGTCACGCTGCCAGGACTACGGTCAGTTAATAACGGTGCTATTTGCGACCCACCTGTGGACTCGTAGTTGACGTAGAATGTAGTGCCATCTGCTGGCCATATTGCATCAATAGCAGGCGAACCATCGCTTTTACTGAGCCACTGGATATCCGTGCCATCAAGTAATTGGTAGTCAGTGTTAAGTCTAAATAAAAAAAACTCAAACTTATTTATCGCGCCTTCTTTTTGTCCAAAAACCCGTATGGTACTAGGTAGCGCAGCACCATCTGTCGATAACCTAAAGGGACGTTGTTCCTCCAGCATTCGAAATATTTCCCGTACATGCCCCCCTGTAAAACCGGTTAACAGATCATCAACAAACTGCGCATAAGGTTCAGCGACATAGCTCATATCAAACTCTCCGTTAGGTTAAAAGGTACAATAATATTGAGCGGTAGGGGAACACTGCGAATTTGTAATTTAAGCTCAATTCGAACTGTTTCCCTAGGTGGTTCATGCTCAGCAAGTACATTGGCAGAAAGCACTTTTTCGATACGTCGCTCTTGCTTTAGGGCCTGCAAAATAAACAGTTTTATAAGATTTCGAGTGCGTTCAACATTGGGCTGACCAATTAACTCGTGATGCCTTGAACCATACTCAGGATGCCCTAAAGGTAATAGCTCGCCTTTGTAAGTTTTGATACGGTTAACTATCGCTTGGCGCAACGTGTCGACACCCCGAGCTACTTTTATATCCCTAGCACCAATCCCCCGTAATTCGTATCTTAAGTCGGCATTTTCATAAAAACCAGGAGAGCTTTGATAATCTAACCATAAGTCCAGCCCTAGCAGCTCATCTAGCTTGTTAGTACTTTCTCTTGGCATGATTTATCTCCTTTTCAATATTTGTAATGCTTAACTACAATCTTGACGTTTTACGGTGGACCACTATCTAAAAACGCCGGACTCGCTGGCGGACCAATAATAGTTAAAATACCCGGGCCGCTGGGTATTTGGTCACCCATTCGCACTAATCCTTGTCCTGATATTGTTAATGTACTCGAGCTACCCACTGAGCCTATTGGCAGTACATATGGCACACCACTTACGCTATTTATCATTTGGCAAAGTGAGCCACTGACTGCCAATGGCATACCGCTAGCCAAAAAACTTGTTTGAAAGATAGTGGTTATCATCCCGCTATCCGGCGGACCAGCAGCACCGGGGGATAGCAAAACAGCACAACCGATACTCACCGCAGGTTTCGACACGATTAACTCGGACTAAACTGGGCAACCCCAGTAAAATTAAGGGCTGAGGCCTTAACATTTGCCTCAGTACTGGCTTCGATATTTACGCCCTTAGCTTTCATTTCGATATTGGTCGCGGCCTCAAATTTTATCGCTCCGTCAGCCTGCAAACTGATGTCACCTGACGCACTTAACTCCACATTCTTGGCTGAGTGAATTTTCACCGAACCATCGTTTTCAATCTCGACTTGTGTCTCGCCGGAGACTAACGTGACCTTTTCGTCACCAAAGGTCAGTGTGGTTCCAGACGGCAATTCCATATGTAAATGCTTCTCCCGTCCTTCATCTGGCACCACATATACCATTTCTCCTTCATCTGCTTCTGGAGGCTGCACGCCTGCATCGTAAACGCAGCCAATAACCATAGGCGCGTTTAACTCCCCCCGTAAAAACACCACCAACACCAAGTCACCCACCCTAGGCAACGCTGATATGCCATAGCGTTGCACGGTTACCGGGGCGCGTTTTAATTCCACACCTGAACTGCGTAAACGCACATCTACCTGATGGTTGTTGCCATCGCCACCATTCGCATGGACTTGCACTACTATGCCCAACTCTGCACAGCGGTTGCGCGCCATTTCATCACGAACAATGGCTCTTAATGTGTCAATTAATTCGCTCAAAACCCAATGCCAAAGCTTTCGCTGTAGCCCTCCACAGCCAACGCGGTAATAAAACCACTTTGACCATCCAACTGATGTGTCACTGCCTTGATACGTAACGTTCCGCTGTCACCTCTAGGCAATCCAGTTAACTCAACTAAACCACCTGGACGCAGATCAATTCGCCCGCCGACCCAAACTTCTCCTTGCATTGAGGAACGCTTTTGTCTTAACTGCGCGGCTTTAGAAAATAAATCTGCCGCTTCGCGACTCGAAAAAGCCGAAGGGATGACGGTGCTATCAGCGCCTGCCCCAACGGGATCATGCGCTAACCAATGCCACTTCTCTTTGCCTTGTGAGCTAGATGCACCATGTTCCGCTGCCAAGGTAAGAGTTGAAGTTTGCTTTTCAGATAAATGCCAATCAATCAGATCAGCACCATAGCGAAGTGATATTGACGCGCCACCTTTGGCGGCCAAGATAAAACGCAGTCCACCACCACCAGCACTGCTAAGTTCAGCACCTGTTAGTTGTGCTAAATCGTATAAGTACGACCAGACACTGCGGCTGTTATCTATGCTGTAATTAGATAATTGCAGATCAGCTTCAATTTCTGCATCAAGCTCACCCGCCATATCTTTGATTATGTCGGTAATACTCTGGTCAGCCCATGTGGCTGACATTCTTGATTGACTCAATTGGGCGGAACTCGCCAATCCTGACAAATGCAATTGCCCTGCGTTACTTTGCACAATATCTATGGTGCCAGTCCAAAGGGCGTTATCGTTGCTCGCACCGAGTAATCCGCCCGCAGATGAACGTAAATTGTCTGACACCAATTCATTGCTCAGTTCTATGATGAGTTCACTCCCCGGGCTGACATTGGATAATGTAGAATCAGCCCATAAGGTCATCTCTAATCTGTCATGGGTATTAAAGCCAAGATCTAGCCGTAAGCTCACAAGTCCAGCTTCGGCAGAAGTGAATTTTTGTCCGTCCATGGTAATAATTGCATTTGGTCTGGCTAAGCTCATGGTTGGAATTTCTCCAAATCGATACCGGCCCGTCTTGCCTCTTGTGCAAGTAGTTTGGCAATACCTGAAGCAGTGGTTATTTGCGAAGATGAAGCCGTGTTATCCACGATATTTAACGAAGGTTTTTGGATTGACGTTGCAACGGCTCGATTTTCATTAACCTCGTTGGTCTCTGGTGATAAGGGTTGGTCTGCCGTGACATTGGCCTTAGCTAATGCGGCTAAACCTCTCAAGCCCCCCACACCCGAGCTTGTGCTGAGAGGGCTGATAGCGCTGGGGACGTTTGATGAACCATCGTCGGTCAACAATCCATTTTTGGGCGACGGGTTAGCAACTTTGACTATATTATTTGCATGCTGGGTGCTGTTACTCATCACGTTAAAATCTGTCTTTTTTGCGGACTGTATCGTTTTAACCTTCTCATCTATTAATCGGTCAATCGTTTTATTGGATGATAAAGTGAGTCCCTTCTCTTTGGTAAGCTCTGTATTGTTATTATGCGCATGTAAGACGTCCTTTTTAACCGCGCCTAGGATCGCGTCTGTATTGCCAACGCCACGAATAGTGGCTTGCGCTTCGTATTGTGATATTTCAGGTTTAACCTCGTGCCGACTCGCTAACTTTCGCTCTGACCACTGATAACCCCAGCCTGAACACACCGCCCTGTTATTCAACTCAGTCCGCGCAAAATCGGCTGTAATAACAGTAACCTGTGGATTTAGTTTATTCTTAGTTGTTTTTATCTGCGTCAGTTTGTTTGACGGTTTAACCACTTCATGTGAGGTATTTCCGATGATTTTTTTTTGTTTTGCTATTACCTTTGGTTCTATTATTTTTGATTCTTCGCGCTTTACTTGTAGTGCGCTTTCTTCCCTAAGTCTAGGCGCAGGCATAACGTTTGATTGAGGCAAACTAACCTTGTTTTCTATGTAACCTGTCAGTCTTTCGATAGCCGTCAAGTTCACCTCTTCTAAAAATTGGGTGAAGCTATTTTCATAAAGTTCCGACAACGATTGAGTAGACTCGAATGATTCAACAAAATCAGTTTGCAACTGTTGCTCAACTAACAGATTTCTATAACCCGCTGTTAGTTGCTTCCAGTTTTGCTCTAGGACGTGGTCATTAAGCAAATAATCAAAAGACATAAGGTTCGATTTCAAGCGACGTTCTCCTTATTCTCTGGTGTATCCGCGCTTAGCATTTCTAAGTAAAGCATTACCTGTCCCACGGTCAGTTCAGCACATTCAGAAGGGGTCCACCCAAACTCTTTTGCTAATACAAACACTGCCTTGGTAAGGGGAGCCTTAATCGCATTTTGTAATTCGTCCTGAGATAGGCTTAATCCAGATATACGATTGACTTCCTTAAGTAGAAACTGGACTAGACCTGCAGGTAATTTTGCGACATTTTCGATGTTCATGGTTGGCTCTACTAGCGCACGCTGCACCATCAACATACTGCTTAATGTTCCTTGCTCTTTGGCTGCTTTGCTGATGAGTTGCACATCATTCAAGGTAAGCGGTCGCAGTAATACTTGCTGTGCACCTGAATCAGACGTTGCATCAAGCAACTCAGCAGGAATGCTGACTAAATGTTGCTGCGAGCCACCCGCCAGTAGCTCCGTTGCGCTAAGCGTTGTCATAAGTTACCCCCCTGATGTATCTTCAACTTTGACCCAAAGTGCTTTAAAGCTTACTTTTTCCATTGCAAAATCATCTTCAGGTAATTCATAGTTCCACTCGTTAAACTTCACTCCCATGGCAGTAACCGAAGCGCTGCTGCCAGGTAATGCAGGATTTTCCAACCTGACATTTAAGTTAAAAGCTGGACTAGTGAAGGTGCCTTGGGGACGAGAGTCAGCCGCTTCACCTAACATTAATTTCAGCAACGCACCATTGATGTACGCTCTATCAATTGTGCCAAAAACATTAATATTTCCAGGTCTAAGTTCAGTCGCAAATCGTTGTCCAAGTTCATGAAAAGGCTCCACGTCGTTAGTGACCTTTATGGTGACCCCAGTAGCACGCCCAATTGGCGTAAGGGCAAACTCTTCAGTTATTGCTGCGGCTGCATCACCTTCAACGCCATTTTCTGCCGCTACGGATATAGTTCCATCAGAACCGCGATATACATTGTTAGCCATAATAATTGCTCCTTTATTCGAGGTTCATGATGACCTTGACAAAATCAATTGAAAAAGTCGGTTTGAGTGTCATGGTGACTAAAGCAATACCGTTAATTTCCTGTGCTCTTGTGGCACTAACATCGAGTTGATATTCCGTCAACATTTCATCGAGCACCATGCTGGCTAGGAAACCATCCAAAGTAGCTTTTAACGCGCCTCTTACCCGAACATTATTTAGCTTTCCAATGTAAGGATTGGAACCTTTGCGCACACCGGCCTTGGCAAAATCAACAATGCGTCGCACTGAGATTTGTTTAAATGCGCCCATATCCGTAGAAATACCTTTTAATGCGCGATAACCAAACAGTTTTTGCAAAACCATGACTCGGTTTTGTAGCAATTGTTTTTGTTCTGCTCGGGTATATTCTCTGGTGAGTCCATCGGCTGCTACGTCTTTATTAGTCAGGCTGATATGCGGTGCCAATGTAGACAACCTACCAGCCACTAATGCCGCAGAATAAGCGCCGGGTAAATCAACTTGTGCCCTGCTACGCGCGTCGTTAGCTTTAATACCTGGACCCACTAAAACAACGCGTTTATTACTAACAGATCCTACGTCGTTGTTAATGATGTCAGCTACATCATCTTGGGTGACGCCCATTATTGCAATTCGCTCAAGCCCATCATTTTCTGTGGCTTCTAAGTGCGCGATCATCGTCCCAGCTGCTTCTTGCGTTCCGAATCCGGCAGCAACAATTATATTGATTGGTTGCGTTGCCAAGTCAGTTAAGCCTGAGGCAAGTTCAGTCACTGTTGCATTGGCGCCATTATTGGAACCCGCAATGGTTTGTATCACGCTCGTAGCCGTTGTTCCTTCGTCAGCTTCGGCTAGACCAGCTGCTATAAAAAGCCGTGAACCGCTGGCAACAGCATCGAATAAGGCTAAAGCGGTAGCCCCTTCAAATGCTTCTTTGTTGCCTTGATATGTCATTTCTAACGTGTTGTTGGTCAAAGTGACTTCAATGTCAGTCGCCCATGTGCCGCCAGACGTAGCGGTTAATGTAAACAAAACAGCCTCGGCAGCATCACGAACAGCAAATACGCGAGGCACTGGTGTACCATTCGCAACTCTAACGGCATATACCGTTGAGCCGCCGCCTTTAAATACCTGCTCTAATGCACGCGTTAAACTCAGTGGGTCCCCTGACGGTTGCCATGCATCATATTGACCAAAAACGTCTAACGCTTCTGTGTATGAACCCAATATTTGAACCACGTTAACAGGCCCTCTATCTGCGGTTCCAACAATGCCAATGTTGCCAGTATTAATACCACCAACTCCGATTAAGCCTTCAGCACGAACATCAATATAGGTGCCGGGCAATATCATTTCACCGATACTTTCGCTCATGCTAGCCATCTCCATAAATCTGATTGTTTAGACGCGGATACCTCAACAACATAAGGACAACACGTCTGCGGATTACTTAAAATATTCATGTAATATCTTCCTCTTCGAACGGGAAGCTGTCTCGACGAGTGCGCAAAATAATACGTTGGATAATGCCGCCTGAAGATTCCGGTTTATTCACAATATGTTCAAATGTAAACCGCCAAGCTAAAACACGTTGACTGGCTGGTGTAGCACCCATATCGAAAGCGTTTACAGCACTTAGCTGATTAAGATTTAGTTGTCTCAGCCCAGAAATATTTTGATGCGCTGAACTCACTACGTTAATCACGGCGTTACTAAGTGATTCAGACATTGCTGAACTGGAACTAACAACCAAGGTTGTTAAATCGCCAGATAGCTGTTCAACAATTCGTTGCCATTGGCCAATAAAATAGCTTGCTGTTAGCGTACCTAAAGGGGGTAAAGGACGACCAAGCACTAACTGACCTTGAAGTGCCGATACACTGAATTCGCCATCACGAGGCGAGTTCTGATTTAAGATGAGTGGAATGCCATTAATATCAACTTGAATATCTGCAGTCGTAAGGGCGGTAGAAGAGCCTTCACTGTCTACTAACCCTCCATGTTGTAATGTGGCCATCATTCTATCAGGACTCAGTAAACTTAGGCCTGAGCCGTCGTTTAACAAAGGGTCGGATAAATCGATAGAGGTTTGAACCGCCAATGCCCCAGATACAATTTCAGTATGTTGCCCCAGGCCAACGGAAGGTATTTGTAAATTGTCGAGTGACAAAACAATTGCTGGCAAATCGGTATTGATGATTGGCAAGGCCACACCCACAGTGGCGCTCGACAGCAACGGTTCAGCCGTTAAATATGATTGCATCTGTTGCATGAATGCCAAGGCAGCCATAATTATGCAGACTCCTCTGGATCAGTTAACTCAAAAATATAAGCCATAGCTCTGCTGAGCGCTTTATTACTGGGGTTACCTGGTTTTAAACTAGTGGTTGCCAACGTATCTTGTGTGGTAACGCGGCTTACTTCCATCCATTCACGCAGTACTGTTGTCCAACCCAACTGCCTAGCTGTTAATTCTCCTTGGTCAAACGCGGCTTGATCTGAACCGCCGTTTAACAGCGCTTCTTGCCAACTTGCGTGATTATCTGGACGCAGTCCTTCACCCAACATTTCACTACTGTAGCCTGAGTGACTCGGTCCTTTTTCGTTAATTGCGTCTCCGGACACAATCGTGCGCCATTCATTTAACCTGCGACGATCGAGGTTCCAGTTTTTGAATACTTGGTAGACTTTATTGACGTTATTATCTTTACTGTCTTTTAAATCAGCAACCATATGAGTGACTGCACTCATGCTCAGAATGGCGCCAAAATCCCCTGCAATACTCATTAGCGTATCGGTATATAGTGCGGTATCGGAGTTATGGACGTAGTCCCATCCGTGCTCCCCTTCATCTGTTTCAATAAACGGTGCACTCCCTAAGTTTCGCTCAAGCGGCACAGGGCCCTGTTTACTAAATCTCATTGATTGAGCCGACTTTCTGCTATGAAATAAAATGTAGTCAGTATCAACTTCTGTTGTGCCTATTGGCTTAAAAACTTGAGCTTGCACGTCATGTTCCGCTGCAGATTTTTCAGTGTCACCATGATCGGAGAATAGCGCGCCAGCAGGCATTAAATAGTCAGGATCCTCAGGATGTACAATAACGCCTTCCAATTTACCAGTAGTACCAGTACCCGGTTCCACAACGTTATTTTTGAGAAAATCTAGGTAGTCTTGTAACGTTATGGGTGTGATCGGAGCACTGATCGTTTGTGGGTTGCGGCCGTCTTCGTGCGAGGAAAAAACAAGTTGATAGCGATCGCTTCGGATATATAAATCGCCTGCGCCAGTCCACCATAGCTTTACTAACTCCCGGTATCCGCTTGGAAACCCTGTTGCAGGAATATTATCATCAGCAAGTTGTTGGTCGTGATGCAGGGTTGTGTCATCAAACAATCTGACAAATCTTGGTATGGCTAGCCCTCCAGCAGGCTTGTCCGGAATTTTGGGGTTTTTAATAAAAAGAGGAATGACAAACCAAGCAACGATCATAATCAAAACCCACAATACAAATCCTAACCAGAACCTAGGTTCTTCAAATGCAGTTGTGGCATTTTCATTCGAATCCGCCAATAGCGGAATAATATAAACAAATAGCAAAAATAAAATGAGCATCACCAGCGGCCCGCTGTGAATAGCACCAAGCGCCATATTTGCCATTTGATCTTTGAAATACTCCGCAATACCGATAATGCTTTGCAACCCGGTAAATATCAGAGGTAGTACGAAAAAAACAGGCCATGATAAACCGGCAGGCAAATCATCAACACCTAACGTAGACAGCATTGTTATACCAGCGACAGCCGAAATGATAGAACCACTCATACCTAACCAATATCGGCCTTCTACTCCGTGGGTAGTGACACTTCCAAGTAACGCACCAAAGCCAATTGAAAAAGGTGTACCGAACATCAATGGCGTTGAGACGAATTCCATCCATGCGCGTTCGGTGTGCTTGCTGTTGTCAGAGAGGTAGATATGTTTGCCGTGGGGCAATACTGCTGTAATCAAAGGCAATGCCAATGCTGGCACAAAAAACAGCGAAAGCCAGCCCCATACGCTCCAATAACCGTAACCATAACCCTTAGCAATTACACCATGGCGCAACGTGTTATAGCCATCTTTAACAAAACTGGCATTCATGGCCACATGTGAACCTAACGATTGCAGATGCTGATCAAATTGATGGAATCCTTTTCTAGGATTACTTCCCGCTGTATAGGTGCGCTCTAATGCCTCAGCATAAGCATCGAAGAAGGGTTCAGGTAGGTTTTCTGAAGGCCACCATTTATCCCAGTCGTTGCCACTTAAGGTGCGTTCTCGTTGTAATAAATCTCTTGCCACTAAAGCATCAATCTCCCCCTCAACAATTGCATGTTGATTACCATCTGGCTTAGGTGCCCCACTCCACTCGTAAGCATTGATATAAGGATGAGAAACAACATCAGCGGCGATATGACAAAGGTGACCAAGCACATAAGCTCGCATTTTTTGAAGGCTTGCTGTTCGTTCAGTCGGATCAGTGATTGTGGAATTAATTCCATTTTTAACCTGATCCCAAAATTGCATAATGAAATCGCAGGTTTGTGCATTGACTATTTCTCTGTCTGAGGATGGAGTACCTTTGTGGATCGTATCAAAAACCCACGCATTACCAGGCGTTAAAACGCTTGAAAAGGCTGTGATATCAGGCCCCATTGAACCAAGCACAGCATACTGAGATATGGGATAGCTCTCATGATCTTCGCCTACGGGTCCAGCAAATAGTAGCCCTTTCATTTCAGTGCGAGGACGAGGTTCACTGGTAAAAATGGTTAGTGTCTCTTTTGCTATGGCCAACAACTGTCTATCCAAAGTGGACACAGGACCTGGGCCGTCTCCTTCAACCTTGGTTTTTAGTACGGTGTAGATATCTTTGACCCGCTCTTTGGCCAATAACATGATTGTTTTATGTGTTAAGACGGCTGGCATAATTAGGTACTCACACTGACTGGTTGAGAAGTTGATGTACTGCCTATTTGATCCGGAAGCGCATCTTGTAAACGTGTAAAAGCCTCGGTTGTATCCGCTAACCCTGTATTAACTTTTTGACTCAGGCTATCGAGTACATCGAGTATTGGTTTGAGTAAATTTTGTAAATCAATCATTTGAAGAGCAGCTAATATGTCCTGAAACACTTCACTCGGCGTTTTCAGTATCTCTTGTGCATCTAATTTACTTAATACCCTTGAACTACTGGATTTCAACGCCTCAATTGCAGCGGTTAATGGGCCTAACGGATCGAATGCCAGAACGTCTGATTGAGTTTGCATAAACGATGCTTTGGTTTCTCCCAAGATTTCATCAGGATGCAACTTAGTTATCTGATCTCGCGTAGCTTGGTGTATGGCATCCAAATCGACGATCAACGTATTTAAGCTTAGTTGTGTCTCTAGTGCCTGGATCTCCGTTATGCCATCCAGAATTGGATTGAGGAAACCATCAACAAAATCTGCTAAACGATCCTTTAGGGCGCTCACAATAGGGGTAACTATTCCAGCCAACCTTGCTGGCGTGGCAGTATCAAATATATCCGCGACAAATTGCTGAATTCCTTTATCTAGGTCATTCACGCCCAATAAGGTGAGTATCTCTACGAAAAAAGTCTTGGCGAAAGCCATCGGTTGAAACACGCGTTGAAGCTTACTTACCGCAATATCTACTTCAGATAGACCTTCATTAGCCAATTCAGTGAAATCGCTACTAGCTTGTTGAAGTGCCAGCAAATAACGCTGCTGTAGACCGACAAAAGGTGTTAGTTTTTTGTCGATATTGAGTTCAGCAATACATGTCGATAATTCGGTTTTAACGCGCCCATCAGGTAATGCAATTAATGCTGAATTGAGGTTGTTTAATTGCGGTTGCAGACGAACAATGATTTGAATTAGATCTACTTGCTGCGCAGCTTGGTAGGCAGTATCTATTTGTGCGGATGCTTTATTTGCCAACGAGACTAATTGACTTGTGCCTTCCCCTTCTCTCATCCATTCAAAAATAATGGCAAAACTATCGGCCCTCGATTGCCCCGCTCTTCCCCCCAAAACGCCACTAATAAAACTCCCAATTATGTAGGCGAGTTCTTTTGTAGGTAAGGTAGCCGCTTGCTGTTTTATTTCATTTACGGCCTGTTCTAATAATGGTTCAATTTGGTTTGGGTCAAGGGGATCAAGAAGATCTAAAATTTGTTGACGCAAACTAAGTATTTTATCGTTCCACTCATCTAATTTGAGATTAGCAAACAATGCTTGTCTGGCCTCAGACAGTGTATTCTCTAAATCTTCAAGCAACACTGAGGGCTTAAATTCATCTACCTTTTCGACGACTTGATCAAACCCCTCATTTAAAGGTGCTAGGGTATGCTCTAAATCAAAGCCAGAAAGTAAATCTTTCACTGAATCAATTGCTTGTTGAATAGGATCTAAAGCCACAGTAGGTGTTAACTCGGCAATTTTGCTCTGCACACCTTCTAACTGCTGGTTAATTTGCTCGGCGAAAGCTTGAGGATCACCTTGTGCCACAACATCTAAAACCTCATCATATTTCGCTTGAATCGAGCTCAATGCGGCCTCTAAATCTGGACGCAGTTCGAATTTTCCATCATCGCCAATCTGTAAAAGATTTTTGAGGTCATTTTGCAGCTCTTCAAGATCGACTTGTTTGATCGGTTTCACCAGATCAACCACCTCTTGCTCCATCGAATCTGGCAATAAATCAAATGGCACCTTGTCCACAACACCAGTGGTTGTATCAATAGCCTCAGTGACTGTATCAAAATACGGCGCCATATCAGCTTGACCAAGTGCGTTGGCAAAGACTTGAATTTTCTCAGCCACTTCACCAATTATCTTCTCAAGTGCTAACGAATCGACATAGCTTTTGACCGTTTGGAATACTTGCTCTAATTCAGCTTTAACAGAATCAACTGCGTTTTCAGAAGTATTCAACGCCGCCTGAAGTGATGCTAGCGCAGCTCCTAACACCGCTTGAATTTCCGCAATAAGTTCACTGATAAAATTGAGTGCTGTTGTGATTGGTACTAATACATTTTGAATAGTGTCGACCAGAGCATTGACTGGAACAGATGCCACTGCTTGTCGAATGCTGCTTAGTCCTTGCTGTAATTCTAATTTTAGTGTTTGCAGTGCTTCATTTAATGCGGTTGGAACGTCTAACACCACTTCCAGTGCTTGATGAATCGGTGACATTAAAGCGTCAATGTCAAAGGCAGTAATACCTTGTGCCACTTCGGCTGTTTTACCTTCTAATAGCGTTAACCACCCGTCTAACGTTTCGATCGGCGCTTGAGCAAAATCCACCATAAATAACGGCTGTAATTGATCAGCCAGTTGTTGAACTAAATCTTCTAACTGACTGATATTAAGGTTACCTAATTCAAGCGCTGATTTTTGAATCGATAACTTTACATCACCGGGGTTTAACTGTACTAAAGTTGCTTCGCCAAAAGCCATGCCTTCGGCAATGGCATCGTGCAAACCATTAACCGATAATTTTACGTTGGCGATCGCCTGCTTAGCGGCAGTTACTTGGTTTTCATCGTTGATATCTAACTGCTGTAAAAAATCAACTAAGGGAGCTACGCTGCCGGCCCCTAATTGTTTTTCTATAAAGTCGATTGATGCATTAATGCGTTCGTGGTCAAGTTGAGCTTGAATCACCTTAGCTAATTTTTCGCCTTCTTCAAGACGATTCCACACGCTCATTAAATTGCCAATGAGCTTAACGATGGAATCAAAAGCCGGCAATAAATCCGCCATCTTAAACTGATTTATATCGATGTTACTGCCAGTAATGTCGGCAAGGCTTTCGATAAACGCCTTGGCTGACTGAATACTTAAGTTTCCTTCCATCAATTCTGATAGCTTGCTTAGCTTAGCCAGAAAATCTTCGTTACCCGCTAAACCAATTTCAAACTCAGCTTGAAGTTTCTCCAGACTGTTTGAGATATCTAATTCATTTAGTTGCTTTGCCAAATCGACTATTTTACTGATGGATTCCACATTGACTGAACCCGATAAATGACTAACGACGGGGCTAAGATTGCTCAGTACTTGCTGAACTCCTTGTGTAATAAGCGATAAATCGATGCTTTCATTGTTGCGCGATGCGATTGAAAATTGGCCACTAATATCTGGAATACTAACCATGTCTAAATCGTTTAAAGACGCAGTAATATTGCCTTCTAAATTAAGTAAAGGGCCACTGGTATCCAATTTAGCGCTTAATTCAATGCTTAGACCCATGTTAGTCCCCTCCGGCTGGAGGTGAGTCAAATAAGGATTCTAGTGGCGTAAACAAATCCGCTGCACCTGCGAGTACGTCTTTTAAGGTTTGTGCCGCGGGTTCAATAGGCTGTAATAAATCGCCAATATCAGGCAGAGGTACAAGTAATCCGGGTAAATCAAGCAGGTCAAGTCCCAACTCAATATCTAAACTAAGGTCAGGGGCGACTAAACCTAAACCTGGGCTAGCGGGTTCAGGTGGCTCAGTGTATTCTCGCAAACGTATGAAATAAAAGAATTGTCCTGGGTAATCAGCATTTTCTTCCAAGCTCAATGTTTCAATAATGACTTGTTCCAATTCTGACTCATTTACAATATCAGCAACGAAATCTACCGGCTGGGCTTCAAGAAATGCCTTTCTAACATTTTCGGTAAGAAACTCATCCCGAGCCTCGTCGCCATACAAAGAGCCACTAATATCGACCACCAAAGCCCCACGCCCCAGATCTTGGTGTAAATCTCCAGATAACCCAGGCACGGGCAATCTCAATAATCGACGAGACTCCTGCGATTGGATATTAGAAATTCTGGGTATTTCCCAACCATTGATCATGGGTTTGATTAGCATGCCAATCTCCCTATAAATCCGTTTATATTTATCCGTCGTGTTCCTTCAAATATGCACCTGAGATGGCTAATTTCATCACCCCAGTTGTACTGTGCAATCTTTGTCAGCTTTTACACCGAATCATTACCTGAGTAATAAAACTAGCGGATGGCAGTGGATCACGACATGAATAAAACAGACTACAATAAGATCTATAACTAAAACGAAGATATAGGATTTATGAACCTTTAGATCTATATGAATTAACTTTTACATGCTCAGAAATATGGCAAAATAATGTTTATTTATCGATAGCGTTAGTGAGGTCGCGAGGGATGAAAATTAGTGTGATGGGTGACCGTTGACACTATAGCGTGCAGCCGCTTCAGAACGACTCTTAACGTGCATGCGCTCAAGGATTTGATGTACATGATTTTTTACGGTAGATAACTCAATATTCAACCTTCGAGCAATCTCTTTGTTAGAAAGTCCTATTGCGATCAACTGCATGACGATCGATTGTCTGCGTGTCAACACTGGGCGACCGTCATAAATTTGAGTCCCTATCTCCCGGACGCTCGAAATATTACTCCGGAACAAATTAGCTATTTCTTTGGGGTAACACAAATGCCCAGAGTAAACCGTTGCTATACAATTTTTTAAGTCGTCCACACCATCGCTATTCGTGATGATACCTTCGACCCCTAAAGCAATATACTCACCCGGTAATGTCATTTCAAAGGAAGAAGTAATTAATACGATTTTCGTTAAAGGCTGGACTTCTTTGATAGTGGTGATTAGCAGCAGCACATCATTGATGCTGCCATCTATTATTGCAATATCAGTGGAACATTGATCAATCGTTCTAATAGCTTGCTTGCTAGAGCTGTAGGTATTCGCAACTTTAATTCCCTTGCCGGAATTAAGGTGACTGGAGATAACTTCGCGGTAAATTCTACTTTCGATGATAAGACTTAATTCGATATCCATTCTGGCTAATTCTTTATGTTTTATCAGTTTACGTCCTACTGCAACACCTCGCGTCTAACGAGGTAATTTTATTATACTGAATATTTTTTTAATCTGGTGTTCAAAGCATAGTTTATATTCTGATAAATTCCCTCATTGGGTAGTCCATAACTACATTAAAATAACCAAAATTCGTAGTAACCCTAAACTCATTCAGATAGCGTCAAGACTCGGCGATTCCTTGTTTAAGTGCTCACGATCTATGGGTTTAAAATTAGATGATATTTTATTTTTAGGACTGGTCACCGACGTATTCGAAGCAATGCCATTTTTAATACTAATTTGGGTTAAGCGGGTATTCTGTATGGTGATATCAGAACGGATTTAATGCTTTTTGCTTTTTGCTTTTTGCTTTTTATAAAAGCAAAAAAAAAGCCACATGCAGTATTATTGCATATGGCCTTTTGACTCTGTGCTACGTCGTATTGCGACTATTGTTACATTACGAATCTAACATTAAATGATGCAATTCTTGGTGCACCAATCCAACCAGCATTTGGCGCAATAGAGCCAAGATACTCTTCGTCAAATACGTTGTTTACAGTGAAGCTAAGCTCTACGCTTTCAATGCTTCCACCGATGTCATAGGCAGTTTTACCGACATATAAATCACTCACTACGTAAGAGTCCGTTTCTTGGGTGTTTAATTGGTCTAAGAAACGCTCACCTACGTATTTAGTACTGAAACCAGCGTAAAAATCATTATTGGCATAGTCAAAACTAATGACGGCCATGTCTTCAGGGCTACCTATTACAGTTTTCCCACTGAACGCTGCGTCGGTGTAAGTCGAATCATTTTTGGTGTATGAAACATACACACCGAACGTATCAGTGATGTTGTAATCAAGTGATGCTTCAATACCGTCAGATTCAATACCACCTTCGTTAACATATCCACCAGCTGCGGCTTCTAAGAAGTCGATACCATTGACACTTTCATTGCTAACAAAAGTAATACGGTTTTCAAACTTAATGTTGTAATACGTTATATTGGCATTAAAACCGGGCGTTGAATAACGCAAACCAAAGTCAATATTATCCGCAGTTTCAGGTTCAACTTGGCTAATATCTGTATCATCACGCTCCAGTACAGCATCTTTTACCGCTGCAAAGTTTTCAGCATAGCCACCGAATAGTTCTAAGCCTTCTAGCGGTAATGGTGCCACAAAGCCCGCCGAAATTAACACATCTGAATCAGATGAAATGTCTAAATCGTTCTCAGGAACGAATTGATCATCTTTAGACACATCAACATTAAATTGCTTTGCGCCTAAGCGGAATTTAGCAAAACCGGCATCCAGCTCATCTTCAACGTAATACATCAACGTTTCTACTGGGAATTCACGATCGTATTGCACCCAATAAGGGGTCTCATCATAGCGAGCACTCGTTGCTGCATCGATGGTTTTATGCCAATCACGATACTCGTCACGTTGGTAATCTTCATACCAGAAACCACCACGTACCACGTTTTCCATATCAGAAATACTGGTATGCCATACAAAATCACCATTTATGCCGTAACGCTTTTTATTATAATGTGTATGACGGTTTGAGCTTACTGGTATGGCGCCTTGCTCGTAGCAACCTGGGTCGATTTCAGCCCCACCGCCGCCATAAGGGAAGCCAATAGAACTAGCACATCCATCGATAGGTGAAAGCGTCTCGCCTGCGCGATTAACAAAATAAATTAAGCCCTGAGATGCACCACCAAAGGCTGTAGAAGATGAATCTAGCTCAGAATTTGGGTTACCTACCCCGTCATCAGTCACATCTGCGATGTAATATGGGATCCACTTGCCCGCACCTTCATTTTCGTGGTAGTAAACGTTGGTACTGAAATCAACACTGCCCACGGCAAAGTCTGCTTTTAAATAAGTAAAAAAGTTTTCACGCTCTGTTACCCAACCTTCACGGAACACTTGGTCTTGGTATGGCACGCCAGACCAATCTTCAGTCAGGCCATCCCATTGAGAATTTTGCTCATACTGGGCTAAACCGTAAATACGTTGATAGGTATATTCTTCTGCATCGTCGTAACTAACATAACCTGTAAGATTAACTTCACCAATGGTGCTGATTATTTTACCTTCGGCGTGATCACGTTTATTGGTAATCGACCCATCCATGTAGTCATCATTCTGCTGGCTTGATAAAGACATCCATGCAAACGTATCTTGTGCTATCTCGCCTGTGTCATAACGGACGTAGAATTTACGCGCGTTATGTTCAGCAAGCGTTGTGCTTACAGTAAGTTTTTCATCTAACGCAGGCAAAATAGTCGTGAAATCCATGGTTCCACCAAGGGCTTCGTTTGAACGAGAGCTGATATCAGCCGTGCCCTGAGATACTTCGATACCACGCAAGTTTTCAGTATCAATATATCGGCTAGCTTTAGTGCCACCACCGTAGTTAGAGTTACCATTTGATATCCCATCGACTGTCATACCGATTTGCTGAGATTCTAGATTCAACTGAAATCCACGAATTGAAATCGTTGTGGACCACTCATCAGAGCCAAACGGGTCGCCTTCGGTAACCAATACGCCTGGCAGGTTATCAACCAAAGACAAAACACTTGTCATCGGCGTTTGCTGCTTTTTCATTTCTTCAGTTGCAGCACTATTTGCGTAAGAAACACTACGACCAGTAACAACGATAGATTCCACGTCTTCTTGTTGTTTTTTTGCGTTGGCTAAGGTTTCTGCTTCTTGAGAAAAGGCCGAAAGTGATGTCATCGACATGGCTGAAAGCACAGACAGTGCAATTAGGCTTTGCTTCTTAGGCACATATATATTCATAAAAAGTCCTGTTTTGTGTGTTGTGTTTTTATTGTGTGAATTGATGGTTAATTCCTTTATTTAATTAATTATCTGAATCTATTTTGGTGAAATCGATCTCGTTGCCCTTAGGCGAGCTGTCTATATTTTTGACTGTTTTAGGTTTGCTGTAGGCAATGAAAATGGCACAACTGAAGAACAGTCCAATGACCAATGCCCCGACCCACTGAATTTGTAAAAACTCTAGTTTAAACAGCAGGGTTAGTAGAGATAACGTGACCACGTTTAAGGCAATATAATTGAACTTTCCTAAACGCTTTACCGTCATATTCAAGTTATCTGTGTATAGGCGAATGAGCGAATCGAGAGAATTGATCACAAATACAATGCCCACAAAGGCCATCGCAAAGTTTTTAAGGCCTGTAGTAGGAATGCCGGCTTCATGATATTGATAAAGTACACTAAACCAAACTGCGATGGGGATAGAAGGAAATATCAGCATGGCGCCCAACACTTGATAAGTGCGTAACCCCCCGACAAAACGCGAGGTAAATTGGCCAATCATTATGCTCCATGCAAACCACCAGAATAGATAAAACTCATGGTAAACATTCAGCGGCAGTACAAAGTCTTCTATGTTGCCGAAGTAACTGCCTATCAGCTCTAAATTATGGCTGAACGCGGCCACTTGGCTCTCGCTGCCCATAAATGCGCCAGCCCACATAAAAGCAATTAAGGCGATAAACAACCACGTAGTCGAGATACTGAGCAGCCGTACGTATTTAATGTCAGTACTGGAGTAAACGGCGAAACAGATTGCCGCGAACACGATGAAATAGAAGGTAGGAACAACAGATTCTCCATCACCAATAGCCGGGATATACCAAGGTAGGTTCGCCAGTAACAAAGAAGCAGTAAATGCGCAGGTACCAATAATCACTACATTATTGATAAATTTGACCAAGGGAATTTCGAAAAATCTAACTTTGGGCTCTACCACGCAGAAATAGAAACAGGTAACAAAATAAAATCCCCAAATCAGAAACCCCCAATAACCAAACTCAATGGCCATTGGATTGGTAAATGCATACTCTGGGCTTGCTTTTAAGTCGGCATAACCGGCGAATTCAGTGAGCGGAAACATAATCAAACCCACGTCTAGGCCTGATGTGAATAAGATCGCGATAAAGGTAAACAACCTGACCGGCGTCACGCCGATACATTGTACATTTCCCCACTTAATCAAAATAACCACAATGGCTAAAAGAGTAAAAATGATCCCTGCGTTAAGCCATAAGGTCATTAAAACTTCCCCAAAATAAACGATAATGCTGCATATTTCTTCCTGTTTTGTGACTCGCATTACGCAGCAAAATATCGATTTTGCTGCGCTTCAGGTGGCCAGATTAAATCTTCGAACTACGCTGTATCGTTTGCCAATCACTTGGAATAGCAACACTTACCGGTGAATGACTAAGCGCTGGTTTACCCAAAATGATGTCTGCTGCTTTTTCTGCCACCATAATAGTAGGCGCATTTAAATTGCCATTTGGTACAGTGGGAAAAATTGAAGAATCAACCACACGTAACCCCGCAATGCCATGCACCTGAGTACTTGAATCAACCACGGCCATATCGTCTTCACCCATCTTGCATGAACACGAAGGATGGTAAGCACTCTCGGTTGCTTGGCGCACGAAAGCATCGATTTCTTCATCCGTTTGTATGTGCTTACCTGGCTGAATTTCATCATCTCGATATGCATCGAATGCACTTTGCTCGATAATTTCACGAGTTAAACGCACGCAAGCTCTAAACCCTTCAATATCATCTTGATGTTGTAGGTAATTGAATTGAATTTTGGGTGCTATCGTAGGATCCGCTGACTGAATAGTCACCGCACCTCGGCTTTTCGGTTTATTGTGGCCTACGTGCACTTGAAAACCATGACCCGCAAACGCGCTTCTGCCGTCGTAGCGCATGGCTGCCGGTAAGAAGTGATACTGAATGTCGGGCCATTGCACACCTGCTTTTGAGCGAATAAAAGCACAAGATTCAAAATGATTGCTCGCCCCAAGACCTTTGCGGGTAAATAACCAACGTGCGCCAATCAAGCCTTTTGAAATCAAACCAAGTTTGCCGTTTAAGGTAATGGGTTGCTTGCACTTATATTGAAAGTAAAACTCTAAGTGATCTTGAAGGTTTTGCCCTACGCCGGGTAAATGGTGTTTCACCGCAATACCCGCGTTTTTTAAGGTTTCACTATCACCAATACCAGAAAGCTGCAATAAATGCGGTGAGCCAATCGAGCCTGCACTTAACACCACTTCTTTACTTGCTTTAGCTGTTACCTTTTCGCCGTTAACACTGTATTGAACACCAACGGCTTGTTTACCATCGAGCAAGACTTTTTCAGCCAGTGCACCTGTCACTATGGTTAAGTTACTCCGTGACTTAACTGGATCAAGGTATTCGCGACTTGCCGAACTGCGCACACCGTCTTTTACGGTCATATGCATCGGGCCAAAACCCTCTTGCTGCCCAGCGTTGTAATCATCAGTTGCGGCGTAGCCTGCTTGTTGTCCGGCTTCGATAAAGGCTTTATAAAGTGGGTTGGCCATTTCATTGCCATTATTGACCCCAAGAGGTCCACTATCGCCACGGTAAGCATCTTTACCTAAATAGAATGACTCTGCCTTTTGAAAGTACGGTAAGCAGGACTGGTAGTCCCAGCCATCGGCGCCGTGCTCTTGCCACTCGTCAAAATCTTTGGCGTGACCACGAACATACACCATGCCATTAATAGACGACGAGCCACCTAACACTTTGCCTCTGGGGCAATGCATTTTGCGATTATCTAAATAAGGTTCTGATTCTGTGTGAAACTGCCACGCGTATTTATCACTGTTCATGGGAATGGATAACGCGGTGGGCATTTTGATAAATATATTGTTATCACTACCGCCGGTTTCCAGCAGCAGAACTCGTTTATCAGAGTCTTCTGAGAGTCTATTGGCTAGTACGCAACCCGCAGAGCCAGCACCGACTATGATGTAATCGTAATTAAGTCCCGCCATTAAAACGGGCTCTCAATGTTGCTCATACCCACATAAATAGATTTGGTTTGCGTGTAGTGATCGAGCGTTTCAATGCCGTTTTCACGGCCAATACCCGATTGTTTGTAACCCCCTACAGGCATTTCTGCTGGTGAGTTACCGTAACTGTTTATCCAACATATACCGGCTTGCAAGCGGTGTATCACGCGATGCGCGCGCTTTATGTCTTGGGTAAACACACCGGCAGCTAAGCCCAAGTGGGTATCGTTTGCACGCTGAATAACATCTTCTTCGTCTTCAAATACCAATACACACATAACGGGCCCAAAAATCTCTTCTTTGACAATCGTCATGTCATCACGGCAATCCACAAACACGGTTGGTGCAACAAAGTAGCCGTTAGGTGCAGACTCAGGATTAAGCATAGTGCCGCCAGTTAATACCGTCGCGCCCTCTGCAATCCCCTTATCGATGTAGCTCATCACCAAGTTTTGATGATTTTTTGAAATAAGTGCGCCTAAATTAACGCTAGGATCAAGAGGATCGCCCGCGATAATATTTTGTTCGGTACGGGTTTTAAGCTCATCAATAAAGGCCTGATAAACGGCTTTATGCACATAAACCCGAGTGCAATTGGTACACACTTCGCCTTGGGTGTAAAAGTTACCAAGCATGGCTGCGCTTACAGCTTGAGATACATCGGCATCATCAAATACCAATAAAGGCGACTTTCCGCCAAGCTCCATGGTCACATCTTTTAACGAGCCCGCTGCACTGGCGACTACTTTTTTACCTGTGCCTACTTCGCCGGTAAACGAAACCTTTTCAATATCAGAGCTTTGCGTTAACCACTGCCCCACCTCTGCGGCACCTTGCACCACATTAAATACACCTGCTGGCACACCCGCTTCAGTAAAAATTTCAGCTAGCTTAATTGCGCCTAACGGGGTTTCTTCTGACGGCTTAAAAATAAGTGCATTGCCTGCAGCGAGTGCAGGACCTGACTTCCAGCAAGCAATTTGCAATGGATAGTTCCACGCGCCAATGCCAGCACATATTCCAAGGGGTTCTTTACGGGTGTAGTAAAAATCATCACCCACCATTTGTTGTTGACCAACTTGTGCTGGAGCTAATCCGGCGAAATACTCAATGACATCTGCGCCGGTTTGCACATCAACGCACTCGGCTTCTTGCCAAGGTTTACCTGTGTCTAGCACTTCAATTTTTGCCAGCTCATCATTACGTTCACGTAGTAGATTCACTGCTTTTAATAAAATACGACTGCGCTCAATGGGCGTCATACCAGACCAAATGGCAAAACCTTGCTTTGCACTTTTAATAGCGGCGGCCTGAATAGTCTCATCAGCCACTTCAACTCGGTAAATCACCTGATCGGTGGCAGGGTTTTTCACCTCGAAAGTGTCGCCACTTTGATTCCCTAAGAATTGGCCATGAATAAAGTTTTGGTAAACCGGTGTTGTCAAATTAAGCTCCATACTGCTTGATAAGTGAATTTACATAGTTCTTTGCTAAGTATTCACAGCGTTCAAATTCATTTTCATCAGATTTACTTAGCACTGCCCGTAACCACAAGCCATCAATCATCGCTGCACATAGTTGTGCTGCTAATTTGGCATCGTCGTCGCTCATTAACTGTTTAAATGAACAGGCCAAGTTACTAAAAAGTCGTCGGCTGTTTACAATCTGTAAACGGTGTAATTCATAATCATGCATCGATTGCGACCAGAAACTTAACCACGTTTTAGTGGTTTCGCTTTGCTGCTGTAGTCGAGAAAAATTCGCTTCAATGATTAGCATTAACCTTTGTTCTGGTGTCGTCGTCGGGGTGAGCCCTTCCATCAGCACCTTCTTTAAGTTCGATAACAAATAACGCACGGTGGCTTCGATCAAGCCCTGTTTACCAGCAAAATAATGGCTGATAATGCCGGACGATAAGCCCGCTTTTTCGCTGATGCGATTAATGGTCGTGGCCTGTAATCCAAATTCGGCCACTGACTCAATAGTTGCGTCTATTAACTGCTGACGTCGAACTGGTTGCATTCCAACTTTAGGCATATTTTTGTTAATTGAACGTTCAATAAAAAACAAACCTTAGGGCAATAGAGTTAATAATTCAATGTTGACAAACTGTGAATGGGCTATATCAAATGCGTTGAATTGAACCTAAGTTACTGTAATGCCGTACAAATACCGTCATCTAAAAAAGATTAAAATAAATTCAAATTTATGATCAAAAACCAATAAAATCAGCAACATCCAATAGAATGGTAAGTTTTTTTAGTTTATAGGACACTGATAGTCAAGCTACAAATAACATTGAGCACTAACTAATTTAATCTAATAAATATGATGAGAATGGTGTTTTAAATAACAGCTCTAAATAGTAATTTTAATGCATTGAGTGAAATAAGAATTGGCAGAAATGTACGCATCAATGCACGTTTTAAATCATCGATAAGAAGTAGTCGTCACGGTCGAACTTAGGTGTGATAAATGCGTATGTAAAGTAAGCCTAAACGAGGTATTTGAATAACATTTGTTAAGCAGTTAACTCAGCTTTAAGCGCTGTATATCTAACTAAGATCAGCTAGCACAATATTTAGCAAAGTACGTTCTTCTAGCGTTATTGATCATAGACAAGTGGCAACTGATGCAGCCCTGTACAATGTACGCCCTTGAACTGAACTCAGCTGTTGATGTTAATAACAATTATTACCCAAAGTGCATTAGACAAGCTAATATTGTTAGCTTCGCATTCATCCAAATAGGATAGAAAACGTTTATGAATCAACACGTACTCGTGCTCAACTGTGGTAGCTCATCTATTAAATTTGCCATTATTGACGCCAAATCTGGTGATACTCCTTTACAAGGGATTGCTGAAAATCTTGGCGCGACTAATGGTCTGCTGCGATATGCCTTTAGGCAAGAAAAAACAATTATAGAACTGCCAGATAACGCCTCCCATAAAGACGCGCTAAGTAATATTGGCGCGGTTCTAAACAAATTTGATGAACTGCATTCGAGTCTTATTGCGGTTGGGCATCGGGTAGTACAAGGCGGAGAGGTTTTCACTCATGCATGCTTGATTGATGACACGGTTAAAGAACAGATCCGAGATTTAGCAAAAATGGCTCCGTTACATAACTTAGCCCATGTCGCCGGCATCGAAAGCGCACAGGCGGCCTTTCCAGAGCTACCACAGGTGGCAGTTTTTGATACCGCCTTTTTTCAAACATTACCTAAACATGTTTATTTATATGCCCTGCCTTACTCGCTTTACGAGCAATACGGCATACGCAAGTTCGGCTTTCACGGTTCGAGTCATTACTTTGTTTCTCGCGAAGCGGCCAAGCGACTCAATAAAAACATTGAAGAGTGTAACTTAATCACGGCTCATCTTGGCAATGGATGCAGTATCACTGCCATCAAAAAAGGCATAGCAGTCGATACCAGTATGGGCTTCACACCGCTGGAAGGTCTCGTGATGGGCACACGATGCGGTGACATTGATCCAAGTATCGCCACGTACATGATTGAGCAATTGGACTATAGCGCTGCTCAGGTCAGTTCACTGATGAACAAAGACTCTGGTTTACAGGGTATTTCTCAGTTAACGAACGACTGCAGAGCGTTAGAAGACGAGCAAGCCAAAGGCAACGAACAAGCCAAGCTTGCCCTAGATATGTTTATTTATCGCTTAGTTAAATACATTGGCTCTTATTTAGCCGTGATTGGCCCTTTAGATGCTTTAGTATTTACCGGTGGGATCGGTGAAAACTCTAGTTACATCCGCGAGCAAACGATTATTCAATTGGGTCACTTGGGTTTAGCCATTGATGACACGTTAAATTCCGAAATACGCTTCGGTCGCTCAGGCTTAATAAGCAGTAAACACTCGAAACCGATATATACCATAGCTACCAATGAAGAATGGGTTATTGCAAAAGAGACCATTAACTACGCATTTAAAGCGTAAGGAGAAGTCATGGCACGCAGAATTATGTTAATACCAGTGGGCAGCAGTGTTGGGCTTACCAGTGTATCTTTGGGTTTGGTTAGAGCCATGCAACAACAAGGTTTGAAAATTAACTTTTTCAAACCAATGGGGCAACCGCGTCATGGTGATGACGAAGCAGAAAAATCAACCACTATCATCAGTCAATTAGGCTTAATAAAGCCAGCAACACCGCTTACCTCCGCCTACGTAGAAGACATGATCAGCAATGACAACATGGATATATTGCTCGAAGAAATCATCGCCTTATATGAACAACATTCAAGCGACGAAGACATCTGCATAATAGAGGGACTTGTTTCAACCCCAAGCCATCCTTATGCAGTGCGACTAAATCGCGAAATTTGCAATGCCTTAGATGCCAAAATTGTATTGGTTAGCGCGCCGGGCAATTTAAGTTCGACCCAGCTAAACGATAAACTAGAAATTGTCGCTGACAACTACGGCGGTCACAAAAACAAAAAAGTACTTGGCTGTATATTCAATAAAATAAACGCACCACTTGATGAACGAGGACATTTGAGCACTGAACTGATCGAACATCATGATGAAAGCCAAACTGAAAAAATTATCGATAAACTTGGTAAGTTGGCTATTTTCAACAAATCGTTTGCGTTATTAGGGTGTATAAATTGGAATTTCGAATTAATAGCGCCCCGGGTGAATGACGTACGTAAACACCTCAATGCCAGAATGATCAATGAAGGTGACTACAAACATCGCAGATTGCGTAGTGTGAATTTGTGTGCGCGTGAAATCCACAATATGGTGTGGGTTTTAAAACCAGGGGCCTTATTAGTTATATCAGGGGATCGTAACGATATGTTTGTTATGGCCTGTCTCGCCGCGCAAAATGGTACCAAGATTGGCGCTATTTTGTTGACGGGCGGATATGAGCCCGACCCAAGAGTGATGGCATTATGCTCACAAGCCATGGAAAGTGGCCTACCCGTAATGTTAATCTACGACAACACTTGGCAAACCTCATTGAATCTGCATTTTTACAACTTAGAAGTGCCTGTCGATGATGAGCAGCGCATCAACCGCGTGATGGATCATGCGGCAAGTTGCATTGACCCTAAATGGATAAACTCAATAACGCAGGGTGCAGCTAAAGTATTGCGTTTGTCTCCACCTGCTTTTCGCTTTAAATTGACTCAATTGGCAAAGGCGGCTAATAAAACCATTGTATTACCCGAGGGTGATGAGCCGCGTACGATAAAAGCGGCCGCTATTTGTGCTGAACGCGGCATTGCTAAATGCGTGTTATTAGGCGACAGAATTGAGATCCTCAGAGTCGCCGAACAACAAGGTGTAATACTGCCCGACAGTGTAATAATTCAACAACCTGAAGAACTGCGAAACCAATACGTTGCGCCGCTAGTAGAACTGCGTAAACACAAAGGCTTAACGGCTGTTGTGGCTCAAGAGCAACTACTCGACAACGTTGTGCTTGGTACAATGATGCTGCACCAAGGCCACGTAGACGGATTAGTTTCGGGCGCAGTACACACTACCGCAAATACTATCAGGCCAGCACTGCAATTAATAAAAACAGCGCCCGGCGCATCGTTGGTCTCATCAATCTTCTTTATGCTGTTACCTGAACAAGTATTGGTGTACGGAGATTGTGCAATAAACCCCGATCCTACGGCTGAGCAATTAGCGGATATTGCCATTCAATCTGCCGATTCAGCCGCTGCCTTTGGCATTGAGCCTAAGGTTGCCATGATCAGTTACAGTACGGGCGATTCAGGTACTGGGGTTGACGTAGACAAGGTAAAAAAAGCGACGCAACTTGCACAGCAAAAAAGACCCGACTTATTGATTGATGGGCCGCTACAATACGATGCGGCTATTATGGAAAACGTCGCCAGTAAAAAAGCCCCCAATTCCAAAGTGGCTGGTCAAGCTACGGTTTTTATATTCCCAGATCTCAACACGGGGAACACCACCTACAAGGCCGTACAACGAAGTGCTAATTTGGTCAGCATAGGCCCCATGCTTCAAGGTATGGGCAAGCCAGTGAATGATTTGAGTCGTGGAGCCCTAGTAGATGATATCGTTTTTACCATTGCACTAACGGCCATTCAGGCCACCCAGCAAAACTCTTGAATAGCTGAATAGCTTAGAATTAAAAAACCGCAACAAAAGGCAATAAGGTAGTGGTCATCGAGTATTGACCACTACCGTTAATGACAAAATAATTCTACTAAGCTTCGCAGCTCTCTATCGATACTATGTTGTTTTGCTATCTTTGAAAAAGGCGTCAAGACGAGCTGATTATCACAAATTCCCGCCATTTTATTACTTTCACCTTGGACAAGCGCATTGACTGCCATTACGCCCAGCCTTATACCCAACATTCGGTCAGAGGCTGAAGGATTGCCTCCTCTTTGAATATGCCCAAGTTTGCAAAAGCGTAAGTCTATTTCATCATTAACTTGGCGTATTTTTGACGATACATAATTAAGACCTAATTTATTGCCTTCAGACAACACAACGATAAACGCATCTTCGCTGTTATAACCCTTAATTTTATCCAAGAGGTACTCGAGATCTTGCGGACTTTCCGGAATTAATATTGAATCAGCTCCCGAGGTTAAACCCGAATACACACCAATGTACCCGGAGTCTCTGCCCATGACTTCAACAACAAACATCCTGTTATGGGATTCTGCCGTATCTCTTATATTGTCAATACACGTCATTGCTGTATTAACCGCAGAGTCAAACCCCAAGGTGTAATCAGTGCCAACAGTGTCGTTGTCTATGGTGCCTGGAATACCAATACACGGAATATCACTGATATCTGACAAAAGCGAAATCCCACGAAATGTGCCGTCGCCCCCTATCGCAATAAGCCCATCTATTTCATTTTTATGGATATTCTGCAGGGCAATTTTTCGCCCTTCAATCGTTCTAAAACGATCGCTGCGCGCTGTTTTAAGTATAGTGCCACCAAGGTGCATCGTTTTTTGCAATTGACAGGTCGTAAGCGCAACGATGTCATTGTCTATCAAACCTTCAAATCCTTTACGAATTCCACTGACACTAATGCCATTGGCAGCAGCCGTTTTTACCGCTGCATATAAAGCGGCATTCATACCAGGGGCGTCTCCACCAGAGGTAAATAGTCCAATGTGTTTTAATTTTTTGGTCATTTTATGTCACCACAATGATTAAAGAAGCGTTGGTTTCTTATTATCGAGTACTTGTTTACTGAGTATGTTCATCTGTGCATCGCACTGGTAAATATGCGGACAGCCTGTTTTTAACTCATAATCAGCAATCTCTTCTGCTGTCATGTTTTCAATATGCATAATGATTGCACGCAACGAATTACCATGGGCGCAGATCAACACATTTTTACCCCGTTGCAGATGAGGAACAATATGCGACTGATAATATGCAATAGCCCGCTTGGCGGTCATCGCAAGACTCTCGCCGTTAGGAGGTGCGACGTCATAACTACGTCGCCAAGTATGTACCTGGTCGTCACCAAACTGCTGTCTTGCTTTATCTTTATTAAGTCCTTGTAGATCACCGTAGTAACGCTCATTCAACTGCTGGGAAACGTAGACTTTTAACTCTGGCGTGTCAGTTTGCAATGATTCGAAATGTTCATACCATTCACTACCAACGTCATGAATGCGCACATATTGGTTACATAAATGATTGTGCCGGAGTATTTCATATAGGGTGTCTTGAGCGCGTAGTAGCTCAGAAGTAAAGGCCAGATCAAAACGCTGCTCAGCTAGCATTTTCGCCGCCCGCTGCGCTTCTTCTACCCCCGCCTCGCTTAGCGAAACATCGACCCATCCTGTAAAGCGGTTTTGCTGATTCCAGATGGATTGTCCGTGGCGAATTAAGGTCAATAGCGACATGTATTATCTCGTTGGTGAATTCAACAAGTTGCCAATTATGCCGTGCTAGGGACGTAAATATAATGAGGGGTTATACCTAAATTGCGCAATGTTGCGATTTATTCACAGAAATGTCGCAGGGCTGCCCCATCTTTGAAAGAATCATTTCTATCCGTTTTGCAGCATTGCATTAGTCGTCATATTGGAAGCCCACAGACACGCCCGTATCACTAGGTATTAGCCACTAGTTTTTACGTGAAATTACGAATTTAAACTGCCGTAAATTGAGCATAAAGTAAAATAATGCTCCGCCGACTACCAAGGTTTTTTGGCTTATAATTAACGTCAATTTGGCGTTAAAATCGATGATATTGCTAATGCGTAATTAACTCATCATCACCTTGATAGGGTCAGCAGTATTACTCGATGTTTCGCCATGCTGATTTTTGCGCTCAAAGAAATCTGTACAGTATTAATAAGCGTCGCAAAAGCGAATCTAATTGCAAAAAATATTGGCCCGCAGCATCACCAGGCAACACAAAGCCTAGTTAAATTCTAATCTTCAGCACAAGGTACATTTTTATGACAGATTCAACACCGTATGTTCGCTGGTTCAAGGAGCTTAATAATTCCGATGTCGCATTAGTCGGTGGTAAAAACGCTTCACTGGGTGAGATGTATCAAAATCTAATGGCTGAAGGTGTGCGCGTACCCAACGGATTTGCTGTGACCGCTGAAGCATACAATTATGTACTTGAATCTAATAAAGCTTGGCCATTATTGCATGAGGCTCTTGATGGACTCGACCCAGATAATATTAAAAATTTACAGGCAGGAGGTAAAAAAGCACGGCAGATCGTATTAAACTGCGTGCTGCCAGACGATCTCAAAAAAGCTATTTTAAACGGCTATGCACAGCTCAAAGAAGAGTACGGAAATGACATTTCTTTGGCCGTGCGTTCATCTGCAACCGCTGAGGATTCGCCTGAAGCATCGTTCGCTGGTCAAAATGACAGCTACCTTAATATCAGCAGTGATGAAGCATTGCTCGATGCCTATAAACGTTGTTTAGCTTCAAATTTTACCGACCGTTCAATTCACTATAAATACGATAACAATTTTGACGTCTACACCGTCTTCCTGTCCGTCGTGGTAATGAAAATGGTTCGCAGCGATATTGGTGCCAGCGGCGTTATGTTTTCCCTTGATACTGAAACGTCATTTAAAGATGTGGTCTTTATTAACGGCGCTCTTGGATTAGGCGAAAATATTGTACAAGGCACCATCGAACCCGATAGTTTTTATGTACACAAACCCACGTTTAATCTAGGCCATCGCACCGTACTGAAACGCCGTCTGGGCCAAAAAGCATTAAAAATGGTTTTTACCGACACGCTTAACACAGATAATATTGCAGTGGAATATACCAACAATATCGACACCACCGAGGACGAAAGAAAGCATTTCAGTATTTCTGATGCCGATGTCATGATATTAGCTGACTACGCGATTAAAATTGAAAATCATTATTCTGACGACGCTGGTCATTATAAACCGATGGATATGGAATGGGCTAAAGACGGTATCGACGGCGAACTCTATATTGTTCAAGCCCGCCCTGAGACTGTATCGTCGCAAAAAAAGGGGGCCGTCCTTGAAATCTATCACCTCAAGGAAACCTCAAACGTTATTGCCCGTGGGCAAGCCGTTGGCACACGAATTGGCGCTGGCAAAGTAAGAATCATTAACGATGTTGCGCTACTAAGCGATTTTCAGCCTGGTGAAGTATTAGTTGCGGATACTACCACCCCAGACTGGGAACCGGTCATGAAAATCGCTTCGGCGATTGTTACAAACCGTGGGGGTCGAACCTGCCACGCTGCCATTGTAGCTCGTGAACTTGGCATTCCTGCCATTGTTGGTACCGATGATGCGACGGAGCTGCTTCTGAATGACCAAGCCGTTACCGTGAGCTGCGCAGAAGGTGAAGTGGGCAATATCCATGACGGTATATTGAGTTTTGAAATTGAAAAAACTGACCTCAGCCAATTGGCTCACCCCAAAACCGAAATTATGATGAACTTGGGTAATCCTGATCGCGCGTTTAGTTTAGCTTCTTTGCCTGTAGACGGTATTGGATTAGCACGGATGGAATTTATTATTAATGAATACATCAAGGTGCATCCGATGGCCCTACAACACCCAGAGAAAACCGACGATGCCACCCGCAGCAAAATCAACGATATGTGCATCGCCTACGAAACTCCCCAAGACTTTTTTGTCAAGACGCTTTCTGAAGGTGTTGCTACTATCGCAGCAGCGGTATATCCAAAACCCTGTGTTGTGCGCATGAGCGACTTCAAGAGTAATGAATATGCAACCTTGTTAGGCGGCACATTTTTTGAACCCGACGAAGATAACCCAATGATTGGTTTTCGCGGTGCGTCTCGTTATACCCACCCGGCTTACGCCGATGGATTTGCCCTTGAGTGCCAGGCTATGAAACGCGTGCGGGACGAAATGGGCATGACCAATGTAAAATTGATGATCCCGTTTTGCCGCCGTGTACAAGAAGGTGAAAAAGTACTGGAATCAATGACAACAAACGGCCTGACGCGCGGTGAGAATGGTTTACAAGTGTATGTGATGTGCGAAATTCCCAACAATGTTATTCAAATCGACGCTTTCGCAAAACTGTTCGACGGGTTCTCCATCGGGTCAAACGACTTAACGCAATTAACGTTAGGGGTGGATCGCGATTCGCAAATTGTTGCTTTTGATTTCGATGAACGCGACCCTGGTGTGAAAGAAATGCTGCGTTTATCGGTAGAAGGCGCCAAACGCAACGGTCGTCACTCGGGTATCTGTGGTCAAGCCCCATCAGACTACCCTGAAATAGCCGAATATCTGGTTGAGCTAGGCATTGATGCTATGAGCCTAAATCCAGACACGGTACTGGCCACCACTCGACATGTATTGGAAGTAGAGAAACGCTTAGCGCAAACTGCTAAGTCTGCATAAAAAATCGTCATTCGCTAAACCGTTGTAAAGAATAAAGTGGCAGCACTATGGTGCTGCCACTTTTATTTCTATAACCGAATGACAATGCTGGTGATACCGGGCAAGTGACTGGTATTATTATTGTGGTTTTAATTGCGATTAGTCTTGTTTATCAAGCGCCAATTTAGGTAGCGCACTGACATTGCTCTGCTACAGGGTTATATTTTATAACTCAGGCACATTTTAGCGGGAGGCTACTCCCGCATACAACGCTCCATTGGATATTAAAGTGCTTTGGCTAAGGCGAGAGCGGTATCCAGCATTCGGTTAGAAAATCCCCATTCGTTATCATACCAAGCGCAGACTTTAACTAGTTTGCCGTCAATCACATTTGTTAAGCTGGCATCGTAAGTTGAAGATGCGGGATTGTGATTGAAATCGGTGGAAACCAGCAGTTCATCACAATAGTCAAGGATACCTTTTAAAGCCCCATTACTTGCTGTGCGCATAATTGAATGAATTTCATCAATATTGGTATTACGACTCGCTATAAACGTTAAATCAACCATAGAAACATTAATAACAGGAACGCGCACGGCAAAGCCTTTAAGCTTGCCATCTAAAGCGGGTAAAACAAGGCCAACAGCATTGGCTGCACCGGTTTTTGTCGGGATCATTGACATAGTCGCAGAGCGCGCCCGGCGAATATCCTTGTGGTAAACATCCGTTAATACTTGGTCATTCGTGTAGGCATGAATGGTCGTCATGGTACCGCTTTCTATACCGATAGCCTCGTGCAATGGCTTCACCAGTGGTGCAAGACAGTTGGTCGTACAAGAAGCGTTCGATACGATGCTATGCTGAGCTAAAAGTGTATCGTCGTTAACGCCGTAAACTATCGTTGCGTCAATGCTGTCTCTGGCTGGAGCGGCTAGCAGTACCTTCTTCGCCCCTGCGCTAATGTGCATTTGCGCGGTCTCACGTGTGCGAAACAATCCAGTACATTCCAAAACGACCTGCACGTCTAATTCGCCCCACGGAAGTTTCGAAGGGTCTCGCTCTTTTAATACACGTATCTCGTCATTACCGACCACGATATTATCACCGTCAACTCTCACTTCAGTTTGAAACGTTCCGTGGGCTGTATCATGTTTTAGCAGTAAGGCATTGGTGCTTGCATCACCGAGATCGTTGATGGCTACTATGCGCAGTTCATCAGTGCGTCCAGATTCATAAAGGGCCCGCGTGACCATGCGTCCGATGCGCCCAAAACCATTAATTGCAATATTTATCGCCATTTTAACCCCTCCGTAAAATTTAACTAAGGAAAATACATATAACTGCAAATTTTGAAATTCGAAGATTAATGTATGCAGCACTACCATTACACTGCTTGGCAGATTGATATTGATGGTCATCAATAATTTGGTATTTTTGAGCAAAGTTGTTTATTCACACTTAGCCACCAGTGAAATTGCACATAAAAAAAGAATAATAGATAGGGAATATTAAAAGACTAGACCTGTCAGGCGCTGATTGATTGCGGAATACCACTAGTTACCAAGTGCTGATATACGGAAACCCCTTATTTAAGTAATAGGTCTTTATCATTATGATGAAAGTCTATTAATTGCACTTTTTTAATTGATAGATTTCCTCAAAACTTGGTTCCAACCTCTTTGGAGTCCTCCACTTATATTTTGGGAGGGCTCCTTTTTTATTTTGATTGAGCACCCCCGACCAACTAAGACTGGATAAATTGAACAATATTGAAGGCATTAGGCGATACACGTTTAATTTAATCTGCCTCAGTCTAATGTTATAACCAGCAGCATTTATGAGCACTAATTAAAGGTTGAATAAACCGTTCTAAACCCAAATATTCATTACTGACGCATTAATAATACAAACCGTAATAAGGAATTTTTATGACTGACTACAATGATGAAAGTAACCTAAAGCAAAATCCCATGTTGGATATAGAAGCGTTGAAAACGGCAATTACAAGTGGCGATACAAATCGATTAAAAGGGTTGTTAGCCAATGAGGTATTTGACGAGTTGCAAAAAAGTCATCTTGTTCATTTGGCTGAAGAAAATGGCAATGATGATATTGTAAAATTACTTAAAGGTACGCCTGCAACACCGTAATCCTAAACGCATTAGTTTTGTTTATTTTAGTGGAGCCGATGTTTATGAAAATCGGGGCGAGTTATTATGCTGACAGTCCTCTCGTGACTGTACTTTTCGCTCCTATTTAATTGCCGATATCATATGCGAGTGACTAACAATGCTGGATAGCTAAATACGATAGCCCCTACCAATGAAACTGCAACACAGGGTTGAAATGCCTAGTAGTAACACAGACTCATTAGAGTAAATTACCAATCGACTAATATTCCTGATGGCGACGGCACAGTGCATAAGCTTACAGTGCGGACATCATGCCTAAAAGGTCTCTTTCAGTAAATTCAGCATGTCATTTACCGACAGCTTAGTAACAGCCTCATTACCTTCTAATAACGTGTCCGCTAAGTCACGTTTATGCTGATGCAGGGCAACAATTTTTTCTTCTATGGTGTTTTGAGCAATTAACCTGTAAACGGTCACAGGGCGTAATTGACCGATTCTATGGGCACGGTCTGAGGCTTGCTCTTCTACCGCTGGGTTCCACCAAGGGTCCATATGTATTACATAGTCTGCAGCGGTTAAATTTAGGCCTGAACCGCCTGCTTTTAAGCTTATTAAAAAAATATCTCCGTCACCACTTTGAAAAGCATTAACGCTTTTTTGTCGCTGCTTTTGCGGGGTTGAGCCATCTAAATATTGATAGCTAAAACCTTTGGCTTCGATGTGTTGCTTAATCAATTGTAGGTGCCCAACAAACTGGCTAAAAATGAGCGCTTTGTGATTGTTTAGTTTCAGCTCTTCTAATAATTCATCGAGCGCTGCGAGCTTGGCACTGGGAATTGTGGTTTCAGCCATGACCAATTTCGGGTTGCAGCAGGCTTGGCGTAATTTCACTAGCTCGGCAAGCATTCTAATACGCTGCTCACCTGCGTTGGCTTGTTGGCCACTTTGACTAATATTGTCTATGGCATTCAGCCTAAGCGCTTCATAAAAATCGCGCTCTTGAGAGCTCATTTCAACGCGGATATTAATCTCAGTACGGGATGGCAATTCCGTCAACACTTGGTTTTTCATACGTCGTAATATAAACGGCTGTATCAGCGTTTTAAGGGCTTGGCTGGCCTTGCGGGCAGCTAACGGATCTTCCTGAGCATTTTCGATTGGCACTGAAAAGCGCTCACCAAAGCGTTTAATGTTGCCAAGCAACCCAGGGTTAATAAAACGAAACAGGCTCCACAGTTCAGTTAAGTTGTTTTCAATGGGCGTGCCTGTGGTGATCATTTTAAAGTCGCTTTTCAGTGCGTAAGCGGCTTTTGTGCGCTTGGCAAGCGGGTTTTTCAGGGCTTGGGCTTCATCCGCCACTATACTGTGCCAATGCACGCTTTTTAGTATTTCACTCTCTCTTTGCAGTAATCCGTAGCTGATGATCACGCAGTCAAACGGGCCTAAATCGTTCAACAGCACTTCGCGCTGCAGTGTATTAGTCGAGTCGGCGAATAACTTTATATTCAAGGTCGGCGCAAATTTAAACGCCTCTTGTTGCCAGTTAAAGCACACCGATGTAGGAGCGATAACTAAACTTGGCCCAAGGCTGGCCCGCGACAATAAAATCGCCAAGGCTTGCAAGGTTTTACCCAAGCCCATGTCATCGGCTAGGCAGGCACCTGCGCCCCAATGAGCAAGGCGTGAAGCCCAGTCAAACCCAACCAATTGATAATCACGCAATTGCGCTTGAAAGGTCGAAGGAATTTGTGGCTTGATTGCATTCGCTTGATGCATTCTTTCGGTTTGCTGCTCCCATGCATGAATCGTTTTCATGCGCATGCCTGTAGTGGCTTCTTCCATTTGCAAACTGGCTAGTGGATGGAACTTACCGTCGTCGGTGACTTGGTTGATTAACTCAAGTTTACGGCGTAAATCATCTGACAGCGCGAGTATTTGCTCTTCGCCCAGCTCGATAAAACGGCCATTACTGGTTTTTACGAGCTCGAGCAGTTTCCTTAGTTCAATGACTTGCTCACTATCAATTTGTAAGTCGCCAGTAATATCAAACCATTCATTTTTTTGGCTCACCGCCAGTTGCAGATGTTCACTGTCTAGGGTTTTCGACAGGGTCACTTTTTTACCTTTAGGCCAGCGCAACACTAAATCAAATGTGTCTCGCTTATGGGCTATTTCTAACTGTTCAAGGGCACTCAGCGCAACTTGTAAATCATCTAACAGTAGAACGTTATCCGCCATGTCTAAAAACACCGGGCACGCTTGGTCTAGCTCATCGAGTAGGGTTTCTTCTCGCTGTAAATCCCGCTGAGTGGCCATGCGCTTACCGTTTAAGTCTGTGGTCAAACTGGCATTGCCCACCCCCGGTTTAAACGCCGGGCCGTTCTCTCCAAATGGCATCACGACGCAGGTAAACGTTAGGCCGCTTTGATTCGGCTGAATATTGACCACCAAATTAGTGTCACACTCATGGGTTTCTAACCCTGTATCAAGCTCTGTGATATCAGACTGAATATTCAAGAACGGCGCGATAGCTGAAATGCCTTCAAGGGCTTTTTGTTTGGCACTGATGGGAATAAGCAAACCAGATTCGCCGATAATTTCGGCCACTTTTAGGTGTGATGTTGAGAACACGGTTAGCTGATACTGACTATCAGAAATCGCTTTTAGATTGTAGGCCGGCTGACCATCGTACTCGCCGATATCGTCGGGTAAATCAGCAATACTTAAACAAAGTTGATCGCCTATCTCGCTAACCAACAATTCTGGCTCGCGCTGGGTGATGTCAATCTTTTGGTTAAGGTCGTCCGCTTTGTAAAGGTTGTCTATGCCAACAGCCGCTTGCAGGGCGGGTAACCCTTGCAGCATGTAATCAACTTTTGAGTAGTAGCCCCAGTTTTGATAGGCATCAATGGCATGGCAAAGCTTCTTGTCACTTTCACTCAAATAGTCGAACTTATGGGTTTCTTCTTTGAGGCGCTTTAGCGAGACCACTCGCCCTTTGCTCCAGCCTGACTTATTTAGCTTTTGTTCCCGCGCGGTTAGACTGTGAGCATAACTCTGTTCAAATTCCCAAATTAAGCGTACCGGTTTAATGAGCACCTCTTTAGCGGGTGCATCATTTTTAAGTGCATTTGGGTTAAGGGCAATCAGTTTATCAAGGGCTAAATCCCACTGTGATTTAGTCACGATCAAGCGAGTGAAATCCACTAAAGGCACTGGTGATTTTAACGAGGAAACTAGCGCTGAACATGGTATTTTCTCGGCTTTTTCGTGACTGAAACTGGCGGCAAATTGCCCACATATTTGCGCAAAAAGCGGGTAATCAAGCTGCATAAAATGCCCTTGATATTTTAACGCTAACGTTGCCAGTGCCGGGTCTTTGCTTTGATTACACCAAACCTGCCCTAAAAAATAATTGAAATAGCATAGCTGATGGGCGAAAAAATCAGCCCTATCATCGATACTATTGTAACCAATATTAATGTCGTATTGTATGCCTGCACAAAGGCACATAATTGGCTTAACAAGGCCTTGTCCTACATAGTAAAAATCGCTGTTAACTTTACGATCGCTTTCTTCATATTCCACTTGTTGCAATGCGGTACCAAACGCATTCACATCATCTTGATTCGCCTTAACCATTAACGCCAATTTGTAGAAGTAACCCGGCAACTCATTCAAGTATTGTTTTTTGCGCTTCGTTAGCTTGTTTTTTGCCAGCATGGCTTGTTCAAAGTAGCCAATAGCAAGCTCATTCTGCCCCGTTAAAAACAAATGCATTCCCTGCAGCTGCAAGCCGTAGCTGCTCTTGTCTTCTGTATTTTGAATACGCAAAAAGTCATCGAAGCGCAGCTGATATAAATACTGCTCAGCCAATAGATGTTGACAGTCACTATTGTAACTCTGCTCTGTTTTTTCTGGCGCAGCTGCGCAAACTTGCTCTAATAGCTGAATGGGGTACGCGCAGCTTTGCCCTTCAATTTGAAACGTTCTGAAAAGAGTCGCGAATGCTTGGTATTGAACAGCGCGGGAAAGTTGTGAAAACGATTTTAAATCAAAGGGTAAGAACAAAATATCAAGCAGTACCCTGTTCTTTGTATGCTCAATAATTTGTGGGTTTTTATGAAAATCTAACGCGATTTCAAAGTCATCCATTTGATTTAAATAATACAAGTCTCGGATCACCCTAGCTCTATCAGCTTCTTTATTCTGCCAGCTATAACTGTTTATGATTGGCACAACTTGCTCGCTAGCCATGATGATTTCGCGTAATCGTTGCCCTGGCGCAAGGTCTACGGCGATAGACAGCCGGTCAATTTTTTTCACTAAAAAATTACCCAGAAGCGGATTGAGTTGCAAGCCTTCTCGGTTGTTAATTAACAACGATTCTAAGGTTAGTTGCGCTTTTTTCTCAGGATTAAGCACATAGTGCTTTTTGGGCAATGCCAGTAAGCCTCGATTAATTAGTAAATCGATTACCAGCGCTAACTTTAGCGCCCCAATGGGCTTATGAATGACGGATAAAATGAATAGCGTCGCTTGCTCGGCTTCGCTCAGGGTTAAAAACGTTTGATATAACGCTTCGATTTGATGATGAGATTGGGAATGAATTAAAGCAGCAAGCTTCATAGTCAATTGATTCTTAATAACGATTCTTTTTCAGTAGCGTGAAGTTATCAAAAACAATGCCGCGAAACAATTGCTTTGAGTCAGCTTCAAGTTCCCCCAGCCAATCCAATGCTGCGTTGTTTAGCCTAGATTGGCTATCGCTACTCGCGCTAGCCAAACCCATAACGCTTGCTATTTTGATTGCGAAAGCTAATCAACAGTTACCGAGATCTTAAGCCCTGCGTTTTTCTTTGCTCATACATCAAACATTCAAAGGCACGCTCAAGCCCAGCGAACGTTTAATCGAGTTTAACGGCTATATAGTGAACACCTTCGTTTGATGATTGTGGCAAAAAGTAAATGTCGTAATATTTAAAATACTGTTGGCCATCTTTGCTAACCGGCTCGGCACCTTTTGGTAGCGAGTCATACGCCTTACCCAATTCATATCCTGTGTCATTAGCGGTCGATTGCTGATATTCCAGCGAATTTTCCACAACTGAGTTATCTTCAGTGACGTATTCGTCCCCCAAGTAAGCAGGCTCGTCAATCACTCGGTAAGCGCCATTATCAAACACATAATAAATGCCTTGAGAAAAATAGTAAGCACTGCCCCTCATAACAAGACGCTCGTACCCTGCAGGCAGATGATTGACCCTGAGCCCAACGGGCGGACGCACCACCTTATAACCTTGCTTGACGTGGCGATAATATAGGCCATCGTGAAAAACAAACGACACACCACCAAAGCGCAAAGAAATACTGTTTACTGGTGCTTTACGCACTAACGCGCCGGTTTTATACACCACCCGTTTCTTTACTACCGGCTTGTGCACCGACGGTGCATGCACAACGTTCTTCTGTATAACCGTTTTATACTCGGGGGAGTGGTGAACGACAGTCTCTTTCACCAGCACTTTTTTATTAACGACTTTCTTGTCAGTGACCTTCTTCACAACCACATCGCCATTATGCCGCTCATTTTTATACTGTGCCTGACTTAGAGGAGATAAAGCACTTAAGCTAATAACCAAGGGTAACAACCATTTTATATTCATAGTGATTCCTTAATAACGATTTTCGTTATGGGTGATATTAGGCCGCAAAACTGAATATAAACTGACTGCAACGCTTTGTGCATACTATTTTACATAAACTTTGTACTTCTTAACGTTTCTTAACTTTCCGTGCCTTTTTTTATTTAACATCAATAACGGTAGCCTTCCACAACAGCAACTTTTTACAACAGCAACTTTCTACAACAGCGAAAATATTCAACATGGGCAAGGTTAATGTCGACGTACGTGCACTTCTTCTTAAAATATGAAGTCACGCCTTTCAAATACGAGCCAGACCATTACTCGCGTTTACATTTCAGCTTTTACGGATTGCACATTGGGTTTTCGTCACCGCGCAATTAGCATCAATCATAAGATATTATTACTTTTTTGTAACAAGTTAATTTACTCTACAGATAAATGGCCATAAATAAGGTGCTCACATGCAGTTAAACGTAAACGGTACATCCCACGACGTGGACGTGGATGATGAAATGCCCCTGCTGTGGGTGTTACGTGATGAACTGAATATCACAGGCCCCAAGTTTGGCTGCGGTATTGCGATGTGCGGTGCGTGTACTGTGCACATAAACGGACAACCTGCACGTTCTTGCTCGATACCTGTAGGACAAGTGTCGGGCCTAGTCACAACCATAGAGGGCTTAGGCACGCCGGATGCGATGCATGTAGTGCAAGCTGCGTGGGTTGAACACCAAGTCGCACAATGCGGTTACTGCCAGCCAGGGCAAATCATGTCAGCGGCGGCTTTGTTGCAAATGAACCCCAACCCTGATGATGAAGCCATTGACCGTGCAATGTCAGCGAATTTATGTCGCTGTGGCACTTACCCGAGAATCCGTGCCGCGGTGAAAACAGCGGCACAAAATATTCGGGAGAAAAATGCATGAGTACATTGGGTAAAATCACTCGTAGAGCTTTCGTTATTGGCTCTGCGGCCATCGCAGGAGGTGTGCTGTTCGGTGTATACAAGTATAAACAGCCCTATCCTAATCCTCTTGAAAAAGGTCTAGCCCAAGGTGATACCGCGCTTACACCTTATGTGCTTATTAATGCTACCGGGGTGACCATCATTGTGCCTCGGGCTGAAATGGGCCAAGGGGTGAAAACCACATTAGCGGCACTAGTCGCAGAAGAATTAGACATAGACGTGCAAAACGTTAAGGTCGAGCACGGAGTGCCGTCAAATGCGTATTTCAACGCTGCGGTATTAGAAGAAGGCGTTCCATTCCCCCCACAAGATGACAGTGCCATGGCAAACATGGCGCGAAATTTTATGCATGTACCGGCAAAATTTTTCGGTGTACAGGTCACGGGTGGCTCGTCTTCTACCGTGGATGCCTTTGAAAAAATGCGCATGGCAGGTGCCACTGCCAGAGAGGCGCTACTATTAGCGGCGAGCGCTAAGTTAAACTTACCGAAAAACACCTTGAGAACCGACAACGGTGAAGTGATTACAAAAGACGGCCAACGCATTTCGTACACTGAATTAGCGAGCTTAGCGGCAAGCATAGAGTTACCTGATGACGTAAAACTCAAACCACGAAGTCAGTGGAAGCAAATTGGTCGTCCTGTTCCCAGAGTGGATATGGTCGAGAAGTGCACCGGTACCGCCACCTTTGGTATTGATGTGTTACAAAACGAAATGCTTTACGCCACGGTTAAAGTCAACCCGAATCTGGGTGCGAAATGCAATTCCTATAAGGCTAATAATGCCGTGAATATGAAGGGTGTTAAGGCGATTTTACCACTGGGAGATATAGGGGTGGCAGTGGTTGCAACCAATACCTGGTATGCGTTTAAAGCCTCAGAAAAAATCGAGTTTGATTGGGCAAAAACCGATTATGCGCAAACAACCGATGCGCTATTTGCATCAGCCATTGCTGCTTTTACAGATGAACATCAAGACAGCCAAATGCGCAGTGACGGTGACGTAGAAGCCATTCTTGGTCAGGCTGGCGATGCGACGATACATCGCGAGTACCGTGCGCCATTGCTTGCTCACGCCACCATGGAGCCCATGAATGCCACCGCATTGATGAAAAATGGCGAGCTTGATGTGTGGGTCGGTACGCAGATGGCCACGTATGCGTTGTCTGAAGCGTCCCGGGTGTCAGGCATAGCAAAAGAAAACATTCGTATTCACACCACGTATTTAGGCGGCGGCTTTGGCCGACGCTTAGAAATGGACTTCATTATCTACGCCGTCATGGTCGCCAAACAACTTGAGGGCACGCCAGTAAAAGTCACCTGGACCCGCGAAGAGGACATGACTCATGACAGTTACCGGCCCTTCGCTGTGGCGCGCTTTGAAGGCGTGACTGACGGCGATAGTGTCAGTGCTTTGGACGTAAAAATATCCTCCCCTTCGGTAATGGAATCGCAAATGAGTCGCTTAGGCGTGTCGATTCCCGGGCCAGATAGCACCATTGTGCAGGCATTATGGGATCAGGCCTACATAATAGAAAACTATCGCGTTACCGGGTATCGCGTGCCCATGGGCATTCCGGTTAGTTCATGGCGCTCTGTGGGCGCTTCGCAAAATGGCTTTTTCAATGAATCAATGATTGACGAGCTAGCCATTAAAGCAAACGCGGACCCCATTGAAATGCGTTTAGGGCTTGTCACCCACCAGCCGACCCGCAATGTATTACAAACAGCAGCAAAAATGGCCAATTGGGGACGTGAAATTCCCCCTAAGCATGGCTTAGGTGTGGCGCTTGTAACCTCTTTCGGCGTGCCAGTAGCTGAAATTATCGAGGTGGTCAATACGCCTCGAGGGATCAAAATCTTAAATGTCTATGTCGTTGCTGATGTGGGTATTGCCATTGATCCACTTAATATCGAGGCGCAATTAATATCAGCGGTTAATTTTGGTTTGGCGGCTGCAATGATGGGCGAAATTACCTTGTTAAATGGAAAAGTGCAGCAGACTAATTTTCACAGTTATGACGCTATTCGCATGCATCAATCGCCTGTGATACACACTAAAATACTTGAAAATGGTGAGCGTATTCGCGGCATCGGTGAGCCAGGCACTCCGCCTGCAGCTCCTGCCCTTGCCAATGCAATTTTCGCCGCCACGGGTATGCGTATTCGTGAAATGCCATTTAACAAACACATTCAATTTGTATAGGAGCGCCACCATGCAAATCAAATCATTCATGCTAAGAGCCGCTGTACTCATTCTGCTACCTGGCTTTTACGCCTTTGCTCAAACTGCGGACAGCCTTGAGCGAACGGATAGCCTTGAGCTGAAAGACAGCCTTGAGCGGAAAGACAGCCTTGAGCGAACAAACAGCCTTGAGGCAGTTAATAGCCAAAATGCAACGCAAGCTTGGAATAAAGTGTATGAAGTATTCTCTCACCCTCGCTGCGCAAATTGCCATGTACCCAAAGACAACCTACCACGTTGGTCAGGCCCCCATTACGGCAAAACCAGCGTGCATGGAATGAATATTTCAGGTGGTCAAAGCCGCATTGGTGTTGAAACAATCATGTGTAGCACCTGCCATGCCCAGAGTAATTCTGATGAGCCTCACGGCCCTCCAGGCGCACCAGTATGGATGCTCGCCCCAGTAGAAATGTTTTGGTGGCAGCAAAGCTCAAAGCAAATTTGCGAGCAGATTAAAGATCCCGCACGTAATGGTGGGCGCACACTTGAAGATGTTGCCCATCATATTGAAGAAGACGAACTGGTACATTGGGGCTGGAGTCCAGGTAAAGGCCGCGAGCCCGCACCCTATTCTGCACAAGAAACCGCCGACTTTGTTATGTTATGGGCCAGCGCTGGCGCACCCTGTCCTGAATAACCCCCAAAGCATATATTCGCTTCTTGCCGTTATTTTTCGCTAAAACTTAAGCAGCGCTAAGCGGATATCTAACATATTTATGCTACCCTATCGCGCGTTAATTTTTCAATATAAGCTGCGCGCATGCAGTATTGAATTCCACCGTAAAATCGCAGCTATAGCTTGCGGAATCAAAAAGGTAAGTACATGAAAGTTATCGTCGCTCTCGTTATTTTAATCGCTATTGGCACAACCCTATGGTTATCCGATCAAGGGCAAATTGAAAATCCAGTTTCTCAAGCACAAGAGTTACCCGTTATCTCTCGTCAGCAAATTTTGACCGCCACTGATTTAGTCGATGGCGTTAAGCAAGCGCTTCAAGAGCATGATGAAAAGGCCATTTCACAATGGCTAGACAAAGCGTTAGCTGTCGCCAAAGAAGCGGACATGTCACAGGAGGACATCAACTATATTGATTCAGATATGGCCAAAAACTTCGTTATTTTTCAGGCCCAGCGCAGTATGTTTAATGATGCAGTAGAACAAGCCTATTACGACTTACTCAACATTGAGGATATCAAAGCTGATTTCCCCCAAGCCCAGGATTTATTTGACAGTGCAGATAAATTAATTGCCGAGCGCGACAAACTCATTGAGAAAATTGCCATTGAATTAGCCAGTGGTGACACACCAACAGACTCAGAGCGCCAAGGCGCACGTCAACAGTGGCTAATGCGCTACGCAGATCAATAATTGCGCCGTGAGTAAAAACACGTTTTAACGATTTAAGAGGTAAACTTGAATGCCAAATTTTGTTATCGAATATAGTGCGTCTTTAGCGCAACAAATCAATGAAAAAACCCTAATGGATAGCGTGTTTGAAGGAGCAAAAAACAGCGGTCACTTTCCGCCTGAGGCCATAAAACTTCGAACTGAAAAGCGCTCTGGCTTTCGTTTATACGGTAAGCAAAAAGACTTTTTACATATTTCTGCACATATTCTGAGCGGCCGTACGGATCAACAAAAAAGTGAAATATCCAATGCTGTGTTATCGGAATTGAAAACACTCGCTTTGAACAGTGTTTTTGTATCCGTAGAGGTAGTAGATATTCACCGGGCAAGTTTTGTAGATTTTGAATACTAGGTCATTACTGGTTTCTAAGAACATTTAAACTGTAGACTCAAAAAAGGCAGACCTTGTCGTTAAATAAGATGGGGCCGCTTTGAGAGCATGAAAAATGGCTAAATTTCTCGACGTTCTTAGATCAGCACGTTTATCAACCAAGACTTGACCGTTTCATAAAATATTAGCCGTCAGTCTATTTGCTAAGTTGGGTCGTTATCTTGCTCTGGGCCTTATTAATAAAAGCACTTTAGGCAACTTTAAGTCGGTGCTCATTGCGGTAAATCACTTCTCACATTCAAGTTTATCAATCAAGACGATTGATTCTTTCAATTATCCCAAGCAAAGAACCTTCCTTACAATAGCCCCATTGTTTGCACAGCCAACATCATATTCGCGCTAGCCAGTTACCTGCATACAAATAAACATAGCGATCAAACCACCGACACTATTCCGTTAATAATATAAGAAGGTCATCATGAAATTCCTAAACGTATCAGCCCCTATTGCTTTAAACAATACAGCGCAGCCTAAGCTAGCACTGATTGCAGAAGGTGGCGGGCAGCGAGGGATATTCACCGCAGGTGTGCTTGACGCTTGGTTGGAAGAAGGTTACGACCCATTCGATATGTTTATTGGTACATCTGCGGGCTCGCAGAACTTAACTAGCTATTTAGCGCGGCAGAAAGGCTATGCCAAACGGCTTATCCGCGGTTTATCGCGTAACAAACGCTTCTTTCAGTTAGGTCGTGGCTTAGTGGGCAAACACATAGTAGATTTAGATTGGTACTTCGACAAAACCACCGAAGCCAATCGAGCGATTGATTTTGCAACTGCCAAGCAGTCATTGGGCGAGAGAGAACTGTTGATTACTGCAACCAATTCACGAGACCGAGCGCCTTACTTTTTAAGCCCAACGGGTGAAAGCCACCAGTGGCGCGAATTGTTAAAAGCATCTAGCGCCCTGCCGTTTCTGTACAAACAAGGTGTGAAACTAACGCCTTGGTTAGACGCTCGCGCAGCCAATGAATCCAGTGCCCCAGACGATACAATCGGGCTAGGAAAAGTACAGCCACAAGCAGATTTTTATCTTGATGGAGGTCTGGCTGCACCATTACCCGTGCGTGAAGCATACAATCGAGGGGCCAGGAAAATAGTGGTGATACGCACGGTCAATGCTCATTTTCAAGCACAATCAGCTTGGGTGCACAAACTCAGATCATTGGTGTGTGTTTCTGGCTATTGCCCCAAAACCATTGATTACTTAGTACAACACGAAAAAGCATATCAACAAGAATTAGCATTTATTGCAAACCCACCATCGGATGTTGAAATAGTGCAAATATTTGCCGATGAAAAACTACAGAGTAAGCTTTTAGGCAGTACAGACAATGACCTTAAACACGACCACAAAGTTGGTGTTGCGGCCGGTAAAGCCTATTTACTTCAACACAACGTTACTGAGCAAAATAAGCGGAGTGAAATAATCAAAGACGATTCAACTCCAAGCGCTTTCAACGAGTACCAGAGTATAACAAGTGCCTTAGTCGCGAAACAACTAGCCAGCAATCAATTGTCTAGACAACAGTCAGCCGCTTCCCAGCGCTTATCTGCTTAAGCTAGGATCATATTTCTTTAATTGCTTTATTTAGCTTTTTATTTAACCACGGGGCTCACCTGATTTTTTGATTTATGCGGTATAAGTAGTGAGTTCAATTTTATAAAAATAGCATTATTCATTGGGAACCTACTGGTGGCTTTGTGCCTATGTAGAATTTGAAAACGTTGATTATATTTATTTTAAGGCCATATATAGCGGCTTAATAATATCGCACTGAATGCATGCTCTTATCGTACAAAGTAAAGCGACGACAAGAGCATGACTTGCTTGGGTAATGAGGTGAATCAACTGTACTGATTTAGTTTTTGAGGTTAAAACATAACAGACCATCCTTGGTTGTTTGAATAACGTTAAGCGTATAAAAACTGCCTTTTGCTACTTTTACGTTGGGTGGTATGTTAAATATTGCCTTGTGGCCTTTCTGAAACTGGCAAACAATTGCCACAACCCTCGCAAAATCCATTTTAAAAAGCTTTTTTAATTAGCCTCCTTCTCGATAAAAAATTTTATTATATAAATTTCAAAGACTTATTTAGCTCCAGTACACCTTTACGAAATCTTTACATTAGTTGGACTTATTCATGCTTTGGTATAACTGATTTTAACCAGCGGGAGCAAGCAATGAGTATAATGTCTATCGGTGGAGGCGTTGATCCGTCTGCCAGTAAGCAAGAACAATCACAACAGCAATTTGATATTGCCGATACCAATCAAGATGGAACAGTAAGTGCGACTGAGTTTATGGAGGCTCTCACTACACAAGACATTGAAAGCACTGATTCTGCTGAGATGTCCAGTAATATGGACCGCAATGGCGACGGTAATTTATCTCAAGATGAGCACAAGAAAGCTGTACACGAACGTGACCAAAAAATGGAGCAAATAATGGCACGTATGGACGGGGAAATCAGTCTATATGGGGAACCAGATGCGAGTAAAGAGTCTCAGTTTGATTCTTTTAAAACCATGTTATCTTCTATCGCTAATGACACTAAAGATCAAGATACAGCAACTCAGCTGAATGATCTGTTAGTGGAATTAAAAAACGATGGTTATTCAAAAGACGGTGTGCGACGTTCAGTTGAATTAATGAATAAAGTCGCCCCGCCGATCAATACCTCCGCATAAAAAAGTGACGTGTCCGTAAATGCTATTTTATCTGATAAAACATCAACTGCACCTCTAAACCCTTAGTTGATGTTTTAGCTTACGGCACTAGCTGATCAGCTATGGCATTGCATCATTAATATATAACCCGAAATGAGCATGGTTATTCATTGCCGAATAAGCCCATCCTTCGATTGCAGAGATAAATTCAGCTAAAAAATAAGTGAGCTATCGTTTCCTCAGGAAACGTTTCGTTGTGAGGGATCCTTCTTAAAGTCACCGATTAACTTATGGGGGTCAACTATTGCGCGCTGCTCCCTCGCGGCTTGAGCCCACCAAACCATCTGTTTGATTGTTCGGTCAAAATAGTCAAACCAAGAGTCTTGATCCACCCCAGCTTGGGCAGAGCCGTTAGCGTTGAAAACGTCTTGCGCCTTGGGCACATGTATCATTGCTGAAACGGGTAAGCAGCCAAGCTCTGATAAATACGTTCGCATCCCGATAGCTGCGCGCATGCCGCCCCATTGCCCTGCTGAATAGGTGGCAATTGCGCTTGGCTTATAAGCAAACAAAGAGCTGCCAAAATGGTTCAAAAGATTAGCCAACGCAGGACTCATTGAGTGGTTATATTCTGGGCTAACCATAATAAATCCATCAGCACTTGCTATCTTTTCCGCTAAATTATCGAGTTCACGAGGCACCTTACTTTTGGGATAGGCGAAGTGAGGTTTAAAGATAGTTTCAAGGGGATAATCTAAAACGTCAATTAACTCTATTTCATGCTTGTCATATCGGCTTTTAAGACTTGCCAAAATCGCCTTGGCTACCCGAACTCCCAAGCGTGCAGGCTTCGGGGGGGTACTGTCACGCGCCGTGCCCAAAAAAACTAAGAATTTCATATTAACCTCGACTTGCTGCTAGATAGGATGAGTAACGTTTCCAATATGATAGCGGTATTGTATGTGTCTCAGCCATAGTTTGATTGTTATATATCATTTGTTGCCCCCTCCTTTGAAATTTCACCAAAAATTTTCTGTCCATCGATTCTATTTGCATACCAACAGAATAGGTGATGATTCCACTCGGACATGTATAAGGATGCTACCGATGAACAAAACTGATTCGGGTTGTCAAAACAAGAACCAAACTGCATTTGCGTTTATCATGGCCGAGTGAGAATGCCTTTTGGTATATCGAACCATTTCCGGTTTTTAATCACATATTCAGGCGTATTAAAAAAATGCTTACTCGTTGACGCTATGACCGTTCACTCAGTGGCTTCATTTTGCGGTGTTATTAGCTATTCAATGGTGGCGCAATCTTTAATAGACTTCACGACAGGCTGTTTTGGATATTAAACAGGAAAGCAAATTAGTTAACTCGATTTCGAAGCGTGAACTTTATGTTGAGTCAGTGATAGGCGCGACTAAGCACCTAAAAGCTCAATGAAATACGCCATAAAAAAAGGTTAGCGTGGAAGCTAACCTTTTTAAACTTTGCGACGCTTATTATATCAGAGCGTTTTATTGCGCTCTCTGGCGTGTAAACTCTTCGCCTTTAACGACTTTTTTATAGCCTGTCCAGCTGGTTTCATTTGGACGGTCATCATCGGTTGGAGGGGGCGTTTTGTATTTAGGAGCATGTTCGTTGATAAATGTTTTCATTACTTCTCCCATATCATCAAAACTTTCAACCTTGCGCCCCGCGGTATGTATATAGATAGAGCCTTCACGTCCGCTCATCATCATAAAGGGTAGCCAATCGGAAATACGTACCCAACCTACGTGCACATCTGCGGTATCTTTGTCATTGCTTGTGAGGCTATCCAGATCGCCAGAGAAGTTAAATAGCTCAGAGGCATGATATACGCCGCCTACTTGCTTCTGGTAATCGCCACCTAGGTCATTATGATAAAAAAGTGGAACTGGGAAGGTCATCCACCAGTAGTCACCGTTGATGTCTCCGCCAAATTTTTGTTTCCAAGGTGACGCACTACCGTCTTCGTTTCGTGGGAAGCTAGGAGGCTGATTAACAGGATCGTTTAACACATGATGCACATCAACGATTTCATTGGTCCACGGGTTTTCCCAGGTATCTAATGGCTTACCCGTTTTTTTATCGGTATAGAGTAAAATCTCACGTGTCACTAAACGGTAGGCTTTACCTTTTTTACCACCGTCTACCGTGCCACAGGTACGTACATTCATGCCTTCAACATTAAAAATATGTTTGTCTACTTCGCCTTGACGACGTGAAAAAACCTTGCCTTTCCACCAATAAAATACCGGCTTATCATCAATGGTTGAACATTGAATTTTACGCATTGCGGTATTGGCGCCCTCAGGCGTATTTAAATCAATTTTTGTGGCGGCAAATGCACTGCTAAAAGAGGCACTTGCTAGCAAAAGGAGTGATGCTAGTTTACGTATTTTCATGTATTCCATTCTCTTATTTTTGACCTTAGTTAGACTAAGTGATCCCAATTTTAGCGCATTGAGAATTATCAATTAGCACCTATGATTTTCCACACACCGGTTGCTTGTAAAATAATGTTTTTATTAGTGAATATTTGTCCTTGTGCAAAAATAACGCTTCGGGTTTTACGCACCACGCTGCCGACGCCATACAACACGTCGCCCTCTTTACCTGCGGCAATCAAATTACTGTTTAAGTTGATTGTAGCAAAACGAATGTCATGGCCTATTTCATCCCCAATAGCGCGATAGATAATATAGTCGGCAAACGCCAGTGTTACCCCTCCGTGTACCACCCCTTCAGGATTAAGATGATGAGCCTCAATTTTCAGTGCACGGTGCATAACACCCTCGATTTTTTTCTCAAAAAATGGCCCCATATGCGCCGAAAAACCATCCTGCTTTTGGCATTGGACAAAGCTACTATCAAATTCAATATTCGTCATTATAAAAACCTTGCTGGACGCTTTTCGGTAAAGGCCGCAGCGCCTTCTTTAAAATCATCGCCGTGAAATGCGTTATCAAATACGCCTTGAATAGCTAATGTTTCGGCTTCATTAGTCGTTAGCGCACATATATGAGCTAACGAGCGCTTCGTTCCACTGACTGAATACGCGCTGACGTTGAGTATCGCTTGCACTAAGGTATCTGTGGTTGTATTTAAGTCAGTTCTTGTTACAACGTGATTAACCAATGCCCATTGAGCAGCCGTTGCGGCATCGATTTTTTTGCCCAAATACAATAACTCTTTGGATCTAGGTAAACCAACTAAGTCCACTAAGCGTTTAGTATCCGCCACACTGTATAACAATCCTAATTTTGACGGCGTAATGGCAAAGCTAGCCTCAGTCACTGCGACTCTGAAATCACAACACATGGCCAATCCCATACCTCCACCAACACAGACGCCGTTTATCTTGGCAATAGTGGCAAAAGGCAGTGCTGCTAATTTTTGCTGGGCTGCTTGCACAACGTCGTTGCTAGCGGCAAATGCCTGTGGGTTACTTAACATGCTTTGCAATTCAGTTATATCAGCGCCAGCACAAAATGCTTTTTCCCCTGCTGCACCAAGCACTAAAACTCGCACTGCCGGGGACTCAGCGAGGGAATCGCAAGCATCTGCAATGGCTTGCCACATATTTTGCGTTAACGCGTTGTATTTCTCTGGCCTGTTAAGGTTTAAATAGGCGACTTTGCCTTTAATATTCAAGGTGACTGTTGACATAAATCAATAAGCTCCGGTGTCGGTATAGCGCAAGGTTGCGTTGTGCGATGCGTTACGCCAAATTATCATCTATTCGTCGTAATTTTAAATTGCGATTTGGCAATTGTCCCATAACAAAGAGCACAATATGAGTGATCCCCTTTTAGGTCCTGTCGTCGGCGCAACGTTGTTAGCGCCTCATCTTAAATTTTCCAGTCATTCATACCAGTCGGGCATGGGTTACACCTTGGTGAGCGAAGACATCGTCACCCAAAAAATGTGCGATTTGTGGAACGCCCCTGCTCTGTTGAATAACCCAATGCATATATTAGCTGCCGCTAACGGCCACGCTTGGTTGCGCATTATAGAAGACAGAAACAGCACTTCAACTACCCCTTTAAAAACGCAAGGCTGGATGGCCCTAGAAGTGAACGTAGCGAACGTAGACGTCATCCGTAAAGAGATTGATACCACCGTATTTAAAATAATCGGCGAACCCGCTTATTTACAAATCAGCGATGCCATTAAAGCTATGCAGGTCATTGGCCCCTGTGATGAAGTAAGCTATATCACGCAAATCGATAAGCCAGTGCCGCCTTTTAACCTGCCCATGACTCAAGCACGCACGGGCAGTTTGTTTATTCCTGTACTGTGTACTCGTAATCGCGATGCTAGCCTCGCCTTTTATGAGGCGTTAAATCAGGTTACAGGCTTAAAATTTGATACCAAAGTTACGGTATTAAATAATGCTTGGGGGCACGACATTGAACACCAATACCCTGTTGCCACCCTGCAATTGGCGGGTAATTGCTTATTTGAAATTGATCAGGTAACCAACGCACAGCTCAGCGTGCTCAATAATGACTCTTTGCCCTCAGGCATTGCGATGATCACGTGTATGGTGGATAACATTGAGTTTGCAGCAAAACGGCTTAAATTGCCCATTCACCATATAGACAACGCTTACTACCCCAGCGCAAAAGTCATTTTAGCGACCGGTCCGGCAGGTGAGTTAATCGAATTACTTGAGCGCCCCGTTAGCTAAGCGCCTTTATAGCGAATCAGTATCACCATAAGCAAAAGGGCCAAATCACCTGGATTGGCCCTTCTTGCTTAAGAACGATATTTGCATTGTTTATCCCGGTGTCGTTCGTCTGGGACTAATCAAATGAAGTTGATACGCTCATAGCATAGCGTTTACTCACTTATCAGTAAGTGTTCATCACATAACGTTCGCTTAAAACACACCCCTTCTTTAAACCAGTGCCACGTTCTGGCTCTATGTTTTTTATCAGCACCCATTACAATGCTTTCGTAAAACCAAGCACCAGGTTCGTCTTTACGTTCTAGTTCAAGTAAAAATATATTTGGGCTGGCGACCCAACCATAGCCCTTAAACGTTTCTGTATCCCAGTATATTTTGTTGTGCTGAATAACACCGTCAAACGCCACGTTGAATACTCGCCCATCATCCCAGGTAAATTGATTTCGTTGGATATAAACCACCGGACCTTCTTCAGGAAATACACATTCAACCTGACTTTTATGAAAATCTAAGGTTTCACCTTGGGTATTAATGTGCCGGTATGTTCCTTGCCATATGCCTGCGTGTTCAAGTACCGCTGGCATAAGTTTACTAAGGGGATTGCTCATGAGACATCCTCAAGAAAAAAAATAATTTCATTTGCCACATCCACAGGATACGCGTCTAAAAATCCCGCTCCCCAGTGCATATAGTCTTTGCGTAGACCATTTTGCAAATACTCATCAACCCGTTTGCTGTGCTCGTGCATATCATCATTTAAATTCATCACGAATAATGGTTGAGATAGTTGTTTTATGTTTTCAATATAGCGTTTAGCATGCTGAAAAGCGGCCATGTGCCCCCATTCGTAAGCGTCACCAAAACGTAAATTTTCTGCCATGGAATCGGCGCACATCTGCAAAGTCATACCGGGGCCGCGATGCTTGAGAATACGTTGCCACATAATGATAAATCGCGTACCCGCTTCATCAATTGGCAAGGGAGCATACTTATCGCAAAACAGCTGAATTTCCTCCTCTTGAAAAATCGGCGCAGCAATATTAATAACCTTGTTAATCCGTAAAGGGAATTGCCGAGCAGCACACACCGACACCATACATCCAGTATGATACCCCACTAAATCAGCTAGTTTAATATTGAGATGATCGAGTACTTGCCACATCGCTCGGGCGTAGTTTTCAATCGTCGCCTGAGATTCATCATGGGGTAAGCTAGACTCGCCGTACCCTGGATAGTCAATGGCTATCACCAGCCGATCTTTGGCTAAAAACGGCATAATGTATTGATATGAACGACTCGATTTAGATACCATATGCAAACACACAATAGCAGGTTTAGCCGAAGCCTTACCTGCCATACGGTAATGTATTTGTCCGAACTGACCATCGGCAAAGTGTCGTGTCACCTTAGGATTGCTCATATTATCCCCCGAGAATGTAAATCTACTTCAAAGAAAACGAATAAAGCCCTTGCGAGCAAGGGCTTATATCAAATTAAAAACGATATTCGAAATCAGCTCCCCAGGTTAACGGGTCGGCCGCATATTGGGTAAAATCTCCTGCAACCGCTGCCCTTGCATAGACTTCATCACTGAGGTTTTTACCCCATAATGCTACGGCCCATTTTTCGCTGTCTGGCTCGTAAGCAATGCGAGCATTGATAATGGTCCCCACAGAAGTAAGCGCATGTGATGGCGCATTAGCGACTAAACTGTATGAGTCATCTTCAAACGAAAAATCTATACGGCTTGTAATCAAGCCCTCACCGATAGGCATCCTGTGAGTAAAACCAATGGTACCTTTGTAATCAGGTGCATTTTTGAGCTCTAGATCTTTGGCGCATTCGATCGACACTTCACCGTTGCAACTAGGACTTGAACCGTTGTTGGTTAAGCCGCCGGCTTGGGCCAGTGTGAGCTCTTTATATTCAGCATCGATAGTACCTAAGGTAACATTCACCGTTAAGCTTTCAGTTACTTCAAACAGAGCTTCTAACTCAAATCCACTGATTCTCGTTTCGTCCACGTTAAAGCGGGTGAAACCCAGCCCTGGCACAGAGGAAGCTATTTGCAAATTGTCGTAACTATTGTAAAAATACGTTGCGTTTAAACGAAGACGATTATCAAGTAAATCACTGCGTACGCCAACTTCAAACGCGTCTAACTCTTCTTCTTCAACGGGTAAAAAACAGGCGCTTTGAACAGCAAAACAATCCGGTGACCAACCACCGCTTTTAAAGCCAGTAGAGTAAGACACGTAGCCCATCACATCTTTGGTAAACTGATTGTTTAGCGCGATGTTATAAGTAGTATTGCTAAAATCGAGTTGCTCATTACGATTACCACCGCTGATAAGCATCAAGGCATCGATCTCTTTGCTTTCATCGGTATAACGAATACCTGTCGTTAGGGTTAGCGTCTCGTTAAAATCATAAGTGCTTTGCACAAACGCAGCATAGGCTTCCGTTTCAATTCCTAGTTCGGAAGGAAAGACAAAAACCGAATCCATTTGTACATCTTCGGTAAAGTAGTAAATGCCGGTAACAAAATTAAATGCCCCTTCGTAATTAGAACTCAAGGTGACTTCTTGACTGAATTGGTCTTGGTCAGTTTGCTGTGTGTAGGGAAAACCAATCCGACTGGATAAGTCATCTTCCATTTGGCGATAGCCAGTCAGGAAGCTAATGTCGTATTCACCAATTTGACCTTGTACATTTAACGATACGCCGCTGGTTTCAACTTCGCTGCGATAGTCATTGAAACACCCTAGGCTTAAAAAAGCAGCCGGTGTTGCCGCCGAGCAAGTCACACCAGGTACAGGCTCAATGGTGAATAAATTATCATCTGCATCGTGTGCTTCGGCAACACTGTCAGGCACCGGATCCGAATTATCTTTGGTGTAATCAAAAGCCAAGTTCATAGTCCAGTCTTCATTGAACTCGTTGTACAAGGCGATGCGAAATGCTTTGGTGTCTTTCTCACCCGCTTCTGTTCCGGCTTGATCCGCAAAATCACCATTTGGATTAACGGTATGAAAACCGTCTCGTGATTTACTTAATACAGTTGCGCGGATCGCCGCCGTATCCGAAATCCCCAAATTACCGGTAAAGCGCCCGTCTAAACGACCATCACTGCCTACTGTAGCTTTAACTAAACCGTAATTTTCATTTAACTCTGGTGCTTTACTAATGAGTTTAATCGCGCCACCGTTCGAGTTACGTCCATAGAGCGTACCTTGAGGACCCCGCAACACTTCTACTCGTTCTAAATCGACTAAGTCAAATAGCGCACCGACCTGACGACCAACATATATTCCATCGACGTAAACGCCCACAGCAGGGTCAGCAGACACTCGAGATTCATCTTCCCCAACACCACGTAAAAATATCCGTGCACCGCTGGCGGTACCTGTATTAGTCGCAAGACTAATATTCGGAATTTCATATTGCAGGTCCAATACATTAGTGACTTGTTTCAACTCTAAGTCGGCTGCACCGATGGCGGTAACCGCAACGGGGACTTCCTGAATTGACTGAGCACGTCTTTGCGCGGTGACTATAATTTTCTCTAGTTCCTTAGCTTTAGCACCTTCGGTTTTTCCGGCTTCTTGCGCAAAAACAGGAGAAATAGATGACGCTAAGACTGCAGCAATCGCGGTAGCAAGGTACCCCTTCTTTATAAACGTACTCATGATGTCCCCTTTATATTATTTTAATGTCGAATGAGCTTAATGACATATTATTATAACAATAAGCAAAGTCAAGGTTGTAATATTCAAGGAGTAGATACGGGTTGATAAACAACTAACGTATTGATATTTAGGATATTTACCTTATAAATAGCGTTGTAAACTCATGTTTAAGGTAAGTTAACCACTCAGTTTATTGTTGTATTCTTTAGACCAAATAATTCAAAAACTGATAATTTTAATAACGTTTAGATTTATGAAGCGATTAAAAGCCTACTTTAAAAAGGTACTTCAAGTAGGTTAAAGAAGCTTTTCAGAGATATTTATAAACGTAGGATTACTATTTTTAAAAGCACACAGTCGGATATTAAACACGCAAAAAGGGGTGAGGACATCATCGGTAATGTGAATATTCAGTTGGCCCAATCGATCACTTCAACTGCTTCATTATAGTGGCTTAATACTTTCTTATGGACGTAGACCTGTGTCCTTTTAATTATGCGGCCTTGCTGGAAAATTGATGTAGCTCAAGGCTGGCGCTGAAAAATAGCAGATGATAGTTTTCCTGGCTGTTTTTCTGTGAGTAAAGGTTTGGAATATCGCGATCTTCAGACAAATAATTTAACCGTAATAGTTCGATAAATTAATAACTGACACACGGATTAGAGAGACAATATGCGTAACGCTATTTTTCGTCTCGTTTCAGCCAAAAGTTGAGTCTTGGGCCACTGAACCCGAGCTAAAAAAGAAGCCATAACTATCGTGAAAATGTTCAGTGATCCCCTAAAGCCTGAATTAAACGAGGCTATTCAATCTGGCGCTATTGAGTATGCTATTAAGGTTTTTTCAATTGAAGGACCCAAAATAACCCATGATTTACGTGCTGAATTAGTTGAGCAATGCAGTGGGAGCAGTAGGCGAGTTAGTTCGAAACCTAGAAATACCAGTCATGCCCGTTCAGATACTTTAGAAAGAACTATACTCGCTAAATTTGACGTGCATCAAGCAAAAAGTAGCACACCTCCCCTTCTACATTTCTCGGAAATTGTTAATAATAAATAACGATATAGGAACGCAAGCCGTTGAGGGAATATGTTTAAACTACCATGCAAGTTCATTATCTGCTGATATTAAGAAAACCCTCGAACAATATTATCCCGAAGATTTAGCCATAGGTTATGCTATAGGGATAATCGAGGCGCGTTTAGTTTGGTGAAATAATTGTAAGTAATTTCATTTTTACGAGGATACTTATTTGACACATTTAACACGCTAAGTTGAGTATTGTGCAGCCGCATTGTGCGCATAACTCTTTTTAGCAGGTCAGGTCGTAGTAACATTCAACTTAGGAATAAATTTCAATGAGCGATTTACCACATCAATACAAGGTCAAAGCAGCAGGAAAAGCTGTGGGAAATTTGACGACCAGTGCTGAACAATTACCAAATATTGAAGTAGCACCCCCTAAACAGTTCAATGGACCGGGAGACAAATGGTCACCAGAAGACCTTTTAATCGCAGCGGTTTCAAACTGCCTTATTCTTTCATTTAGAGCTATCGCCAGAGCGTCAAAATTAGAATGGATTTCCATTGAATGTGAATCTGTCGGAGAGCTTAATAAAGTAGAGCACAAAGTACAGTTCACCCATGTTATTTCGAAGGTGAAGTTGCTTATACCTGCAAATGAAAACAGCGAAAAAGCTGAAAAATTGCTGATGAAGGCCGAAGGGTCATGTCTGGTTAATAATTCACTTTCATGCGAAACACATATCGAATGCGAAATAATACGAGCCAATGAGTAACGGTTAAATCGGTTTACCGGAGGCGTTTACCCTCCGGTTATTACAATGCGTGCTTTAAAACTATGCTCTACAAACCATTGTGGTACTGAATATTAGTGGACTCTGGCACCATGGTCTTAAGTGAATGATTAATCACTACACTGATATCATTCCCCTTGGCCGAGTCGCTACTAAGGAGCTGTTCAAACTGCCCAATAAGTTGCGCCTTATCAGGAGATTCTTTATCGCCAGCGCCGATATTAGTTAAATCAATCATAAATTCATCAAACAAATCAGCCAGATCGTCAATGATTTCAGTATTTAAGAACTGATCTTGGTTATAGATACTAGGGTAACCAGCTTTTTGTTTATCAATGGCAAACGAATCACCTTTTAAGTTAGTGATGCTAGTAGATTTGTCACAAGAAAGCATACACCCATTGTCTATACGGGGTTTTTCACAACCAACACTTTGTTGAAAAAAGCATTGTCTGCTTGCCATCAATAAAATCGGGTGATAAATGCTGTACAGCATTTTAAAATTCTTTGGCCGAGCGATACTGCTGATTTGCTGCTTATTAATTTCATTAGAAATAAACGCGCCACTACAATTAAATCCGTCTTGCATCGCAAGCAATGCATAACTATTGGTAGTGTTTAAAAACGGCCCAGCAATCCACTTTATACCGAGTTCGTAGGCTCTATAAGCAATACCTGTGTTGTTAGTCACGATAAGCGCTGGTTTTACCTGCTGTAAAATATTAAGCGCTACATCATAATCTTTGCCAATTAATACTGACGGAAACCAAGGGATTAATCGTGGGTTATCAAGCAAAAATTTCACGTATTTAGTACAGCCACGCTTGTATGCATCTGGCAACTTAAAGTAAATATCGGCGTCCGTGACATCAGCTAAACTCACGTCGGCTTCGTCACAAATTAGCAACGATAAGTCAGCCCGAGTCTTGGCTTTTTTTGGCGGTAATTTTGCGTGGCGGTCCAATGTGGGTAGTAGGACTTCTGGCAGCACTTTTTGACCACTATTTAACACCCGTGCAACTTCATTCTTAAGTAAGGTTAGCGCCTTAAATGGCATGCTAACATTATCAGCTAATTGGGCAGTATCTAGGGACGTCAAAATGTATGCCGCGTTGTCTAAACTTCTGAAGCGCTTATTGATGGTAGCGTGATCAAGCGGTGCTTTGTCATTTTTCGTTAGCACATCATCGGATTGCAGCACATAGGTATTCGTCGTGGCTGGTGATATAGATGATAGGGTCGACGCTGCTAGTGTGGTTACGGTAACGGTCAACGGCCCCCCTTCTTCGCCAGAAAAAACGAGGTTAAGAGTCAGCTTATCAATGCTCAAATGCTTAATTTTTTGAAAGACCGAGGCAGTAATCTGATCTTTTTCGAGGTTTAAGTTTTGCTCAACCTTATGAATTTGCACAACCGAAATCGCATTGCTTGCCTCAATGGCATGGTTTTTTGAGTTATCTCGTGGGTTTTCAATAAACATTGACTGGTTTAAGTCACCACGTAAAAACGCATTGGAAAAATCTCGGTTAAATACCTTGTATAACCGCTCACCGTCTTGGGTTAACTTACCCGTAGTGATAAAACCATCTATTTGTTTTCGAAAGCTATCAACAACGGTGTGCACATAACTCGCGCCTTTAATCCGCCCTTCAATTTTAAACGAATGCACGCCAGCATTAATTAATGCCGGTAAATCGAAAAAGGCAGAATTGTCTTTTATATTTAATGGAAAGTTATTGCCTGACGGCGTTGTTTCATATTCTTCACGGCACGCTTGACTGCAACGTCCTCGATTACCTGAGTTACCTACACTGGCGGATGTGGAGTAACATAACCCTGAAAATGCGACACATAGTGAACCATGTACGAAGACTTCCGTTAGTACATCATGCTGATGGCCAGTTGCGGCCATATCTGTGATTTCATTTAAGTTTAATTCACGAGATAAATTAACCCGCGACGCCCCAAGCTGCTTAAGAAACGGAATTTGTCCAACGTTATGTGTAGTTAGTTGGGTCGACGCGTGAATATCAAGTGTAGGGAAATACTTTCGCAAAATGTAAAACATACCGATATCCTGCACGATAACGCCGTCTAGCGTGGTATTGCTCAGTTTAGTCAACAGTTTGCTTAAAGATTTAAATTCACGTTCTAAAATCACTATATTTAGCGTTAAGAATATTTGGCATTGATATTCATGCGCTAAACGAATGACGCCAACAAGCTCCTCAAAGGAGAGATTAGACGCGCGGTTACGGGCGTTAAAGGTATCTAAGCCGCAATATACTGCGTCAGCGCCCGCGATGATGGCCGCTTTTATCGCGTCAACATCGCCGCCAGGTGCTAATAATTCAATTTCAGAGTTCATTTATTCAACTTAATTGCCAAGGACTGTATCGGTAATCGTTCGAGATTATTTGAGCGGGGCATTTTACCCGTATAATCCCTCTCTGAATACCGCTAAAATCTGCCCATACAGCAATGGACAACAGGCCCTATGTTAAATATGAACAAGACCAAGGCGAATACCATTCGATGACCTTACCTATTCTATACTCTTTACGAAATTGCCCTTATGCGATGAGAGCGCGGTTGGCTATCTATAAATCTAAATTACCTGTTGAGCTTCGAGACATCGTACTCAAAAATAAGCCAGCAGAAATGCTTGCTGCATCACCTAAAGGAACCGTGCCTGTTTTGGTGCTTGATTCGAATATAAATGGTTGCGAAGTCATTGATGAGAGTCTCAATATTATGCTTTGGGTGCTAGGCAAACGTGATCCGTTAAACTTGCTGCGCGCAGCAGCCTTAAGTACGCAGCTAGGTAAAATCGACATTGAGCCACCAGCAAAACTAGTTGATATGTTGAGCTTAATTGACTTATTCGACCATGAGTTTAAAACGTGCTTAGAAGCGTATAAGTGCGCTAAGCGCTATCATGAAACTAATTTGGAAGACTGCCGACAAGCATGCGAAGTTTATATTCAAAATCTAGAGCAACGCCTAAGTGAGCATGCATATTTGCTTGATAATGATGAAAGTTTGGCAGATTTAGCGCTGTTGCCATTTATTCGACAATTCGCCAGAATTGAGCGGCAGTGGTATTTGCAGTCACCTTATCCAAACGTAAAGCGTTGGCTTAACCAGTATTTACAAAGTCCGATGTTTACCAAAGTTATGGCTAAATACCCATTATGGTCGCCCGAACAGACGGTGGTAACATTTGGCGATATCTAGTGACGGTCGTTGGCAGTATATTGGCTAGATTATGCGCCTTAGCGCGTAAGTAATATTAATTGTTAGGCGTTAGTCGTTAGTCGTCAAACGTTAGGGCAAATCACAACGCCATAGAAATTGAGAAGATGAAAATCCATATCCCGCACTGAAAATGCGCGATGTGCTTTTTAGCTTAAATTTAACCGGGGCGGCTTGCACTTTAACCCAGCAATTTAGCTCTTGTTTTGTCCGAGAAGTAAAAATCACTTCCGTGATCCCGTAGCTATTTATCGAGAATGTGGCACAAGCAAACCGATAGCATATTGGTTTACCGCCTGACATAGCGTCAAATGAAAGAAGCGGTGTGACGATAATAAGCGTTCTAAATATACGTTTTAACATTAGTTGGGCATCACTATTCAAAGCGACCAATATAATAAGAATACACCTGTTCCATAAAAATTGCCGATTTGACTACCATTAGATTGAATACATTTTTTACCAAATGCTTTATTTTACGATTAAGAGCCAATTCAGCGGCGTCACTCCTACTCAACAAGTGTTAAATACGAAGATACGCGATATGATTTAGCCTGGAAGTTTATAACCCTTTCACATTAATTACCGGCAATCTGGATCCAACATACTTAAAGTACACTTGATGAACATATTGCCTAATATAAAATATATTAATCAACCATTTACAGCTAACAATAATTTTGAGTAGAAAATGAATAAAGCGTACGTTAGTGCATTATTGACCATCATCATGTGGTCATCTTTGGCGGTCTTAACCGTCACGATAACGCATATTCCGTCTTTACTATCAGTGGGGTTAGTCCTTATTTTCGCTTCATTACCTGGGCTGAGATATTGGCGGCAATGGAGGTTACCCAAGAAGGTTTGGCTAAGTGCGGTTATTGGTATGTTCGGATACCATTTTTTACTCTTTGATGCGTTTAGCCGCTCACCAGCAATGAGCGTTAATATGATCCAGTACCTTTGGCCACTTTTTATTGTGCTGGGCACACCTTTTTTTACCCAATCACGTCTTAATATCGGTCATATTGTTGGTGCTATTTTGGGTTTTACTGGCGTTTTATTAACGCTATCTCAAGAATCTATCACCATTAATGCTGCAGATATTTTTGGCTATAGTGAAGCTTTTATCGCAGCATTATTATGGGCATTTTATACGCTGTCTAACCGCCGTTACACCAATATGCCAATGTCAGCAGTCGCTGGGTTTTGTTTGATATCAGGTATTCTTGCGTTAAGTAGCTATGCGTTAACGGCAGACATTCAAGCCGTTATTCCTTCAAGTAGCGACCTGATTGTTATTGGTTTACTCGGCCTTGGGCCAATGGGGTTAAGTTTTTATACGTGGGATTATGCTATTCGTCATGGAGACACCCGAGTCATTGGTGCGCTGGCTTATTTAGCCCCCTTGCTATCAGTCGTTTGGATGGCAATATTTATCCCTGAAGTCGTGTTAAAACCTGTCAACCTTATTACCTTAATTATGATTATTGCTGGTGCTTCGTTAGGCCAGTATATTGAAAAACGTAAGTTAGCTGCGCTATTGCTTGTTAACACTGACAATAGCTCGGTAAAGGGTTAACCTTCAGTCGTTGCAAACTAAAAATATATAACGGTTCGTGTGTTGATAAGGCCAAACGGGATTGCAACTTTATATGCCAGTACTCTGTTCTCCTAGTGGTCGATTTTATTTTATAAAAACGATTAAAAACTCTTCAGCAGTTTAGAACACGAGCAATCGCTGAATGTATTATTAGCCTGTCATCAAGTCGGTTTTAATTATTGTGTGCAGTCAAAAAAGTAACCTTTACCCGTTGGTTTGATGGCGTTGTTAGCGCGAATTTTCATATAAACTTGAGCAATCTCGGCAAATGTTCAACGTTGCGTTATTGCATAATGTCTACTGTCCAGTCACTGACCAGTCACTGTCCAGCCCAACGCTAAAATAGGATCCACGTTCTACTGTCTGTTATGGAGTTATTATTAGTCGGAAATTGAGTCCCATGCTAGTCACTTAGTTTTAAGTGCTTTAAAAATTTCAGATTTGTTAATAACGGCGTTAGCATCATTAAAATTGCGTTGATAGGTAATATCGTTGATTTGGTCATAAGGCTACGCTGAGTAAATATGTGGCTAAAAACCTAAAGACAAGACCGTCTTTATAATCAGCCTAGCGCATCAACACGCCCCACTTATTTTAGAATACCGAGTTGATTTAGCGAGAAGCGGATCATTATCACACCACTTAATGACTGGCTTTATATACAGTTAAAAAGAAATCAATTATATTGCCTAATAAGAACAATATGATTAGGTAAGAGAATGCTCGATACAATGTTGCTAAATATACAACAACAAAAAGCAGTTGAATGTACAGACGCTAATGGCATGCTCAATAAGTCCCCCTTACTCATTATTGCCGGTGCAGGAACAGGTAAAACCAATACGCTTGCACATAAAACGGCGCAGCTTATCTTAAATGGCGAATCCCCCGACCGAATATTGCTAATGACGTTTGCTCGTCGTGCTGCGGGCGAATTATCTTTACGAGCAAATCGAATCATCGAACAACAACGACATAAAAAAAGCGCCAAAGACAAAAACCGCTATCAACCTAGTAAAATAACATGGATGGGAACCTTCCACTCTATTGCAGCCCGCTTGCTTAGGGAGCATGCAACTGCCATAGGTCTGGAAAGCGACTTTACGGTCATGGATCGAAATGACAGCGCTGACATGATTGATGTTATTCGTCATGAACTGAATTTCACATCTAGCGTAAATCGCTTTCCGAAAAAGAAAACCTGCCTCGATATATACTCTCGCTGTGTTAATAGCCAGCAAACGATAGAAGATATTCTTGACGCACACTTTCCTTATTGTAGGGATTGGCATCAAGAGTTAAAAATGCTATTTGCTGCCTACGCTAGAGCAAAAATGGAACAAGTGTGCCTAGATTATGATGACCTTCTTTTATACTGCTATCACATGGCCCAAGTACCTGAAATTGCGCAACATGTACGTGAACAGTTTGATTATATATTGGTCGATGAATACCAAGATACCAATGTGTTACAAGCTGGCATTTTGATGGGATTCTTTCCTACTGGTGAGGGATTGACCGTGGTCGGTGACGATGCCCAGTCTATATATTCTTTTAGAGCCGCCAATGTAGATAATATATTAACGTTTCCTCAGCAGTTTAATCCTCCCGCACGGGTAATTTCATTAACTCAAAATTATCGATCTCACCAAGGTATTTTGGATTTATCAAATGCGTTGCTCGGCGAAGGATCAGAAGGTTACAAAGTAGAATTATTCAGTGAGCGAAAATTAGGTACAAAACCTAAACTAGTCTCTGTTGAAGATGACACGAAGCAAGCCCAATATATTGTCGAAAAGGTTTTGGCTGCACGTGAACAAGGTATCGAATTAAAACAACAAGCCATTTTATTTAGGTCAAGTTATCACAGCGACCGATTGGAATTAGAACTGACTCGGCGAAATATCCCCTATGTAAAACACGGCGGCCTTAAATTTTTAGAAGCTGCCCATGTGAAAGATTTGCTGTCGATAATACGCTGGGCGGATAACCCAAAACATAAAATATCAGCGTTTAGGCTGTTGAAACTATTGCCCAGTGTCGGGCCTAAAATAGCGGAAAAAGTCATTCACACTCTTAAGGTCAAACAATACGTATTAAACGAGCTGATGGATTATCCTATGCCTCACGTTGCAAAGTCGTTATTTCAGGATTTGATCAAAGTGGTTAGTGCTATTCATAACAACGAAATTGTTTGGTCAGAGCAAGTGAATGCCGTGGTTCAGGTTTATAAAGCATTGTTAGAAATTAATTATGATGACCACTTTGTCCGTTTTGGTGATATTGAACAGATGGCACAAATATCACAACAATTTCCATCAAGAGAGCGTTTTTTAACTGAGCTCACTTTAGACCCACCTCAAGCAACAGGAGATCTTGCTGGACGACCTTTAATTGATGATGATTTTCTTACCCTGTCAACGGTACACAGTGCGAAAGGCCAAGAATGGAATAATGTGTATGTGTTAAATGTCGCTGATGGCAACTTTCCTAATGAATACGCCGCAGGCGATAAACGTAGTTTGGAAGAAGAAAGACGGTTGCTAAACGTTGCTATTACCCGCGCAAAAGACGAACTTCATCTTATTCAACCGATGAAGTATTGGGTGCCAGAGCAGCAGCGACATGGGGATCGGCATGTTTATGGAGCAAAAAGCAGATTTTTAACAGAATCAATTTTGCAATTATTACAAACGTCCCACTACCCTAGACGAGAGCTTAACGAAAAAGAAAAAGCAACGGCTACGTTAGCTATTATTGATATCAAAAAAACCGTTTTGGGTATTTGGCAGACTTAGGTGAATTGATTAGAACTCAAAATTACTTATTTAGAGCCCAACCAATTCTAATAACGCGTAATATGTTGCGTAATTTTTATTTAAATTTTCACCACGGCTTTACCCATATTCTCGCCTCGCATCAAGCGGCAGAATGCATCTGGTGCGGCGGCCAAGCCTTGTGCAATATCTTCACGTACAATAAGTTTACCTTCTCTAATATAACCTAAGCACGCATCCACAAACTCGTCTCGGCGTGGCTCAAAGTCATAAACCACTAGGCCATAAACAATTGCTCGCGCTTTGATCCACATCGCAGGCGGTGGCCCCATGCTACGAGTTGTTTTATTGTAGTCTGCCATTAGACCGCACAATATCACTCGGGCGCCAATGGCTAAACGCTCTGAAACAGTATGAAGCATATCGCCGCCCACTAAATCAAAAAAGATATCAATACCGTTAGGGCAAAGTTTATCAAGCTGCTCACCTAAATCGCCCTTTTTACGATTAATACAGGCATCGTAACCCAGATTATTTACGGCATAATCACACTTTTCATCAGAACCTGCGATACCAATAACGGTGCAGCCGTATATTTTTGCCAACTGGCCCGCCACTGAGCCTACACCACCGATGGCAGCTGGAATGACCACAACATCACCGGCTTTAGGCTGGGCTTGCCAAACCATTCCCGCATAAGCCGTTAACCCTGGCATACCTAATGCGGATAATGCATAAGAAGGGTTGTCGATTTCTTTTTCAACTTTAAAGATCGTGTCACCGTCATGCACTGAGTAATTTTGCCAACCGCCGAAACAACGCACAATATCCCCAACCTTAAAATCCGGGTGATTAGACTCAATAACTTTACTCACGGTTTCACCGCGCATTACATCGCCAGGATTAACCGAACCCGACATATGGCGGCCAGCAATCTGACTGCGCATGTAGGGATCTAGGGATAAATACATTGTCTCACATAGCACTTGCTTATCACCCGCTTGCGGCATTGCGCCTTTTACTAAGGTAAAATGCTCTGGCTGAGGTTGTGATTCTGGCGTTGATGCTAGCTGCACCTGCATATTTTCTTTCATGTTTTCTCTTCCGATTAAGAACTGTTTGATAAAGGCCGCTTTACGACCGCTGACTCTGAAAGGCTGCAAATGCGCTGGCCATTTCATTTATACCGCGCTGAACATCAGCATCACTGCGTACCCAATCCCACCATTGATTGAGAGAATCGAATCCTTCGGTTATGTCGTTCTTTGTGTGTAAACCCACGGTGACATCAACCCACCAAAACGTAGGGGCCAGAACAATATCCCCCATGGTTAAGGCATGATTTTCTAACACGATATTAGCTTTTAGCCACTGATCGAGTTTTTCTAAAGCTGTTCTCACCACGTCATATTGTGCGTTTTTATCAAAGGTAAACTCAGGCAGCATCATGGCTTTAAAATACGGCAACAAAGCTGGAGCCAAATGCGTATCGGTAAAGCTTGCCATTACTCGTGATTTAGCCGCTGCTAGCGGCTCATTCGGTCTACATGCATGCTCAGGGAACGCATCTTCCAAATATTCCATAATAGCAATTGATTCAGGTAGATATTGACCGTCATCTAGCGCTAATAAGGGAATTTTCCCTAGTGGATATGCCGCCATAAACTCAGGTGTTTTTAACGCCAAAGTCGGTGCAACCATATCGATTTCCAGCTTCTTTTTGCGGATCAATATGCGCACTCGTGTCGCGTACGGTGAATGGTTGAGATTTATCAATTGCATCATATTCTCCTTATTTTTGACCGTCATACAGCGGCGTTTATTAATAGGCTTTTTACGACTACGCGTTTAATAAGCGCTATTTCTTTTAATAATTACTCTTAATAGTTATCCATTGCTCGTAAACTTCGCACTTGCCAGGGCAGGTGCTGCTTCAATATCCGTTTTAAACGTGGCATTCCAGCGGTTTAAAAAACCAAATAACGAGATAACCCCAACGATTTCCACTATTTGCACTTCACTGAAATGCGTTTTTAAGCGCGCAAACTGCTCATCGGTTACCGCATTAGGCACTAGTGCTGCATTGCGCGCCAAGTCTAATCCTTCACGTTCCGCTGGGCTAAATAAGTCACTCGTTTGGTATTCCCATATCGCCGCTATTTTTTGTTCGGTAATACCGTGTTTCAATGCACCGTATTGGGTATGTGCTTCACAATACTGACATCCACTTGCGCTGCTAGTCATTAAGCCCAATAGCTTTTTTAAATCATTGTCCAGCGCACTTGGCATATAAATAGACTGCACTAAGCCCAAAAATGCTTTGAGCATTTCGGGTGATCGCGCCATGATCAAGCCATCGTTCGGGGTAAACCCCATGATGTTTTCACCCGCGGTCATAATGGCGTAAATATCATCAGGTAATGCGTCAATGGGTAAAGCAGATAAACGTGACATAGTGTTATTTTCCTGTTTGAGCTAGATTACAAGGCCCGTTGAAATCCCTTGGGTAAGCCTGCGTCAGGGGTAAAGCCATATAATGGCTCGTTCGGTAATGCCTTGGCTAAAAATTTTCGCGCAGCAAACATAGCATCAAAATCAATGCCGGTTTTTAAGCCCATGGCTTCGAGCATAAAGACTAAATCTTCAGTCACGATATTACCGCTCGCACCCGGTGCTGCCGGGCAACCACCAATACCGCCCATTGAAGAATCAATGGTGGTAATGCCCACTTCTACCGCGGCCAGTGCATTCGCTAAACCTTGACCACGAGTGTTGTGTAAATGAATGCCCGTTAGGTTTTCTTTGCCAACAGCAGCCCATACTTTTTTGATTAAGCGCTGCACCTGCGCTGGGTTAGCATAGCCGGTGGTATCAGACAGTCCGACTTCGTCACAACCTGCTTCCATTAAGGCGACGGCTAATTCCACTACCTTGTCTTCACTGACAATTCCTTCGATAGTGCAGCCAAATGCCGTTGATAGCCCCCCTTCAAATTTAGGGCGTTGGTCTTTAGGTAAGCTCTTTACTAGCTCAGCAATACGTTTTACTTCCTCAAGCACTTGCTGGTGGTTACGTTTAACGTTGCGCAAGCTATGGGTTTCACTGACCGATAAAGGGATGCTCATTTTGGTCGGTCTAACTTCGATGGCATTTTGCGCCCCACGAAAATTAGGGACTAATACAGCTACCGATAAACCCGCTATTTCTCTAGCATAACGGGCAACTATAGCCGTGTCGGCTAGTTGCGGTAACACACTAGCAGGTACGAATGAGCCAACCTCAATTTCCGGGATACCCGCTGCAGCTAAGGCATCAATCCAGGCTAACTTATCAGCCGTGGGCATAATGGTGCTAATACTTTGCAGACCATCGCGAGGCCCGACTTCACTGATTTCAATATCAAACTTTGCCATGTTTTTTCCAACTTTAGGCCTTGGTGTTAGTCAAGGCTGAATAATGAGATCCTACCGCTGCCTGAAAACACATAACAGGCACAAGAATAGGATGTGCAAAATTAAAATACGTTGCTTGAATGGTCTTACGCAAGGCCACAGCTCGCTAGCAGTGGCCTTGAATTGACAAATGTTAATCTTGTTCTTTTACATTCAAACTCTATTGTTATAATATTATATCATACAGACAAAAGGTAGTCTTTTTCAAAAAGAAGCGCGTCTTTTATTAAAGACTCAGAGCGTTATCAACAGAGTTGGGAAAACGATTTATGACAAATTCAGTGAAGCCAAATTCAGAACGACTTCCATTGACAGGCATTAAAGTGGTTGAATTCACACACATGGTAATGGGTCCCACCGCTGGGGTTATTTTGGCCGATTTGGGGGCTGACGTGATCAAGGTTGAACCCCTTGGTGGTGACAATACGCGGCGCTTAAAAGGCTCCGGTGCCGGCTATTTTTCGATGTATAACCGTAATAAAAAAAGTGTTTGTTTAGACATTAAATCTACTGAGGGAAAAGAAGTCGCGCTATCGTTGTTAGCTGACGCTGACATCTTGCTTGAGAACTTTCGCCCCGGAGCAATGGATAAATTGGGCCTAGGATACGAGCAATTAAAAAGTCTTAACCCTCGCTTGATATACTGTTCATTAAAAGGGTTCTTAAGTGGTCCTTATGAACATCGCACCGCGCTAGATGAAGTTACCCAAATGATGGGTGGGTTGGCCTACATGACTGGTTTACCTGATAAACCAATGCGCGCAGGCTCCTCAGTAATTGATATAACTGGCGGTATGTTTGGCGTTATTGGTATTTTGGCCGCACTTGAAGAACGCCATCATACTAATCAAGGCAAAAGCGTGACGTGCTCTTTATATGAAACCACTGCCTTTATGGTCGGTCAGCATATGGCGCAGCAAGCGGTCACAGGTGAAGCACCGCCGCCAATGTCGGTACGCCGCTCAGCATGGGCTATTTACGACATATTTCATTGTGCCAATGACGAGCAGGTTTTTATCGGTGTGGTCAGCGACACCCAATGGCGCATATTCTGCGAGGCATTTTCCCTAAAAGAATTCTCACTGGATCAGACGTTAGCATTAAATAACGGACGTGTGGCTCAGCGAGAACGTATTTTGCCTGTGATCAACGCAGTATTTGCCAAGCTCAGTAAAGAAGAACTGATGAATAAGTTAGAAAAATCTGGTCTGCCGTTCGCACCGATTAACAAGCCGTCTGATTTGTTTGACGACCCTCATTTAAACGCTGGTGGGTTAATTGACGTTACGCTACCCGATGGACATAAAACCAAATTACCGGGCTTACCGCTTGAAATGAATAATGCTCGTATGCCTTTGCGTCATGATATCCCCACTGATAAGGGTAACTCGGTGGCCACCTTAAAAGATGCAGGCTTTAGCGATGACGACATCAAGAAGTTATTAGCACTTGGTGTAGTCAAGGCTTAGTACGAGGCCAATACCCATTTAACTACCCAGCACTTATTTTCGAATCCTAGACAAACCCGCTGTTACTCATAGTAATCAGCGGTTTTTTTATGCCTGTATAATCTGTGATACAGGACATAAAAAAGCCCAATAGTTGGTTTGTCCAACTATTGGGTCCACTTTAGACAATCTGCTTATATATCATGACTATCTTTTGAACGTACTTCTATTGAATGGTTATTTCACGCAGCACTTCGTACAAATCACCTTATAAAAATAAAGTTAGTATCTAGGCGAGCCAAGGATATTGACGTTGATATGCCTGCTTAAAGTCTTCAATTTTAGACTTTGACTTTAGCGTTAAGGCTATGCCATCTAAACCTTCAAGCAACATAGCTTGTTGGGCTGGCATAATCGAAAAGGTAAAGCGTTGGGGTTCCGTACCTTCTATGGCAGCGTTACCTTTGGTTATAACCATACTCACATAGCATTCATTTAAGTTAATGTTCAACTGATTCGATTGTGGATTTTGTTGTACATGTTTAGCCAGTGCCAGCACTTCATCATTTTGCAGTACCACGGGCAAAATACCGTTTCTGATGCAGTTATGATAAAAAATAGAGCCAAACCCGGGAGCAATAACCGCCTTAATACCATATTCTTTTAACGCCCACACAGCATGCTCACGTGATGATCCACAACCGAAATTATCGCCAGCGAGTAAAATACTGGTGCCTTGGTACTGAGCTTGATTTAATACAAAATCAGGGCTTGGTTCACGGCCATTGGGTAAGGTGTAGCGCCATCCTGCAAATAAGCCTTCACCGAGACCTTGTTTAGACACTAACTTCATTTCTCGAGACGGAATGATCGCATCCGTGTCGATATTAATTTGCAACATAGGGGCAGCCACGCCTTGATGAACAGTGAACTTCTCCATTATAAATACTCCCTAACATCGGCAATACAGCCGGCAATAGCCGAAGCAGCAACCGTTGCCGGGCTCGCTAGGTGCGAACGCGTTTCAGGACCTTGTCGACTCTCGAAGTTGCGGTTAGTGCTGGTGACGACGCGCTGGCGATAACCAAAGCTTTCCCCTCCCGCAAAGAAACACATCGAACATCCTGCCTCGCGCCATTCAAAACCTGCCGCAATAAATATTTTATCCAACCCTTCTGCTTCAGCTTGGCGCTTAACGGTAGTTGAGCCCGGAACACATATGGCGTTCACACCTGATGCGACTTTACGTCCTTTTAACACTTTAGCGGCTAAGCGTAGATCTGATAGTCGACTGTTGGTGCACGATCCAATAAAAGCGGCGCCAATGGGCAAACCTTTTAAGGCCATACCCGGTTGTAAATCCATGTATTGATAAGCACGATTCATCGCCTTAAGCTGATTTTGAGTGGCATTTTTATTTATGCTCGGTACCACATCGTTCACACCACAGGCATGCTGTGGACTATTCCCCCACGTAATAGTCGGGCTAATATCGGCACAGTCGATGTCGATTACGTGATCAAATTTGGCATTTTCATCGCTAAACAATGATTGCCAAAACATAACAGCTTGCTCCCATAACTTACCTTTGGGTGCGTATTCACGCCCATTTAAATAAGCGATGGCCTTCTCATCAGGCGCGATTAGGCCAGTAAAAGCTGAAAACTCAACTGCCATATTGCATAACGTTAAACGCCCTTCAATATCAAGGCCATCGACCGCTGTGCCACAAAATTCGATAATATAACCTGCCCCGCCTGCCGTGCCGTATGCGCCTATCAGATGTAAAATCATGTCTTTGGCACTCACGCCAAATCCAAGCTCTCCGTTGAAGTTGACCTTCATCGTTTTGGGCTTACTGACACGCAGGGTTTTGGTGGCTAAGGCATGTTCTGCTTCGCTAGAGCCTATTCCCCACGCTAAGGCACCTAAGGCACCTTGTGAACAAGTATGACTGTCAGGACACACCAATGTGGCTCCGGGTTGCACTATGCCTAGCTCGGGAGACACCACATGTACTATGCCTTGTTGGGGATCGTTCACATCAAACAATTTAATATTGGCCGCAAGACACGCTTCTCGGGTAGCAAGAATAAAGTTTTTTCCGCTGGGGACTTTGGTGTTATCACCTCTACCAGCAATGGTATCCACGATATGATCCATGGTACAAAATACGTGTTCTGGCGTCACTACGGAGCGCTTATCAGCCTCTAAACTTTTAAGGGCGATTGAGCCGGTACGCTCATGTAAAAAAACCCGGTCAATGTATATCAGCGCCGCGCCATCATCTAGTTCTTCAACCAGATGATGCTGCCAAATTTTTTCAAATAATGTTCTGTCCATGATACTTATTCACCTGATGGTTGACTAAGGCTTTGCACTGACGCTTTTAGCGCAGCAAAACGCCCTTCTATGCTAGCCTGTGCAGGTCGCATTTGAATATTTGATGGCAAATCGGCCTCGTCCAACCGGTCCACGTATTGCTTAAGCAGACTCGTAGGCCAGCGAATTATATGCGTTGGCACGGTCACCGAACTCAACTGCTCTGGGCGTTCATTCATAAACGCGGCACGATAAGCCAAATGATAATTTTCACCTGCCGTTAAATAGCCCATAAGGGTGTCTTGGATCACTTGTGCAGGTATATCAGCATTGCCAACTCGGGCCTCTTCTGAGGTATCGAACCAAGGGAAATAATGAAATAACTGACTCGACATTTTCCATACTAAGGCTAAATGTGAGCCATCCTTTTGAGCTTTAATATCAGGGAAATACTGCTTTAGAATGGCGTTACGTTCATCTTCTTTAAACCACGCTGCATTTTCAAGCACCATGCCTTTAATGGTGTTCGGGTGCGCTTTTGCATATTCAATTGCAATCTGTGCCCCCGTTGCCGAGCCATATATTATCGGCTGCTCAAGTTCTAAAGCGTTAATGAACTCATTTAGTGCCTGCACATAGGGCTGTAAACTAGTACTTGGGGTTTGTGCTATAACCACATCATTTTGTGGTAATGGGTCAGATTGCCCATAGCCAGGCGTGTCCAGCGCAATCACTCTAAATGAATCAGATAACGCGTTCATAATAGGTAGCATAATCGCTGACGACATAGGCGACGCATGCAACAGAATAATCACTGGCAGCTTTTCTTGGCCTTGGCTACGATAGTGAATCTGCCAAGGCTTATCGCTGCCCAAAGTAACGTAGTGTTTAAACACAGGTGCGTTGCTCATGGGGTTTACTCCAAACCCAATGTTTCGGGGTTGACCCGGCCATTTGGGTCAACCATAGCCTTTATACCCTGAATCATTTTATAGGTATCTGGTTGCAAACCTTCTTTGAATTGATACGTTTTACCAATCTGCAGATGCACACCGCCTAACTCTTTGAAAAAGGTGCTTAACTCGGTACGAATTTGCTGTACTTTTGCTCTGGCTGGTAGATTTTCAGGATGCTTGCCAACCTTAGCTAAATAATCAGGTTCAACGCTTTTTTCATGAATTTCAGTGTACGCATCAGGCCAGAAGAAGACAGGCTCTAATACAAAACAATTATTCGCTACCACTGCAAATAAATAGCCAACTCCGATATCGAATTTTTCTATATCACTGCCGTGTTTAGCAAAAATAGCTTCTACGCCATCATGTGCTTGCTTGATTTTAGAATGGGGGAACAAACCGTGCACAGGCACCCATCGCTCTCCTTCTGGCCCTAACATATTATTAACCGGTCCAAACGGATTAGAACGGGTAATTTTGGGAATACTATTTTCAATCTCACTGCCGTTATATTGCTTAGCAATGGCACGAATATCATTCATACGCGCGTCGACTGCGGCGTCAATGCGATCCTCAACTATGATTTGTACCGAGTAACCCACATCTTTCATGTAACCACGGCCAGCCATAGCCAACTTGGCGCCATCTTTAAGCGCGCCCAAAAACGAACCGGATGATTTCATAACACCCGCTAACGCTTTAACGTCTTTAGCTAGGCTTTCACGCTTAAGGCGTAAAGCTTGTAAAAAAGGATCAAAACCAAAGCATTCCATGGCTAAACCTTGGCGCGAAATCTCGCTCATGGCCGCAATACAATCATCAGCTTGTTTAAAATCAAAGGCCAAGAATCCCTTCGCTGGTAGCTCGGGGATTAAGCGAAACGTTGCCGTCGCTTTAAAGCCTAACGCACCATTGTCACAGGTAAAAATGCCGGTGAGATCTGGTCCATAGTGACGGAAAAAAGGCGTGCCATTAATCTGTGCCCCTGAGCCAGTGGTTATTAACGTTCCGTCACCTAACGCTACTTCTAAACCAATAACCGAATCAACAGCAGTGCCGAACTGGCCAGATCCCCAAAAAATAGAGTTCTGCGACAACCCACCCCCTACTGTCGCTTTGCTGCCCGATAGCGTGCCCCAATAGGGTGTGCGTACGCCTTTTCCTTTAAGCGCCTCATGAAGTTTTTTCCAAGTACAGCCGCTCTCAACGGTGACATACATATCTTGAGTGTTTATCTCAAGCACTCGATTCATTCGACTAAGATCGACCATCACGCTATGGGTTTTAGCAGGCACATAGCCTTTGGTATATGACATACCGCCACCACGAGGCACCACATTCATTTCGAATTCAGCGGCAATTTTCAACATGCTACTTAGCTCATGCTTATCACCTGGGCTTACCACTACCTCGGCCGGAATATTTTTGGTATATACGTCTTGGGCATACAAACTCGTCGAATAGTCATCAATCAACACATTGTCTTTGCCTAATACCGAAATCATGGCATTTAACATGTCTGTCTTAGGTTGAGTATTTGTATTCAAAAGCCTTCTCCTTACAATTTTATTCGCGAGCAACATGAAGTTGATATCGATGTCACATTGAGATTAATGTCTATTGTACTATCATTAGGACATTACAACATTAGTTTACCTCTGACAACAACTCATTCCGTTCCTTTTGACAAAAGACTTACAGCGGTAGTTATGTTACCTTGTTATATTGATATATCATTTTCTTACACCCCACCATTACTAGATGGAGATGGATCACCCATGTCATTTGATTCTCAATTCGCTATGTTAAATCAAACCAAATTAAATGATGAGTCACCTACCCCCCTTTACTACCAGTTATACAGTTTGCTTAAGCAAAGTATCTTAAACGGTAGTTTAGAAGACGGCTCTAAATTGCCAACCGAGCTCGGCTTGTCACAAGCATTTAGCATTTCACGGATCACTGCCAAGAGGGCTCTCGACGAGCTAGCGGCAGAAGGTCTGGTCGCCAGACGCCGCGCTAAAGGCACTCACGTCACTCACAAGTATCAACCTAAGCCAGTGAAAGCGCCTTTAGTTGGCATGCTGCAAGAGTTGGAGTTTATGGGTCAACATTCAGCAGCGAGAGTTATAGAGCTCACAACGGCTCGCCCACCTGGGGACATTGCTCAGGAATTTGGGTTAGTTGAAGGCGAAACTCTACTCAAAATGACTCGGGTGCGAAGTCGTTTACAAGAAGCGTTTGGCTATTACATAAGTTGGAGTAAAGGATTAAATAAGTTCAACGAAAAGGCTAGCTTAGAGTCAACTACTCGACTCGAGATATTCCGTAAAAACGGCATTGAAATCAAACATGTAAAGCAAATTCTTAGTGCCTCGGCTGCCACGCCAGATGTAGCCAAGGAGTTAGGTGTCGAAGTTGGCTTTGCGCTACTAAGCCTAACCCGTCGCTCTTATGATGAAAACGAAAAATTAGTAGATTATTTACATGCTTTATATCACCCAGAGCGCTTTCAATACCGTATGGATTTAACCCCCGAATCGTCCAGTTAAGCTGTCGATAAGGTGTTCGTTTTTCTCCCCATTCAATTGTTCTGCAATTTACCGCGATATAAAAAAAGCCACAACTGAAGTGACCCCCAATAGTTGGACATTCCAATTACTGGGGGTCTTTTTATGTCCAAACATCATAGAGTATTTAAGTT